>JBAWFC010000090.1:0-4628 GCA_049591535.1 Thermoplasmata archaeon | reverse complement strand
GTCGACCTCGAGGTCGACCGACCGACGCACCCCCTGTTCGCGGGGCTGCCCGAGCGCTTCCGAGTCTGGGCGAACCACAACGACGAGGTCTCGGTGCCTCCCCCCGGATGGTCCGTCCTGGCCCACTCTTCCTCGTGCACGGTCGAAGCGATGGCCCACCCGACCCGCCCGATCTGGGGGGTCCAGTTCCACCCCGAGGTGGAACACACGGAAGGCGGGCGCGAGATCTTCCGCCACTTCCTCGACGCGTGCCGTCGATAGGGCCCCTCGGGAATATGTACGACCCGTCACTCGCCCGCGGGTAGGCCATGCCGCGGGTACGTCGAGGATCGGGGATACGGGAGCACGACCTCCTGGCGCGGGCGAAGGTGCTCCGCGAGTCGGTGGAGCCGCTCCTTCCCCGCCGAACGAGCGACTGCCCACCGGAGCGGTTCGACCGACTGAAGGCCGACCTCGAGGAGGTACGCGAGGCGCGGGAGGAGGAGAAGCGGCTCGAACGGATGTCGCACTGGGGCGACTCGCTCGTCCGCTCCTACGCCGGGCTCCTGAAGTTCTACCTCGACCCGAAGGCGCCGGTGGTCGTCTCCTTCCCTCTGCCGGACGGGGAGGTCTCCTACGCCCCCCTCGCGCGGGCGCCGCGCGAATCCGAAGTGGCCGTCCAGCAGTCGGACGACCCGTCCCGACTGCTCCTCGGCTACGTCGACTGGACCCGCAAAGGGTTCCACTTCTTCGCGACCCGCAAGGTCCTCTGGTGCACGGGAAAGTCCGCGAACCCGCCGGAGGAGTTCCGGTCCGAACGGGTCTCCGACCTGCCGTACCGGCTGCTCGAGGACGTGGCCAACCACCGGTACGTCTGCCCGCACCTCCAGCAGAACGAGCCGCGCCCGTTCCTCGAGGTCGCCTGGCCCGGCGCCGGGACCGCCTTCCGGGTCTGCCGACGATGCGTCAAGCCGGACCGCCACCTCCTGTCCAGCCTGTCGGACGGGGCCGCGGTCCCGGACCCGAGCGAGGAGTTCCCGGTCGACGCCCAGTGGAACGTCCGCTGCAAAGGGGGTCCGGAGTGTGTCCACGCCCGCCTCCCCGAGCTCCCCCGCCCGCTCCGCAAGCGGTACGAGCTCGGTCGACTCTCCGACTCCCAGCTCCTCGATGCCTACTCCGACGAGCTGCGCCCCCGGATCGAGGGGACGAACCGCCCGACGCTCGTCGCGGGCGGCGTCTGCTTCGGGAGCGACCGGAACGCCTTCCTCGACGCCCTGCGGGCGACCCCCATCGAGCGGCGGGCGGTCGAGCGCGCCCTCGAGGACGTCGGCGGCTACTTCGAGGTCGACGAGCCGGTCGCGAGCCGCGCCCTCGAGCGTCTCTGGCCGGACCACGCCGAGGTGATCGTCCGCACGATCGTCTCCGACCCCGAGGAGGCACGACGGTGGATCGCCGAGGCCCGGGGAGCTCCCGGCCGGGTCGCCGAGATACTCAAACGTGCCCAGCGGCGCAGTGAGGAGCGGCAGGTGCTCGAGGAGCTGCCGCGGTACTCGCGACTGGCCCGCGAGGCCGCCTGGGTCGACCGGATCGCCCGCGAGTACCGGACCCACGGCGATTCGGCCGCCGAGCGCACGATCGTCCAGGGGCTCCCGGAAGAGGGAAAGGAACGGGGTCTCGCCTTCGGCCTCCTCTGCGCGCTCGGGCGCGGGGGCGCCCATGCCTGGCAGTTCTCCAAGACCGAGCAGGAGTTCGGCACCGCGCTCTCAGACCGGGCCCGCTCGACCCTCGCAGCGCCGGCCGACCGATACCATGCCGCGCTCGACGCGCTCCTCCAGGCCGCCGGGGTCGCGGACTGGGGAGTTCGGGAGACGGTCGCCGAGGCGGGTGGGGAGTGAACCGACCGCGCGCAGGGCGGCCCGGAGCTTCCGGCGGGCAGTCGAGTCGATATACTCGAACATGGTCTTTACTAGTGACCAGCGCGCGGGCCTTCGGGAGGCCAACGGCGGCCGGTTGAGCAGAATGGTCGACTCAGGCGTGCCTACGTCGTCCGCCGTTGTCGTCGCCGGCGACGAGGAGACGCGGGTGCTCCTCCGGGGGCTCCTGCGGCTCCATCATTTCCGGGTCGACGGGGAGGCCGAAGGAGCGACCCAGTGCCTCGAACTGTTGCGCGAGCACCGACCGAACCTCCTCGTTGCCGACGTCAACCTCGCGGAGGGCAGTTCCAGCTCCCTGGTCCAGGAGGCCCGCAAGGTCTCCCCGGAGCTCCGGGTGATCCTGGTCGCTCCCGCGTCCCGGCCACCGGCCGCGGCGAGCGAGCCGAACCGGGGGCCCGACATCGTCCTCCTGCGCCCGTTCCGGATCCGCCAGTTTGCGGAAGCGCTCATCCCTCCGGGGGCCGCCTCGGACCCGCCCACGACGACCTAGGCCGCCCCGCACCCCCCCGGCGGGGGCGATCACGTAGGGACGTCGGGTCGCGGGAGCCGAAACCGGTCGAGCGCGGCGGCCTCCTCGAAGTGGAGGTCCGCGGCCGGGACGACGACGGCATGCATCGGGGGTCCGAAATCGATCTCCGCGAGCTCTTCGAGGGGCCCGAACCACCCGGCCGGGTCGTCCCGGCCGACCCGGGCCACGACCGCGACGGGCGACCCGGCTGGGACCAGGTCCCCCGCGGGGTCCCGGTCGCGGAGCATCCGTAGCGCCTCTCCCGCCGTCAGGAACCGGCCCTCCTCCGGACGGAGGTCGAGCAGGACGAGGGTGTGCAGCCCCCGTTCCCGGTTCCCCGCGATCTGCTCGACGGGGGACCGGGGCGCGAACCCCGGCGCGGGGAACGGCAGCGACACCGTCCGACCGAACCGATAGTACATGAGGCCGAGATACCCGGCCGCGGCGGTGAGAATGCTCGCGTTCGGGACGTACTTCCAGGAGTGGCCGGCGCCCTCGGCGGCGAGACGGAGGGCGACGTGGGTCGTTGCGGCGAACGGGTCGCCGACCACGAGCAGCGCGACCCGGTGCGACCGGCGGAGCGCCTCCAGGATCGGCGCCTCGGACTCGAGGAGCGTGCGGTCGAGCGCTCGCACCGCCCGCCCGAGCTCCCGGGCGACCCGCTCGATGGTGCCGGGCGGGGCGGTCGCGGTGTACTCCTCCGCGAACAGCTCGTCGGCGGAACGGAGCGCGTCCCAGGCGCGGGCGGAGAGTCCCCGTTCGTCCGAGAGCCCGAGCCCGACGAACCAGAGCTCCGACATCGCCGTCCCGCGCACCGCACTAGGACCGGAGGGCGAGGACCGGGCAGGGTGCCTCACGGAACAGCTCCTCGAGGAAGCGCCGCGTGAGCAGGGCGCCACCGGCCTGGTCGCCCTCCTCGCTGACGAGGAGCAGCCCGAACCGCTCCCGTTGGGCGGCCTGGAGAACGACCGCGGGGAGCCGTCCGCGGCGGACGAGCGAGCCGGAGTACTGGGCCCGTTTGTGGGTCACCGGCACGCCACGGGAGGTGTGCTCCTCGCGGTCCGGCTCGTCCCGGCCGTCCCCGCCGTCCCGGGGGCCGAGGGAGAGGGTCGTCACCGAAGCCCCGTCGTTGTGGACCGCGATCTCCTCGGCGACCTGCATCGCCTTCGGCAGCGGGGTGGCACGGAAGGACGGCAGGAGGATCCGCGGCAGCTTCCCCGCGCCGAGCGCGAGCCGATTCACGATCAGCACGTCCGCGTGGGCGTGGTGCAGGATGCCGCTCGCGGTGTGGCCCACGAACGGGTTCCGGCTCCGCTTGTCGCCCCGCAGGGTCATGAGGATCGCATCGACCCCGTGGGTCTCGGCACTCTCGAGGATCTCCCCGGGGACGTCGGTCGACGCGCGGACCTCGGGGTCGACGCGGACGTCGAGCGCGGCCCCGGCCTCGTGCGCCGGGATGACGAGGTTGACCGAGGCGCGCCACTCGCGCGTGACCTGCGGGAGGGTCGTGGTCGGGATGACGTGCAGGACCCGGATCTCCCCGTCCGCATCGAGGAGCATCGCGGCGAACCGGATCAGCGGCTCGACCTCCGACGGTTCCGACACGGGGACGAGTATCTGGCGGTACACGCTTACCTCCCGATCCGCGGCAACAGGGCGATGTCAAGCTCGAGTACGTCGACGTACGCGACCCCGACGTACGGGATCGGCGAGTTGGTGATGTGGTCGTTCACGAATCCCGTGACGTACTCGACGGAGAGGTTGTTGGCCTCCGCGACCCGCGGGACCTGCACGAGGACGGCCTCTGGGGTGAGGTCGGGGTCGACGTCCGACGCCGACGGGGCGACCAGCCAGAACGGGAGCGTGGCGTTCACGGTGAAGTTCCCATACTGCCGCATGTAGGCAATGGTTTCGTTCAGCAGGGCGGCGAGCGCCGGGTCGGTCGGGCCGGGCGGCGTCTCGGCTCCGAGCGTCGTATTGTAGTCGGTGAGCGACGGCCGTTCCCAGAATAGGTACGGGGCGCTCGTGTTCTGGGCGACCAGGGAAGAGCCGACCACGGTGCCGTTCGCGTCCCGCAGCAGGGAGCCCTCCGCCGGGCCCGGGTCGATCACCTGGGCGATCCCCGTGACCAGGAGCGGGTAGACGAACCCGCTGAGCAGGAGCATCAGCGCGAGGAGGACGACCGTCGCGCGCACGTGGCCCCCGAG
>JBAWFC010000089.1:0-23312 GCA_049591535.1 Thermoplasmata archaeon | reverse complement strand
CACCGGCCTCCGATCGGCAGGAAGTGGGAGACCGCGACCCCGACCGCCCGGACCCAGGCCTGGGTCGAAAGCCAGGCGAGCAGCTGGTAGCAGAGCCAGATCCCGGCGAAGGCGCTCACGAGCCCGCCGAACCCGTAGTAGATCAGGTTCCGGCGCAGGAGGTCGATCGCCGGGCGCGGGCGGAACGGGACCCCGGCGAGCGCGAGCGGGATCAGGGCCGGGATGATCAGGGCGTTGAACGTCAACGTGGCCAGGACGGCGAGCTGCGGGTTCGCGAATCCGAGAACGTTCAGCACGGCGATGCCGGGAAGCGCTGCGACCCCGGACGCGACGAAAATGGCCGGAATGATCGCAAAGTACTTCGCGACGTCGTTCGTGATGGAGAACGTCGTGAGGGCCCCCCGGGTGATCAGGAGCTGCTTGCCGATCGAGACGATCTCGATCAGCTTGGTCGGGTCGTTGTCGAGGTCGACCATGTTGCCGGCCTCCTTCGCCGCGCTGGTCCCGTTGTTCATGGCGAGCCCGACGTCCGCGCGGGCGAGCGCCGGCGCGTCGTTCGACCCGTCGCCGCTCATCGCGACCAGGCGCCCGGCCGCCTTCTCGCGGTCGATGATCACGAGCTTCGTCTCGGGCTTCGCCTCGGCGATGTAATCGTCGACCCCGCTCTCGAGGGCGATCGCCGCGGCGGTCAGGCGGTTGTCGCCCGTGCACATCACCGTGCGGATGCCCATCGTCCGCAGCTCATGGATCCGGTCCTTGATGCCCGGCTTCACCACGTCCTTCAGGAGGACGAGTCCGATCGCCCGCTGGTTCACGGAGATCGCGAGCGGGGTCATCCCCTGGCGTGCCGCCTCCGTCGCCGACTGTTTCAGCGCGGGGGGGAGCAGCGCGCCGTGCGCTTCCATCGCCTGGGTCGAACCCTTGTAGAACTCGGTGCCGTCGGCGAGGACGACCCCGCTCATCCGGCGCTCGGCCGTGAACGGCAGGACCTTGAACCCGCCGGGTTCGAGCCGCCGTACCGGGGTCGCCCGACGCGCCGCGAGGCGGACGATGGATTTCCCCTCGGGGGTGTCGTCGAGGGTCGACGAGAGCATCGCGCCCTCGACCAGCACGTCCATCGTGACCTCGGGGGCCGCCACGAACTGCACGGCGAGCCGATTGCCGACCGTGATGGTGCCCGTCTTGTCGAGGATCAGCGTGTCGAGGTCACCGGCGGCCTCGACCGCCTTTCCCGACTTCGCGATGACGTTCGCGCGGGCGACCCGGTTGATCCCCGAGATCCCGATCGCGGGGAGGAGCGCCCCGATCGTGGTCGGCATGAGGCAGACGAACAACGCCACGATCGTCGCGAGGTCGACCGTGATGATGTTCGTGAAGTTCGCGAGATAGAGGAACGTCACGACGACCGTGAAGAGCGCGATCGTGAGCGCGGCGAGCAACACCCCGAGCGCGAGTTCGTTCGGGGTCGGCTCCCGGGCCTGCCCCTCCACGAGGCGGATGAGGCGGTCGAGGAACGACTCCCCCCGCACCGCGCTGACGCGAACGCGTACCTTCCCCTGCACCACGCGGGCCCCACCGAGGACGCTCGTCTTGTCCCCGCCGCTCTCGCGCATGACCGCGGCGGATTCGCCGGTCATCATCGACTCGTCCACGAGCGCCGCCCCCTGGATCACGTCGCCGTCGATCGGCACGGGCTCGCCCGGCTGGACCTCGACCGTGTCGCCGACCCGCAGTCCGTCGGCCGGCACCCACCGAGTGGACCCGTCCGGCAATACCTGCCGGGCGCGGATCCCGCTGCGGATCTCCCGAAGGCTGTCGGCCTGGGCGCGCCCCTCGGCCTCCGCGATCGCCTCGGAGATGTGGGCGAACCAGAGGGTCAGGAACAGGATGATCGTGACGCCGAGGTAGTAGCTCGCGTCGTAGAACCGGGCGATGTCGGGGAATGCCCGCGGAAAGAGGGTGAGGACGACGAGGTAGACGAACAGGACCCAGACGACGAACATCATCGGGTGCCGGACCTCCTTGCGGGGGTCGAACATCCGGAACGAGTCGACGAGGACCCGGCGGATCGACGTGTGCGCCTCACGGCGGACGGAGACCCGTGCGCCGGCCCTGCTCAGGTTCTCGGTCATCGGACCCTCCTCACACGATCTGGGCGAGCGGCCCGAGCGCCAGGACGGGGAGGAAGAGGAGGGCCGAGATGATGATCAGGATCATCGTCAGGTAGATCGTGAACGTCGCGCTCGCGGTCTGGAGCGTGCCGGGTCCGGGCGGTCGCTCCTCCTGGGACGCGAAGATCCCGCCGACCTGGAGCATCGCCCAGATCGGAACGAATCGGCCGATCAGCATCACCAGCCCGCCCGCGACGTTCCAGAAGACGGTCGTGTCGTTGAACGCCACCGAGGAGAGCGCGCTCCCGTTGTTCGCCGACTCGGAGGTGAGCTCGTAGAGCACCGACGTGAAGTTGTGCGCCGATGCCGGCAACGAGGCGGCGGCGATGCCGGGCTGACCGGCGAGCACCCCGACGGAGAACGGGATCAGCACGACGGCCGGGTGGATGAGGAGTGCGAGCGCGGCCCATTTCACCTGGCTGGTGCCGATCTTCTTCCCCAGGTACTCGGGCGTCCGCCCGACCATCAAGCCGCCCACGAAGATCGCGAGGACGGCGAACAGCAGCAGCATCGCGAAGCCGGTTCCCTCGCCGCCGGGGGTGCTCTGGGTGAACATCCCGAAGAGGAGGACCATCTGGCCGACCGGGGAGACCGCCCCGATCATCATGTTGCTCGCGCCGACGTTGGAGTAGACGCTCACCACTTGAAAGAGCGAGGCTTCCGGCAGGCTGAACCGGGTCTCCTGCCCGACCGGATACCCGTTCGTCGACGGGCCGAGCCCCGCGAGGTTCACGAGCGCGGGGTTGGTCGCCGCCTGGTAGGTGAGAAACAGCGCGAAGGCGACCGCGAAGACGATCAGGATCGTCCCCAGGAACGGCCACGCCTCCCCTTTCTTGCGGATCATCTGGGCGAAGGCGAACGGGGTCGAGAACGGGATCAGCATCATGATCCCGACCGCGAACAGGTTGGAGAGCGCCGATGGGTTGGCGAGCGGCGAGGCCATGTTGGCGGCGTACCAGCCGCCTCCGTTCGTCCCGAGGAGCGAGAGGGACTGGTACGACGCGACCGGCCCGAGGTAGATCGTCTGGGTGCCGCCCGTCAACGGGTGGGCTACGATGTAGTTCGTGAACGTCTCGGGAACGCCCATCAGCACGAGGATCACGGCAAAGAGGACCGAGAGAGGCAGCAGGATCCGGGTGACCGAGCGGACCAGGTCGACGTAGAAGTTGCCGAGAGTCCCGTCCTTCCGGATGAACCCCCGGATCATCGCCGCGGCGACCGAGAGGCCGGTCGCAGCGGAGAGGAACAACGCGAGCTGCCAGGCAATGATCGTGGAGCCCATGCTGATCTGGGACTCGTTGGTGAAGTGCGTGAAGTCGGTGTTCGTCGTGAAGCTCGCCGCGGAGTGGAACGCGAGGTCCCAGGACATGTTGGGGACCCCGGTCGCGTTCAGCGGAAGCCCGGACTGGAAGAAGAAATACAGGTAGAGGAACGCGAAGACGCCGCCGTTCACGAGGAGCACGGCGAGCATGTACTCCCGAGGGCGCATCGAGCGCCGCGGAGAGGTGCCGATCAACCGGTAGACCGCGCGCTCGAGCGGGGCGAGCACGAGGTCGCCGAACGCGGGCCGGTTGAGATAGACGCGGCCGAGATACGCCCCGAACCAGGGGGCGATCGCGACGATGAGGGCGATGACCAATAGGACGTCCCACAGCGATTGCAGGGCGAACACGGGCTTGCGCCTCCCTCAGAACTTCTCAGGGTGGACCATGGCGTACAGAAGATACACCGTCAGCCCGATGGCCACGAGCGTGAGGGTGATGAGACCGAGGTTCGGAGCCAGCCAGGAAAAGAGGCCCATCGTCTCCTGCAGCGTTGGACCCGGGGCGGGTTATTTAGCCTCGCCGACGGACGGGCACGCCGTGGCATGGTTTCCCAATGTTTATAGGGGCGATTTCTCCGCCGGCTCCGACGGTTCTTCGCCCTCGGCCCCGGACGTTTTCGGGTCCGTTTCCCGACGCCGGCGGGCGTCCGCGGAGAGGCGTCGCACGATGCGCATCATCGCCTTCTCGCGGCGCACCTCCGCGGCCTGGTACTGCACGTCCCGCGTCTCCCGGGTGAGGAGGACCGTGACGCGTCCGAGCGAGGTGCGCCCGGTCCGGCCCCGGCGCTGGATCGCGCGGATCTCGCTCGGGACGGATTCGAAGAAGACAACGAGGTCGACGTCGGGCACGTCCAACCCTTCCTCCGCGACGCTGCTCGCGACCAGGATCGGGAAGCGCCCGTCCCGAAATCCCTGGAGCACCCGGCCCTGCTCCTTCTGGTTCATCCCCCGGTCGTCGGCGTCGCGCGTCGCCTGACCCACGAACCGGCCGACGGTCCAGCCCTGGAGCTCGAGCATCGCCTGGATTCCCTGGATCGTGTCGCGGTACTGGGCGAAGACCAGCACCCGGGGCGGATGGTCCTGGGGGCGGGCGAGGGTCTCCCGGACGAGCTCGACGAGCGCGTCCAACTTCGGGTGCGACGGCTCCTTCGTGGTCCGGAGGAACGTCTCGGCCTCCTCTCGCGCGAGGACGACCTCGGGAAGCTTGAGGAACGCGACGTCACCCCGACCGGGTTTCTCCTTCGCCGCGACCCGTCCGAGGTACTGCAGGAACGGCTCGAGTCCCTGGGTCTCGAGCCGCTCTTGGGCATGGTGGAGATGGAGGAGCACGAGCTGGTGGAAGAGCGGCCCGAATCGTCGGACCATCGGTCCGGGGCGAGCGAAGATCTCCGCCCGCAGCGCGAGGAGGTCCTTGACCGACAGCGAGCCGATCGGCTTCTTGCGGAGATAGCCCATCTTCTGGAGCTTGCGGGCCGTCGCGCGGGCCGCGCTCGCGAGCATCTCCCGGATGCGCGTTGCCTCGGGCGAGAGGTCGACCCAGCGGAGGTCGACGTCGACCTCCTGAACGTACTCGGCGACCCCCGGATCCTCGCGCGAGCGGGCCTCGATCCGTTGCGCCCCGAGCGCTCCGACCACCTCCTCGATCCGTTCGTCCTTGCCTCCGGGTGACGCGGTCAGCGCGAGGACCCGACCCGTCGCCGGTCGCTCCGCCCGGTATCGCGCCGCGATCGGCACGTAGACGTACTTGCCGACCGCGTGGTGGGCCTCGTCAAAGACGACGAGCGCGACCTCGTCGAGGCGGTATCGTTCGGCGATGAGGTCGTTCTGCACGATCTCGGGCGTCGCGAACACGAGGTCGGCGTCGTCCCACGCACCTTCGCGGAGCGGCCGCCGGACCGTTCCCGTGAATCGGGCCGATCGCAGCGGGACGAGCCATCGGGCGAAGGCGTCGGCGTGCTGCTGGACCAGGGGTCGGGTGGGGGCAAGGACGAGCACCTTTCCCGTCGAGCGTCGCAGGGATTCGGCCGCCAGCAGGGCGGCGATGACGGTCTTGCCGAGCCCGGTCGGCAACACCACGAGCAGGTCCTCGTCGAGCCCGATGCGGGCCAGGTCGAGTTGGAACGGCAGTGCCCGGATGACGCCCGGTCGCAGGAGGGGGTGCTCCACCGCTCCGTCGACGACGCGCCAGACCCCCGGAAGAGCCTCGGGACGAGACCGGCGGGCCGGGGGCGTCGGGGGCTCGGCGACCGGAGTTCCCCCGACCGTGAAATCGTCGAGGAGACGCTGGTGGCTCACGCGGGACCTCGCGAGAGGGGACCCGTGCGCGGCGCTTAGGCGTTCCCGTTCGGGGCGCCCCGGGGATCTCCCCGGACCCGTACCGCGTGCTCGCCGCGCGACCCGAGTCTCGTCGACGCACGACCGCGGGGTCGCCCGGGGCGGCCCTGCGTCCCCGGGCCCCTCGGTGCCCGGGGCTCACGCGCCGCGACCCGTCGCCGTCAGTGCCGTGCGGCCCCCCATGTACGGTCGGAGCGCGTCGGGGATCGTCACCGTGCCGTCGGGCTGCTGATACTGCTCGATCAGGACCGCGATCGCCCGGGAGGTGGCGACCGCGGTCGAGTTGAGCGTGTGGGGGACGCGCTTCCCGGATTGGCCGGCCTTGCCCATCCGGATCCCGAGTCGACGGGCTTGGTAGTCCGTGCAGTTCGAACAGCTCACGACCTCGCGGTACCCCTGTTGCCGCGGGAACCACGCCTCGATGTCGTACTTCTTCGCCGCGACGGTACCGACGTCACCCGTGCATACGTTCACGACCCGGTAGGGGACCGCCAGCCGACGGAACACCTCCTCGGCGTTCGCGCGCAGCTCCTCGTGGATCGCGGCGGAGTCCTCGGGGCGTGCGAAGACGAACTGCTCGACCTTCTGGAACTGGTGGACGCGGAACGTTCCCTTCTGGTCGACCCCGTGCCCGCCGATCTCCTTCCGGAAGCAGGGGCTCACGCCCGCAAGGCGGATCGGGAGCGAGTCCTCGTCGAGGATCTCGCCGAGGTAGAGTGCGGCGAGCGGGTGCTCGCTGGTCGCGACCAGGTAGAGGTCCTCTCCCTCGATCTTGTACATCACGTTCTCGAAATCCGCGAGGTCGGTCACGCCCTCGTACGGCTCCCGCCGGAGCAGGTACGGGGGAGCGACGGGGGCGAAGCCGCGCTCGATGAGCAGGTCGAGCGCGAAGCGTTGGATCGCGAGGTCGAACAGCACCGCCGCGCCGCGGAGATAGTAGAACCCGGCTCCGCTCACGCGCCGGGCCCGGTCGAACTCGGCGAGGCCGAGCGCCTCGAGCACCTCCCCGTGCGGCGCGAGGTCGGCCCGCGCCGGCCCTGGTTCGCCCCAAGAGGTGACGACCACGTTCTCGGTCTCGTCCTTGCCGTACGGCACCGATTCGTCCAGGAGGTTCGGAAGGCGCCGGAGGAGCGCGTCCCTCGCCGTCCGCAGCTCGGTCTCCCGCGCCTCGACCTCGCGCAGCGTGGCCGGGATCGTCTGGGCTTCGGCATCCAGCGCGGGGGACGGAGTCCCGCCCTTGCGGGCCTCGGCGATCTGCCGGCTGAGCTCGTTGCGGCGGCGACGCAAGCGGTCCGCATCGACGAGCGCCGCCCTCCACTCCGCATCCTTGGCCCGAGTGTCTGCGAACAGCTCGAGGTACGGCGGGTTCCGGCGGCGCTCGAGGTTGGAGAGAACCCGGTCGGGTTCCTTGCGCACGAGCTCGAGGTCGATCACGACCCTCCCCTAGCGTTCCCCCGCGAAAGTCTTTCTCCCCCTTCGGCGCCCCCCCCCGCGTCCGCTCGGTCCCCTCGGCAAACGCCTATGTACCCCGCAGGGAGATTGGCCCCCAGGTTGGAAGTTCATGGCGCCCAGGCGGGAGGAGTACGGTCTCTTTATCGGTGGAAAGTGGGCGACGCCGGCGCGGGCGAAGCGGTTCGAGACCGTGAACCCCGCCACCCGCGAGCCGATCGCCTCGTTCGTCTCGGGAACCCCCGAGGACGTCGACCGTGCCGTGGCGGCCGCGGCCAAGGCGTTCCCCGCGTGGAAGGATACCCCCGCACCCAAGCGCGGCGACCTCCTGCTGGCCGCGGCCCGCCTCCTCAAGGAGCGGAAGGCGGACGTCGGGCGCATCGTCACCCGGGAGATGGGCAAGGTGATCGGCGAGGGCCTCGGGGACGTGCAGGAGTCGATCGATTTCATCGAATACATGGCCGGAGAGGGCCGACGGCTCGTCGGGGAGACGGTCCCCTCGGAACTTCGGTCCAAGTTCTGCCTGACGCTCCGTCAACCGAAGGGCGTCGTGGCGTGCATCACCCCCTGGAACTTCCCCACCGCGATCCCGAACTGGAAGATCGCCGCCGCCCTGATCTCGGGGAACACGGTCGTCTTCAAGCCGGCGTCCAACACCGCGCGCTGCGCGGTCGAAGTCGTCCGGATCTACGAGGATGCGGGGGTTCCCGCCGGCGTACTGAACCTGGTGACCGGTTCGGGGGGCGTCGTCGGCCACGCGCTCGTCTCCGACCCGAGGGTACGGACCGTCTCGTTCACCGGGGGCGTCGAGACGGGACGGGACGTCTACGTCCGCGGCGCCCAGAGCCTCAAGATGGTCCACCTCGAGCTCGGAGGCAAGAACCCGGTCATTCTGATGGAGGATGCCGACCTCGGCCTCGCGCTCGACGGCGTGCTGTTCGGTGCGTTCGGCACGTCGGGCCAGCGATGCACGGCGACCAGCCGTCTGATCGTGCACCGGGACGTCTACGACAACTTCCTCGGCCGGCTCACGAAGCGCCTCGACGGCTTCACGGTCGGCGACCCGCTCGACCCGAAGACCGGGATGGGTCCCGTCGCCTCCGCGGACCAGGAGCGCAAGATCCTCGAGTACATCGCGATCGGGAAGAAGGAGGCAACGCTCCGTTACGGCGGGAGGAAGCTGACCGGCGGGGCCTTCGACCGCGGTTACTTCATCGAGCCGACGATCTTCGAGACAAAGCACGGCTCGCGTATCTCCAAGGAGGAGATCTTCGGTCCGGTCCTGTCGGTCATCAAGGTCGGAAGCTACGAAGAGGCGGTCCGGGTGGCGAACGACGTCGACTACGGTCTCTCCTCCTCGATCTACACGCGGGACGTCAACCGCGCGTTCCGTGCGATGGAGGACCTCGAGGCAGGGATCACCTACGTGAACGCCCCGACCATCGGCGCCGAGGTCCAGCTGCCGTTCGGCGGCGTCAAGAACACGGGGAACGGGGGCCGCGAGGCGGGCAGCGTAGCGATCGACGAGTTCACGGAGATCAAGACGGTCTTCGTTGACTTCTCCTCCAAGCTCCAGAAGGCCCAGATCGAGGACGCGGCCGAGTGATGAGCGGCTTCCGCGGCTCGGACGAGGCCCTCGACCGGGAGATCGCCGCGATCGAGGGAATCGCCAAGGTCCGGGTCCGGCGGGTCGCGACCGAGCTCCGCGAGCTCGAGGGCGAGCTGCGGTTACTCCGCCGGGAACGGGCCCGGCGTCGCGCCGACCATCTGACCGAGGTGCAGGAGACGGCGAGCGCGGGCGCGACGACGGCATAAACCGACGACGACCCCGGGCGGGGTGACGGGCTCAGTAGCTTGGCCCGGTGCGTCCGGGGTTGTCGAAGTTGGTCAGCAACGTCTGACCGCGGCTCTTCGGCCGGCCGAGCGGGGCGAGGAGCGGGTCCTCCTCGAGTGCCGGCATCGTCTCCGAGATGGGCACGTCGACCTGGATCTCCCGGGTCCGGCCCCCGCGACCGCGGGAGACGATCGTCGCACGGATGAGGCCCAGCGATTCGAGCTCGCTCACGTAGTTCGAGATCGACCGGGCGTGGAGCGGAGGGAGTCCGAGGCGTTCGGCGAGCCGCTTGTAGTTGTCGTAGACCTCGCCCGTCAGGACGCCGGTCCGGCGGCGTTCGTACGACTGGAGGATCGCGTAGAGGAGGACCTTGCAGTGCGGAGGGAGCGACCGGCAACACTCGATGATGATGTCCTTCTCGAGGCGGTTCTTCGCCTTGACGACGTGGTCGCGGGTGATCCGCTTCGCGTGGTCGCGCTCGGCCATCTCGGCGGCGAGGCGCAGGAGCGCGAGGGCGCGACGGGCGTCCCCGCTCTCGAGCTGGGCGTAGGCCGCGCAGAGCTCGATGACCCCCGGGTCGACGACGCCCTCTCGGAACGCCACCCGGGCGCGGTCCTGCAGGATGTCCTGGAGCTGGGGAGCCTTGTACGGGTCGAAGAGGATCTTCTCCTCGTTGAGGCGGCTGCGGACCCGGGCGTCCAGGTGGTTCGTGAACTTGAGGTCGTTCGAGATCCCGAGGAGCACGAGTCGCGCGGTCTCGAGCTCCGTGTTGATCTGGCTGAGCGTGTAGAGCACGTTGTCGCCGCTCCGAGCGACCAGCCGGTCGATCTCGTCCAGCACGAGGATGATCGTGCCGCCCTTCGTGTCCATCAGGCGGCGCATCGCGCCCTGGACGCGGTCGAGGGACCAGCCGGTGGGGATGCGGTCGGCCTCGGCCTTCGCGAACGTGTTCCCGATGTTCTGCAGGAGACTGTAGGCCGTGTCGATGTTCCCGCAGTTCACCGACACGAACGTGAGCTTCGATGCGGCCTCGGCCCGTCGCTGGAGGTCCTGGCGCACCTGCGTGACGACCGCGGTCTTCCCCGTACCGATCTTGCCGTAGATCAGGAGGTTCGAGGGGACGTCTCCCCGGAGCGCGGGGGCCAGGACCTCGGCGACCTGGCGGAGCTCGCCGTCGCGGTGCGGGAGTCGGGCGGGTACGTAGGAATCGCGCAGCACCTCACGGCTCTCGCGGAACAGCTCGCTTTTCGTCTGGAGGAACGCGTCGAGGAACTCGGCGGTTCCGCTGGGGGTTCCGGGAGGAGGGGACGCGGTACCGTACACCGGTTCCTGCACGGCCCCTCCGCTCGGGGGGCGGTCGCTGACGGGCGTGACCGCCCCGTGGGTGGCTTTCGTCGCTTCGGACGCGGCCGACGTTTCCGCCGGCAGGTCTTCGCTGTGTGGTGGCACCGTCGACGCCTACCCGGGCCTCGGGCGGTCGTGCGAGGTGCGCGTGCCATATCAACCTTCTGCAAGATTTTTTCCTCCGACGTGCGCCGGCGGCGCCGGATTCGACCGGACCGGCGCCGGCCGCCGGCCGGCAGTTTCGACCGAACGCATTTGAAGGGGTGCCGTCATTCGAACGGGCGATGGCGGAGTACGGCGGCGCCGCGAAGGGGCACTCGGCCCACGTCAAGAGCCCAATCTCCGTGCCATGGATCGTCGTCGCGTCCGTGCTGTGCGGGGTCGGCATCACCCTCGTCTGGTGGTGGCTCGAAACGTTCCAATGGGTCTTCTTCTCCGGGGTGCTCGTCACGTTCGTCGGTGCGATGATGTTCCTCAACGACCGGGCCGGGCTCGACCACGCGTGACCGTGGGCCTCGACGGATGACGGCCCCGCCGACCTCGGAACGACCGATCGTCGTCGTGAAGCTCGGCGGCTCCGTCCTCACCCGCAAGCGCGAGGTCGAGCGTCCGCGCCCGAAGGTCCTCGCCCGACTCGCGGCCGAGATCGCGGAGGTCGACGACCGGCAGCTCGTCGTGCTCCACGGTGCGGGATCGTTCGGACACCCGGGGGCGAAGCAGTTCGGCCTGGCGTCGGCCCCTCCCCCGTCGCAGACCCCCGGCCACCGCGCCCGGGGGGCGGCGATCGTCGCGACCGAGGTGCGTCGACTCCACCTGATGGTCCTCCGCGCCCTCGTAGCGGCCGGGGTCTCCCCGGCCTCCGTGCCGATCGCGACGCACGCCCGGAACCGGGAAGGCAAGCTCGCCCAGTTCGACGCGACTCCGTTCCGCGGGGCGCTCGACCGAGGACTCGTTCCCGTCTCGTTCGGAGACGTGGTCCCCGACGACCGGTGGGGGGCGTCGATCCTCAGCGCCGATGCGATCGCCCGCGAGGTCGCGGGAGCACTGCGCGCCCAGAGGGTGGTCTTCGTGAGCGACGTGCCCGGTATCCTGCAAGGGAGCGGTCCGGGTCGACGGGCGGTGGTCGCCGACGTGACCCCCGAGACCCTCGAACGGTTGCGCCCCGGCGCGGGCGCGCCCGACGTCACGGGCGGCATCCGGGGCAAGACCGAAGCGATGCTCGCCATCGCGCGCCTCGGCGTGGACGCAGGTCTTATTAGCGGACTCACGGATGGCGGACTCTCGCGCGCTCTTCGAGGGGAGTGGGTCTACGGGAGCTGGGCGCGCGCGAAGTCCGGATAAGTCCGCGGACGCGTCCGGGCTCGACCTGAGCCATCGGAAAGCCGAGCACGTGAAGGTCGTTCTCGGCCGGGACGTCGAAGGACGATACCGGTACTGGAACGACATTCAGCTGATCCACAAGGCGCTCCCCGAGATCGATTTTGCCGACATCGACCCGTCGGTCGCCCTGCTGGGTCATCGGCTCGCGGCCCCGATCGTGATCACGGGCATGACGGGCGGGTTCCCCGACGCGGCGAAGATCAACGACAACCTAGCTCGAGCCGCGACCGACGTCGGGGTCGCGATGGGCGTCGGCAGTGAGCGGGCCGCGGTACTGAAGGGCCAGTTTCCCGAGAGCTATGCGACCGTGGCCGCCCACAAGGTCCCGCTGAAGTTCGCGAACATCGGCGCGCCGCAGATCGTCTCGCAGGGCCCGGAGGACCGGGTCGTCGGGGTCGACGAGGTCCGGGCCGCGATGGAGCTGATCCACGCGGACGTACTCGCCATCCACCTCAACTTCCTCCAGGAGATGGTCCAGCCCGAGGGGGACCGGCGCGCCCGTGGCTGCCTCCAGCGCATCGGGGAGCTCGCCGCGCAGTTCCCCGTCCTGGTGAAGGAGACGGGGGCGGGGATCTCCCGGGGCGTCGCGGAGGAGCTCCGCGGACGCCAGGTGCGCGCCTTCGACGTCAGCGGAACGGGCGGCACGTCGTTCGCCGCGGTCGAGCACTATCGAGCCGTGGAGCAGGGAGCGGAGCGGGAGGCGCGGGTCGGGAAGACGTTCTGGGACTGGGGGATCCCGTCCCCGATATCGGTGCTCGAGCTCGTCCCGCTGGGGCTCCCCGTGGTCGCGAGCGGAGGGGTCCGTTCGGGGCTGGACGTCGCGCGCGCCATCGCGCTCGGGGCGACGGCCGCCGGAACCGCGGGAGGGATCCTCCGGGCGGCGTCGACCGGCTACGACGAGACCCGACGCGAACTCGAACAGCTCGTGCACGAGCTCAAGGTAGCGATGTTCCTCACCGGCTCCCGGACGCTCGACGACCTCCGCCGGGCGCCGTACCTCGTCACCGGTGAGAGTCGGCAATGGCTTCACCGGTAGCCGCCCCGAGCCCTCCCTCCCCCGAGGAGGTTCACCGGGAGAAGCTGGCCCGCGTCAAATCAGCCTCCCCGCGTGGGGTTCCCTCCAACGTCGACTGGATCCGCACGCTACCCTCGGTAGAGCAGGCTCGGTTCGCCGGTTCCGTTCGCCGCAAACCGTCCCGAACGCTCTCGGGGGTGGCCGTCGTCGCGGTGATGACCGCCCCCGCGCGCTGCCCCCACGGGACCTGCACGTACTGCCCCGGAGGCGTGGAAAATGCAAGCCCCCAGAGCTATACCGGAGAGGAACCGTCCGCACTTCGGGGTGCCCAGTTCCACTGGGACTCGGCGGCGATCACCCGCCACCGGATCGAGACCCTCGACGCGATCGGTCACCCGACCTCCAAGGTCGAGGTGATCGTGATGGGCGGGACGTTCCCCGCCCGACCGCGGTCCTACCAGGAGGAGGTCCTGCGCGGGATCTACGACGGTTTGAACGGAACCCCCTCGGCCACGCTCTCGGAGGCGGTCGCCCGGAACGAGACGGCCGCGCACCGGATGGTCGGCCTCACGGTCGAGACGCGGCCCGATTGGTGCGACGGCCGGGTCCTCCCGTTCCTGCTCGACGCCGGGGTGACGCGCGTCGAGGTCGGGGTGGAGTGCCTGCACGACGACGTCCTCCGCGCGGTCGGACGGGCCCACGACGCGGGCGCGGTCGCCCGGGCGACCCGCGAGGCCCGCGACCGCGGACTGAAGGTCTGCTACCACCTCATGCTCGGGCTGCCGGGCATGGACCCGACCCGGGACCTCGAGGACTTTCGGCGATTGTGGGCGGAGCCCGACTTCCGGCCGGACCTCCTCAAGATCTATCCGACGCTCGTACTGCCGGGTACCCCGCTCTTCGAGGACTGGAAGAACGGCCGGTACGCTCCCTACGACACCCCGACCGCGGTTCGGGTCCTCGCCGAAATGAAGCGGATCGTTCCGCCCTGGGTTCGAATCCAGCGCATCCAGCGCGACATCCCCTCCCGCCTCGTCGCGGCGGGCGTTCGCGCGAGCAACGTGCGCCAGATCGCGGTCGAGCGGCTCCGCCAGGAGGGGACCCGGTGCCGGTGCCTGCGATGCCGGGAGGCGGGCCGGAGGGCGACCCCACCGTATGACGCATTCGCGCTGCACCGAACGGAATACACCGCCAACGGCGGACGAGAGGTGTTCTTTGTCTGGGAGGAGGGGGTGACCGACGTCGTAGCCGGCTTCCTGCGGCTGCGGTTCCCCTCCCCCGAGACCGAGGGGGGGCTGTCCGACCCGGTCATCCGGGAGCTCAAGGTGGTCGGCAGCGAGGTCGCCATCGGGGACCGGGCGCTTCGCGCGACGGACTACCAGCATCGCGGCTTCGGGCGGTCCCTGCTCGAGAACGCGGAGGCGGAGGTTCGGGAGGGGGGGTTCGGCGGCATCTACGTGACCAGCGCCGTCGGAACCCGGGAGTACTATGTACACCATGGGTACGTGCGCTCGGGCAGTTACCTGAGGAAAGCACTTCCGGGCGCTCCGGCCGGCGGGTGAACTCCCGCGCCCACCGGCGACCGCGCAACCGTTAAACCCACCCCCGTCTCCGCCGACCGAAGTGAGCCGCATGCCTCGGAACTTTCAGGTGGAACCGCTCCGGACCGTCCACATCGAGGACCAGCTCGTCGAAATGGTCGAACGGAAGGGGCTCGGCCACCCGGATTCGATCGCCGACGGGGTCTCGGAGTCCGTCAGTCGGGCGCTCAGCCGGCTCTACCTCGACGAGTTCGGACGCATCCTGCACCACAACACCGACGAGACGCAGGTCGTCGGTGGGGCCTCCGAGCCCAAGTTCGGGGGCGGCAAGGTCACGAAGCCGATCTACATGCTGCTCGTCGGCCGGGCCACGACCGAGGTGAACGGCGAGAAGCTCCCCGTCCACGACACGGCGATCGACGCGGCCCGCAAGTATGTCCAATCCGTCTGCGCCCACCTCGATATCGACAAACACGTGGAGTTCGACAGCAAGATCGGCCAGGGGTCGATCGACCTGCGGGGGGTCTTCGAACAGAAGCATGTCCTCTCGAACGACACGTCGTTCGGCGTCGGCTTCGCCCCGCTCTCGGACCTCGAGCGGCTCGTACTCGAGAGCGAGCACTTCCTCACCCTGAAGCTCAAGAAGAAGCTGCCCGCGCTGGGCGAGGACGTCAAGGTCATGGGGTACCGCCAGGCGGACAAGATCCATCTGACGGTCGCCGCCGCGTTGGTGGACAGCGAGATCGCGAACCCGAAGGAGTACCGGGCGGTCTGCGACGAGATCGGTGAACAGCTCTCCGATCAGGCCGCGAAACTGACCCAACGCGAGGTCGCGATCGACGTGAACACCGCCGACGACCCCGAACTCGGACGCTTCTACCTGACCGTCACGGGCTGCTCGATGGAAGCCGGCGACGACGGCTCGGTCGGCCGCGGGAACCGCGCCAACGGTCTCATCACCCCCTGCCGACCGATGAGCCTCGAGGCCTCCGCGGGCAAGAACCCGGTCAACCACGTGGGGAAGATCTACAACATCCTCGGGAACCTGATCGCGAACGACATCGTGAAGGAGGCGGGCGGCAACGTCAAGGAGATCCATGTCCGTCTCCTCTCCCAGATCGGTAAGCCGGTCGACCAGCCCCAGGTCGCGAGCCTCCAGATCCTGCCGGCCGACGGCGTGAAGCTCTCCGCCGTCAAGGCGGACGCCGAGGCGGTCGCCAACCGCTGGATGGACCAGATCGACACGATCCCACGGCGGCTCCTCACCGGAAAGCTGTCGGTGTTCTAGGACGTCTCGACGCGGGGCCGGGAACCCGGCCCCCGGGGACGCTCCGAGGAGCGGTGGGCTAAATACCGGGACCCACCAGTTACCCGGTGGCCCGGCCCCGGCGGCGCCCGGGGGCATCGATCGAGGAGGAGGAGGCGGCGTGGTCACCCAGGAGGTCTACATCGCCCTGTTCGTCGCGGTCGTGCTCGGGATCGTCGTCATCGCGTTCCTTCTCCTGACCGTCCAACGGCTGCGGCGCCGGAAGACCCAGCTCGAGGCCGAGCTGAAGGGCGGCTCTCCGCGGCTCGTCGCGGACCGCGCCTTCAACCGCCTCGGAATGGCCCGGCGAGAGATCGCGATCCTCGCGCAGCAGGGAACCGACGTCGGTCGTGCCCGGGAACTGATCGCCCAATCCCAGTCCGCGTTCGACCTGGGCCAGTTCGACCGGTCGTACGAGCTCGCCCAGTCCGCCCACGAGTCGATGGTCTCTGCCCGTCAGGGGCATCCCCTCACCTCGGGGCCGGCGGCCTCCCCGACCACCCCCCCGGCGCTCTCGCGCCCCCTGCCGACCGGGAGCGGAGCGGGCGCCCCGCCCGCCGCGGCGTCTCCCCCGACCTCCGCCTCGCCTCGGTTGCCCCCGAACCGTGCCGAGTCCCAGTTCGAGATGCGATGGCTCGCGTCCGACCTCGAGTCGGCGCAGCGAACGCATCCCTCGGACCCGGGAACGATCGCCGCGGCGGGGTTCCAGGCGAGCGCACAGAGCGCCTTCGACGCCGAGCAGTACACCGACGCCCTCCGCCTGGCCCTCAAGGGCCGTCGGGGGCTCGGGGGGACCGTCGAGACGGTCGCGCCGCCGCCCTCCGCTCGCGGAACGGGCGGACCGGGCATCGCCACCGACCCGGCCACGGACCCGATCGATGCAGGCGCGGCGGCCGACCGGGCCGCGGGGGCGGCTCGGTGCCCCCGCTGCGGGTACCCGATGTCCACCGACGACGCGTTCTGCCGGGGCTGCGGCGTTCCGAGTTCGCCGATGACCTGTTCTCGCTGCGGAACCCCCCGGACGTCCGGCGATACATTCTGCGGGCGCTGTGGCGAACGGTTCAGCTAGCCGCAGCGAGCCGGCCCTCGAGCCACTCATCCAACCGACGCTGCGTGCGGGCGTCGTGCAGCACGGCGCTGGCGCGGAGCCAGCGCTCGAGCGGGATCGCGAACGTCGCCCCGACCGTCTGGGAGAGTTCTCCGAGCGACGCGAGACGTTCGGCCGGCCGCTGGAGTGCGGCGCGGACGTGCTCCCGGACGTTCCAGACCCCGAGCGGGAGGATCTCACCCGGGTGGACCTCGCGAAGGACCACGACTCCCGCCTGGCGGCCGAGTGTCAGAAGGGCTTCGCTCGTGGCCAATCGGGCCGCGTAGTAACATCCGCCGATCGAGGCGTACGTCGTCCGGCCGTCGTGTCCCTCGTGGTCGCCCATGATGACGATGTTCGTCGTGTTCGGGTTCCAGAGGGTGTTCGGATACCAAGCCTCGATCGACTCGTACCGGTAGGCCCCCGGCAGGAAGGCGATCAACCACCGGTTGTCGAGGGCGGTGAGACGGTGCACTCGGATCTCGGAAAGCTCGGGGAGGAGGCGGACGCGCCCCAGGTTCTGCTTCGAGAGGAGGTCGTCGACCGCCGTGATGCTCCATCGGGTGGGGACGAGCCGCCGGCGGCCGTGCCGGCCGAGGGTCCCGACGCTGAACGCCCGCTGGATCCGGCTGACCCGAACGCCGCGCTGATACAGCTCGCCGACGGCGACCCGCGCATTCGCGTCCGTGTCGGAGGAGAGGCGGTCGAGGTGGGGGTCGACTCGACGAACGTCGAGGTGGAACCGCTCGATCGGGGCCGATGGGCCGAACGGGGGCGCCGAGTCCGACAGCGAGAGGTGGCCCCGGGGGGGCCGCCGGAATCGGGTCTCGCTCTCCGCCGACTCCGCGGCGATGCCGAGCAGCTGGAGGTCCTCGAGCAGCGGGATCGGCCGCTCGGCGTCGGTCACGCGGATCGGTGCCGTCCCCCGGACCAGGCCGGTCCGGAATGCGACGACCTCGGAGACCGAGCGTCCCACCCAGTCTTCCGGACTGTCGAGGAGCTCGGTCGATCCGTGCTCGGGGCTCAGCAGGGGGCCGAAGGAGACCTTCGGGTAGCCGTAGCGCCCGACGAACACCCCCGGGGGAGAGCTGCCGGAAAGCTCGTGCCCTCCCACGAGCGGCAGCGTGCGCTCGAACGCATGGTACTTCACGAGGATCGGGCAGACCGGCTTCCCACAGAGCAACTGGGCGGACCGGCACCGGATGCACATCGTCGGGTCCTCGCGCAGTCCGGGGATGCTCCAGGAGAGGGAGTCGATCGGCGAGATGCCCGGGAGGGGGGGCGGGCTCGGGGGGGAATCCATCGTGGTCGACGGGAGAGGCGCCCGGGGTTGAATACCTCCCCCGGGAGGTGTCGAAACGCCCCCGGCCGCGCTTCGCGGTCTCCTCGGACCGTGCGCTCAAATAGAGCGAAGGGGTCGCCGACCCCTGCCTGGGACTGTGGGGTAGCTTGGTCCATCCTTCGGGGTTCGGGACTCCGAGACGCCAGTTCAAATCTGGCCAGTCCCATCGCCGTCCGGTCGGGGCGACGGCGGGCGCACGGGTCGAAATTATCGGGGCGTCTCCTCCGGCGCCTGGGTGAACGCTCGCATCGCCTTTCCGCCGTTCTTGAGCACCGGGCCCCCGTGGTAGCTCAGCAGCGAATCGACCGACAGCCGGTTCATCCGGCGTGCGGAGATGAGGGCCGTCCCGGGGTGGTGGGTGTACTCCGGGGGCGTCAGCGCGACCTTCTCCCCGTCCACGAAGAACAGGTCCCCCGAGAACAGGAGCTTCCGCTCCGCCTGGTAGTACGAGGTGTGCCCCGGCGTGTGGCCCGGCGTATGGTAGGCGATGAGTCCCCCGGCCGCGTCGATCGTGTCCCCGTCTTTGAACGTCTCGTCCACGACGAACGGCTCCGAGGGGGGAGCGCCGGGGCCGGTGTACGGCGGGTCCATCGCGATGTAGGCTGCCTCGATCCAGTGCGCGTAGGTCTTGGCATGCGTCCGATTGGCCAGCGGCTTCAGCGACCCGGTGTGGTCCTTGTGCAGGTGGGTGAGCAGGATCTTCTTGACCGAGGTCGGTTCGACCTTCACTTTCGCGAGGTACCGTTCGACGGCCGCATGCGCTCCGGGAAGCCCTGTGTCGATCAGGGTCCACGTGGGCCCCTTGTCCTTCAGCAGGTAGACGTGGGTCGAAAAGTCCGGGCTCGGGTCAACGCCCTCCACCAGGTGGACGCCGGGAAGAATCTCTGCCATCCAAGACCTCGGTGAGGGGTAGTCCTCTTTCCATAAATCGCGTTCGCTTCCGGACCTCGCGCGGAGGTCTCCGGGCGGGGCTTTCGGCCCGTATCCCCGCCGTGCGAGGCCCTCGCGCGGCGGCTTCGAAAGGGGAGTGGGTTTGATATACAAGGTCGAACGAAGCCCTCCTCGATGGCGCACCGACTGGCCGCATTGAGCGTAGCCGCATTGCTGATCGTACTTGCCCTGGTGACGGTGGTCTTGACGGCCTCGCCCGTTGCGAGCGCTCCGGCGGTCGCTACGCCGGCGAGCATCCCGGCGATCCCGACCATCTACGTGACACCGCTGGACCAGTTCGGCGACTCGCAGTACACCTTCGAGGCCGGACAAGGGGGACGGGTCTACTTCTCCATCAATGACGGGTCCGACGACGCCAGCGTCACCGTCCACATCTTCGACTCCAACGCGACTCGGGACGGGCTCACCAACCCGGTGGCGACGTGGACGGTCAACGCCTCGAGCGGCTCGTACGTCTCCACGCTTCACGGCCTCGCCTACACCCTCCCGGCGACGCTGGTCTACGGCGGCACCTGGAACATCACGGCGTCGGGCGCGGTCGGGGGGAACGCCAGCACGACCTTCGACGTACAGACCTACAGCCTCCTCGTCGACAACCCGCCCGTGGTCCTTCCGGGAGCCTCGTCCTCGATCGGCTTCATTGTGGTCGGCATCCCCTCGGGGAGCGCGTACACTCAGGTCACCAGCGTGAATCTGACGGCCAGCTACTATGACGGGGCGACCGCGTCGTACCGTTCCCTCGCGCTCAGCCAGGCATCGTTCGGCGCGGGCGTGACGCAGGGCACGGTCACGTTCCTGCTCCCCGTGAACGCGAGCTACCTCGGCGACATCGAGTTCCACGCGTGGGCCAACGTCACGAACAACGGCCCGTACTCCGAGGAGCAGACCGAGGATACGGCCATCGCCACGGAGTATTACAGCGACGTATACTTTGATTGCAACTGCCTCAACGATGTCGTGCTCGCGAACTCGCAGGTCGGGATCTACGTGTACCCGTACATGTATTCCGATGAGTACGGCGTGCAGTACGCACCGGGCCTTACGGTCACGTTCGGCTTCTGGAGCGGCTCGACGCAGCTCGCCAACAGCTCGATCCCCGGTAGCCCCCCGACCACGCTCGTCACGGGGGCCAACGGCGGCGCCTCGATCCTCTTCGTCGCCTCGCCGTCCGTCTTCTCGACCACCGCGACCGACCAAGTGAACATCAGCGTGCTCTGGACCCCGTCCATCGGCGGGTCGGCGCCGGTGTACGAGAACTCCACGGAGGACTTCGTCCTCGCGACGAACGGAACCGCGGGCGCAACGATCGTGGCGACGTTCAGCGAGGGGGCGTACTACGGCGGACAGGCCGGCACGGCGAACTGGACCGTCATCTCCCTCGGGACCGGGACCGGTTGGAACGGCCTGATCTACGTCTTGGAGACCGACGCGGACGACACGCCGACGGTGACCTTCCAGTATGGGCTGCTGACCGGCACGTCGGGAACGATCTCGTTCACCGCACCCGCCAACTACTCCGGCAATATCGAGCTCGTCGTCGAGGCGCACAACCAGTCGGCCTACGTCGAGTCCTATGCCGTGGCCGACGTGGAGCCGGCCGGGATCCTCCTCGTTGCAAGTGAGACGGAGTACAACCCCGGCGACACGGTCCAGGTCACGGTTCAGACGGAGGGTCCGGGATTCGCGTCCGCCACGCTGTACGAGACGACCACCGTCGAATCGGACGAGTCCCTGTTCTCGTCCGGAACAATCACCGGTGGCGTGTTCTCGATCGTGATCCCGAAGGGAGTCGCTCCCGCGGATCTCTACGTGGTCGTGACCGCGCAGTCGCCGACCCAGGGCGTGTTCGCCTCGCAGTCCCTCTCCCTGGAGGAAGCGTCGGGGGTCCATCTCACGAGCGGGATCACGACCGTTTCGCAGTATTCCGACGGCTCATTCCAGCCGGGCCAGACGCTCAGCGTGAGCTGGAGCGTCTCGAGCTACGGGCCGGGGGCCCTCACGACCTCGAGCTACGTCTACCTGTGGGACACGAACGGCTGGTACGGGGACTCTGCCCCGCTCGCCGAGGTGCTGACCTCGTCGACCTCGGGAACGTTCCAGTACACGATTCCGTCCGGAACGGGCGCGGGGATCCAGGCGCTGTACGTGGAGTACGATTCGTCGTCCAACAACTGCGGCGACCACTGCTACTCGGCATCGCAGGTCTCGTACCTGGTGAACCCGAGCCCCTCCGCGCTCAGCCTCGAGCTGGGTGCGGGATCGGGCCTGACGGTCGGATGGCTGATCCTGCTGGTGATCGTGATCATCGTGGCGCTCGTACTGGTGCTCCTGATCCGCCGCGGACGGACGCCCAAGAGCCCGACCTCGACGTACACACCGATGACGGGCAC
This sequence comes from Thermoplasmata archaeon, assembly GCA_049591535.1. Lineage (GTDB taxonomy): Archaea > Thermoplasmatota > Thermoplasmata > Lutacidiplasmatales > UBA184 > Lutacidiplasma. The sequence goes on along the minus strand of JBAWFC010000089.1, from coordinate 1,844 downwards.
GATGGCGCCCCCGGCCCCGGCTCCCTCCAGTCCGCCGCCCCAGCAGTGGACCGAGACCGGTGGCTCGCCGCCGGCGGGTTCGTCCGACTCGCCGCCGCCGCTGCCTCCCCCCGGAGCCCAGTAGCGACGGGACCGAGCCTCCCGGGCGAACCCTTTCCGCCGATCTTTTTTTCCCTTGAGGGCCGGGGCACCGGCCGCTCCCCTCTCAGCGGGCGAACGCCGCGCCCAGCTCCGCGACGGACCGGACCGCCTCGGCGGGCTCGAGTCCGCCGAAGTCGAAGATGCCGAGCACCTCGTCGACCCCCACGCGGGCGTACCGCTCGAGTCGCTCGGACACCTCGGGTCCCCGGCCGAACAGCGCGAAATCGGTCTCCTCGAGGGACCCCGCGTTCGCATGCCGGGGTTCCCGGGCGACCTTCTCCTGGAAGTGGACGCTCTGCGTGCGCAGCCGGGAGTCGAGGTACCGTTGCAGCGCGGCCCGGGCGCGCTCAGGGCGGGGGCCGGCGTAGAGGTGAACGGCGACGGAGACCTCGGCCCGGGCGCCGTCGGGCAGGTGGCTCCGGAACTCCCGGACCTGCTCCCCCAGCTCGTCGAGGTTCGCGACGGTCGCATACGGCACCAGCGCCAGGGACGCTCCCCGTCGGGCCACGAACGGGATCGCTTCCCGGCGTTGGACCGCGATCCAGAGCGGCGGATGCGGCCGCTGAACGGGGAGGACGTTGATCCGCACCGGGACCGCGGCGGGCTCCTCCGACCGGACCTCCTGGCCGTCGAGGGCGGCGAGCAGCGTTTCGAGGTTCCGGTCGAACCGCTCGCGCTTGGTCGACGGGTCGACCCCGAACCCCTCGAACTCGAGCGGGATGTATCCACTCCCCACACCGAGATTGAGCCGGCCCCCCGTCAGCCGGTCGACCATCGCGTACTCTTCGGCGAGTGCGATCGGGCGGTGAAACGGAAGCACGCTCACGAGCACCCCGAGGCGGATCCGGCGGGTCCGTTGGGCGCAGGCAGCGAGCAGGACCGGGGGCGCCGGGCAGACGCCGCCCGGCTGGAAGTGATGTTCGGCGACCCAGAACGCCGAGAGTCTCGCGGTATCGGCGGCCTCCGCGAGGTCCAGCACGTCCGCGTACCGGTCCCGGCTCCGGTCGGCGGCTTCGGGATAGTCGTCCACGACCGTGAACGCGCTGAGCTTCACGGGCCGCGGACCCGCACCGGATAGAAGGCGTTTCCCGGACGTTCCTCCCTCCGAGCTGTATCCCCCGAAGGCTTCTGCCGCGCGCGCCCCGAACCCCACGATCGGACTCAGATCGGCCCGCCTCCGTCGTGAGGCCGAGCCGGGCACACCCCACCCCGGTCGGCCGAAAGGCTAAGACCGAGGAGCCCACCTGTCCGGCGGGATGGGCTGGTAGATCAGTCCGGAAGATCGCCGGTTTTGCAAACCGGAGGCCTCGGGTTCAAATCCCGACCGGTCCACTCCCCGTACCGCGAGTTCACTCCTCGGAAGCCCCGCCGCGCGACCGCGGAGCGGCGGGGCGTTTCAGCACCCCGCTCCGGCCCTTATGCGCGATTCCGGGCTCGAGGGGGCGGTGAGTCCCTTGGCAGCCCGCAAAACACGAAAATCAAACGCCGCGTTGGTGGCCAGCGTCGCCGTGGTCGTGGCCGACCGGGCGGCGGCGAAGGAATGGTACACAAAGAAGCTCGGCCTCCACCTCGTCGCGGACGACGACCACTGGATCGTCGTCGGACGGAAGGGGGAGGGGGGCCAGCTCCATCTTTGCCAACGCTCGGAGGCGGGGGATGGCGTGGCGCTCGAACCCGGCCCGTCGGGAATCCTGCTCCTGCTC
>JBAWFC010000088.1:0-9004 GCA_049591535.1 Thermoplasmata archaeon | reverse complement strand
GGGGCCTCCCTCTCGGTCGGTCGCTCGACGGGCGGTGGGGTGGGATCGGGAGGGGGGTCTCGCACCGCCGCGGGGTCGTCCGCGACGGAGGGGGTGCGTGCGGGCGCGGCCGGCGGGTCCGCCCCGTTCGCGGGCGACGCCGTCGTCATCGGCACGGGCCCGTCTACGGTGGCGTGGCACGCCGGGCAGACCCGCACGTCCTCGGGGAGCGAGGAGCCGCACTGTGGGCAAACGGACGGGTGATCGGCCATCAAAGCTCCCGAGAGGTATGCAGGGGGTGAGATTTGAACTCACGAACTCCTACGAGACCAGGACCTCAACCTGGCGCCTTTGACCAAGCTGGGCCACCCCTGCACGACCGGTCGCGCGTACGGAGCCCGAGCGATAACCTTTGCGAACGCGCTTCGTCACCGGGACCGGCGAGGGGCGCCCCCGCGCAAAAAGCCTTGTACGGAGGCGGGGTGGAGGCCCGCCCATGGCCGAGGAGAAGCATCGGGGCGGTTCGTCCGGCGGCGTGACCGTGTTCATCGGCCTCAAGCCGACCATGACGTACGTCTTTCAGGTCGTCACCCAGCTCAACTCGGGGGCCGGCCCGGTCTTCGTCAAGGCGCGCGGGAACGCGATCGCGAAGGCGGTCGACGTGGTCGAGGTCGTCCGTCGGCGGTTCCTCGAGGGTCAGGTCGAGGTCGGGGCGATCGGGATCGGCACCGAGCGGCTCACGAACCGGGACGGCCGGGACGCCAACGTCTCCTCGATCACGATCCCGCTCCTCCGGACGGCCCCCCTCCCGTCGCTCCCGACGGAGGCGTCGACGGTGGAACGGCCCCCGACGGCGGGCTGACCCGAACGACCCACGTCCCGGCGACGAGGTCGCCGAACCGCTGGCGCTCCGACGTGAGCGAGATGACGAGCACCCCGAACGCCCCGAGCAGCCCGACCCCTCCCGTGAGGACGAGAAGGACCCCGAGGAAGTCGACGATCCCCACCGACACCGGCAGGTCTCCCACGAGGGTGAGGCTGCCGCCGGTGCCGCTCTTCAGGAGGAGGAGGATCCCGACCGCGAGACCGACCCCGACGACCGTGAGCGTCGGGAGCTTCGAGCTGTTGCGGACGAGCGAGGCCGAGATCCCCGGTCGGCGCATCTCCCGGTCCCGAACGGAGAGGCCCATCAGGAGCTTGCCGACGGTCCGCCCGTAGAACGTCTCGGCGAGGACGAAATAGAAGAACGCCACGGCGGCGTAGCCGTAGATCGCCGCGTTGAACGCAACGTTCCCCGCGATGTCGTCCAGCGTTCCCGGGACGGCGAGCACGAAGTACGTCCAGAGCGCCACCGCCGGGGCCGTGACGATCGTGAGGTCGATCAGGAACGCCGCGATCCGGGAGCCGACCGACGCGAAGCGCCGGAGGCCCAGTTCCCGGCCCAGCAGCACGAGCCAGCGCGCGGTCAGGAACGCGCGGAACCCCTCGCGCCCGTCCGTGGAACCGGCGCGCGCGACGGCGTCGAGGTTCGCCTGGTCGCTCACGACCCACCCCGGCACCGGGAGTCCCTGCCACGGTCGGTCCGCGGACATCGCCGTGACGCCCAACAGTCGATGGGCCTGCCGCGCGGCGTCCCGACCCGCGGTCGAAGCGTCCTGCAGCGCATCCTCGATCCGCCCGTCGACCCCCGAACGATACGCCCGACCCAGCCGCCCGAGCGGCGTCGGCTCCGCCGCCGGGACCGTCGCGCCGAACGGGGCGAATCCGCGACCGAGCGCGCGATGGGTCACGTACGCTGCGCCCAGCGCCAAGAGCCCCGAGAGATAGACGAGGTCGAGGACCCCCGCGCCGCCGATCGCGTAGAGCCCGGCGGGTCCGCCGTGGTAGAGCGGGGGTTGGCGAAGGACGTCCGCGCCGACGAGGACCCCGAACGTCCCCGCGACGTACGCTACGGGCAGCGCAAATCCCTCCGCGCCCGGGAACGCCCACTCCGCGGCGAACGCGGCGACGACGCCGGCCCCGACCGGGGGAAGGAGGTACGCCGGGAACGACTCCTCGATCCCGACGCCCGGAATGGCGCTCGATGCGAGGAACGTCAAGACGAGCACTCCCGACGTGAGGCCCAGGACGACCGCGACCCGCCCCCAACTCGCCCGTGCGCCCCCGAGGGAGCCGAGGCCGACCGCGAGCGGGACCGCGGCCGCGATCGCGACGACCGCGAGGAGCTGGAACGGTCCCGACGGGAGCACGACCACGAGGACCAGGAGACCGGCGCTCTCGGCCCCGAGCAGGGCGAGGAACAGCGGAACGGTGCGCCGGCCGGGGGGCGCGAAACGGGCGAGTGCGAGGGTCGCGACGAGCAGCGGGAACAGTCCACCGGCGAAGCTGACGGCGACCCAGTCGTTCGCGACGGGCGTGATCGGGAGGAGAACGAGCGAGGCCAGGAGCGCGCCGGGGAGCAGGAGCCAGAACGTCCGGCGACCGAAGCCGATCGACTCGGCGAACGCCCCGTGCTCCCACGCGAGGAGGTAGAGCAGCGCCCACAGCAGGGCCGGGAGCGCGAGGAACGCGACGTTGCCCGCGACATCGTTCGCGAGTTCGACCGGATCGATCACACGGAGCCGCCGCACCGCACCGACGGGCGGCGCGGCGAACCCCGCGCGGAGTAAAGGGTTTTGTCGCCGCCCCTCCTCCGTCCGTCATGGTGCCCCCGCGCGTCGAGAAGGATTCCCTCGGACCGAGGGAGGTTCCCGACGATGCCTACTGGGGGATCCAGACCCTGCGGGCGCGCGAGAACTTCCCGGTGAGCGGACTCACCGAGTCCCCCCACCTCATCCGGTCGTACGCCCTCCTCAAGCTCGCCGCGGTCCGGGCGAACGTCGAGAAGGGGGGACTCGACGAGCGGCGCGGACGGGCACTCGGTCAGGCGGCCGAGGAGATGGCGGCGGGACGGTTCGACCGCGAGTTCCCGGTGGACGTCTTCCAGGCCGGCGCGGGGACGTCGTTCCACATGAACGTCAACGAGGTCCTGACGAACCGCGCCCTCGAGATCCTGGGGAAGCCCCGCGGCGACTACCAGGAGCTGAGCCCGAACGACCACGTGAACCGGGGTCAGTCGACGAACGACACCTTCCCCTCGGCGACGCAGGTGGCGGTCCTGTTCGTGCTCGGCGAGCTTCGCGCCTCGGTGACGACGCTCATCGAGAGTCTCCGCCGCAAGGGCGAGGAGTTCGCCCGGCTCCCCAAGGCTGGGCGCACGCACCTCAAGGACGCGCTGCCCGTCACGCTCGGAGCCGAACTGCGCGCGTACGCCTCCGCCCTCGACCACGTACTCGAGACCCTCCCGACCGTGGAACGTGCGCTCGGCGAGCTCCCGCTCGGCGGGAGCGCGGTCGGGAGCGGAGCGAACTCGGTGCCGGGGTTCCGGGCGCGGGCGGTCGGGGAGTACGCCCGACTCACGGGCCTTCCCCTGACGGTCGCCCGGGACCCCTACGAGGCGATGCAGAGTCGCTGGCCGCTCGGCGCCGCGTCCGCGTGGCTCCGGACGGTCGCACTCGAGCTCGTGCGCATCGCCGGGGATCTGCGGCTGCTCTCCAGCGGCCCGGCGACCGGGCTCGACGAGCTGCGCCTCCCCGAGATCCAGCCGGGGTCGTCGATCATGCCCGCCAAGGTGAACCCCTCCGCGCCCGAGTGCCTCACGATGGTGGCGTTCCACGTGATCGGCGCCGACGCCGCGACCGCGCTCGCGGTCCAGGCCGGGCAGCTCGAGATCAACGTGATGATGCCGCTCGCGGCCTACGAGGTGCTGTTCTCCGCCGAGGTGCTCGCGCGCTACCTGCCCGTGTTCGCCCGTACCTGCGTGGACGGCATCGCGGCCAACCCGCCGCGTCTCGAGCGCTACCTCACCGAGTCGACCGCGATCGCGACCGTCCTGACCCCGCGGTTGGGCTACCTCAAGGTCGCGGAGGTGCTGCACGAGGCGGAGACGACGGGACGGCCGGTCAAGGAGCTCCTGGTCGCGCACGGACTGCTCACCCGCGAGGAGGTCGACGCGATGCTCGGACCCGCGGCGCTCCTCCGTCTCGCGGAGACCGTACCGTGACGTTCGTCCGCCGGGCACACCGTTAAGACGCCCGCGTACCGTCCTCCGGACCGAGGTCCATGGCCACGATCGAGGAGGCGGCCGTCGCCCTCGGCAACCAGTCGTCCGAGGAGTTCCGGCGTGCCGCGGGCGTCCTCGGCCGGGTGGGTCTCACCCAGTACGAGGCCCGCGCGTACATCGCCCTCGTCGCCCGCGGCGTTGGCGACGCCGCGACCCTCGCGACCGCGGCCGGCATCCCGCGGACGAGCGCCTACAAGGTGCTCGAATCGCTCGCGGAGAAGGGGTACGCGCAACCGACCGGTGGCAAGCCGATCCTCTTCCGGCCCACCGCGCCGCTCGACGTCGCCGAGGTGCTGAAGGTCGCGATCCAGGAGGTCTTCGAGAAGCTCGCGCACCTGCACCGCGTGGTCGCCGAGCACGGCGAACCGCAGCTCGTCTACCTCCTCTCGGGGCACGACAAGGTCGTCGCGAAGATCGGCGAGCTGCTCGACCAGTCGAACCAGACGTTCATCCTGACCACGCCCCAGGTCTCCGAGGTCCGGGACGAGCTCGGGAAGAAGATCCAACACGCCGTCAAGCGCGGGGTGCGGGTCACGTTCGTGACGTCCCCGCTCCAGCGCGTTCCCGAGGGCGTCGAGTACGTCGCTCGGGAGAACCTGATCGCCACCGAGGCGCTCGCGGACGGGGCGCACGCGCTGCTCGCCGCCCCCGGGCTCGAGGCGTGCGGGTTCACGGACAACCCGATCCTGACCGCTCACCTGAAGCAGTTCCTCGAAGTGATCCTCGAGGCCGGCGCGGCCCGGACCTCGCCCTGACCTCGCCCGACGGGGCCGCGATGGCGGAACGGCCGAACGATCGGGGCCCCCGCCGCGCCCCCGCGGAACGGGTGCGCAAGCGTCTGCGTCGCGCCGCCGGGGACGCGGCCGCGCAGGCGATGCCGTCCGGCTACCAGCGCATGGGCCGGGTGCTGCTGCTCCGGTTGCCCGAGCGCCTCCGTCCGCACTTCGCGCTCCTCGGGACGGCATGGCAGGAGGAGCTCGGGGTCGCGACCGTCCTGAACCGTGCGGGGCCCGTGACGGGGGAGTTCCGCGAACCGCAGGTCGAACGGCTGGCGGGGGAGGAGACCGAGACCGAGGTCGTGGAGCACGGGGTGCACTGGCGGTTCGACGCCGCCCGCCTCATGTTCGCCGCCGGCAACCGCACCGAGCGAAAGCGCGCCGGCACGCTGGTCCGGTCCGGAGAGACGGTCGTCGACCTGTTCGCGGGGATCGGGTACTTCGCGATCCCCGCCGCGGTCTCGGGCCGGGCCGCGCGCGTCCTCGCGGTCGAGAAGAACCCTCTCGCGCACCGCTACCTTCGGGAGAACGTCGCGCGGAACGGCGTCGCGGACCGGGTCGACTGCGTCCTCGGCGAGAACCGGACCGTGCCCCTGTCCGCCCACGGTGCCGACCGCGTCTTCCTGGGATATCTGCCGGATGCGATCCCGTGGGTCCCCCGGGCGCTCGGGCTCCTCCGACCGGAGGGCGGCTGGGTCCACGTCCACACGGTCGCGGACTCCCGGGGCGCGTGTGCGGCCGCCGAGCGGGCCGTCGGGTCCGCGGTGAGGGCAGGCGGAGCGACGCTGCGGGAGCGTCCGGTCGCCCGCGAGGTCAAGCCGTACGGTCCCGGACGGACCCATGTCGTGGTCGACGCGCACGTGGCGCCGGGAGCGACCTAGGCGGCCGCCGCGGGCGCCCGCGCCGAGAGCGTGCGGACCACCTCAGGGAACGCCCGGACGAATCGGTCGACGTCGCCGCGCGGGTTCGAGAACGAGACCCGGACGAACCGCTTCCCGTGGTTCGGGGAAAGGTAGTTGCCGGCGCGGACGAAGACCCCGTACCGCTGCAGGAGCTCCTGCTGGACCGCTTCGGGGGCGAGACCGAGCGCGGCGAGGTCGATGACCGACATGTTCGCCTGGGACGGGTAGACGGGGAGCGTCGCGCCCGGGATCCCCTCGACCATCGTGCGGATCCGTTCGTTGTTCTCCCGGGTCTGGCGCCGTACCTCGCCGATCCAGTCCGCCTTGGTGCGCAGCGCAGCGAGCGCGGCGACCTGGGCGAGGACATTCACCCCAAGGTCGTTCGTGTTGTACCGCCCGACGGTGCGTACGAGCTCCGCCGGGCCGAGGAACCCTCCGATGCGCAGGCCGGCCATCCCACAGTTCTTCGAGACCGACCAGACGGTCAGGGTCGACTCGGGGGCGAACTCGGCGGCGAGCGTCGGGGCGTCGGCGAAGTCCCGGTACGTCACGTCGTTCAGGAGGAGGAGGTGGTGGTCGTGCGCGATCTCGGCGATCGCGCGCACCTCCGCTCGCGGATACCCCGAACCGAGCGGGTTGAGCGGGTCGATCAGGAGGATCATCCGGGTCTTCGGACCGATCGCCTCGCGGACGCGTTCGGACGTCAGCCGGTACGGCGGTGCGTAGATGTCGAGGTTCCGGGTACGGGCCCCCGAGAGCTCGACGAACCGGTGGATGATGAGGTAGCTCGGGTCCGAGGCGACGACCTCGTCGCCCGGCGCGAGCAGCGCGCGGGTGATCATGTAGAGGGATTCGGTTCCGCCGGCGCTCAGGAACGGAGTGAGACCCGAGAGCCCCAGGTCCCGCACGACCTGCTCGAGCAGCTCCGGGTCCCCCGGCGCGAACGGGTACCCCTCGTAGCGGCGCTCCCGGATCGCCTCGTCGATCGCCGCCCGGATCGGTTCCGGCGGGACCAAGTGGTTCGTGTTCTGGCTGAGCCAGGCGACCTCGGCGCGGTGCGCGTGGGCGTACCGGAACGCGTCGAACGGCGTGAGGACCCCTCCCGACCCGGAGCGAGCGCCGGCCGCCTTAACTGCTTTGGCCGGCCGGCGTCCGGGCCTCCCCGGCCTCGGCCAGAAACGTCGTCACGATCCCGAGCGATTGCGTTCGCGCCTCGGTCCGGGAGAACCCGGCCCGCCGGAGCGCCTCGAGGAACTGCGGGCGGGGCGGCAGTCGGCGCAGCGACTCCGGGAGGTAGCGGTACGGGCCCTCGCTGTCCACCGCCGCCCCCAGCCAGGGGACCACGTGGTCGAAGTACGCATGGAAGACCGAGCCGAACGCCGGCGACACCGGTTCGGTGATCTCGAGCACGAGCAGGACCCCTCCCGGTCGGAGCACGCGGCGCATCTCGCCCAGCGCCGCGCCGAGGTCTCCGAGGTTTCGTGCGAGAAAGGCGTTGGTCGCGAGGTCGAAGGTGCCGTCCGCAAAGGGGAGGCGCATCGCCGTCCCCCGGCCGTACGAGATCCGGGGCGCGGGCGCCGCCGGGCCCGTGCGCCGCCGGGCCACGGTCAGCATCGCGGCCGTGAAGTCCATCCCCACGACGTGCGCCCGGGGAAAGTGCCGTGCGGCCAGCCGCGTCAGCTCGCCGGTGCCGCACCCCAGGTCCAGGATCCGCTCGACCGGACCCGGGGGAGGGAACCGGTCGAGGTCCCAGAGCGCCCGGGGCCGCCAGAGCAGGTCGTTCCCCAGCGACGCGACGTGGTCGAACCATTCGTAGCGTTGGGCGATGTGCGTGAACATGCGGCGGACGTCGCGCTCGAAGCTCGCGTCCCGGCGGTCGGGGAACGGCGAGCCGTCCGGCGCCGCGCGGTGCGGGGGACCGGCGTCCGTCATCCGCGGACCGACCCGCGGCACCACCTTAAGGGTAGAGGTCAGGCGACGGGGGCGAGCGCCGCGTCCAGCGCGCGGAGGCGCCCGGCGAGGTCGGTCCGCTGCTGTTCGATCCCCGCGGAGCGGGCCTCCGCAAGACGGGAGCGGGCCACCGTGTCGTTCCCGCGCGCGTGCGCGACGTGGGCAAGGCGGAACAGCATCTCGCAGACCTCGGGGTCGGCGTTCAGCTCGCGCGCCTGGCGCAGCGCATCCTCGAAATGCATCTCGGCGCGGTCGTATGCAGACTCGGCCTCGGCGAGGAGGCCTCGGGCGAGGGCGATCTGCTCCGCGCCCAGCCGGTCGCCCAGCGGCAGGAGGAGCGTCGTGGCGCGCTCGAGCGCAGGGCGGGCGAGGTCCGGGCGGCCGAGCTCGGCCTGCATCTGGGCGGCGTTCACGTTGCAGTACCCGATCCAGATCGGGGAGCGCGAGCGCTCGGCGGCCTCGGTCGCCAGCGCGAGCCCCGCGAGGGCGTCCTCGGCGCGGCCGGCGGAATAGAGGAGCACGGCGCGGTTCATCAATACCCGGGCCCGCGCGGAGAGGTCCTGGCCCGTGCCGAACAGCTCGGCGGCGCGTTCGTAGAGCTCGAGGGCCTGCGTGAACTGCGACTCGCCCCGCAGGATCATCGAGTTCGCGACGTCGACGAGCGCGTGGCCCTGCTCGATCGCCGTCCCCTCGCGTCCGGCGATGTCGAGCGCGAGCCGCAGGTGCATCTCGGCGTCGGAGAGGCGTCCGAGGCGCCAGTAGACGACCCCGAGGACCCGGTGCGCGGTCATCACCTCGCGCGGCGTCCCGAGCCGCTCGAGCCGTCCGTACGCCTCGCGGGCGAGCGCCTCCGCCGACGCGTACTCGCTCTGGTCCTGCCGGGTCTGGGCGAGCCCGAGGAGGGCCCGGCCGAGTTCCGCCTCGAGTTCGGGGCGGGTCCGGGCGAGGGAGACGGCCTCCGAGAGCACGACCTCCGAGCGGCGGAGGTCCCCGAGTTCGTCGAGCGCGCGCCCGAGCTCGTTGACGAGGTGGATCTCCCGCGCCCCGTCCCGGTCCGGGCGACGTCGCTCGGCCTCCAGGGCCCGTTCGAGGTGGGGAATCGCGGTCTCGAACGCGAACGCCCGCATCGCGCTGACCGCCGCGCGCGCGTTGTACTCGGCGGCTTTCGCATCGTCGCGGCCGAGGTAGAACTGGCGCGCGAGTTCGAACTCGCTCGCGAGATGCCGCTCCTCGAG
>JBAWFC010000087.1:0-13502 GCA_049591535.1 Thermoplasmata archaeon | reverse complement strand
GTCCCCGCACCCGCCGGGGGCGTCGGGCGAACTCCCGGGGGAACCGGCACCTTAGGCGGTGGAGGAAGGAGCCGTTGCCTCAGGAAGGCGAGCACCCGGGTCCATGCCGCCTCCGCCTGGGGCAGGTCGTACGCCGAGACGTCGCGGGCGAGGAATCCGTGACGAGCGCCGGCGAGGTCCAGGAACTCGAAGGAGCTCTTCGCTTCGCGAGCGACGGCCGCGAGCTGCTCTTTCGCGACCTGCGCCGCGCGGTCGGCCGACCCTCCCACGAAGAGGACCGGGGCGGTAACGAGCTTCGCGAGGTCCGCCGGGGATACGGGCAGCGGATAGGCCAGGACGACCGCCGAGAGCTTCGTGTCCTGCGAGGCCAGGACGAGCGCGAGACTCCCGCCGTACGACGCTCCGAATACCGCCGCCTTCGTGGGGTCGACCATTTCGCGGGATCGGAGGAACGCCAGGGCGTCCGTGTACAGGTGCAGGAGGTCCACGACCTTCTTCGAGCGAAGGGAAACGCCCCCGCGGATCCGCGCGCCGGCCCGCAGGGCGACGTGGTGGCCGGGACCGATCCCGTCGGTCTTCGCGACGTCGGGGATCAGCACCTCGAACCCCTCCCGCGCGAATCGGATCGCGCCGTCGAGCAGTGCCGTGGTGATCCCGTACACGTCGGGGGCGATCAGCACGACCGGATGCCGCACGACCTTCGCCGGACTGAGCACGATCGCGGGGGCGCGACCGCTCTTCGTCGCACCGGTCTCGAACCAGACCCGGTCGCTGCGGTAGAGCGGCGCGGGCGCGCCGGGTTTCTTCTCGGACTTGGCCCAGGTCTTGTTCAGGAAGTCGATGACACAGAGCTTGAACCGTTCCTTGGAGAGAACGATGACGGCCTGTCGGACACCGCAGATGTCGCAGACCCCGACGACGCCGCTGCCGAACTCGCTCGGCAGGTCCATCATCCGGTCGTCGTCGCGCATCGGGACTCTCCGTTCCGCTCTCGGCGCTTGAAGTCGGCCGCGCTTCTTAACCGTTGCCGCGCCGCCGAGTTCGGGCGGTGGATTTGTCCGCGGCCCGGGCGACCGGACGCTGCGCGGACCGTCCCGACGTTCGGGGCGGGAGGACCTCCAGCCGGTGTCGGTCGCGCGGGACCAAGACCGTGACCCCTCGGCGGCGCAACCGTTCCTGGAGGCCGCGGTCGGCCGTGACGACGACCGCGTGTTCCCGGACCGCCGCCTCTACGACCGCATCGTCGCCACGCTTTCGAACGGGGATCGGAGAGAACCGGCGGGCGAGGGACCGGGCGCCCGCGGCGCCCGGCGAACGGCCCTCCACGAGGCCGTCCAGCTCCCGGATCCCGGAATCGGCGATCACTACCTTCGCACCGGGGAACAGCCGGTCGATCTCGCTCTCCAACGGGAAACCGACCCGGACCGGCAGGAACAGGGCGTTAGTATCGAGCAGGACCAGCGCTCGCCCCGGGGGGCGGGGCCCCCTAAGGTCGGCGGAGGACGATCCCGAGCTTCTCTCGGTCGTACTCGGTCCCTCCGCGCCGTTCCCGAAGGACGAACCGTTGCGACTTCTGGTTCGCGGTCTTGGGGATCTCGTCGATGAACTCGATGTACTGGGGGACCATGAAGAACGGCAGGTGCTCCGCACAGAACTCGAACAACGCCCTCGGCGTCGCCTGTTCCCCGGGCTTCAGCTGGACGAACGCTTTCACGTCCTCCTCGCCGAGAGGGGACGGGACGCCGATGACCGCCGACTCGAAGACCGCCGGGTGGCGGTTCAGGACGTTCTCCACGTCGTACGGCGCGAGGTTCTCGCCCCGACGCCGGATGACGTCCTTCTTGCGGTCCACGAAATAATAGTACCCGTCCGCGTCCCGGGTGACGTAGTCCCCGGTATGGAACCAGAGGTTGCGCCAGGCCTCGACCGTCTGCTCGGGCTTGCCGAAGTAGCCGGAGAACATCGTGAAGGGGAACCGCGGTCGTACGATGAGCTCCCCCCGGGTCCCGGCCGGAACGGGTCGGTCGTCGTCGTCGACCACGTCCGCCTCGACGAATCCGAGCGGGGTCCCGACGGAACCGACCCGGACCGCGTCCGGCGGGTTCATCAGCGTCGTGCAACCGCATTCGGTCATCCCGTAGAGTTCGATGACCGTCAGTCCGAACCGTTGCTCGAATTCCGGCCAGACCCCCTTCGTAGTCCCGGCCGTGAGGGCCGTCCGCACCCCGTGGATGCGGTCGGTCTGCTTGGCGGGCTGCTTGAACAGGACGTTGATCATGGAGATCAGCAGCGAAACATGGGTCGCGCCCAGGTGGGCCGCGGTCTCCCAGTACCTCGTCGCGTGGAACCGCTCATCGAACGCTGCCGTGACGTCGTTGAGCAGGGCCGTGAGCGCGGTCATCTCCTGGGCGTTGCAGTGGAACAGCGGGAGTGCGGTGAAGAGGACCGATTCGGGCGTCAGGCGGCTGCGAAGTCCGATCTCCCGCGGAGTGGTGAGGGTCTTCTCGTGCGGGACGATCGCCCCTTTCGGTGGCCCGGTAGTGCCGCTCGTGTACAGGATCGCAGCCGGGTCGCTCGGTCGCGGCGGGGCGAGGGGGCTGCCGTTCCGGTCGGAGACGAGCGAGGTGAACGATCGCGCGCGGGACGGAAGATCCTCGGAGCTGGTGACCGGCTCGGCGACCCATTCCCGCGCGATCCCCAGACCCTCTCGCAGGGGGGCATACGCGTCCCACAGCCGTCGGTCGATCGCGAGGCCCGCGGGCACGCAGTCCGCAAGCTCGTACCGCAGGATCTCCCCCTTCAGGGCCGTGTTCAACGGGACCAGGACGGCCCCTCGCTTGGCGAGGGCGAACCAGAGGAGCGGGAACTCCGGAGTGTTGAGGAGAAGCGCCGCGACGCGGTCCCCCGGTCCGATGCCGGATTCGGCAAGCCCGTTCGCGACCCGATCCGTCTCTCGGTCGAGCTCGCGGTACGACAGCGTTCGGCCCTCGAACCGCAACGCCGCTCGGTCGCCGTTCTTCTCTGCCTTGCCTCGGATCAGGCTGGCGAGGTCGTGGTACTCCTCGCCGGGCTCGAGCATCGGAGCCGTGCGAGGCGTCCCGCGCCTTAAGCGTTCGGCGCGGAGGTCGGGGTCGCGTGAGCAGCGGTCGCCTCCCTCTGGCCACGGCGCGTAGCCTTCTTAGGCGCGGTCCGGATCGCCGTACCCGTGTCGCGAACGACGGAGCCGTATCGCGCCGACCTCGCGATCGTCCCCGAGCTCGCGGCCGGGGTCGTCATCGTCCTCGACCCCGAGGGTACGGTCTTCCTCCTCCATCAAGCGGACGAGGACCGCTGGTGTCTTCCGAAGGGGCACGTCGACCCGGGGGAGTCACTCGCGACGGCCGCACTGCGGGAGGTACGCGAAGAGGCCGGGTTCGAGCGGGTCGAACTCGAGGGGGAGGTGCAGGAGGTCTCGTACCGGTTCTACCACCCGCGACGGAACGTGAACATCCACAAGTCGGTCGTCTACTTTCTCGGGAGGACCCGGGAGCGTGCGGCCCGGCTCGAGCCGATCTTCGACCGCTCCGAGTGGGTCTCCCCCGAGGGAGCGGTCCGTCGGGTCCGCTACGCCACCGACCGCACCGTCCTCGATACCGTCCGCGATCACCTTGCGGGCGGCTCCTCGACCCTGCCGAACCGAAGCACCGGAAAATAGACGGCGAAAGGGTTGGGGTGGGCCCCTTGCGGGACCCACCGGGCGTCGATACCGCTACGGCCGCTGCGTCGGGTTCTCGGGGGCGGGGGGGCCGCCGGCCGAGGGACCCACGGGGGGCTTCGCGTTCGGGCCCGCCGCGCCGGGGGGGACGCCGGCGGGCCCGCTCTCGCTGTACCCTCCGATGAGGCCGGTGCGGGACCGGCGCCGGGCGTAGGAGCGCCACTCGACGACCACGAGCGTGCCGACGACCGCTACGGCCGCGAGGGTCGCCACGATCACCAGCCCGCCGAAGCCCGAGACGGCGGACGCCGTCGCGGAGCAGCCGTTCGCGAGGCAGTTCGATTCCGCCTGCGCCTGGTTGACGCTCATCGGGCTGCCGGTGACGGTCGTGCCGGGCGACGGGCTCGCCGCCGGGGCGTTGCCGTTGACCGGAGTTCCGAGGGTGCTGACCGCCTGGGCGTTCGCTCCGAAGGTCGTCGAGGCCGCCGAGACCTCGGGACCGCCGGGTCCCGAGCTCACGTAGAGCGTCTCGGCCGAGATCGTCGCGCTACCGAGGGACTGCGAATCGTACGCGTGGGCCTCGGTCCCGAACAGGTTGAACCCGTCCGGCGAGAAGACGAACGCGTCGTAGTTCCCGAGCGGGCCCTGGATGAGCAGGACGACCGCTTGGCGCTGCTGGTGGTCCCCGAAGACCGGCACGGGGTAGTGCGTGGTCACGTCGTAGCCGGTCAGGTTGACGGTGCCCGACGTATCGACGGTGCCGTTCGAGTACCGCGTCCCCGAGCCGTTCTGGCCCAGGAATCCGTTGTTCGCCCAAGCCCACGTGATGTTCCAGCTGCCCGAGGGGTTGATCGTGGACGACGAGTTCCACATCGTGGCCCCCGAGAGGTTCATCGGGATCAGGCCGAGCGACGGGGTGAACTGCGCCGAGGTGTGCGCCGTGCCCGTCACGTCGAAGCTCGCGGTCTTCGTGACGCCCGAGGTGGTCACCGAGATCGACTCCGCGATCGCGCCCGCGATCTGGGTCGAATCGTTGTCGATCCCGAGCGCCGCGACCGGCACGCCGTTCTCGTAGACCGTCGAGTGGTTCGTCAGATTCGCGAACGCTACGTCCGACTCGTGCGCCTGGTACGAGTAGGAGGCCTGCGTCGTCGGGCCCGCGAACGTTTCCGTCAGGGAGATCCCGACCGTCCGCTGTTCCTCGATCTGTACCGTGTTCGCCGTCGTGTTGGTCGCGGTGAAGATCACCGTCCAGCCGAACGACGCGTTCCAGGTCACGAGGTCGTTTCCGAAGGCGGTCGAGCCGTTCGACCACCCGACGCCCCCGTAGGCCCACTGATTCGACGGCGAATCCGCCGCCGAGATCGGGGCCGGAGAGGCACCGGCCGCGCCCGCGACGGCGGGGACGACCGCGAGGGCCATCAGTACCGCCACGCTCGTGAGCACGAGCCATCCTTTCGTTCCGCCGATTTTCGCCATCTTTTTTCACCTGACGGGGGTTCTCCCGTCCGGGGGATTGAGTCCCGAAACCCCGAGATAAGGGGGTGTTCCGATACCGCGCGCCCAGTTTGGACGGTATGCTAGGGCCTAGCAACTCGGTGCCATGGGGTTCCTATTCGCCGAGACCGGGGACCCGGAACCGGGCCGAGCGGGCGAGCCGGACCGACTCCGGATACCCCGCGTCGGCGTGTCGCGCGACCCCGATGCCCGGGTCGTTGTGGAGGACGCGCCCCATCCGTCGGTCCGCATCGGGGGTCCCGTCCGCCACCACGACGAACCCTGCGTGGATCGAGTTCCCGATGCCGACTCCGCCCCCGTGATGGACCGACACCCAGCTCGCCCCGCTCGCGACGTTCAGCAGCGCGTTGAGGACCGGCCAGTCCGCGATCGCGTCCGATCCGTCCCGCATCCCCTCGGTCTCCCGGTACGGGCTCGCCACGCTACCGGTGTCGTGGTGGTCCCGGCCGATCGCGACCGGTGCGGAGACCGTGCCGTCCTTCACCAGTCCGTTCACGAGGTGTCCGAATCGTTCCCGCTCGCCGTATCCCATGTAGCAGATCCGGGCCGGCAAGCCCTGGAAGCGGACCCTTTCCGCCGCGAGGCGGATCCACCGGCAGAGCGGGGCGTTCGCGGAGTACTCCCGGAGGATCATTCGGTCGATCGCCTCGATGTCGGCGGGAGCCCCGCTGAGCGCGACCCACCGGAACGGACCGCTCCCGACCGCAAAGAGCGGCCGGATGTACTTGGGAACGTAGCCCGGAATATCGAACGCGTCCGCGACGCCGGCCTCCCTCGCCTGCGTTCGGAAGTTGTTGCCGTAGTCGAACGCGTGCGCCCCCCGTCGCTGGAGTTCGAGGATCGCGCGGGCCTCGACGGCGATCGACGCCCTGACCTTCGAGAGGTAGGAGGGTAGGTCGAACGCCCGGACCGTGGCCGCCTCTTCGATGTCGAACCCCTGGGGGATGTACCCGACCCGGATGTCGTGGGCGGCGGTCTGGTCGCTCACGATGTCGGGGACGACGTTGCGTCGGATGAGCTCGGGATAGACGTCCGCCGCGTTTCCCCGGAGCCCGATCGAGAGCGGCCGTCGCGCCGCGACGGCCTCCTGTACCTGCCGGATCGCGTCGTCGAGGTCCCGTGCCGGGGTGTCGAGGTATCGGTGCGAAAGCCGCCGCTCGATCGCGGCCGGGTCGACGTCGACGACCAGGGCGACGCCTCCGAGCATCGTCACGGCGAGCGGTTGGGCTCCTCCCATCTCGCCGAGGCCCGAAGTCAGCATCCATCGGCCCGCCAGGTCCTCGCTCCGGAACTCGAGGCGCGCGAGGGAGGCGAGGGTCTCGTAGGTGCCCTGAAGGATCCCCTGAGTGCCGATGTAGATCCAGCTTCCCGCGGTCATCTGGCCGTACATCGTGAGGCCGCGCTCCTCGAGGTCCCAGAACACCTCGTCCGTGGCCCAGTGCGGTACGAGGAGGGCGTTGGCGATGAGCACTCGGGGGGCATCGGAGTGGGTAGGGAAAATGCCGACCGGCTTACCGGACTGCACGAGCAACGTCTCGTCGTCGCCCAGGGTCTTCAGGGTCGCGATAATGCGGTCGAACGACTCCCAGTCCCGCGCCGCCTTCCCGCGCCCCCCGTAGACGATCAGCCGTCGGGGGTCCCGCGCGACCTCGGGGTCAAGGTTGTTCGAGAGCAGCCGGAACGCCGCCTCCTGGGACCATCCCCGGCACGAGAGGGAGGTACCCCTCGCGGCGCGGACGACCCGGTCCGACTCCAACGTGCGGGGCATGCGTTCGGTCCGTCACGGTGGGGACGCTAAGAAGACTTCCCGGCGGCTGTCCCACGCGGGAGGTACCCCTGAGAGGAGGTCATCGGATTCGGGCGGCGTCGAGCCAGCCGTCCCTGCCGGGGCCTCGCCGCCGGCATTCGGGATCCGCGCCGGCCGAAACCGCGGCCGGCTCCTCGGGCGCGGACCCGGCCGGCCCAAGTTCTTTATCCCCCTGCCGACCGTATATAAACGGCATCCGGCCATTTCGGGGGGCGTACGCACACGATGAATGCAGAGGTCCCCCCCGCAGCGGGAGACCCGGAGTCCGATTTCACCGCCCAGGCCCGGGCGGCCGGGATCGTGCTCCCGAAGAAGTCCCGGGCCGACCCCTGGGAGGTGTTGGTCATCGTCGTCGCCCTCCTCGTTCTCACCGCCGGGATCGGGCAACTCACGGGGTGGGTGAACCTCCGAACCGGTCCGGCGACCAACGGGGGGGGTTTCCAGACGCAGTCGTGCGCGGGTACCCAGGTGGTCACGGTCGGCAGCGTGTCCTCCGCGATCGACCCGGAGTTTACGAGCTGGCTCGGTGAGTCCGCCCAAGAGATGGACGCCTCCGTCGGCGGTTGCTTCGACCTCGAGGTCAACTCCACACCGGGCGACGGATACGTACCGCCCCTGGGAGGCGGTCACTCCGAGTTCGCGGCCACGTACGCGACGCCGACCGCCGCAGAGAGCCGAGCGCTCCCGACCCCGATCGTCGTGGTACCCGTATCGCTCACGGCGATCGCGGTCGTCTACAACCTTCCGGGGGTCCCGACCGGACTCAACCTGACCGCTGCGACCCTCGCGGGGATCTATCTCGGGACGATCACCTCCTGGGATGCCCCCGTGATCGCGCAGCTGAACCCGGGGGCGAGCCTCGCGGGGGCCCCGTCGATCGCTCCCGTCCACATTTCGGGAGAGACGGTCGCGAACGACGTCGTCACCCAGTACCTCGCGCGGGGAAACTCGACCTGGAACGGGTCGGTCGGACAGGGACTCAGCGTAGCGTGGCCGACGGGAGCGGCGGTCGCCACGGACGCCGCGATGCTGGCGGAGGTCTCCGCGACCCCGGGTGCCATCGGGTACCTCCAGATCTTCGGTGCTCCACCGTCGGGAGTCGGCTGCGCCGAGCTCGAGGACATCGCCGGTGGTTTCGTCTCGCCGAACGCGGCCACTACGTGGGCCGCAGCCACCTCGCTCGCCGGCAGCCCCGCCGTGACGGCCGGGAACTGGTCGAACTTCTCCCTCGAGGCGGCGTCGGCGGCATACAGCTACCCGCTCTCGGTCCTCTCCTACCTCGGGATCTATCGCGACCTGGGGGTCGCGTACGGGGGGTCGCTGAGCGTCACGAGCGCGACGTGGCTGCTCACGTTCGTATACTGGCTCACTACCGGGGCGCTTGCCCTGGCCCCGCTCCCGAGCGCCTACGCGACGGAAGCGCTCGGGATCCTCAACAACGAAACCTACGACGGAACCCCGATCGTTCATCTCGAGAACGAGAACGGCGAGAACGGGGAGAGCGGAGGCGAGACCGGTGAGTTCTAGGGTCAACCTCCTAGCCGATCCGTGGGGCTCGCGCTCGATCCCGGGGCGAGCCGTTCAGTGCGGGACAACGGGTCCGAGAGCCGGAGGGTCGGAAGACCCATGACCGGACCGGATTCGGACCCCACGAGCAGTAGCTCGACCCTTCTCCGCCGCGTCTTCGACCCCCAGCGACCGATCCGGTGGGCCGTCAACGCCGTCGGTCTCGTCGGAGCGGTGGCCGTGCTCTCCTTCCTCATCCTCGGCCCCCTCGGGGGAGTCCTGGTCGCGGGCGTCGGAACGGTCGCGGCAGTCGCATGGTCGCTCTGGGTGATGGTGGGCGGGCCCCGTCGAACGGCCCCCGCCGCCGCCTCCGCCCGCGAAACCCGCGCCCTCTCGCGGGAAGGAAGGGTCGCCGTGCTGCTGATGGTCTTCGCAGGGGACGTCCTGCTCGGAATTCTCCTCTGGGCGGGGCACCTGGCGGCTCCCCTCACGGGTGTCCCCACGCTCCTCGTCGGACTCGGGGCGGTCGTCGTCGCTCCGGCGTTCCTCCTCGTGGTCGGAGGAGAGATACTCCTCCTCGGCTGGCTCGCCTATCCCGAGGCGAACCGGAGCCTCCGCGCCCTGGTGGTGGCCCAGGGCGCGCTCGTGCTTCTCACGCCGACGAGCCTCCCGGTTCCGTGGTGGGGAGCGGCCTCGACGCTCCTCGGGACCGCCCTGATCGTCGCCCTGCTCGTGGCGGCGCTCCAATTTCTCTACCGCAACAAGCAGCTGCACGCGTCGACGCTGGCTACCGTTGTTCGGTGGCCGCTCGCGGCGTTGTTCACGGCGGCGGCGTGGTTCCTTTGGGACTTCCAGGGGCTCGGCTACCCCCTCGCGCTCGCCGTAGGGGTCCAGCTCGCCGTGGCGCTCTGGACGACGCTCGGCTCCCCGGCCGTCAGGACGGGGGAGCGCGTTCCGTGGCTGCTCCGGCCGTTCTCCGTGTTCCAGTTCCTGCTCTTCGCCTTCCTCGCCGAGTTCTTCCTCGGTGCGCTTCTCGACTATCGGGTCTCGGGACCGACGTTCCTGCAGTTCATCCCGTTCGTGGCTCCCACGGGCTCGATCGCCCACGCCGCCGGCGTCCTGGTCTACAACGGCCTCTGGTTCGGGGCGGCGATCCTCGCGTCCGCGTGGTTCCTGATCACGCTCGGATTCACGATGGGCCCGCTCGTCGTGCTCAAGATCCGGGAGACCCACGAGCGACCCCAGAAGATCCGCCTCGGGATGACGATCGGTGCGTACGCCCTCGCCGCCGTCTACATTCCGAGCTTCGCTTCCTCCACGCCGCTTGCGAACGTACCCTGGCTCGCGTCGATCCCGGTCGTCGGCTGGGGGTTCGGGCTCCGCGCAGGGGGCCCGTTCGAGTCCGGGATCTTCCTCGCCGTCATCCTGATGTACGTCGCGGTCGGAGCGCTCACGGTCCTGTTCGGACGCAAGGCGATCTGCGCGGTGATGTGCGGGGCCGCGATGATGTACCAGGGGACGGCGATGAACGAGATGCGCTCGTTCAACCAGACCTCGAAGGTCGGCCGCCACTTCCTCGGCAGTCAACTCTCGACCGCCTACGTCGTGACCTCGGGAGTCGCGCTGTTCAGCCTGTTCGCGGTCTCGGTCCTTGCGCTGCTCCACATGTTCCCCTCGGTCCAGGTCGCCAACGGCCAGTTCGACACCGCGGCACTTCCGCTCCCGATCGAGCTCTACTTCGGCGGGATCTGGTTCGCGATGTTCGTTACCACGCCCTTCATCGGTACGTACAACTGCGCGACGACGGGGTTCTGCCACTGGGGAGCGCTCACGCTGCCGTTCGCCAAGGTCGGATTCTTCCGCCTGAAGGTGAAGGACAAGAAGGTCTGCCAGGAGTGCACGACCTTCGACTGCGCGAAGGCCTGCCCGGTCGGCCTCGTGGACATGCCCCTCTACTTCCGTCGCGACGGCGAGTACCGCAGCTCGAAGTGCTGCGGCGTGGGAGACTGCGTGGGCGCCTGCCCGTACGGGAACATGTACCACCAGGACGTACGGTTCTTCCTGCGTCGCTGGATCTCCCGGAAGCACCCGCCCGCCCAGCGCCCGATCGACCGGGGGATCCCGCTGCCAATGGTCCGCAGCGTCGCCCCCGCCGCGTCGACCACTGCTCCGACGCTCGCGGCGGCTCGGGACGCTTCGCCGGACGCGAGCCCTGCATAATCCCCGAAGCCGCTCGGCCGGTCCGCGCCTCCCCTCTCCGGGCGTCGGCCCGGGTGTCCTCAGGTCCGGCGCGCCGGAGGCCGCCCGATGGCCTACCGCACGCCCCGCGGGCGCGTGCGCGCTGACCGGCGGACCTCGTCCCCGGGAAGTAGCCTCCGGCCAGCGTGAGACCTACCCGAACCGGTCGAGCAATCCGAATCTCGGATCGGCGATGCGCTCCCGCTCGAGTCGGTGGAAGGAGTCCTCTAGCGCACAGACCTCGGGGGAGCGAGCGTACTCCTCGTCCTCGACCCGGTCGTACCGAGCGAATCGAACCCCGTGCAGCGTTGCCAGAGTGCATTCCAGATAGTACCGAGCCTGGCTTTCCAAGTCCGGGCGGTGGCCGGGGGTCTCCGGGGTGCGCAGTGCGTCGCTCAACGAGGGGAAGTCCTGACCCTGGGGGTCCCACGAGACGATCGCCGCGGTCGTTTCGTCCTCCGAGCGGAGGGTCACCGGTACGGGGATCCACCCGGAACCGCGCGCTCGCGCTTCGGCGGGGGGACGCAGCACGCTGGTGCGGAGTGCCTCCCTCCAGGCCGCAACGATCGAGTTGCCCTCGTGACGTCGGGAGTCCCGGAAATGCCTCAACTTCTCCGCGATCGATCCCCGAGGCAGGGTATCGATTTCGGAGGTGAACGCATCCCAGAGTTCCACGGGCCAACCGTCCCCCGCGCACACGGAGCCCGGGTCCGAACTGCGGAGGGCACCGGCGTCGACCCAATGAACCACGCATTGGACCCCGTCATCTGGGGGATGCCCCGGCGGATGCACGTCGACCTGGATCTTCGCCGAGTTGAGATTCGACGTGAATCGGCGGTACCTCCGGGACCACGAGCCGAAGGCTCGCCGGAGGGGCGGACCCGACTCCGCGGTCAGGGACGCGAGTCGGGAGGAGAGCGCAGGAGGGAACGGGTCCCCCGGTCGGAGCATTCCGGCCCAGCTCATTCTTGCGCCGTGGGCGACGATCGGTTCCCCGGCACTCCGTATCTGGCCCATCGCGATTCGGTCGCAGACGGCCCGCGCCCCACATCAAGCCGGCGGGGGCTCGGGCTCGCTCATCGGAACGAACCGATGGGTTGTTGCCACCAAGCCGGTAGGTGGTGCCTCGAGCGGGCTCCCGGTGTCCTGTCACGGGTCCACCTGTGCTTAGCCGGTTCCGTGCGAATCCTTCGAGAATCAACTCTGGACTCGCCAACCACCCGACCGGTCCGGAGTACGCAAGAAGAGGCAAAATTCAACCCCGTCCCGGAGCACACGGTATCTTTTCGGGGACAGAATATTAGGAAAAAGAAGGTGAAAGAATGGACGAGTGGAGAAAGAGAGTCTTGGGACGGTTGGACGCTACGCTCATAATTTTTGATTTGGTTCTGAGTGTAATATTCCTTTCATTATCGTATCTTTTGGGCAGTTTGTACTTCAGGGGAGTTGGAATTGGATTGGTGATCGCTGGGGTGACAGGGGCAGTCGCCTATCTCTACAAGATGAAAATGCTAAAACCATGAGCAACGAAGAGCGTCTGCACCACGGCCACTGGATTGGATTGGGTCGTCGTGATCGAGACGACTCAGCCCGTTGAGGCCGTAGTCCGCGAGATCGCATCTCGGGTATTTCGCGACCATGTCCCGTCCGCCGACGGAACGCACGTGCCGTCCGTCCGGCCCCGCGTGCCCATCGCGGTCCCGCCATCGAACACCCGGGTCGCGCGGCATGTTCGCGAGACCTCACGCGCCCCTCGCGGTGGGACATTGGATGCACCGAGGCGCCGTGTTGCGGCGGCGGTCCGTCATGTGTCGTAGGATTGATGAGTCAGGGGAAGGTGGGGACTCGGGTCATCGCACGTGTCCGCCAAGAAATCGAAGCCAAGGCTTCCCAAAGCGAAGTTTGTCAGTGTAGCCGTGGTTGTATCGGACCGTAAGAAGGCGCTCGCCTGGTACACGAAGACATTCGGCCTCGACGTACTGGCGCGGTCCGATGATCAGGCAGGGCACTGGGTTGTCGTCGGTCGAAGGGGCCAGAACGGCGGGGTGCACATCTGCCAGATTAGGGAGATTGACCCGTCTCTTCCGCTGGAGAAGGGGCCAACGGGGATTCTATTCAGGCTCCCGGGGGACTTTCAGAGCTCGTGCGCCGCGCTCAAGCTAAATGGGGTTCACTTCAGCCAGCCTCCGAGGAAGGAAACATGGGGGCGCTGGGCGATGGTCACCGACCCTGACGGTAACGAGATCATGCTTGTGCCGGGGTAGGCGACAACGCCGCGACTGAAGGCGCGCATGTACTCGCCGTCAGAGCGACGGATGCCGACGTTGCGCACCCGGCGCGCGCTTCGCGGTCCCGTCCTCGGATGGGCGCGTCTCCAATCACGCCGTCGGGGGCGGTCTACCTCCCGCTCAGTTGCTTGCCCATGAATACGTACACCTCGCGTAGCTTGTCAGCTTCCAGACAGCCCTGACGGAGCGCGAAACTCGGGGTATCCCGATCCTGACAGTGCGTCGGTGATGACTTTCACAAATTGAATGGCCCGCTTTCGGCACGTCCGATAGATCGTCAACAGCCGCTCCAACGCCCATGCGCCGCCCCACGATCTTCGCCCGCCGCTAAGGAGTCGCTACTGAATAACTGACTCATTTCGTGCGGGTTCGGTGGGGTTGGATGGTGTAGTTCCAGTCCCCGTGGAACTTGTGAGGTTCCCGGAGGATCTGCGCCATCTGCTCGTCGGAC
>JBAWFC010000086.1:0-21955 GCA_049591535.1 Thermoplasmata archaeon | reverse complement strand
GTGCATATACCGGCCGGCGGCTCAAAAGCTCTCGGTCGGCGCCCGGAGCTCACGGCTCGGGCCCGCGGAGGGCGAGGTGCCGCCGGGCCGACGGGGTCGGGTGATAGACCCCGACGCCGAACGCGGGCCGCTCCACCGGGTTCGAGGCGGCCTCGGGCGGCCACCGCCGATGGCACCCGGGGCATCGGTAGCCGCGCAGGTGCCCGAGGGAACGCGTCGATCGCCCGCAGCCGCGGCACCGGGGGGCCCGTGACGGTCCGGCGCGGGAAACGAGGCGAACGATCTCGATCCCTTCGAGCCGGAGGGCCGGCTCGCGGCCCCTGCTTCCCCAGACGC
This sequence comes from Thermoplasmata archaeon, assembly GCA_049591535.1. Lineage (GTDB taxonomy): Archaea > Thermoplasmatota > Thermoplasmata > Lutacidiplasmatales > UBA184 > Lutacidiplasma. The sequence goes on along the minus strand of JBAWFC010000086.1, from coordinate 21,619 downwards.
GGAGCCGGTCTCCCGCGCGCAGGGTGCGCGCGACCTCGGGGAGCGTCTTCGTGGGTTCGAAGGCGAGGCAGGTCAGCGAACGGCCCTCGAGGTCGGAGAGAGAGAATCGGACGTGACCGCCCTCGAGCACCTCCGGGGAGCCCTCGACCGTTCCGCCGACCACCCCGGAGCGGAACTCTGAGAGTTCGCCCGCGCTTCGAACCCGGAGGTGGTCCCCGCTCCCCTGGTTGGTCCGGAACAGGACCCAGCGGTTGACCGTCTCGGACCGCACGGCGCGCCGCGCCGCGAGCGGGGCCTCCGGCCGGGTGCCCCGAAGGCCGAACAGGATCGGGCACGGGGTATGCGGCGCCACCAGGAGGCGTCGAGTCCGGCGGTCGTCGCAGAGGAACAGTTCGCGGTACTGCCGTTGCGCCCGACGTACGCTGGCCGCGTCGACCCGTCGGTCCGTCCCGGCCCGGTCGGGGGAGCGGTAGGCGATCAACTCCCACGTGGGGTGGCGCTCCCGCCACGCAATGGCCGCGGCAGCGCCGACGATCCCGCGTCGGGTACCCGACGTCCGGACCCACGCCCCGCGGAGCGCGAGAACCTCTTCGACGTCCGCGACCGGGACGACCTCCCGTACGGCATTCCAATAGAGCGCGGCGGGAAGCGGGCGGTGGACCGCCACGAGCGCCGGGTCCGTGCCAGGCTCCCCGATGCGGGACGACGCAAGCACCCGGGCCCATGCCGCCTCCAGCCAATCGACGGAACGGCTCGGCCCGAGAGCGTGGCCGCGGGCGTACGACCAGACCGCCAACCCTCGGACCTCGCCGATGCGTCGTCGCTTCCCGGCGCCGACTCCGAACCGCGCGGCCAGCGCGGCGTTCCCGCGGGTCCGCCACGGGATGTTCGGGTTCAGCCGGACGAGCCGCGGTTCCCCGATGAGGTCGACCCCGTGGTCCCGGGCCTCGGCGAGGAGCTCGGTCAGGACCCAGGTCGTGCAACCACCGGTCGGGCTGTCCGTGTCGTCGATCCCGACCCAGATCGTCCCACGCCCCGGAACGCCCAGCGCCCGGCCCGAGATGAACCGAGCGGCGGGGCGCTAAGCGACCCCGGCGAGCAGCTTCTGGTAGGCCGCGAGGTTCGGCTCGATCGTGATCTCCGAGCGCGCCGGACCCTTCGATTCCCCGAGCAGTTTCGCCTCGAGGCCGGCCTTCGCGACCTCCGCGGGGCGGTGCATGATCCCGATCGGGATCTTCCCCGCCTCGGTCGTGTCGAGATAGAGCCGGAACATCGCCTTGCGGTCGGTCGGGTCGTAGCCGGGGAGCTTCGACACGTCCGCGACCTTCTCCCGCCAGAGCTTGTACGTGTCGTTGTACGTCACACACGGCGAAAGATCCTCGACGAACGCGAACCCGCGGCTCTCGTGGTTGAACCGGATCGCCTCCTCCAGGACCGCGGTCATCGTCTTCGGGTCGCCCGAGAACGTGCGTGCGATGAAGTTCGGGGCGGGGATCGAGAGCGCGCTCAGGATCGCATCGAACGGGGACTCGACATTGCCCTCGAAGCCGATCTGGCTCGTGGGGGACGGTTGGCCCTTCGTCAGGCCGTACGTCTCGTTGTTCATGACGATGTAGAGGATCGAGGCGTTCTTCTTGAACGCGTGCATGAAGTGGCCCATTCCGATCGCGTACCCGTCGCCGTCCCCGCCGGCCGCGACCACGGTCAGCGACGGGTTCGCGAGCTTGACGCCGACCGCCTGAGCGAGCAGGCGCCCGTGGAGCGCGTGGATCCCGTTGACCTCGAGGAAGTTGTGGATCGACCCCGAGCAGCCGATGCCGCCCACGAGCACGAGGTCGTGGGTGGGGATCTTGAGGTTGGCGGCCGCACGTTTGACGGCGGCGAGAAGGCTGAAGTCGCCGCATCCCGGGCACCAGATCGGCGGAACCGGCTTCGCGGACTGCACCATCCTACGCGGCCTCCTTGACTTCGGAGATGATCTGCGGCGTGCGGAACGAGTAGCCGTCGTACTTCAGGATCGAACGGATCTTGGCGTGGTGCCAGGGGAGGAACTCGCGCAGGAGCCGGGCGAACTGCCCGGTGTAGTTGTGCTCGACGACGTACGCCACGTCGACGCCCTTGAGGAACGGGTCGAGTTCGTGGGCCGGTACGGGATAGATCGTCCGCGCCTGGAGGTAGCGGGTGGAGATGCCCCGCGCGGCGAGGATCGCCTGCGTCTCGCGGATCGGTCCGGAGGTGCTCCCGTAGCCGATGAATCCGATCTTGGCGTTCACGTCACCGAACAGGCGGGACGGAGGGAGGTCGTCCCGGGCGCGCACCATCTTCTCCATCCGCTTTTTCATCATTCGGACGCGGTTCGTCGTGTTGACCGAAACGTGGCCCCACTCGTCGTGCTCGTTGCCGGTGATCTCGGCCCAAAGGCCGGGGGTCCCCGGCGGTGCGTACGGGCTGATCCCGTCGTCCGTGAATCGGTAGGCCTTGTACTCGGTGAGCTTCGAAGCGTCCTCGGCGCTCAGCCGCTGCCCCCGGTCGACGCGGACCTCGGAGAGGTCGAACCGCGCGCTGGTGGTCGTGTTCTGGCAGAGCGCCTGGTCGAGGAGGAGGATGACGGGGAGGCGCCACTTTTCGGCGAGATTGAGGGCGTCGGCGGTCATCGAAAAGCAGTCCTCCGGGGTCGCGGGGGTCAGGACGAACCGAGGGTACTCGCCGTGACCGAGGTTGACGAGGTGGGAAAGGTCGGACTGCTCGTGCCGGGTGGGTTGCCCGGTGCTCGGACCGACCCGTTGGCAGTCGGCCACGACGATCGGGATCTCCGCCGTTCCGGCGTGTCCGATCCCCTCCGTCATGAGCGACAGTCCGGGACCGCTGGTCGAGGTCATGACGCGGGCGCCGGCGTAGGAGGCGCCGATGATCATGTTGATCGCCGCCAGCTCATCCTCGGCCTGCCGCACGACCCCCCCGAAGGCGGGCAGGTAGCGCTGCAGGTACTCCATGACCTCGGTCGCCGGCGTGATCGGGTACCCGGCGAAGAACCGACCCCCGCCCACGACGAACCCGAGCGCGACCGCCTGGTTGCCCGTGGTGAGGATCAGGTCATGGGCGTCGCCGTCCGCGACCGAGAACCGGTTCGGTAGTCCGGGCGTCTCGAGCGCGGCCTTGCGACCGATCTCGAGCGCTTTGAGGTTCTTTTCGAGCGCTTCGCCGCCCCGGCGCTTGAACCGTTCCTCGATCACTTCCCGGGTCTTGACCGGGTCGAAGCCGAGCAGCACGGAGAGCGCGCCGTAGGCGGCCGTGTTCTTGAAGATCGGTTGGCCGAGAGGGCCCCCGACGAGCGTGGCGAACGGGAACCCGCGGGCGTTCGGCAGGTCGGTATGGAAGCTCGTGGAGTCGTAGACGATGTACCCGTGTGCGGCGAGCTCCAAGTTTCCCATCTCGACCGCCTCGTTGTCGAACGCGACGAGGACGTCGACCTCGGGCTTTACGGTCGAGATCGGGTCGCGCGCGGCGCGCACCGACGCGTCGGCGTGGCCGCCGCGAATCCGGGAGAGGACGTTGCGGGAGGTGTAGATGTACAGGCCGCACTTGCGGAAGTACCGCCCGAGGAGGTCGGACACGGTGAGGGTGCCGTCCCCACCCTGGCCGCCGATCATGACGCTCAGGTCGGTCAGCTCGGTTGGAGGGTGGCTTTCCCCCGGGTCCGAGGGGCCGGAAATCGGTGCAGTCCGTGCAGCGGGAGTGGTCATTGGTCACCAGAGACAGGTCGGATGCGACTTGTACCCGGTTCGAGGAACGGAGCGTATTTAACCACCGCGCCGAGGAATGCGCGGAGCCATGACGTCGTGGCGCGCGGCGAGGGCGAATTGCGTCGGGTAAGGTTAATGGGTCGGGGCGAGTAGAACCCGGGATGGCGGACTCCCGCCTCGTCGAGAACTACCACTCGGAGACCATCCGCGAACGGCGGATACCCGAATCGATCGAGTTCTGGGACGAGACCCTTCGAGACGGAGAGCAGACGCCGGGCGTCCACTTCTCTCCCGAGGAGAAGCTGCGCGTCGCGACGTTGCTGTCGGAGGCGGGCGTCTCCGTGGTGAACGCCGGTATCCCGGTCGTATCGGAGGAGGAGGCGCGCGCGGTGCGCCTCGTCGCGTCGGCCGGTCTCCGAGCGAAGATCCTCGCGGCCGCACGTACCGTTCCCGCCGACGTGGACGCCGTGATCCGCAGCGGGGCGACGCACATCGCGATCTTCGTCGCGGCCAGCAACGTTCACCTCCGCTACAAGCTCCGGATGACCCAGGAGGAGGTCCGGACCGTGTCGCTCGCGGCGGTTCGGCAGGCGAAGGACGCAGGACTGCACGTCGCGTTCGTCACCGAGGACACCGTGCGGGCCCCCTTCGATTTCGTCGAGCGCCTCTATCGGGACGTTCAGGACGCGGGCGCCGACCGCCTCGTCGTCGCGGACACCGTGGGGATCATGACGCCCCTCACCTTCCGGTGGTACCTCACCGAGTTCCAGCGACGGGTCCACCCGAAGGATCTCTCCGTGCACTGCCACAACGACTTCGGTCTCGCCACGGCGAACACGCTGACGGCGATCGAGTGCGGAGCCCGAGCTCCGCACGTCTGCGTGAATGGCCTCGGCGAACGGGCCGGGAACGCCTCGCTGGAGGAGGTCGTGCTGGACGTGGAAGCACTCTACGGCGTGCGGACGGGGATCCGCACGGAGAAGCTCACCGAGCTCTCGCGGCTGGTGGAGGACCTTTCGGGAATCCCGGTCGCGGCGAACAAGGCGCTCGTCGGGTACAATGCGTTCTCGCACGAAGCCGGCATCCACACCCACGGGATCCTCGCTCACACCCTGACGTACGAGCCCCTTCAGCCGGAGGTTGTCGGGGCGCATCGGCAGATGATCCTCGGGAAACACACGGGCAAGGCAGCCGTCGTCGAGAAGCTGAAGGAGCGGGGGATCGTCGCGGACGACCCACTCCTCCTCGAACTCCTGCGCCGCATCAAGACCGAGACGGAATCTCGTTCGAAGGACGACCTGCGTCGGTTCCTCGCGGAGTACCGACACCTTTTCGAGCGCCCGGGGCTCTCGGACGACGAGTTCTGGGCGATGGTCGATGCGGTCGGGATCTCCGCGGTGAGCGCATGAGCGGTTCCAACGGCCACGGCATGACGCTGGCCGAGAAGGTCCTCGCGCGCTCTGCGGGCGTCGAGCGGGTCGTGCCGGGCGAGATCATCGAGGGGAACGTCGACCTCGCCATGATGCACGAGCAAGGGGCCCAGACGGTCGCTCCGTTCCACCAGATGGGCGCGGAGAGGGTGTGGGACCCCGAGCGCGTCGTGATCGCGATCGACCACTGGGTTCCCGCGTCGACGGAAGGAGCGGCGGTCCTGCACCGGATCCTGCGGAAGTTCGCCGACGAGGTCCATCTTCCCCACTTCTACGATGTCGGCCGGCACGGGATCTGCCACCAGATCCTCGCCGAGAACGGCTGGGTCGTTCCGGGGGACCTCGCGGTCGGGACGGATTCGCACACGAACATGCTGGGGGCGATGGGTGCGGTCGCCGCCGGAATCGGCCCGACGGAGATGGCGGCGGTGCTCGCCCTCGGACGCCTGTGGCTGAAGGTTCCACCGACGGTCCAGGTGAGGGTCCGCGGCACGTTCGGTAAGGGGGTCACGGCGAAGGACCTCGTCCTGCGCGTGCTCGGGGAGATCCGAACGACGGGAGCGACGTACAAGTCCGTCGAGTTCACCGGGCCCACGATCGAGGGGCTGTCGATGCCCGAACGGTTCACGATCTGCAACATGACGACGGAGATGGGCGCGAAGTGCGGCCTGGTCGCGCCCGACGAGAAGACCTACGAGTACCTCGAGAAGATAGCGAAGCACCCGATGCATCCGCTCTTCGCGGACGCGGATGCCCGCTACGAGCGCGTCGTCGAAGTGGACGTCGACGGAATGCCGCCGATGGTCGCCTGCCCGTACTCGCCCGACAACGTGCGGCCGCTGCCCGACGTCGTCGGGGAGCACATCAAGGTCGACCAGGTCTTTCTCGGCTCCTGTACGAACGCACGGATCGAGGACCTGCGCGAGGGGGCGGCGCTGATGAAGGGCCGGCAGGTCGCGAAGGGGGTCCGCTTCATCGTCTCGCCGGCGTCGACCAAGATCTACGACCAGTGCCTCAAGGAGGGGATCATCCAGACCTTCACCGACGCCGGGGCCGTGTTCACGAACTCGAGCTGCTCCGCCTGCTTCGGCGGCAACATGGGGATCCTCGCCCCGGAGGAGGCGTGCGCGTCGTCCTCGAACCGCAACTTCCCGGGCCGCATGGGCGCGAAGGAAGCCCGGATCTACCTCATGTCTCCGGCCGCCACGGTGGCCGCGGCGATCCGCGGGGAGATCGCCGACCACCGGGAGTACCTCTAGCGGAGGGGAGGGGCGTGAAGGAGGTCATCGAGGGTCGTGTATGGACCCTGGGACGGGACGTCGACACCGACGGGATCATCTCGGGAAAGTACCTTACGATCATCGACCCGCAGGAGCTCAAGAAGCACGTCTTCGAGATCGCACTGCCCCAGTTCGCCAAGGAAGCGCGGGTCGGCGACATCCTCGTCGCGGACGAGAACTTCGGCTCGGGGTCGAGCCGGGAACACGCACCGCAGGCGATGCGAGCGATCGGGGTCGGTGCGGTCGTCGCGGATTCGTTCGCCCGGATCTTCTTCCGGAACGCGATCAACCTCGGCCTGCCCACCGTGGAGGCCCGGGGGGTGCGCGCGATCTTCGAGACCGGCGACACCGCGCGGATCGAGATGCGGGCGGGTCGCATCACGAACATGCGTACCGGCGTCTCGGTCACGTTCCCTCCGCTCCCCCCGCACCTCCTCAGCCTTCTCGAGGCCGGCGGACTCGTGGAGAAGGTCCGGGCCGAGCTCGAGGAACGGAAGGCCGCGGCCGCGGCGGCCCCATGAAGGACGCGGCCTACGAGATCGCCGTCTTCGCCGGGGACGGAACCGGTCCCGAAGTGGTCCGCGAGGGACTGAAGGTCCTGACGGCTCTCGGCGAGCGGGGCGCCGCGCCGTGGCGAACGGCCGAATACCCCGGCGGCGGGCAGTACTACCAGAAGACCGGCCGGGAGTGGGAGCCGGAAGGAGAGCAGGCGGCCCATCGGGCCGACGCGATCCTGCTCGGCGCCGTGGGCTGGCCCGGGGCCGCCCTTTCGAACGGCGACATCGCGGGGCGGGCGCTCGTCCTGGGCCTTCGGGAGTCGCTCGACCTCTTCGCGAACGTACGGCCCTGCCGTCTCTACCCCGGGGTCCAGCATCGGATCAGCGGGGAGTACCGAGCGATCTGGTCCCCGAAGAACGTCGATATGGTCATCGTCCGGGAGAACACCGAGGACCTCTACACTCCGGCGCGAGGACGCCTGCGCCGCGCCGGCGAGACCGAGGTCGCCATCGACACCCGCATCATCACCCGGAAAGGGGCGGAGCGCGTCCTCCGCTACGCCTTCGACCTCGCCCGGGCCCGCCCGCGCGGGGCCCCCGCGGACGGAGTGAAGCGCGTCACCTGCGTCGACAAGGCGAACGTCATGGAAGGGTGCCGGTTCTTCCGCGAGACGTTCGACCGCGTCGCCGCAGAGTACCCCGAGATCGAGAAGGACTACGCCTACGTCGACGCGTTCACGCAGTGGCTCGTCCGGAACCCCGAGCGGTACAACGTCGTGGTCGCGACGAACATGATGGGAGACATCATCACGGACCTCGCCGCGGTCCTCCAGGGAGGCATGGGGTTCGCGTCCGGCGGCAACATCGGCGCGGAGCACGCGATGTTCGAGCCCGTCCACGGAAGCGCGCCGAAGTACGCCGGGAAGAACCAGGTGAACCCGTTCGCCACGTTCTTCGCCGTAGAGCAGATGCTCCGATGGCTCGGCGACCGCCACGACGACGCCCGACTCCGTTCCGCGGCGGACCGACTCGAGCGGGCGATCGCGACAGTACTTACGGGCGGAACGGCCCGGACCTACGACCAGGGGGGCACCGTCACGACCAGTGCGGCCGGAGACCTTCTCGCCGCGGCGATCCGCGCGGAGGCCGCATGAGCGGTCGGCCGGTCGCCGTGGTCGGTGGGGTGACGACTCCGTTCGGCGTTCGCCCGACGACCTGGGCCGAGATGGCTCAGGAGGTCGGGGCGGCACTCTTCCGTGCGGTCCCCGAGCTCCGGGCGGAGGACGTCGACTCGCTGTTCGTCGGTGCGGCCGAGCCCGAACGCTTCGCATTTCAGTCCCACGTCGCCCCGCTCGCCGCCGAACAGATGGGACTCGCGCCCCACCGTGTCCTCCAGCGGACCGAACTCGCGTGCGCGTCCGGGCAGGCGGCGATCCGCTCCGCCTACGCCGCGATCTCCTCGGGGATCTCCGACATCGCGGTCGCGGTCGGGATCGAGAAGATGAACCTCCCCTCGATGGCCGAGGCGAACACGTCGATGTCGTGCGTGATGGACCGCGCGTGGGATGCGCCCCACGGGGCGACCGCGCCCCCGTTCTTCGCGATGGTCGCCCAGCGGCACATGCTCGAGTTCGGTACGACCGAGGAGCAGCTGCACGCGGTCTCCGAGAAGAACCACCGGTTCGCGAACACGAACCCCACGGCCCAGTTCTACGGGAAGTCGTTCCCTCGGGAGAAGCTCCGCTCGCTCCCGGTCGTCGCTCCTCCCCTGCGGCTCGGCGACTGCTCGTCCATGACCGACGGCGCCGCCGCGGTCGTGGTCGTGGCCGAGGAGTTCGTCCGTCGATACACGGACGCCCCCGCGTGGGTCCGGGGGACGGGGCAGTATTCCGACTCGCACAATATGGCCCACGCGGGCTCGCTGACCGACTGGGTCGGCCTCAAGCACGCCGCGCGCGAGGCGTTCCGGAGCGCCAAGATCGGGGTCGGTGACCTCGACATGGCCGAGCTCCACGACTGCTTCTCGATCTCCGAGATCGTCGAGTACGAGGCGCTCGGACTCTGCCCTCCCGGCACGGGGGGGACCTTCGCGGCCGACGGGCGCGGCGACGTGGGCGGAGACCTGGTCGTCAACCCTCGCGGCGGGCTCCTCGGGTGCGGGCACCCGCTCGGTGCGACCGGCATCGCCCAGGCGGTCGAGGTCTCGCAGCAATTCGCCAAGCAGGTACCGCCGGCCCGCCAGGTGCCCGACCCCGAATGGGCCCTGGTCCACAACCTCTCGGGAAGCGCGAACGTGCACTCGATCATGATCTACTCCGCGGGCGGTGCGTCGTGAGCGCCGAAGCGAACCCCCGACGACCCGTCGGTGCGCTCGGTGGGGCGGCGGGCGCACCGGCCTCCCCGGGGTCCGGGAAACCCGCTCCCGAACGGTCGCGGGACGCTCGACCGTTCCTCCTCGACTTCTTTCCGCTCGAGGGCCCGGACCAGACGCGACTGTCCCGGTTCTTCGACCGCCTGCGCGAAGGTCGCCTCTCGACCACGCGCTGCCCGAAGGACGGCGCGCTGCACTGGCCCCCCCGTACCGCCTGTCCCAAGTGCCACTCGGAGGAGCTCGAATGGGTCGACCTCCCCGAGGGCGGCGAAGTGTACGCGTTCAGCGCCGTGCTGGGCGGCGCCCCCCTCGGCATGGAAGCGGACGTCCCGTTCGTCGTCGGTCTCGTGGACCTCGATGGGCTGCCCCTTCGGCTCTTCGGACGGATCGAGGGACGACCGTGGACCGAGCTGCGCGTCGGCGCGCGCGTCCGCGTCGAACCGTACGAGCTCGCCGACGGCCGCGTGTTCTACCGCTTCCGGTCGACGGACTGATCCGCGCCACGGAACGGGAGAAAATCGTCGATTTCTGACGGCGAGGACCGGTGCCGGGAGGCAGGCTATTTATACCCGCCCCAAGTCTCGCGCGCCGCCGGTTCGGGGAGAGCCGCGGGGATGCAGTCGTCTCATTCGGGGTGGTGGCACCGTAACGGGTGGACGGTCGCGATCCTACTCAGCGCGTTCGCGGCCGCGTTCGCCATCCGGACGATCTGGACGTATCCGATCGTCCAGCAGTTCGGCCCGCTGTTCAGCTACGCGGGCGGTTCGGACTCGTACTACCACTCTCGCGTCACGACCTACATCATCCTGAACCACCGGAACCTCGTTTTCGACCCGCTGCTGCACTACCCGGTCGGCGGGTACAACCCCCGGGAACCGCTGTTCGACTGGATGAACGCGATCCTCGGGATGGTGTTCGCCCCCGCGTTCGGCGGCAACGCCGTTGTGGCGGGCGCGTGGTTCCTCGACCTGCAGGGCCCCCTCTGGGCCGCGCTCGGCGTCTTCCCCGTCTACCTGATCGGACGGGAGGTCAGCGGGAAGCGCACGGGCCTCATCGCGGCGGTCATCTCCCCGTTCCTCAGCGCGAACATCGACTCCTCGATCTTCGGCTACGCGAACTACCTCTCGTTCTATACCTTCGTCATTCTGATCACGGTCTACTCGTACATCCGGACCGTCAAGGCGGTCGGAAATCGGCGGTGGGTCGAGGATTACAAGAAACCGAGCCAGTACCTGCCGGCCCTCCGGGCGTTCCTGCGGACCGAGCGGACCGCGGTGAAATGGGCGGTGTTCACCGGGGTCTCGCTCGGTGCCCTCGCCCTCGCCTGGCAGGGCTACACGTACGCGATCGTCGTGATCGGGATCTCGCTCCTGATAATCATGCTGGTCGAGCGGATCCGTCGGATCGACTCGTTCGGCCTCTACGTGACGACCTGGATCGTGGGGCTCATCGGGTTCCCGATGGCGTTCCCGTACTACATCGTCCAGCACCAGTTCTCGGCCTGGTTCGACCTGCCCTTGCTCCTGTTCTTCGGGATCCTCGCGCTCCTGCTCCCGTTCCTCCTCCTGCGCGACGTCCCGTGGGTCTTCTCGATCCCGCTCCTCGTCCTGATTGTCCTGGGGGCCGCGGTCTTCCTGTTCGCCTTCGAGCCGACCTACTTTACCGACATCGTGACCGGGCAGGGATACTTCTCGAAGACCCTGATCTACTCGACCGTCGCGGAGGCGCAATCCCCGTCCATCGACGAACTCGTCGTCGGGTACGGGGTCGTCACGTTCTTCCTCGCGTTCGCGGGCCTCGCCATCTTCATTTTCCTGCTCGTGCGGGGCCGCTTCAAGCGCCACCACGTCGTGTTCCTCGTCTTCGCGGTGCTCTCGATCTACCTGCCGATCTCGGCGGCGAAGTTCTTCCTCCTGGGGTCTCCCGCGTTCGCGCTCTTACCCGCGGAGGCGATCCGTCGGGCGCTCGATGTCGGCGGATATCCGGAGCTCCGGCGCACCGTCGCGTCGCTCTCGGACCGGCGCAGCCAGGCGGCTGCGTTCCGCAAGGCGTTCAAGCCACGCCACGTCCTCGTTCTCCTCCTCGTCCTCGTGGTCGTCCTCCCGAACGTCTGGATCTCCATCGACGCCGGCATCCCCGGCAACACGAAGACCGGGCTCTCCGAGCAGGTCTACGACACCCTGCCGGCGTTCCTCAAGGGGAACGCGAGCACCGACACGAACTACTTCGGTGCGGCCGGGACGACGATCGACACTTCGAACCAGTACGACAGCGCGGGGTACAACTGGCTCGCGACGCAGGACGTCAATACTCCCCAGCCCCAGCGTCCCGCGGTCGTGAGCTGGTGGGACTACGGGTTCCAGACGATCGACCAGGGCCAGCATCCGAGCGTCGCCGACAACTTCCAGAACGGGATCGACCCCGCCGGCCAGTTCCTGCTGGCGCAGAACGAGTCGAACGCGATCGCGCTCCTCACCACCACCCTGCTCCAGGCGGAACAGCTGAAGACCGGCGAGAGCTACCTGCCGTCGTCGCTCAACGCGGTCCTGGCGGGCGACGGGCTGAACCTCACCCAGCTGCACAACTACCTCGTCAACCAGACCTACGACTTCCAGCTGGTCGTGAACAACCCCGACCGGTACCTGCCGGTCGACCCGAGCACCCTCACCGACGCCAACGCGATGTACATGGCGATGTCCTACTACCTCGCGACCAGCACGACGCTGAGCGGCATCTCGCACCTGTACAACGACGTGCAGGCGTACACGGGATGGTCGGTCCGATACGACCTCGCGGACAGCCGGCTGATCCCGTTCAGTGGACAGGACACCGGGATCTACTACGCGCCCGCGGACCTGACCGGGCGCGTCATCGACGCCGCCGGCCTTCCGTCGACGTACTTCAACGTCACCGTGGAGGGCAGCGACGGGAACACCTACCCCCTCGGGAGCGTCCCCGCCGACGTCTCGGCGATCCAGTATCTGATCAACTACTTCTCCCCGTTCTACAACTCGATGATCTACCGAACGTACTTCGGGTACAACGGGACCGACATCGGCCTCTCGGGGGGCATCCCGGGTCTCGAGGGCGCGGCCGCCTCGGAGCCGATCGAGCCCGGCTGGATGCTGCAGCACTTCCAGGTCGTCTACAAGACGGCCTACTACTGCCCGTCCGCGGCCGAGGCCGCGGCGAACCCGAGCTGCTACGTCGCGATGAACGAGCCGGCGGCGGTCTCGCTCGCGAACCGGACGAACGGGTCGGCCGACACCACGGCCAACATGTACTTTTCCGGCGGGGAGTCGATGCTCGAGTACTACCCCGGACAGACGCTCCTCGGGGACGTGCAACTACCGAACGGCGCTCCCGACCCCGGCGTCCGGGTGACGGTGTTCGACCAGTGGGGCATCCCGCACATGACCGCCGTGACGGCACCGGACGGGTCGTTCTCCCTCGTCCTCCCGCCGGGCAACGACACGCTCAACCTGACGGTGGGGAGCCTGCAGGGCCTCTCGCAGCAGGGGAGCACGGTGCTGAAGAGCATCCCGATCACGGTCTCGAACGCCGTCGGGCTCTCGCTCGTGGCCCCCAGCCTCCAGCAGACGTTCACCCTCCCGGCCGGGTCGGTCTCGGGGTTCGTCTACTGGGACGCCGGCAACACGAGCACCTACACCCCGCCCGCCGACGCGCTGGTCTCGGGGGCGAAGGTCGTCCTCTGGGGACCGAACAACACGACCCGGATCACCGCGACCACCGATGCGAGCGGGGCGATTGACCTCACGAACGTCCCGCCGGGGATCTACAACTACAGCATCCTCGTGGACGGGACGAACTACACCGAGACGCCGCTGTCGGTGGCGCCCGCTCCCGCCGGCCCGACGAACGCGACGGTGGGCCTGGAAACGGGAGTCGTCTCGGGATACGTGTTCTCGCCGGTCGGAGGCTTCGCGGACGGGGCGCTCGTCACCCTCGCCGGCCCGTCGGGACCCGTCCAGACGAACACGACGAACTCGACGGGGTTCTTCTTCATCTCGAGCTACACCCCGGGCAACTACTCCCTGACCGCGACCGTACCGGGGACGACCGAACGCTCGCCCGCGGTCCTCGTGTCGGTCCCCGACCCGGGGAGCGGGTTGACGACGAACCTCACGATGGCGTACACCGCGCCCGTCACCGTGACCGTTTCGGCGAACGGGGTGCCCGTGGGGGGGATCCCGGTCCAGTTCCTGCCGATCCGACCGTACGGTAACGTCACCACGTCGCCGATCACTACGCTGAGCGCCGCGGCGGGGAACGGGACGTCCGCACTGAGCGGGTCGAGCGGGCTCGTCACGCTCTCGCTCCCGGTCGGGCAGTACTCGGTCACCGCGACCGGCTTCGTCGGCAGCACCCTCTACGCCGGGCTCGGGTCACTCACCGTCGCATCGGCCGGGGCGCCCGCCCGCGTCGCCCTCAGCCTCGGACCCGCGATCCGCCTGTCGGGTTCGGTCTCGACCTCCGCGGCTTCGGGCACTTCCGTCGTCACGTCGGTCGTCGCCTTCTCGGCCGCGGGGAACCCGGCGTACACCTGGACCGTCAACGGGTCCTACTCGTTCTACCTGCCTGCCGGCACCTACACCATACTCGCGATCCAGGGGGCCGGCACCGGCTACAAGACGCTCTCCGTGGCGCTCGCGTCGGTTCCGCTCACGTACCCCACGGTCGCGAACCTGCAACCGACGACCGCGATCGAGGCACGGTTCACGGTCGGTTCGCTGCTCTCGAACGGGACGCTCTTCCCCGCCACCGGCGCCCGGGTGAACATCTCTGCCGGGATCGGGGGCCCGACGGTGGGAACGACCGCCGGCGTCGACGGAGGCGTGGTCGCCTACCTCCCGAGCGCCCTTCCGCTCTACGCCAGTTCGTACTGTGTCGGCGCGACGGCGGCCGGCTACGCATCGGCGAGCGCGTGCAACATCTCTCCGAACGGTCTCGGCTCGATGCTCCAGTTCCCGCTCACCCTGCGGACGGTCCCGGTCACGGTCCGGCTGCTCGGCGGCCCGTCGGGGTCCAACGCGACGGTGAACGTTACGGCGGTGAGCCCCACGGCGGTCAGTCACACTCTGAAGGGCGGACCGACCTGGAGCGTCGCGCTCCTTCCCGGGTCCTACGCGCTGTCGGGATGGGCGCCGACCGGAACGGCGTCCGTCGTCTATCGGCCGGCCGGACCGCTCAACGTCTCGGTCGCGTTCGGGTCGACCGGCGCGACGTACACCCTCACGGTCCTCTCCCAGACCAACTCCACGGGAACCGTCACCCTGCCGAGCGGTGGGCTCCTCGCCAACGCCACCGTCACGCTCTCCTCCGCGTCGTTCAACACGACGGTCCCGGGGAAGAACTACACGAGCATCGGCTTCTTCGCGCCGCCGGGCACCTACTCCGCGTACGCGACCGACGCGGTCGGGACCTCGACGTACGTCGCGCTGCAGTCCGTCTCGATCTCGACCGCGGGCAAGGTCACCCCGAGCCTTTCGATCACGAACCCCGGATACCGGCTCCAGGGCACGATCGAGAGCGAGAGCGGGGTCGCACTGCCGGTCAACATCTCCGTGGCGCTCACCGCACCGTCCGGCACGACCGCCCTCCTTGCGGCGACGCACGGCAGCTTCGCGGCGACCCTCCCCGGCGCGACCACGTACACCGTCGCGGCGACCGCGAGCACCGTCGCCTCCGGGCCGGCGGGAACGTACGACATCTCCTGGGTCGCGATCCCGGGCTCGACGTGCAGCGTCGTCAACACGACGACCCCGTGCGCCGTCCGAATGGTGCCGACCGCCCAGCTCGTCTGGCTCAACGGCACCCTCTCGGCACCGGGCGTCCCCGGCTTGGTCTCGGGGACCGTCCGGCTGGCCGGCCCTTCTCCGAACCAGAACCTCACGGTCACGCCGGCGGCGAACGGTACGTTCTCGACCCGAGTGCTTCCCGGGACCTACTCGCTCTACGCGTCGGGCGGCGGAGGAAGCGAACCGCTCGCCGGCTTCACGACCGTGGGCGCGTCGTTGTCGGCCCCCGCTTCGGTCGCGGTCGTGCTCTCGCCGACCTGGTCCGACACCGTGACCGTGCTCGCGCCCTCGGGCGGCTCTCCGCTCCTCGGTCCGGTGAACGTGACGGTGACGAGCGCGTTCGGCGTGGCCGCCCTCTACACGAACGTGACCCCGTCCGTGCCGTTCTCGGTGGCGTTGCCCGTGGGCACGTACACGGTCGGTGCGACGTCGTTCGGGGCGCCGTACGGTCTCCCCGCCCAGGCCTCGAACGCCTCGTCGGTGCGGGTCGTCAGCGGGAATGTCGGGACCACGGTCTCGCTCGTCTACCAGTACACCTATCGCGCGAGCGTTTCGGTCGCCGGCACGGGGACCGCGACCGTGACGTCGCCGGGGACCGCGATCTTCTCGTTCTCCGTCCGGAACTCGGGGAACGCACCGATCCGGGTCCACCCGGTCGGTAGTCCTGCGTACTGGGGTTTCAACTTCACGTTCGCGAACGTCACCCTCACCGCCGGGTCCGGAGGAGGTACGCTGTCGGCCGCGGTCGCGATCCAGGTGCCCCCGAACACGGCGACCAACCATCCGTCGGTGATCATCGACCTCGACCTGCCCAACGGCACGGTGGTCGGGTCGTTCTCGCCCACGGTGAACATCGTCGCGGTCTACGGCATCGCCGTCGGGCCGGCGACCGGTACGCCCGCCCAGGTCGGGGTCTCGAGCGCGCTCGTTCCGTTCTACGTCACGAACACGGGGAATACGCCCGTCAGCGTCTCGCTCAGCGTCGTCGACTCACCGCGGGTCACGAGCCTCGGGTGGAACGTGGCCTTCCGGAGCTCGACCGGTCCGGTCACCACGCCGACGGTCACGCTGAATCCGTTTGAGAACGCGACGTACTACGTGAACCTGACCACCACCCAGACGATCTTCGTGCCGGTCGGGTCGTTGACGGTCCAGGCGTCGGTCGTCAATTCGAGCGGCTCCTACCAGGCGTCGACCGACCTGCGGGTACCGACCGCCAGCGTGCGCCCCGGAACCACGAACGGCACCGCTGCGGTGACCGTCACCGGCCCGTCGGTCGGAGCGGCCCCCCACAACCTCCCCGACTGGGTGGTCCCGCTGCTCTCGTTCGTGCCGGCGATCGCGCTCGTGGTCGGAGTGATCACCTACCGTTGGTGGAGGACGCGGCGGTGGACGCGGCGATGAGGTCGGGCGGGCTCGCCAGCGCGATCGGGCTGCTGCTCGTCTGCGGGGCCCTGCTCGTCCCGGGCGCCTCGGGCCTCGCCGACGCCCACCTGGCCCCCGCCTCGACGCCGGTGGCCGGGAACGTCACGGGACCGACCGTGCTCGCCTACTCCGCCTCCCAGGCCTACTTCATCAACGCGAGCGGCGGTCCGGCGTTCGCCGCGAACGGGACCCAGGTGGGAAACCTGACTTTCTACGCGAGCGTCACCGGCGCGAACACGACCGACCTCACGATCAGCCCCACCGAGGGGAACATCACCAACGCGACCGCCGAATCCGTGGAACTGACGGTCGGCAACGCGACGCAGGTCGCCTCGATCCTCGTCGAGATCGCCTCGGTCTACGGGACCGCGAACGTCACCCTGAACATCACCTACTCCGTCAACGTCGTGCAGCCGTACGTGCTGACGCTGAACCTGATCGCCGACTCCTCGGTCACGGTCGCCGCGTTCAACCTCACGGTCCAACTGGACGGCACGCCGGTCGGCACGATCGCGATCCCCCAGCTGACCCCGAACGAAGCGTATGCGGCCTCGTTCCAGTACGCGACGACCGGACTCTCGTCCGGCTCCCACACGTTCACCGTCTCGCTCGCGAACGAACACGGTCTCGTCACTTTCGCCGGGGGCGCGACGACCTACTCGGCGTCGTTCGACATTCCCGGCCCGCCGCCGAACTACACCCTGTGGTATGTCGCGGGGGCGGTCGCGTTCTTCGGGGCCATCTTTATATTCGTCACCCGGGTGGCCGCGCGCCGGCGCACTCCCTCGCGGAAGTGACGGCCGGGGAACGTCCCATGGCGGCACCGATCGAGCTGCACTGTACCTCGTGCGGACGCGCCGTCCCGGCGAAGGGGGCGACCCAGTTCCCCTGCCCGAGCTGCGGCGACGCGACGATCGGCCGCTGCTCCCGCTGCCGCGACCAGAGCGTCCCCTACCGCTGTCCGAAGTGCGATTTCGAAGGCCCGTAACGGAGCGCGTCATGGGTCGGGTCGGCGTGCTCTTCCGTCTGATGCCCCAGGCCGTCGAGACGGACCTCTCGGCGATCGCGAAGCTCGTCCCGCCCGCGCTGCCGGCCGGAGTGACGGTGCGCGGGATGCAGGTGAAGGACATCGCCTACGGACTCCGCTCGCTCCTCGTCTCGGTCGTGATGGACGACGTCGCCGGGATCCTCGACTCGACCGAGCACGCGCTCGCGAAGCTCCCGCACGTGGAGTCGGTCGAAGTGATGGAAGAGGGTCTGCTCTAGCGCCCGGCCCGGAGCCCGCCCCGTGGACCTCTTCACGCACGTACTCGTCGCCTACCTCGTCACCTTCGGCCTCGTCGGGTTCCATCCCTCGTACCTCGCCGCCGGCGCCCTCGCCGGCGGGATCCCGGACGCGGACGCGCTCCTCTTCCCGCTTGCGAAGCGGTTCCCGATCCTCCGCCACCACGGGATCACCCACTCGCTCACCGGGGTGACCGTCGTCGCCGTCGTCGGGGCCGTCGTCGCGCCGGTGCTCGCGCCCGGCACCTGGTACCTCTACCTCCTCGTGATGGAGGTCGGCGGCGTCGCCCACATCCTCCAGGACGGGTTCACCCAGTTCTCGGTCCCGCCGCTGCTCCCGTTCTCGGAGAAGCCGCTCCAGATGGACGCGGACCGCGCGATCAACTTCTTCACGCTCATCGTCTCGGTCGCGTCGTTCTACCTCCTCCTCGGCGTCGAGCGGAACCACGTGCCGTTCGCGTGGTACCTCCTCACGGTCTACGCGCTGATGGGGTTCTTCGCCGCGTACTTCGCGATCCGCCTCGCCGGTCGCCTCGTCGTCGGCCGACGGATGCACGCGCTCGGCGACTACCGGGTCGTCGTCCCGACGGGGAACCCGTTCCACTGGGTCCTCCTCTCGGAAGAGGCGACCTCGGGTCGCGTACGTACCACCTGGGCGCGCTACGTGTTCGGCCGGGGGATCACCGACGGCCCCTACTCGGTCGAGGCCCCGCTCGAGGCACCGGCGCACTCCGGCACCCCCTCGTCGGCGGCCGAGGCGCTCGACTGGTCGTACGCGCTCGCACGGCACACGAGCCGCGTGATCGCGACGACCTACCACTTCGGGGAGGCGTTCGTCAGTGCGGCGGGCGAGTGGGTCGCCGTCTGGTACTCCCTTGAGTTCACGGCGTTCGGACGGTCGTCGGCGGTCCGCGTCCGGTTCCCCGCGGGCGGGGCCCTACCCGTGGCGAAGTCGGCGTTCTATCGACCGCTCCACCGAGCGGTCTGACGACCGGAGAAGCGGGGAGCTCCCGGGGGCCGATCCGACCCGCGGGTCTACTTGTACGTCGACTGGTGCGTATTCCCTTCGTCGTCGACGATGGTGATGCACTCGCCTTCGCACTCGAACAGGCAGGCTTCGCACATGATGCAGTCGGGGCCGTGGATCACGGCCGACTTCTCCGCCCGGAACTGGAACTTGGCGGCGACCGCGGGGTCGTCGACCACGTTCGGCCAGTTCTCGCGCGGTTGCATTTCGAACACGGTGACGGGGCAGACGTCACGGCAGTGGGTGCACCCCGTGCACTTCTCGTGAGCGACTTCGACGCTGACCATGCCCGACCCGATAGTGCAGACCGAGGTTGGGTATATTAGGTCTAACCGTGGACCCGCGGGCGGGCCCGCTTTCCCCCGCCGGTCCGTCCGTACTCGGGGGTTAATAAAATCGGCCCGGAGCCGGCGGTGGAGCGCGGCGCGCTCGAAGGCCCCGGGCGTCAGGGGATCTCGGCCGGGTCCCACTTGGTCACCCGTTTCCGGTCCCGAAGGGCGTCGAGGCGCGCCATCTCCTCGTCGGACAGCTCGAGGTCGAACACCCGGGCGTTCTCCCGGATCCGCTCCCGACGGACCGACTTCGGGATCTCGACGATCCCGTGCTGGAGCCCCCAGCGGATCAGCACCTGGGCCGGGGAGCGCGAATGCGCCCGAGCGATCGCGGCGACCGTCGGGTCGTCGAGCCGGCGGTTCCGGGTGAGGGGGCTGTACGCCTCGGGCTGGATCTTCCGACGCGCGCACGCCGCGAGCAGCTCCGGGTCGTAGACGAACGGGTGAAACTCGACCTGGTTGACCGCGGGGGCGAGCGTCGAGTGGGCCGCGAGCTCCTCGAGGTGGCGGACGGAGTAGTTGCTGACCCCCACCGCGCGACAGACGCCCTCCGCGCGCAGCTCCTCGAGGGCCGTCCACGATCCGAGCCGGTCGGCCGGGGAGTCCGCGAACGGCCAGTGGATCAGGTAGAGGTCGATGTACTCGAGGCCGAGCGTCTCGAGGCTGCGCCGCGCGGCCTTCTTGGCGGCCGCGTACCCCTGGTCCCGGTGCCAGAGCTTCGTGGTGACGAACACCTCCGACCGGGGAACGCCGCTCGCGCGGATCGCCGCCCCGACGTCCGCCTCGTTCTCGTACATCGCCGCCGTGTCGATCAGCCGGTATCCCTCCTCGAGCGCCCACGCGACGGCCCGACGGGACTCCTCCCCCGGAGGGGACTGGAAGACCCCGAGCCCGAGCACCGGCATCTCGACGCCCTGATTGAGCGTCACTCGGCTCGTGAGTCCCTCCAACGGAAGCGCGCTCACGGTCCTCCCGCCGTTGGTCGGTCCGTCACGGGGCGACCGCCCCCTTCCCGCCCGGGCGGAATCGGGTCGAGACGCCCCGTGCGGGGAGCCGGGCGTCGTATCGGCGCAGCTGGTCCTCGTGTTCGGGACACAGGGAGAACGACTGCCACTCGGCGTTCGGCGAGGTCGGGTCGGTGGCGGCGGCATACAGCTCCACGCGATGGGGCCGGTCGTCGCACGGACCCCCGGCGCCGGTGTCCGCGTCCCCGAGCTGCGGCCGGAACGAGAAGTCGTAGGCCTTGCCCATGTCGCACAACGGGCGCTGGAAGATCGCGCTCATCGGGTCGCCGCCCGGGGAGGTACCGACCCAAGATAAAGGCGGCCGCACGCCGCCGCCCTCGAAGATAAGAATACGACCCGTCCTCCGCGACGGACCGCCCGAGTACGGTCCGGCCCCGCCCGAGGAACCAGAACGATGCCGATGCGCTCCGTGCCCGGAGGGGAGATCTACTACGAGCTCCACGGGAGCTCGGGCGACCCCACGGTGCTCGTTCACGGATCGTGGGTCGACCACCACTCCTGGGACGCGGTCGTTCCGGGGTTCGCGCAAGCCCTCGAGGTCGTCGTCTACGATCGTCGCGGGTACGGCGCGAGTCCGGTGGGCCCCCGGGTGCACTCGGTTCGCGACGACGCGGCCGACCTCGCCGCGCTCCTCGAGTCGCTCAACGTCTATCCGGCGCACGTCATCGCGCACTCCTACGGCGGAGCGGTCGCGCTTCGGCTCGCGACCGAACGGCCCGAGATGGTCCGCAGCCTCGCGCTCCACGAGCCGCCGTTCCTCGGGCTCCTCGTCGCCGATCCGGCGACCGTCGCCGAGGGCGACGAGCTGACCGCGGGAGTGCGGGAGCTCCAGCGTCTCGTTCGGGCCGGGGAGAGCGAACGCGCCGCGCAGCGGCTGACCGAGGTGTTCTCGACGGAAACCGGGGCGTGGCAGCGGCTTTCCCCCGAGGTCCAGAGATCGTTCGTCGGGGCGGCCGATCTCTGGGCGGCGGAGTTCGACGACCCCGAGGCGCTCCTACCGGAGGTCACTTCCGTCCGAGACCTGATGATCCCGGTCCTGCTCACGGTCGGCACCCGGAGCCCCCGGTTCCTGCACCGGATCACCCAGGACCTCGCGCACCTGCTGCGCAACAGCCAGGTCGTGGAGATCCCGGGCGTGGGGCACGTACCGCACCTGAGCCAACCGCACCAGTACGTCGGGCTGCTCGTGACGTTCCTCCTGGAGCGGAACGTCCCGGGGAGCTGATCCGACCGGCAAAGGCCCACAGAGGCGGTTTCGCCCGCTAAGGAGTCGCTACTGAATAACTGACTCATTTCGTGCGGGTTCGGTGGGGTTGGATGGTGTAGTTCCAGTCCCCGTGGAACTTGTGAGGTTCCCGGAGGATCTGCGCCATCTGCTCGTCGGAC
>JBAWFC010000085.1:0-28833 GCA_049591535.1 Thermoplasmata archaeon | reverse complement strand
AGCCAGGGACTCCTCACGCTCCTCGTAACGCGGGCCGTCGAGCCCCGAACGCACGAACAGTTCTGGCGACGGAAGCTCTATGGCCATCTCTCCTCTCTCCCCCGCTTGGGAATCGAAGTCACACGTCGGGCGGAGGCCGGAAGTTAGCCCAACTTGTCACAGGACGGATTTCTTGCGTCGAACGGGAGCTACAACTACTCCGCGTCCGCGCCGGGGTCCCCGCGCCTCACGGGCCGCGTGAGCGTGAACGATCCGGTCGCAGCGCCGGTGACGCTTGACTTTGCCGGCGGCGCTCCCTCGTCCACCGGGCTTTCCCCCCTCGACCACGTCCTGATCGGCGCGGGGGTCCTGGTGGTCGCTCTCGCGGCGAGTATCGCGTTGGTGCGCGCACGGAAGAAGGTGCCTCCGCCCCGCAGCCCCGAGCCGAGTACCGGACCACCGGAAGACCCACGCCCCGATCCGTGATCCCGGCGCCCGGGACGATTGGTAGGGTCGGCGCTGGCCCCGCCGGCCGGAGCGGACCGTACTCTCCTCTCCTCCCTGCACCGCGAGCCGGGGTCGCGGGGGGAGATCCCCCACCGACACGGTTAGGCGCTACGCTTTGGCCGTCCGACCCTTGCCCCGGCGATAGGTGCACCCGTTCTTCCGGCCCGCCGGGCGAAAGGATCGCCGAGTCGGTCGATGTACGAGAACTCCGATTCCCCGCGGTCCACCACCGTCACCTATCTCGGCCACGCGAGTCTCCTCCTCGAGGCGGGCGGCGAGACCCTCGTCACCGACCCCGTGTTCGCGGACCGGATTGGGCGGTTCTTCACGAAACGCATCTCTCCGTCACCGTTCCGCGCGGAGGAGTTACGGGGGGTGGCCGGCATACTGATCTCCCACGGGCACCACGACCATCTGGACTATCGCTCGCTGGTTCGGATCGGCCGGACTCCGCCGGTGGTAGTACCCTGGGGGCTGGCCGCACCCCTGCGCTGGCGGGGATTCGCGGACGTCCGGCCGGTCCGACCCTGGGAGGAACTCGACCTCGGGAAGTGGCGGATCACCGCCGTCCCCTCCCGTCACTTCGGCGGACGACTGCCGCTCATCTACACTTCGGGCCACCAGGGGTACGTCATCTCGGGCCCGAGCTGCATCTACTTCGCGGGCGACACCGGCCTCGACGAACCGATGTTCCGGGAGATCGGCCGGCGGTTCTCGATCGACCTCGCCATCCTGCCTATCGCGGGGGCCGTGTTTCCCTGGTTTCGGCGGAATCACATGAACGCGACCGATGCCCTGCGCGCCCTCGAGGCGCTGGGGGCCCGACGGATGCTTCCGATGCACTTCGAAACCTTCCCGGCGTCCTTCGAACCGGCCCGCACCGCTCGCGAGACCCTCGCGACGGAAGCGCGCCGTCGCGGCTTCTCCGACCGGATCACGGTTCTGGCGGAGGGGGCCAGTCTCCGGCTCGAGTGTACGGGCGAGCCGGGAGGCGGACGTCAGGACCGGCGACCCGACGGCGCGCCCTGTCGGGCGGCGTAGGACCGGAAGAGCGAGGGCACAGATACGACGAGCAACCTTCTTCTTCTGGTCATCGGGCTCATCGTCACCTTCGACATCCTGGCGGTATTCACGCTGATCTTTTTCGAACGCCGGAATCCCGAGAGCGTGCTTGCGTGGATCCTCACCGTACTGGCGCTTCCGGTGGGTGGATTCGTGCTCTACCTCATCTTCGGGTTCAAGTACTTCAAGACGCGAACCTTCGGGCTCAAGTCCACCGGGGACCAGCTGATTCTGGCCCGTGTTCGGAAGGGGCAGGAGGTCGCGGTCGTCGACGCGCCCGAACGGGTCCTCAAGGAGCTCGTCGAGTACTCCGAACTGGCCCGCTTGCTCTGGGCCGATAGCGCCGCGTTCCTGACCTCCGGGAACCAGGTGGACGTATTCACCAACGGGAACGACAAGTTCGAGGCGCTCTTCGAGGCGATTCGCGGGGCCAAGAACCACATCCACCTCGAGTACTACATCCTCCGAAACGATGCCCTCGGGGAGCGGTTGATCGCGGCGCTCGAGGCCAAGGCGCGGGAGGGCGTGCAGGTCCGGCTCCTCTACGACGATCTCGGCAACAAGATCCCCCGCGAACGCTACCGACGACTGACCGACCTCGGGGCAAAAGTTTCGGGCTTCTATCGTGCCCTCGTCCCCTCCGTCGGCTTCCGGCTCAACTACCGGAACCACCGCAAGGTGGCGGTGATCGACGGGGCGATCGGGTTCGTCGGGGGATTCAACATCGGCGACGAGTACCTCGGACTCGGTCCCCTGGGCGCCTGGAGGGACACCGCGGTCCGGATTCGGGGGGCCGCGGTCCGGTCGCTCCAACTGCGATTCGTCCTCGATTGGAACTGGGCGACCGACGAGGGCCTCACCCTGGGGGGCGCGTACTTCCTGTCGTCCGCCGCGCCGGGTACGGCGTCGGTCCAGATCGTCAGCGGAGGGCCCGATACGACGTGGAATCCTCCCCGGGAGGAGTACGTAAAGCTGGTCGACCTCGCGAAGCGGACGTGCTATCTTCAAACTCCCTACTTCATTCCCGACGTCAGTGTGATGACCGCGCTGCGGATCGCCGCGCTGTCCGGGATCGACGTACGGATCATGATCCCGCTCAAAGCGGACCAGCCGTTCGTCCACTGGGCGTCGCTGTCGTACGTGGGCGAGCTCCTGGAGGCGGGCGTCCGCCTGTTCGCGTACAAACAGGGATTCCTGCACGCCAAGACGGTGACGATCGACGATTCCGTCACCTCCATCG
Organism: Thermoplasmata archaeon; assembly: GCA_049591535.1. Taxonomy (GTDB): domain Archaea; phylum Thermoplasmatota; class Thermoplasmata; order Lutacidiplasmatales; family UBA184; genus Lutacidiplasma. The sequence goes on along the minus strand of JBAWFC010000085.1, from coordinate 26,045 downwards.
GGAGCGCGAACTGGGACCTGCGGAGCTTCAAGTGGAATTTCGAGACGAACGCGGTCATCTACGATCGCGAGCTCGGCGAGAAGTATCGACGGATCTTCGAGGACGACATGACCCGGTCGATCGAGATCACGAAGGAGTCGTACGCCGCGCGCCTCCGCCGGGTCCGATTCAAGGAGTCCGTCTGCCGCCTCTTCTCCGGGGCACTGTGAGTCGCGGCGTGCCCGGGCCTCTGAGCGGAGAGGAGCGGGGGATCCGCTCCCTCTCGACGGACTCGCATGCGTCGCCCCGCCGCGGCTGTCCGCGGCGCGTTTCGTCGGTCTCGGGGCATCGGTACGCCCGCCGGTCTCACGATGTCTGGGTCACGTGTACCCCGGCCTCATCCATGAGGATCCAGAGCAGGAGGACGGCGCCGGCGAGGACGGTCAGGAATGAGCCGACCGCGACCAGCAGCCACGCACCGGCCACGACCCAGGTAACGATCCCCAGGACGATCAGTACGATGCCGCCGGTGACGTTCTGTTCGGCGCCGCGGAAATGGGTCACGCCGGAATACACGAGGATGACGATACCGAAGACGATCGCCAACGCGGCTAGGATCGCGAAGTCCGCGGCACCGAATCGGGGACCGTACCCGTACGGGCCGATGCTGAGGACGAAAGCCAAGATTCCACCGAGAATGACCAGGATCCCGCCGAATGCGGCCAGGAATGTCACTAAGCTCCGCTGCACCATGTTGTTGTTACCCGAAGGCTCCGTGGGCGCGACCGAGGTATAGTCGCTCGCTTGATTCGAGTTGACCCTGCCCGGCACGGTCCCGCTCGAGGTAGCGATGGACGCCGGGGCACTCCCCCCCCGACCCGCGAACGGAGACGGATGTCACCTCCGGAGCTGCGCGTCTTGCGTCCTGCGGCGTAGTCGACCGTCTCGGTCGTCCCACCCCGACTCGCGCCCACGACGCTCGTCAGAGACCCCCCGGCTCGCAAAGCGTAGAGTCGGTCGACACGCCGCGGGGGAGAGCCACAGCGACCCCAACCCCCGTTGGGGCGCGCCGGATCCGGGATCGATCTCCTCGTCACTCCGGTGAACGACGATGCCGCTGAACCAGAATTAAGGAGCGGACTATATGCCGGTACGGCCAGCGGCCGCCGCATGCGACCGTCCGACTCCCCCTCGATCACATCCCGGCCGCTCTGGGGACGAACCGGCGGCACCCCCTCGGCCACGGGAACAACCCCCTTCCGACCGACCGGGGGTCGATGTGTTCCCGCCGAGGCCCGGGCGGTAGCGGCGGGAAGACCCTGCGTCGTGCTCCGCCCCGGGCCCTTCGCTGCGGGCGACGAGAGTGCGGGGCGGTTCCGCGGGTTCCTCTCACCGAAGGGCGAGGGTGCACGGTACGATTCTCCCCGGCTCCTTTCTGCCCTCACGAGTCCTTGGAACGGAACATGTACCGAAACCTGACAGCGCCCCTAATCGTCGTAGTCGCCGTCGCCCTAGTACTGATCTCGACCGGTGTGGGACTGACCCAGGGCGCTACGGATGCGCCCGCATCGGTGAGTCTGGCCACCACCAACTCGAACGCATCGCCGACCGGTGCGACCGCGCTCGCCAGCGACAGTACCGCGAGCACCTGCGGTCAGTCGATCATCCTCCTCGGAGCCGCTGCCCACTTCTCGGTCCTCGCGGGCACGACCGTTACCAACACCGGCGCCACCGTAGTGCACGGCAATCTCGGCGTGAGCCCCGGTACCGCGGTCACCGGATTCCCTCCCGGAAAAGTGACGGGAACGACTGATGTTGCCAACACCGCCGCCGCAAAGGCCCAGACGGCGCTCCTGGCGGCCTACAACAACGGGATGGGGCGCACCAACTGCCCCGTGGCCGTCGCCGGGAACATCGGGGGCCAGACGCTCGGGCCCGGGTTGTACCGCTCCACCTCGTCTCTCGCGATCTCCTCCGGAGATCTGACGCTGGCGGCGCACGGACACTCGAGCGCGGTCTTCGTCTTCCAGGTGACGTCCAAGTTCACCGTGACCTCGGGTCGCCACGTCATTCTGGCGGGCGGGGCCCTGGCGAGCCATATCTTCTGGGTCGTCGGTAGTTCGGCGACCCTCGGGACCACCTCGGTCGTGTACGGGAACATCCTCGCCCACAAGTCGATCTCCCTGGCGACCGGCGCGATCCTCCACGGGAAGGCGCTGGCCCACATCGGCGCGGTCACCCTGGCCGGCAACACCATCACCCTCGTGGCCGGACCGAGCCTGACGCCCTCCGCGGGCCCGGCCCTCTACGCGTCGACCGCGCTCGCCGCCCGGCCGACGATGGACTGAACCCGAGCGACCATGTCTCGAACGCGATCGGCCCCCCGCCCGGCCCCCGGGTCGCTCCGGCCTCCGCGGCAATCGGGCCGCTGCCCGGGCCCACGGACTCGGACCGGGCCCGCGGGTACGGCCTCCCTCCGACCCTCGTCCGACACCAACGGCGAGAGCATGAGCCGATGAAAGTGCAATTCAGTGGGTCGGTGGACGCCGACGGAGCCGCGGACGAGTTCATCCTCGCGTACCTCGCCCGGCATCGAGGGGGTCCGGTCACCGAGGCCCAAGTCTGGGCGAGTCTCCACTCCCGCGGTCTCGTGCCGTCCGACGGGGACTCCACGGGCCAGAAGAACCCCGATGACGGGGCCGCTATCGCGGAGATCGGTCGACGGCTGCGAAAGTGGTTCGACGAGGGTCTGGTGGGCGGAGAGGACGAGCCGGAGTCGATCACCGGCGAACGGCACTTCTGGGTGCTCGGTCAGCCTCGGAAATAGGGCGCAGCGGCTTCGGCCGCGGTCCCGCGACGCTTAATCGGTGTTCGGGTCCTCCTGCCGCCCATGAAGTCGACGCGTCCCGGGCGCCCCGATCGGATCCTGATCCTCGACATTGGAGGGAGCCACGTAAAGGCCGCCTTCTCGGACAGTGCGCTCGAGCGGAAGCTCTCCTCCGGGCCGAAGCTCACCCCCGAACGGATGGTCCGGGGAATGTCCCGGTTGCTCGCCGGGGAGAAGTACCGTGCGGTGGCGATCGGCTACCCCGGTCCCGTGAAGAAGGGCCGGATCCACGAGGAGCCGCACAATCTCGGTCGGGGGTGGGTCGGCTTCGATTTTCACCGGGCCTTCGGCTGCCCGGTGCGCATCCTGAACGACGCGGCGATGCAGGCGCTCGGTAGCTACCGGGGCGGAAGCATGCTGTTCCTCGGGCTCGGGACCGGACTCGGCTCCGCCATGGTCGTGGAGGGCCAGGTCGTGGCGATGGAGCTCGCCCACCTTCCGTTCAAGAAGGGACGAACGTTCGAGGAGTACCTCGGCGAAGCCGGCCTCGAACGGCTCGGCCGGGCCAAGTGGCAGAAGGAGGTCGGTCGCGTCGTCCAGATGTTCGAAGCGGCCCTCCAGCCGGACGAGGTGGTGCTCGGGGGAGGGAACGTCCGCGAACTCGACGGACTGTTCCCCGGGACCCGGCGGGGCGACAACCGCGAAGCGTTCGTCGGCGGCGTGCGGCTCTGGGGCGGGAGCAGCTGGCCGGGACTCCCTACGCCCGGTCCGGTGTCGCTCCGATCCGCTCGCGGTCCGCCGGTCCGCGCCGAGTCTTCCGTGTCCCGGCGCCGCCGCGCGACCTGAGCGGGCCGCGAGTTCTCCAACCGCTCGCACCGGGTCCCCCGGATCCGGGCGAGAGGAACGCATCCGGGGGTCGCGCGCCCCCGGCGGACGGGGGCTCCGTGGGAGCGTCCTAGCGCATCGCCGCGGGCAGCTCCGCGGCGGCGTCGCGGTCGAGGAACCATCGGACGACGCCGTTCGAGCGGACGAGGCTCGCGGGCCATCGGAGGTTCCTGCGGGAGAGCGCGCGGAACGTGGCGGCCACCGCCGCGGACTTGTCCGGCCCGGAAACCAGAAAGATCGCCTCCCGCGAGGAGTTCAGCGCGGGCAGGGTCATCGTCAGCCGGGGCACGTAGGGGGGTCGACCCGAGCGAAGGACCGGGACCACCGACCGGTCCCGCTCGCGCAGGGCCGGGGCACCGGGGAAGAGCGAGGCCGTATGTCCGTCCGGACCGAGGCCCAGGAGCACGACGTCGAAAAGGGGGGTCGACGCCCCGCGCACGACGCCCGCCCCGAGGAGTCGGGCGTACTCGACGGCGGCCCGCGAGGGGGGTCGGAGCTCGCCCCGGAGACGGTGGATGCTCGCACGGGGGATCGGGACCCGGGCGAGCAGGGCGGCCCGGGCCATCGCGTAGTTGCTCTCGGAATGGCGGGGGCCGACGCAGCGTTCGTCCCCGAAGAACACCTCGGTCTCGGCCCAAGGGAGCCGGTCGCGGTAGCGGGTGGCGAGGTGACGGTAGAGCCGTTCGGGGGTGTGGCCGCCGGCGAGCACCCAGGAGAAGCGGCCGCGCGCGCGGACCGCCCGGAGGGACCGGGTCCGGAGGTGGCGGGCGAGGGCGGAGGTCGCCGCGCCGAGGTCGGGGTGGACGTGGAGCTCGGGCGCTATGCCGCGCTCCAACGGTGTCCCCACTCCTCGGTGAGACGCTTCGCGTCGTCCGGGCCGTCCGACCCGGCCGGGTAGAGGACGATCGGCGGCGGGTGGTCCAGGATCGGGGCGTAGAGGCGCCACGACTGTTCGACCTCGTCCGCGCGGACGAACAGGCTCGGGTCGCCGTAGATGATGTCGAGCAGCAGCGTCTCGTACCCGTCCGGTAGCGGGCCGAAGACGTCGGAGTAGTGGAACTTCATCCGGTGGGTCTGGACGTGCATCCCCCGCCCGGGCGTCTTGATCTCGAACGCGATCTCGACGCCTTCCTCGGGCTGGATCAGGATCGTGACCCGGTCCGGATTCAGGTCGTACTCCGACTCGCTCTGGAAGTAGGGAACCGGCGGCGCCTTGAACGTCACGACCACGCGGCTGGACTTGGCCGGCAGGCACTTGCCGGTCCGCAGGTAGAAGGGCACGTTGTTCCAGCGCCAGTTCGCGATCTTGAGGCGGAGCGCCACGTAGGTCTCGGTCGTCGAGGTCGGCGAGACCCCCTTCGCCTCGAGGTAACCCGGCGCCGGCTGTCCCGCAATGGTCCCGCGGGAGTACTGGCCGCGTACGACGTCCTCGGGGGCGATCGGTTGCACGCTCCGCAGCACCTTCACCTTCTCGTCCCGGATCTCGTCCTCGTTGCGTCGCGCCGGCGGCTCCATGGCCACCAGGGCGAGGACCTGGGTGACGTGGTTCTGGATCATGTCCCGGAGCGCGCCCGAGGAGTCGTAGTACTCGGCGCGCGCGCCGACGCCCAGCGACTCCGCCACCGTCACCTCGACGCATTCGACCCGTTCGCGGTTCCAGTCGGACTCGACGAACGCGTTGGCCAGGCGGAAGACGAGCAGGTTCTGTACCGTCTCCTTGCCCAGGTAGTGGTCGATGCGGTAGACCTGGCCTTCTTCGAAGTACCGGTGCACGAGCGCGTTGAGCGCTTCCGCGGACGCGAGGTCGCGCCCGAACGGCTTTTCGATGACGACGCGAGTCCACCCCGGACTCTTGTTCAGCCCCGCGCCTCCCGCCTTCTCGAGCGTGGGCCCGACCGCGTCCAGCGGGAGTGCGAGGTAGAGCACCCGGTTTCCCGGCAACCCCCGTTCCTTCTCGAGGGCCCGGATCCGGTTCCCGAGTCCCGTGTAGCTCTCGGGGGTGTCCGCCCCGAGACCGTAGTACGACAGCAGGGAACCGGCGAACGATTGGACGTCGGGGGCGGCCCCGGCTCCCTCCTGGACCAGCGATCGGGCGCACGTCTCTCGGAACTTCGCGTCGTCCAGCGGATGGCGGGCCACGCCGAGGATCGCGCTGCCGGTGGGTAACTTTCCTTCCTGGCCGAGGTGAAAGAGCGCCGGCAGGAGCTTGCGCTGCATCAGGTCCCCCGTCGCTCCGAAGACCACGAACAGGTGGGGCTCGGCGGGGGGCTCGGCCATCGTCAACTCTCCGTCTTCACCTCGTGGCCACCGAACTTGTTGCGCATCATCGCGAGCAATCGCTCGGTGAACGGGTCACTCTCTCGCGAGCGCAGCCGCTGCTGCAGCGAGAGGGTGATGATCGGGGCGGGGATGTTGAGGTCGAGCGCCTCGGCCACGGTCCACCGTCCCTCGCCCGAGTCGGCGACCCACGGTTCGATCCCCTTCAGCGTGGGGTTCTCCGCCAGCGCCTGCTCGGTGAGCTCGAGGAGCCAGGAGCGGACCACGCTGCCGTACCGCCACACCTCGGCGACCTGGTGGAGGTCGAGCGCATAGTCGGTCTTCGCCCGAAGGACGGCGAATCCCTCGGCGTATGCCTGCATCAGCCCGTACTCGATCCCGTTGTGGACCATCTTCACGAAGTGGCCCGAGCCGACCGACCCCATGTGGCCCCACCCCTTCGTGGGCCCGGGGGCGAGCGTTTCGAGCAGCGGTCGGACCCGCTCGACGTCGGCGTCGGCGCCGCCGACCATCATCGAGTAGCCCTGCTCGAGGCCCCAGATCCCGCCGCTCGTCCCGACGTCGACGAACCGGAAACCCCAGCCGCTGACCAGCGCGGAACGTCGCAGGGTGTCTTTGTAGTAGGAGTTCCCGCCGTCGACGATGAGGTCACCGGGACCCAGCAGGGGTCGAAGCGCAAGGAGCGCCTGGTCGACCGGGTCTCCCGACGGGATCATCAGCCAGACGACCCGGGGCGGGACCAGCTGTCGGACGAGGTCCGCGAGCGAATTGGCTCCGGAGGCCCCTTGCTTCACGACCGCGGCGACCACGGAAGGCGTGCGGGCGAACCCGACGACCTTGTGGCCTCCCTTGACCAGTCGCACCGTCATGTTCCCTCCCATCTTGCCGAGGCCCACCATTCCTACTTCCATCGGTCCACTCCTCACGCCGCGGCGATCCCTTCCGAGGCCAGGTCCTCACGCAGGTGTCCGGGGTCCCGCACCCAGAGGGTACGGAGACCGAGCCGGGACGCCGCCTCGACGTTCTCACGGCGATCGTCGAGGAAGAGGGCCTCGTCGGGTTCACGTTGGGTGACTTGGAGCGCGTACTCGTACGCGCGTGGGTCCGGCTTCCGCCGCCCCGTATAGCAGGAACTCAGGAAGAGGTGAAAGGCGTCGCGCAGGTGGAAGGTCGCGATCCGGTACTCGTTCAGCTCCCGGGACTCGTTGTTCAGGGTGGCCATGACGTATCGTCCCTCGGCGCGGAGCGCGCGCGCACAGTCGAGCGCGGCGGGGTTCGCGGTCGAGCAGCCGCGCATGAACGCCCAGAACTCCTCCGGGGGGAATGAGCGAGTGGCGTCGAAGACCGTGGCCGAGAGGTACCCGGCGAGGTCGAGGCGACCGGCCTCGAACGCCTCTTCCACCCGCTCGTGCCGGGACTCGAGTCCGCTCGCATCGAGACCGAACCGGTGGGCCGCGGCCGCGCGGTTCGCGTGGTCCCACGCGTTCGACAGGACCACGCCGCCGACGTCCCAGAGCAGCAGGGAGACCCTAGACATCGAGCGCCTCGGTCAGTCGCCGGAGCCCGCCGGGGACGTCCGACCCCAGGTCGACCCGGAGGACCCTGCGCTGCTTCGTCCGCAGCGCCTGGTAGTCCCCGAGGGCCTGTGCCCGGATCAGCTGCCCGAAGGTGTAACCGGCGCCCGGAACCTCGAGGTCGCGGCGCGGCGTGTCGACAATCTGGAGGAAGAGGCCGGTATCCGGTCCCCCCTTGTGGAGCTGGCCGGTCGAGTGAAGGAACCGGGGTCCGTACCCGAGGGTCGTCGCGACGTGGCGGGTGTCGAGCACTCGCCGACGGAGTCCGTCCAGCGCGGCCCACGTTTCCGCCGACGGTGCGAGGTACGCCTGGATCCCCACGTAATCGCCGGGTCGGCACGAGGCCGACCACGCCGTGACCGCGTGCCGTAGCGCGGGGTCGTCGGAGGCGAGTATCGTGGTGACGCCGGCATCCCCCGCCCCCGTGCCCGACGGATGGGCCATCGCTTTCCGCGCGAGCTCCTTCGCGAACTCGACGTCCGGCTGGTCGAACGGGTTGATGCCCAAGATCATTCCCGAGGTGGCGACCGCCAATTCCCACCGGAAGAACTCCTGCCCGACGTCGAGCGGTGAGCCGACACGGATCCGAACCACCGGATGGCCGGCCGCCTCGAGTGCGGCCGTATGGGCCGCCAGGGTGTCGTCCGACCGCGCGTCGTCCTGGATCTCCACGAAGAGGCGGTCGTTCGCGTATCCGTTCACCGTCGTTCGCGGTTCGCCCACGATCGGGACGATCCCCTTCCCCACCTTGCCGGTGCTCTCGGCCACCAGCTGCTCCGCCCAGTCGGGAAACGCGGAGAGAGCGCCCGAGGCGTAGAAGGTGAGCTTGTCCCGGCCCCGCGAGGCAAGTTCTCCCAGGGCCGCCCCCAGGGCGAGGGCCGGGCTCGCGGCCGCCGGTACCGACGGAGCGCACGCCTCCGCCATCGTCCAGGCCCGGTCGAGCAACGCCCGAACGTCGATCCCCGCTAGCGCCGCGGGCACGAGGCCGAAGTGGGTGAGCGCAGAGTACCGGCCCCCGACCGTGGGCAGCGCCCGGAAGGTACGGAGGAACTTATGTTCGGTCGCGAGAACCTCGAGCGGCGTCCCCGGGTCGGTGACCGCGACGAAATGCTCCGACGGGGAGTCGACGGCACCGGTGAGGAGGCCGTTGTAGTAATGGTAGAACGAGAGCGGCTCGGTGGTGGTGCCGGACTTGCTCGAGACGATGAACACGGTCTTCGCGGGGTCGATCGTTCGCGTCAGTGCGTCGATGGCGTCCGGATGGGTGGAGTCCAGCACCCGGAGCTCGGGGTACCCGTCCCGGGGACCAAACACCCGGGCGAACACGTCGGGGGCCAGGCTTGACCCGCCCATTCCGAGCACGACGACGAACCGGGTCCCGTGCGCGCGTACCTCCTCGGCGAAGCTGAGGAGGGTGTCGACCTCTGCGTGCATCATCTCGGGCAACCGGATCCACCCCATTCGGTCCGAGACATCCTTGGGAGGCGCCGCATTCCAAAGGCTGGGGTCGGATCGCCAGACGCGGGCCCCGACCCGGGCCTCCTGCCACGCCGAAAGGCGAGCGCGGACCAGCGGCGCGTCGCCTCCGAGGTCGAACGACTGCACGTCGGCCGTCTCCGCCAGCAGGGCCGTCCGTTTCGTGGCGAGCGAATCGAGAAGGTGCTGGTACGAGGCGGTGAAGAGGGCCACCCCCTCGACCTGCAGGTCGTCCGTCACCCGGCCGAGGTCGATTCCCGCGCGGGCGGCCCCGGCGAGACGCTCCCGGGCCTCCGCGAGGCCTCTTTCCACCGACCCCGGGCGCACCTCTCCGTGGTCCTCGAAGGCGGTGAGAGTGGCGGGCGGGATCGTGTCGACGGTCTCGGGCCCGACGAGCTCCTCCACGTAGAGGGTGTCGCGGAAGGTCGGGTCCTTCGTGCTCGTGCTGGCCCACAGGGGTCGCTGAGGGCGGGCCCCCTTCTGCTGCCACGGGGCGAAGCCGGAGCCGTGGAAGATCTCCCGGAACCTCGCATAGATCACGCGGCAGTTCGCGATCGCGACCTGGCCCCTCACCCCCTTCGCCTCCGGCGACGGGGACGCGTCGAGCTGCTTATCGACGGCCGCATCGATCCGGCTGACGAACACCGACGCCACGGAGGCGAGCCGCGTCGGGTTGGGCGCTCGGGCGAGACCGCGCAGGTACGCCTGTGCGACCGCTTCGTAGTGGGCGAGTGAGAACATGAGGGTGATATTGACGTTGATTCCCTGGGCGAGGAGTTCCTCGATGGCCGGGATCCCCTCGGGGGTCGCCGGGACCTTGATCAGGAGGTTCGGCCGACCGACCGCCGCCCAGAGACGCTTCGCCTCGACCACGGTTCCGGCCGTGTCGTGGGCGAGGCCGGGGGCGACTTCCAGACTAACGAAGCCGTCCCTTCCGTCGGTCCGGTCGTAGACCGGGCGCAGGACGTCGGCCGCGTCGCGGACATCCTCCACGGCCAATCGCTCGTAGAGTTCGGCGGGCGACAGGTTCGGCTCTCGCGCGAGGACGGCCTTCAGCGCGGCGTCGTAGTCCTGGCTGCCCGAGATCGCCTTGTCGAAGATCGTCGGATTGATGGTGACCCCAGTGATCCCATCGACCTCCACCATCCGCTGGAGTTCGCCGCCGGTCAACAGGCTCCGCCGGATGTAGTCCAGCCACGGTGACTGGCCCGCGGCGACGAGGTCGGTGAGCCGCGTCACGGGGCACCTCCCGCGGCGCGGGAGCGGACGAGGAGGTCGGCTTCGTCCACGACGTGCTCGACCGTCAGCCCGAGCTCGCGTTGGACGACCGGGCCCGGGGCCGAGGCCCCGAACCGGTCGACCCCGATCGAACGGCCCTCGGACCCGACGTACCGGGCCCACCCGATGGTCACCCCAGCCTCGACCGACAGTTTCGGGACCGCCTCCGGCAGGACTGAATCGCGGTACGGCGCGGGTTGCTCGTCGAACAGACGCCACGACGGGAGGGAGACCACCCGAGCCCGGATCCCGCGTTGCGCCAGTCGGCCCTGCGCTTCCAGGACGAGCGAGACCTCGGAGCCGGTGGCGATGAGCACCACCTCGGCCGGGCCCCCCACCGCTTCGGAGAGCACGTAGCCGCCGTGGGGGACGCCCCGCGCCATGATGTTGCTCGCGACGTCGAGGATCGGCAGCTTCTGTCGACTGAACACGAAGGCGGTCGGGCCCGGTCGCGCGAGGGCGACCCGCCAGGCCGCCACGGTCTCGTTGGCGTCCGCCGGCCGGATCACGGTGAACCCGGGAATCGAGCGCAGGCCGAGCAACTGCTCCACGGGCTGGTGCGTCGGTCCGTCCTCCCCCATCCCGACGCTGTCGTGCGTGTACACGAAGATCGAATGGGTCTGCTGAAGGGCGGCAAGCCGGAGCGCTCCCCGCGCGTAGTCCGAGAACGTCAGAAAGGTGCCTCCGTACGGGATGAGTCCGCCGTGGAGTGCCATCCCGTTCAGGATCGCGGACATCGCATGTTCCCGCACGCCGAAGTGAAAGTTGCGCCCGACGCCGTCCGTCGCCGAGAAGTCGGGGGTTCCCGGAAGGAGCGTCTTGGTGGAGGGCGAGAGGTCGGCCGCGCCGCCCAGAAGCGCCGGCAAACGCGGTGCGAGGGCGTCCAGCACCTTCTGGGATGCGTCCCGGGTCGCCATCGGTCCGTCCTTCGGCAGAAACGTCGGCATCCCCGCGTCCCATCCGGTAGGGAACCGCCCCGCGAGCTGATCCTCGAGGGTCATCGCGTCGGACGGGTGGGAGGACCGGAACCGCTCCGCCAGCTTCGCCCACTCCGCCTGCCACGTTGCGCCGCGTTCCCGTGCAAGATCGAAGTGGGCCCGCGCCTCCTCGGGGACGAGGAACGTCGGATCCAGGGGCCAGCCGAGTTTCTCCTTCGTCGCCTTCGTGTTCACCGGACCGAGCGCTTCTCCGTGGGCCTCGCGGGTGTCCTGGACGGGGCTGCCGTAGCCGATGTGGGTTCGTACGCAGATCAGGCTGGGGCGTCGCGTTTCCGAGCGGGCCTCGCGGAGCGCCGCGTCGATCTGGTCGAGATCGTTTCCGTCCGGAACCCGGAGCACCTGCCAACCGTACGCGCCGAACCGCTCGGGAACGCTCTCGGTGAATGCCCACGAGGTGGGCCCCTCGAGCGAGATGTGATTGTCGTCATAGAGATAGATCAGCTTCCCGAGCCCGAGCGTCCCGGCGAGGGACGCGGCTTCGGAGGAGATCCCTTCCATCAGGTCCCCGTCCGAAACCAGACCGTACGTGAAATGGTCGATGACGGGGAATCCGTCGCGGTTGAACGCCCCCGCCAAGTGCCGCTCCGCGATGGCCATCCCGACCCCCATCGCGAACCCCTGACCGAGGGGACCCGTGGTCGCCTCCACGCCCGGAGTAAGGCCGTGTTCGGGGTGGCCGGGGGTCCGACTTCCCCATTGGCGGAATCGCTGCAACTCCTCGATCGGGAGGTCGTAACCGGTGGTGTGCAGGAGCGCGTACAGCAGTGCCGAGCCGTGCCCTGCCGACAGCACAAAACGATCGCGATTCGCCCACCCGGGGTCTCCCGGGTTATGGCGGAGGAAGCGGTCCCAGAGGACGTACGCCATCGGAGCGGCTCCGAGCGGCAGGCCGGGGTGGCCCGATTTCGCCTTCTCAACCGAGTCGACCGCGAGGAAGCGGAGAGTGTTGATGCACGTCGTATCCAGATCGCTCATGGTTCCCGTGGCGACGCGGCAGTACGGCCCAGGGAGCCGGTCCACGGCGTGGCGGGGAGACCCGCCCCCCGGCCGTCCGGACCAACTCACGAAGCAGACTGCGGTCTTCCGGCGGACCGCCAGACACGTCGGACGTAAAAGCAGGCCCGGGGGCGGGGCCCGAGCGGAGCCCCCTACAAGCCGGCACCTGGGGATTCGGGTGTCCGGCCGATCGCGTTCCCCGAGCCGGGTCCGGTTCAAGCATCGCTCGGCCCCGGGGACCATCCGGTCCGTTGGGCCCAGTCGTGGGCCCGTACGAGGAGAGACCAGACCGTGGGCTCCTTCGCACGCACGTAGCCGCCGCGATCGTTGCGAAACCTTGCTGCGAGCTCCCACTTCACTCGAGCATACTCGCTCGCGGCCTCTCCGTGAGCGCGCAGGTAGTCGCGGAGCAGCAGGTTCAATTGCTCGTCGAAGCAGCCGACCGGTCGCACGTGCACGTGGCTCGGCGGAGACCCCGACGACGGTTGGAAGAAACGCTTGGTCCGGTCGGGATTGTCGGGGATCCACAGGTACCCCGCTTGCTCCAAGGGGAGGCGGTACGGCGCGTCGGGATCGAGGTGCGCGACCGACACCTGGATGTCGATGATCGGTTTTGCGTCGAGACCCGGGATCGAGGTCGAGCCGACGTGGTCGATCCGCGCCGCAACGGGGCCGAGTGTCGTGCGGAGGGCCGTCCCGATCGACCGGAACAGTCCCGGCCACGCAGGGTCGTACGGAACGATGATGATCGGCGCCTCCGTCCGGGTCACGTCCACGCGTCCGTGCGGGCGGTCATAACGATTGCATTCGCGCCGCCCGGGATCGGCGTCCCCGGGGGGGCCCGTGGCCACTTCCGTGGACGCCGGCGACCGGCCCGCGGGGGGGTGTCAGGGCCCCGCACGCCCGGTCGCGGGCGATATCCGCCCCCTGAAGAGACAAATAGACACGTATTCGTACTCACGTGGTGGACCGCCGTATCCCCCCCGTCATCGTTGCCGTTCTCATCATCGGCCTCGTGACGGCGGTCTTCGTCGTCGCGGCGAACCCCGAACCCCAATCGACCAACCCGTCGCTGCCTCCGACGGGGACCACGCACCCTACCGCTCCGCCGCCGGAGTGGAGCCAGTACAACACCACGGGTTCGCCCGCGACGAATGCGAGCATGATGGCGTTCCTCCCGACGTCGAACGAGTTGCTGCTCGTCGATTCCGGAGGAGGCTGCACCTCCTCGTCTACCTGGGCGCTCACCGGGACGACCTGGCAGAACCTTACGACGCAGGTCGGCCCCGGCCCGAAGCCGGCCCGGGCATTCGGGGGCATGGCCTACGACTCCGACGACGGCTACATGGTTCTCTTCGGAGGAGCCTCGCCCTGCGGAACCTACAACGACACCTGGGAGTTCGCCAACAACGCCTGGAGTCGGGTCGCGACGACGAGCGCTCCGCCGCCCCTCTACGGGTTCGCGATGACGTACGATGCCTCGGACGGCTACGTCCTGTTGACGGGAGGCTGCTGCATCGCCGGGCGGGACTCGAACCAGACCTGGGCGTTCGTGCACGGCGCGTGGACGAACCTCACCGCGGGACCGTCGCCCGTGGTCGACCGATACGGTGCCATGGCGTACGATGCGGCGCTCACCGACGTCGTCTACGTCGACGGATATTCGTCCGGCTTCGTCTCCCAGGCGACCTGGGTCTTCCACGCGGGGAACTGGACCCGGCTCTACCCGATCGTATCCCCATCGAACCGAGCCGGGATGGGTCTGGTCTACGACGCCGCCCTCTCGAAGGTCGTCCTCGTGGGGGGATACGCGAAGGTGACGACCGGGGTCTGGATCAACCTCACCGATACCTGGACCTACGGGGGGGGTCCGTGGGATAATCTCACGGCAGGGCTCGACACCTCGCCCCCGTTCGTCAGCGGAGCGGCGCTCATGACCTACGACCCCGGGATCCAGAGGATCGTCCTGTTCCTCGGGCACGACCAGACTTGGGTCTTCGGGTCGACGGCTCTGCTGTGAGTGCCCCCTAACGCAGGGTGACCCCCGATGCGGGGCGGCCCCTCGGCCCCGCAATCCCCACGAAAGAGACTCTCCAGGCGTTGATATACGTCACACCGGCTGACCCACCTCCCCATGTTGTCCTCCCCCATGGGTCCACGGGGAGTTCCCGGATACCGGGGACTCTCGCCGGAGACCGGTGCCGCGCAACTTAGATGCCGGTCGTTCCGGCTCGGGGTAGGAACTCGCCCGCCCTGGGCGGCTATCGTTGCGATGGCGATCGCAGCCCTCTTCCTAGTTCCTTCGGGCGCATCCACCGCCGGGGCGACGACGGTGGGGCGCGTGGTGACGACCGCGACCGCCACCGCTGCCGCGATGTACCCCTCCCCCTCCAGCCATCCGATCCAGCACGTCGTCGTCATCTACCTCGAGAACGAGGGAACGATCGCGGTCAACGACTACGGAAACTACGAGAAGTACCTCAGCAAGACCTACGGCAACGCCACGCTATTCTACGCCGCGTGCCACGGTTCTCTCGCCAATTATGTCGTGGCGATTGCGGCGGTGACGAATCACTGCGGGGACGACGCCTTCCAGAGCTACACCAACACGACGATCGGGGACCTTCTCACGAGCGACCGGTCCAACAACTTCACCTGGGCGCAGTTCGCCGAAGCCCTCCCGGCGAACATCTGCGCTAGCCCCGACCAGACCTCCGGGACCTTCGCCTTCCGACATATGCCGTTCCTCGTGTTCAAGGACGTCACCGGGAACAAATCCTACTGCGGCTCCCATGTCCTGAACAGCGCCTACCTCAATGGGACGGTCGGTAACGTGGGGATCACTTCGCCCGATTTCGTGAACTTCTCCTTCTACAGCCCGAACCTCTGCGATGACGGCCTCGAGGTGTGCGGCAAGACCGTTCCCGCCCAGTGCGCGTCCCTCAAGGGAGGCAAGACCGCGTGCATCGAAACGACCCAAGCCGACGTCTGGTTGCAGGGGTTCCTCGGGTCGATGCTGAACAGCACGAATCCGGTCGAGGAGTACAACGTCAACCACACGATGTTCATCGTGACGTGGGACGAGGACGGGAATCCCACGACGTACAAGGGGTTCCCCGTCGCCGGGCTCACGGCCGGCAACAATTTCCAATCGTGCCAGAAGAGCGCACCGGGGACCGGCTACGCCGTCTGCGCCGGCCACGTCTTCGCGCTCGTCGTCGACCACTACAACCGCGGCGTCGCCCCGCTGGGCTTCAAGGACGCGGCCTACGCGATCCCCGAGACCGTCGAGTGGCTGTTCGACCTTCAGGGAAAGAACGGGACCGGCCTCGACAACGTGGGGGAATACGACTACCTCTACCGGAGCCTCCATCCGGGTTTCCCCTCGTTCGCTTCGATCTCCGGTATTTCCGGCGACGGGTACAGCCCCGGAGATTGAGAATCGGATCCGCCCTGCCGCCGGCGGCGGCCCCGTTTTTGGGTGCGCGGGTGCGCCGCCGGTGCCAATGTTATCTGGTCGGCCGCCAGTCGGACCCGACCCGCGGTTGCGGGACCGAGCGAGCCGTGTCCGTCCGGGTGGTTTCGGGGGAGATCCGTGCCAAGACCGCGACCACGCGCGTCGTGATCCCGACCGTCGCACAGCCGCGGTGGCCGCCGTTCGAGCGCGTGGCCGAGACGATCGCGACCCCGCAGCGACGGTTCCCGCCCCACCGGCACGAAGGGGTAGAGGTGCTGACGTATGTCGTCGAGGGTTCCGGATCGCACGAGTTCGAGTCCCATCCGCCGACCGCCCTGGTTCAGGGTTCGACGTTCGTGCTGGCCGCCCCGACGCCGGTTTCGCATACGATCACCCCCGGCAAGGGCCAGACAGTGCGGTGGTTCGCCGTCGTCGCCGCCCTGCCGCCGGGAAAGCTGTCGGCGCCCCGCCTCCAGTCCCACCGGGCGGAGCCCACGGCCGTCCAGGCGGACGGCACGACGGTTCGGCACCTGGTGGGACCGAGCTCGCCGCTCACTTCGCTCGCCGGGCTCGAATCGCAGGAGATCGTCTTTCGCGCGCCGGGGACCTCGTTCCGCAAGGTCGGCCACGACCGCATCGCGGTGTGCTATGCCTTCTCGGGCCGCGGTGCGGTGGATAACGAGGGCCTGGACGCTGGCGAGGCCGCGCTGGTCGAGGAGGCGGGCGGCATCGCAATCGCGGGCCAGACCGGGTTCCACGTCGTTCTGGTCAGCGCCCCGCAGGCTCGCGAACGCGTGACGAGCTCCTGAAGCGGCCCGAGCTCGGTCGCCCCCGGCGAGGCAGGCGCGCCCACGGACAACCGCCGCGGTCCGGGCTGCGGGTCTGCTTCGAGGGGCTCGGGCGGGCAGCCTCTTCGGGAGGAGCGGGTCGTCGCACCGCCGAGAGCATGAAGCACGGGTACGAGCTCGGCGCCGGGCCGCTCAGTCCGGGGGAATGCGTTGGCTGTTTAGGTAGGGTGTCGGAACCAATGCCCTCTTTCGGGCGGCTTACATATTATGTTTCATATTTCATATTTCATATGTGGTGCCGCTGGTCCAGACCAATGTGCCCGAGAGTGAGTACGACCTGCTGCGCCAACGTGCTCGAAAGGAAGGCAAGCCGATGAAGGCGGTGATTCGGGAGGCCCTTCGAGCGCACCGTGTCCCCGACACGGTCGATTCCACCGATCCGAGATTCCACATGTTCCCCCTTCAGACGCAGAAGGGGCGCGTCCGCTGGTCCTCTCGCGATCACGACGAGCTGCTCTACCCCGCCCGACCCTGATCTTCATCGACTCCAGTGCGTGACGGGCGATCTCCGACGTTCGGGACGGCAATCACGAGGCCGACATCAAGTTCTACCTGAAACTTATCGGGGGTCGTGCGGGGCGGCGTGTCACTACGGACTACGTATTGGACGAGACCGTCCCACTGATTCGGCGCCGATCGGGGCCCACCGCGGTGCGAACCATCATCTCGGGGGTCGAGGAAAGCCCGAGTCTCCAACCGGTTAGGGTGACCCCACGCCACTACCCAGACGCTCTCCGGCTATTCCTCGAGCAAGGATCCAGGAGCTGGAGCTTCACCGACTGCACGAGCTTCGCGGTCATGCGCGAGTTCGACATTCGACGGGCGTTCCCGTTCGACTCGGATTTCCGACGGGCAGAATTCGAACCCCAACCGGCCTGACCCGGAGACACGACGATCCGGAGAGTTCACCGCAGCGAACCGGGCCTCGACGCGCGCTCCGGTAGCAACGGAGACGAGACGCAGTGCTCGTGTTCACGGGGTCCTCGGGCGGCGACGGGACTCGGGCGGGTCGGAAAGGAACCGCTCCCTCCCCGCCTCGAATGCAGCGGTGGCTGCCGAGACCCTAGGTCACCGTATCTCCTCCCCCGCGGCCCGCGACGCGCGGGGCGACGGCGTTATATCGAATTATACTCATATCCCAGTATGCCTCGACCCGTCGGTCTCCGGGGACCTCGCCCCGGCCGGATGCTGGGTCTCTACGCGCTCTCGGTGATGGACCGGGACGGACCGATCTACGGGTACTCCCTCGCCGACCGGATCTCGGACCGCACCGAGGGGGCCTGGCGACCGGGCGCGGGGGCGATCTATCCCGCCCTGCGTTCACTGGCGGAGAAGGGGTGGGCCAGGGAGTCCCTGGACGGTCGCCGCCGAATCTATCGGATCACGCCGTCGGGGCGGACCTTCCTCACCCGGATCCGAAGGTCCTGGGCGGGCGGACGTCGGGGCGGCCCCGACCTCAGCATGTTGTGGTCAGAGATCGCCGGTCACGGCGACCCGGGCCAGCACCTGCTCCGGCACCTGCGCCACCACCTGGACGGGATCGCAACCTCGCTGGAGAGGGACCCCGCGATGAAGGCCGGACGCGGAACCCTCCTGGACCAGGTACGGGCCGAGCTCCGGGTGGCGGAGGCGCGGCTCGACTCCCTCGGTGGACCCGGGCGCGATGCGTTGCGGAAGCGACGGAAGGGGACGGCGTGACGGAGAGCGCGATCGAGGTCCGGGCGGTCACCAAGCGCTACGGGTCCAACTCCCACGGCGTCCTGGCCCTCGATGCGGTCAACCTCTCGATCCCGGCGGGGACGGTCTTCGGGCTCCTCGGACCGAACGGCGCCGGGAAGACGACGCTGATCAAGGTCCTGACGGGCATCAGCGACATCACGTCGGGCGACGCGACCGTCGCGGGGTTCAACGTCCGCACGGAGTCGCTCAAGGTCCGGGCCCGGATCGGGTGGGTCGCGGCGGAGGTCATCCTCGATGACGACTTCACGGCGCGCGAGAACCTCTGGCTGCAGGCGAAACTCCAGGCGCTCAAGGAATGGGAGCCCCGGGCCGACCTGCTGTTGAAGTACTTCTCGCTCTTCGAGCGCGCCGACGACAAGGTCGGAAAGTTCTCGACCGGGATGCGCAAGAAGCTCGAGATCGCGCTCGCCCTCCTGCACCAGCCCGCCGTGATCTTCATGGACGAGCCGACGATCGGCCTCGACGTCAGCACCCGCCGGATGCTCTGGGACATCGTCACGGGGGTCCACCAGGAGTTCGGGGTCACCGTCCTGCTCACCACCCACTACATCGAGGAGGCCGATGCGCTCTGCGACCGGATCGCCATCATCGACCAGGGCCGGGTCATCGCGGAGGGAACTCCGTCCGAACTGAAGGCCCGGGTGAAGGCCGACATCGTCCTGCTCGAGACGGCGGAACCGCTCGACGCCCAGAAGCTCTCCGGCCTCGCCGGGGTCCAGGAGGTCCGCGTCCAGGGGAACGAGTGGACGATCCGCGTCAGTTCCGCGGAGGCGGTGCTGCCGGGTCTCCTCGGGGCGATCCGCACGGACAGCGTGCGTCGAATCAGCATCGAGAAGCCGAGCCTCGAGACGGTGTTCCTCGACCTCACCGGCCGACGGCTCGGTTCGGACGAGCCGATGCGGGACATCCGAAAGTTCTACGCCCAGATGCGGCAGGTGCGGAAATGAGGAGCCAGTTCTACGGTCTCTACGTCCGCGAGATTCTCCGGACCTTCCGCAACCCCTTCGTCCTCTTGATCACGATCGTCCAGCCGTTCATGTGGCTCGCCTTCTTCGGGTCGAGCTTTGCGAACGCCCCGGCGAGCTTCCTCCAGTCGTTCGTGGGCGCGAACAGCTACATCGCGTTCCTGCTGCCGGGGACGCTCTCGACCTCGATGCTGTCGGTCGGGATGTTCGGCTCGATGAGCACGATCCAGGACAAGCGGTTCGGATTCATGAAGCGCATCCTGATCACCCCGACGTCGAAAGGGGTCATCTTCCTCTCCAAGGCGCTTGGGTCGGCGACCCGCGGCCTCGTCCAGTTCCCGATCATGATGGTCGCGGCGACGGTGTTCGGGGTCACGTTCCGTCTGTCCGCGATCGAGTGGGCCGCGTGGGTCGGAGGGCTGTTCTGCCTCGCGATCGGGTTCTCGAGCCTCTTCCTCGCGATCACGGCGTCCTCGACCGACTGGCAGACGCCGGGGGTCGTCTCGAACTTCATCACGATGCCCCTGATGTTCGCGAGCACCGCGCTGTTCAACGGTCAGTTCTTCCCGTCGTGGATGCTCGCGATCTCCTCGGTGAACCCGATCACGTTCTCGGCGCTGCTCGGGCGTTCGTTCGTCCTCGGGACCGCCGTTCCCTGGATCAACCTCGGGTACCTCGCGCTTTTCGCCGGTGTCATGCTCGGGATCGGCTGGCAGGTCTCGGCCCGCTGGCTCAAGGTCGATTGACCCCGGGGACCGACGGCCGTCGTGCCGGCGGCTCCGGGGTCACGGCGTGGCCGTGACGGCAAAGTCGCGGCCCTCCCAGCGGTCGTCCCGCGGCCAGTAGAAAGTGAACTTCCAGGTGCGCCCGGCCGTCTCGAGCGGCAGCAGGTCGACGAAGTGCAGGTCGAACCCGGTCGCGATCGAGTCGAGGTCCAGGAACGTGGCCCAGTCGTCGTCGCTCGCGTGCAGTCGGAACGGGCGGTCGCCGATCACCCGAACGGTCTCGTCGGGACGGGCGGTCGGGGACTGCCGATTGAACCGCCAGATCTCGAACGCTCGGCGTGACCCTCTCCTCTCGATGTACCGCTCGGCTGCCTCGGGTACCCGGTCGAACACCTTCCCGTCGTTCGCCGACCGAAGGAGCGTGATGTACTCGGCCTGGGCCCACGCGAGCGGAGTGGCCGACTCGGTCGGTCGTCCCAGCTCGAGGTGGAGACCCGGCCGGTCCGACTCGTCCCAGACCTGCTCCGGGAGCAGCCCCGTCGGCGTCGCGAACCGCTCGAGGGCGCGCAGGTACGGGGCGGGGTCGTTCCCGAGCGCGAGCTCGTAGTGGCCCCGTTCGCCCGTGAGGATCGGCCAGGCGCGCCCCTGGCCCCAACCTTCGAAGGGGCCGCCGTCCGGACGGTCTCCGTAGCCGTCGTGGTTGTACCGGTGCCAGACCGGACCGAAGGGGGTATCGACCTTGAGCACCCGGTCGATCACGCGGATGCTGTCGAGCACGATCGGGTCGTCGGCGGCGCGAACGCCGAAGCGGACGAGGTCGAGGAACCCGCCGTCGACGATCTCGCGGGCGGGGAATACGTCCGGGGCTCCGGGGGGGAGGTTCGGCAGTCGGATCGACCCCATTTCGGAGTCCTCCTTCGGAACCGGGTCTGCGATGTCGGCCGGCCGGATCCGAACGTAGTGGCGCGGGATGCCGGGGACGAGCGTGCCCGATTCGGTCACGGTCCAGCGTTCGACGTGGCTTTCGAGGAAGTCCGCGTATTCCTGGACGAACTGCGCGTCGGCGGACTCTCCGCGCGATCCGGCCACCGCGGCCGCCGTGGTGAGCGCGGCGATGCAGGTCGCCAGCGTCGCCGGCGAGTACCCGCTGATCTCCTCCCAGCGATCCTGCTGGGTCACCGGGGTGTGCTCGACCAGGAACCGGGTCGCGTGACGGACCATGGGGTACGGGTCGAACTGTCCGAGCGCCTGGGCCTGGTGGAGGCGGTGCGCGAGGAGGATCGGGAGCGCCACCTCATCGAGTTGCATGCCCTGCCAGTACGGCGTCCCGTCGACCCAGAAGTTCTGCGGGAATCCTCCGTCGGTGCGTTGCCGGCTCGCGAGGTAGATCAGCGCCCGAACCGGCGTCTCGACCGACCCCGAGGCGAGCAGCGCGTTCGCCGTGTGGAACAGGTCCCGCGTCCAAACGAGGTGGTAGCCGCCGCGGTCCTCGTCCCCCTTCGACGCCCCCCACGGGATCGAGAGCGAGGCGATGAAGGCGCCCGGGTAGACCTTGTCCTCGTGGGCCAGGAGGATCGACCGGCTCGCGCGGAAGAGCCGTCCGCCGTCACCGTGGGGACCGGCGAGCGGGAGTTGGTGGACCGCGCTCCGTCCCCACTGCTCGATGAACCGGCGATAGTGCACGTCGAACGGGGTCCCGAGCGATTGGAACAGGGTCGTCACCGCCGCGCCCATCGTCCTTCCGAAGGCGAGGCCGATCGTGAACTCCGGATTCTGTCGGATCGGCACCTCACCGGTCAGTGCCACGTTCCCGTTGGGGGCCCGGTCGAACTCCCACGCCATACCCAGGTGCTCGGAGACGTCGGTCCATCCGTCGCTCGTCCCGACGTATCCCACCGATGCCTGGGCGAACGGGGCCGTGCATCCGAGCGCGAGCGCCACCCCGTTCCGCTCGGCCGTTAGGACCGGCCGGTCGAGGATGTTGAGGACCGCGGCGGAGTTCCCCCAGCCACCGACGTCGAGATGCGGGGAGGCGAGAACGTAGAGTCGCAGCGCATCGCGGAGACCGGGAACGCGCGTCTCGACGCGCACGTGCTCCAGCACGCACGGGAGGTGGGGGTCTCCGATCACGTCCTTGTGGAGCCGGTACCGGCCCTCGGGTTCGTCGCTCCGAATGCGATACCCCAAGGCATGGTCGTTCGGCCGTTCGGTGACCGGCCGCAGGACCTTACGCTCCTCGTGGAAGAACGAGCGGCCGTCGGTGAGAAGGAATTGCATGTCCCGGAGCTGCGGGCGGTCGATCGTCGGGAAGTAGACCTCGGTCACGACGCCCCGCCAGAGGGTGTACCAGAGTCGGGAGTCGGCCGAGTAAGCGGTCCCGATCCCGTCCTTGTTGCTGTGGGACCACCGGGGGGTCATCCCCGGTCCGCCGAACGCCACCCGGTCCCCTCGTGCCTCCACGCTTCGGCTCCCGCGCTGGTCCCGCGGCATCGACCGGGGCTCCTTGAGGTTTCGCCGCTCCGCGACCGCGCGCTCCGGCGCCAGCGCCCTTTTCTCGACCGGCGGTTCCTGCCGTCCCGTGGACCTGGGCCTGTTCGTTCTCCTCCTCGCCCTGGTGGCGGTCGCCGGGGGGCTCGTCGGTTCCCTGACCGGCCTCGGTGGCGCGGTCATCGTGATCCCGGTGATCGTCATCGTCTTCGGGGTTCCGTTCCCGATCGCGGTCGGCACCGGGTCGATGGCGATACTGGCCACCTCCTCCACGACCGGTGCCGCCTACCTTCACGACCGCCTCACCGACATCCGGATCGGCATGTTCCTCGAGATCGCGACCGTCCCGGGGGCGCTCGTCGGCGCGACGATCACGGTGTTCCTCACGCACGCGAACCTCGACGACGCACTCCTCGTCGCGCTCGGGATCATTCTCCTCGCGATCGTCCCGGGGAGCATCGCCCGTCGTAACGAGGAACTTCCCACCGCGGCCGTTCCGGACCGACGGTCGAAGGCGCTCGGGCTCTCCGGCGAGTACTTCGACCGGTCGTCCGGTCGGGTGGTCGCCTACCGGGCGGCGGAGACGACCCCCGCGCTCGGCGTGATGTTCGGGGCCGGGACGGTGTCGGGGATGTTCGGGATCGGCGGAGGCGTGTTCAAGGTGTTCGCTCTCGAGCGGTTCCTGCGACTTCCGATGAAGATCTCCACCGCGACGAGCAACTTCATGATCGGCGTGACCGCCGCGGCCGGGGCCGGGATCCTCCTCGCGGCGGGGTACGTGAACCCGTTGATCGCCGCGCCGGTCGCCATCGGCACGGCCGCGGGGGCGTACGTCGGAAGCCGGGTACTCCCCGGGCTGCGGAACCGGACCGTCCGGCTCCTCTTCCTCCCGGTCATCGTCGTGCTCGCGGTGGAGCTCATCCTGCGGGGGTTCGGTCTGCCGTGACGTCGAACGCCGCGCCTCCGACCCCTTCGCCCCGGCTCCCGGTCGAGGCGTACCGACGGATGACGCTCGTGCTGCGGGGGGGGCTCCTCACCGCGCTCGTTCTCCTCGTGAGCGGTGTCATCGCCTACCTCATCGCCCATCCGGGCGCCACCTCGGGGTCGGCGCTCGCGTCCAACCCGATCCTCCAGTACCTCAGCCTCGAGGGGCTCGCCCGCGGGCTCGCGTCCGGGTCGCTCGAGGCGTACCTCACGCTCGGTCTCCTCGCGCTGGTCGCCACCCCGATCGTTCGGGTCGCCTCCGGGTCCTACTACTTCCGGCGGGGCCACGAGCGCTCGATGACCGCGATCACGATCGTGGTTCTGGTCCTCCTGTTCCTGGGGCTCCTCGTGATCGGGCCGCTCCTCCGATGACCGGGCGGGCCCACCGTCGGACCGGCGGAGGGAGCCCTCGGGCCGGTCAGTGGGGCCGACTCAGTTCGGCCACGGCCGCGTTCACCGCCGCGAGGCCGGCATCGGCGAGCGCGCGCGCCTTCGCCGGGTCCTTCGACTCCGCGAAGACCCGGAAGAGCGGTTCGGTCCCGGACGGTCGCAGGAGGACCCAGCCCCCGTCGCGGTACGCCTTCACCCCGTCGAGGGTCACGACGCGTTCGGCTCCTTTCGAGAGGGTGTCGCGGAGACGGGCCAGGACCGGCTCGCGAAGTGCGGCGGGGCACGGTACCTTCTCCTTGACGAGCGCATAGCGGGGAAGCCCCACCAGCGCCGCGGCGAGTCCCGTCCCCCGACGGGCGAGCAGGTCGAGGACCGCGGCGAGCGTCATCGCCCCGTCCCGAGCGATCTGGAAAGTCGGGAAGATCAGGCCGCCGTTCTCCTCCCCTCCGAAGACCGCGTGCCGCGCCTGCATCTCGTGCGTGACGCTCGGGGAACCGACGCGGGTGTAGACGACCGTCCCTCCGGCGGCCGTCACCGCATCCTCGACGCTCTGGGAGGCCGTGACCGGGGAGACGACCACCCCCCCGGCGGTGCGTTGCACGGCGTCCTGGGCCAGCAGCGTGAGGATCTCCTCGCCCGGGACGAAGCGGCCCTCGCCATCGACGAACACCGCCCGGTCCGCGTCTCCGTCGTGCGCGACCCCAAAGTCCGCACGGAGTACGGGGACGAGGCGCTTGAGGTCCGCCAGGTTCGCCTCGGTGGGCTCCGAGAGGTGGCCCGGGAACGTTCCGTCGACGTGACCGTTGATCGTGAGGACCCGGCAGCCCAGCCGGCGCAGCAGCGGCGGGCTCGTCGGCACCGAGGCGCCGTTCCCGCAGTCGAGCACCACCGTGAACTTCCGCGCGCGGATCCGCGCCCCGTCGACCTGCGCGAGGATCCCGTCGACGTAGGCGCGCCCCCCGTCGGTACGCGGCGTGATATCGCCGATCCGGTCGAACGGAACCGAGGCGACCGCCCCGCGCTCGACCCCGGCCTCGATCGCCTCTTCGGTCTCGCGGGAGACCTCGAGGCCGTCGGCGGCGATGCACTTGATCCCGTTGAACTCGGGGGGGTTGTGGGAGGCGGTGACGACGACCGCCATCTGGGCTCCGAGCCGGGTCACGTTGTACTGGATGGCGGGGGTCGGGAGGATCCCGAGCTCGATCACGTGGTGACCGGCCGCGGCGAGGGTCCCGGCCACGATACGGGAGAATGCGGGGCTCGACGTGCGTCCGTCCCAGCCGACCACGATCGGCGGTCCCGGCGGCATCAGCTGACCGATCGCGCTCGCGACCCGCGTCACGAACGGGGCGGTCAGCGGGTCGCCCACCACCTCGCGGATCCCGTTGGTTCCGAACAGCCGCACAGAACCCTCCCCCGAGGGCGCGCCGAGACGACCGCCGGTATAATACGAAAGGGGACAAGCATAATCCCCCGCGGTCGGCTCGCGGGGTGTGTCGCCGCCCCGGCTCCTCGCCGACGAGATGGTCGGCCGGCTGGCGCGATATCTGCGGATCCTCGGGTGCGACACGACGTACGCCCGCGGATGGTCGGACGACGAGATCGTCCGCCGGGCCCGGCGCGAGGACCGCGTCGTCCTCACGCGGGACCGGGCGCTCTCCCGGCGGGCAGGAAAAGCCCTGCTGCTGACCAGCCCCCGCCTCGAAGACCAACTTCGCGCCACCCGCGCCGCTTTCCCTGACGTGCCGCTCGACGTCCGATTCGAGCGTTGCACGCTCTGCAACGGGGAGCTCGCGGCATGCGCCTCGCCGACCCCCGGCGACGCGCCCACCGGTATCCCCTGGGACCGGGTGGCGGAGGGCCTGCCGCTCTACCGCTGCTCGGATTGTGGCCATGTGTACTGGGAGGGCTCGCACGTCTCGAACCTCCGCCGCCGCCTTCGGGAGTGGAACGCGGAGGCGCCCTCGTGACCCGGTTGTACGTGGAACTCTCCGGGGAGAGCGCCGCGCTCGCGCGGGCGGAGGCGATCGGGGCCGCCGAGGCCCTCGGCGGCGGCGCCCCGGCGAACGACCCGATCGATCGTCCGGGCCTGGTCGCGCTGGAGGTGCCGAACGAGCGCCTCGTAGCGGTGCTCGCCGGGCGCCTGGCCCTCGCGCGTC
>JBAWFC010000084.1:0-3626 GCA_049591535.1 Thermoplasmata archaeon | reverse complement strand
GACCTTGCCGCCGTCGCGGGCGGTCTGGCGGAGGTAGTAGTCGACGCGGCCGGAGGGATGCTTCCTCCCCCAGATGAAGGTCACGAGAGAGGGAAGGATACTACCCTAATAAGTAAACGCCTCCACTACACTATCGGTAGCAGTCTCCAGTAGAATTAGGTAATCGGTGATACTACACAACCCACGTCAGTGGAAGGGGGCGTTGTCCAAACTCGGGTCGGACGGACCGCTGGTGTATCGATTGCCGCCTGACGGCTTTCCTTTGAATGCGGTCGTTCGGTATCCGTTGGAGACTCAGTCTGCACCTACGAGTGCTTGTGTCTGTGTGCGGGAAATACCGGACCGGTCGAACGCTACCCCCGGCTCTCGAGCCGCCCCAGTGAGCTTCATGAAGGGGTGAGGCAGTGTAGGCCTGAGCTCGAAGAGACGGCGACCCGCTTACGTGTCTGGTCGATGACGATCACGCGGACCCCTGCGGCGTCGGCCTCGTCCCACAACCGGAGAATCATCCCCAGGGATCGGCCCAACCGATCCATCTTTGTGACAACAATCGTGTTGAACTCTCCGGTGGCCAATCGCTGCCGAAGCCGATCGAGCTCGGGCCGATTGTCCCTGACTCCCGAGATACCATCATCGCGGAAGATCGCGATGTTGGTCCAGCCCCGTGCCTCGCAGTATGCCGTGAGTTGAGTCGCCTGAACCTCGGTCGATTGATCCTTCGTGGAGACCCGGGCGTAGATCGCCACCCGGGTCATGCATTCGCCTCCTCGGTCGCGGCGACCATCGAGACTGCCGCCTCAATTCGCTCTCGGGCGAGGGTCGCGTACCTTGGATTGAGGTCAATGCCAATCGACCGGCGTCCGAGACGGCGTGCAACGGCGAGCACCGTGCCACTGCCCATGAACGGGTCGAGCACCACGCATGGCGCGACGTGTTGGGTCTCGCACGAGCAGGCCTTGCGGAAGCCGAGGTCGATCCTGTGGTAAGTGCCGTCGTGGATTCCCGGCGCGGCGATTCCCTGGCCTCGGCCGAAGGCAAGGGACTTGTTCGGGTGCCAATCATGGCCGATCCCCCCGCCCTCCGCGCGAACCTTGTGCGCCCAAGGTGCCCCGCAATTCGCGCAAGCCCCGTGCTGGGATGTCCCCGCACGTATGCACACCTCCGGGAGCGCTTCGGGAAAAGTCGCGAAGTGAGCGCCGGGATAGGGCTGTGTCGCAATCTGCCAGACCGACCGGAGGTTTCGTCCCGCCGTATCCGTGTTGGCGAGCATAGGGAAGCGACGTAAGTCTCCCCTCGCGTGCTTCGACTGGTACGCTGGGTTGTCAACCGGGTTCGGCTGGTGGTGGCGGAGTCTCCTCAGCGAGCTCTCTCGGAGCGGTTCCCGGACGGCCTCGGCATCGTAAAAGTAACGTCGCGACTTCGCCAGCAGGAAGACGTACTCATGGGAGCGGGTCGGACGGTCCCGGACCGGCTCGGGCATCGGATTGCGTTTCGCCCAGATGCAGTCAGATCGAAGCCACCAACCTCGGCGCTGGAGCTCGAAGGCAACCTTCCACGGGATTCCAATGAGATCCTTCTCCTTCAGGTTGGGCGTTCGCTTGTCGATCGACCCCGCTTGCTCGGCGCCGGTCCGGTCACGAATCTCAAGGGTGGATGCTTTCCAGCGTTTCTCCCCGGAAAGGCCTGATGGGTGTGTGCAGTAGGTGTCGCTCATGTTGAGCCAGAGAGTTCCGTCGGAGCGCAAGATTCTCCGAACTTCGTCGAAGACGCCTGCGA
Organism: Thermoplasmata archaeon; assembly: GCA_049591535.1. GTDB lineage: Archaea > Thermoplasmatota > Thermoplasmata > Lutacidiplasmatales > UBA184 > Lutacidiplasma. The sequence goes on along the minus strand of JBAWFC010000084.1, from coordinate 1,850 downwards.
GATGGTCCACATAGAGTTCGGGCGTAGGCTCGAGGCCGAGCTCGCCCTGCCATGCCCCGCAGTCCCGACAGGTCGTCGACGTGCGGGGGGAACGAGTTGCTGAGGCGCCGTTCAATGTCTGGGCGACCATGGGGTGTGTGGTTTGCCCGTTCCCCGATGGGATGACCGCCGTCTGCCATGAGTGGACGCACCGGGGGGAGCCTCCCCAGATCTGCGGTTCGGTGCCGTAGGTCCGAAGGCCCCAGTAGGGGGGCGAAGTGACGACGCAGTGCACCGACTCGAGGGCGAGGGTTCGGAGAATGTCCAAGACGTGCCCCTGAAGAATCACGGGGTCGCGATCGATAGGGCTCACGCCTCGATCTCCCCCCACCGATCCCATCGTTCGGCGTTTCGGTGAATTCGAACTCGTCCTCGGTCCGCATCGATTCCGCGGGCGTAGGCCACGACGAAAGGACGGCGATCGACTGCCTCCTCCACTATCCTTTCGACCTCACGGCGCACTCTCCATTGGGGTTCGGTGCAAGTGCGGATGGCCTCGAGGGTCCGGGCCAGTGCGCCGTGTTCGGTCAGCAGAAGGTTCTCGAGCTCACGCCGGCTGAGGACCGCGAGGTCGACGTAGTGGGTCACGCCGCCACGCTCCCGTCGCCGTCGAGGGTGGTCTGGTAGACCACCGGTCCCCATCCGTAGTAGAGGTCGGGAACCATTGTGGGTAGGACGAGGTCGAGCCGCGCCGGCCTTCCATCACCGACGGCGAAGCCGGCAATGAAGTGCCGCTCACAGAAGCCAACGGTCGCTGAGATGCGCCGTTGGGGTCTATCCGCGCCAATAGCCTGAGCCACGACCCGCTCGACCGAGGGTCGGTAGGGCAGGAGCCGGGTCGGGAAAGAACGGAACAACCTCCCGAAACCGACCCGGGCTGAGTCGTCAATTCGCCGAACGCGTTCGGTCCGACCCGACGCGCGCGGGCGGCGTGAAGCGGCCTCCGCATTCTCCAAGAGCGCCCGGAACGCTTCGGAAGCTACCGGGGGTCGCCCTCCGACCCGCTTCCCGGTCTCAAGGTCGATTCCGGTGGAGGCGATCAGCCCGCTCTTCGCGTATCTCCGAACCAGTGCATGAAACCGCTCGAGGTCTCTAGGGTAGACCTGTATCCGCGCACCGACCGGGGTTTCCGGGGGGAAACGGGTTGGTTTCCGGGGGGAAACCGAGGGGAGTACGAGGGGATGGGAGGGACCCCCAGCGGGCCCGGGGGGCTGCGTCGCTGACGGAGATAGGGAAACCTGTGGTGCGGGAAAGTCTCCCCGGACCCCTCCGCGCGCGTCGTGCAAGCTCAGACCTCCGAGCGCGGTTTTCGGGTCAACGGGATGAAGGTGAACCCCCGGCTCGTCCCGTGTACCGGGCAGAAGGAAATCCCCAGTATCCCGTTCCGTCGTATCGGCTGTCGGCAGAGGGAGCAAAAGACGAGGATGGGCTCCGGACGGCTTGCCACACTGGCTTCTTCAAACGAAAGGCACGGGCCGGCTCGATTGCTCGGGCGCCGAAAAAAGGGGGGTGAATGGGTTGGACTCAGGCGTTCGTCTTCTGGTTCGGAGGTGGGGAGAGGTTCCGAAACGAGACGCAGAGCGTAGAGCCGATCGAGCCTGCCGAGGTCCGAGTGGTCGCCGGAACATGCCGCCGGGGCGATGAGGGGGCCAAAACGGGCAGAATCGTTGTCGGATGGGCTCGGCCGCAGCTCGCGCACGTGACGCTGGAGAGTGCGGGCGAGACGGAGCGAGGAGCCTCGAGACCGGAGTGGCTCTCCTCGCGGTGCGCGGCGAGGGCGTCTTCGGAGCGGAAGATCCGGCCGCAGTCGG
>JBAWFC010000083.1:0-23354 GCA_049591535.1 Thermoplasmata archaeon | reverse complement strand
GTCGCGCAGTGGGCGGAAGGCGCCGGACCGCTCGGCGTCTCGATCCCGCGACTGCCCAACTGGGCCGAGGAGGCCGCCCGCACGTCGTACAACCCCGAGCCTTGGGCCGAGGCGGTCCGGGGAATCGAACGGATCGCCCAGAAGCGGATCGTCTCCGCGTTCGAGGAGTGGGAGCGGCGGACGAAGGCCCGCCTGACCCGGCTCGAGGCCTACGCCGTCGATAGCCGTCTGGAGCGGGACCAGATCGAGGACACGCTGCACGCCGCACGGACCGGCGACATCCCCCAGGCGCTCTCCACGTTCCAACAGGTCGACCGGGTCGTCTCGCTGAAGGAGCGGCACCTCGACCAGGCGCGGGAGGAGCTCGAGCGCGTCGTCGCGCTGCTCCGCGACATGCAGGCGCTCGGCGTCGAGCCCCCCGAGGACCCCGCGGGGATCGCGGACGAGCTCGAGGCGGCGCTGCGTGCGGGGAAGCTCGCCCCGCTGAAGCAGCAGATCCGCTCGCTCCGGCTCCAGGCCGTCAACCGCCTGAAGGCGGGACTGCCCCGGTACATCTCCGACTACGGCGACTACCTCCTCGAGGAGCGGTCGCACGGGATCGCGACCGAGCTCGAGGCGACCGAGCTCGCCCGCGGGGCGCGGGAGTTCTTCCGCGGCCACCCCGAGGAGGGGCTGCGCCGGCTGAGAGCGCTCCAACAGACCCACGGTATGCCGTCGAGCCGGTCGGCGCGCTCGGCGTCGGGGCGACGCTAGAGGAGCTGCTCGTAGAGCCGGACATCCTCGTTCCACTCGTGCTTGTGGAGGACGCCGCACTCGGAGAATCCGAGGTGCTTGAACATCGCGGACGCGGCCGTGAATCGCGCGAGGGTGTCGACCCACACGCCCGACGCGCTCGAGTGCCGGGCCCATTCGAGGCCCGCCGCGACGAGCGCGGTGCCGATCCCCTTGCGGCGGGCGTCCGGGTCGACCGCGAGGTGGACGAGGTGGCAATTGCCGTGGACGACCTCGCAACCGATCACGCCGAGCAGTCGGCCGTCGCGGCGCGCGGCGAAGTACGTCACGCCCTCCATCCAGCTCGTGAACTCGAGCGGCGTCGGCTGCCAGGACTTCACGAGCTCGGGCGGAAGACCGGCGGGAGCGGCGGTCTCCCAGACGCGTCGGTAGAGGCTGCAGATCTCGGGGACGTCCTGGTGCGTGACGCGACCGACCGTGACGGCCGGACCGGCGGCGACGACGGCCCGTTCCGTTCCCCGGTCCGAACCGTGCGCTGCGACCACGTTCGAATCTCCGCGGGATGAGGCAGCGCGGCCACCCTCACTCCCGCTCTTGAACCTTGCCGTCTCCGGACGCGGCGCCGCCGCGGTTCACGGGGTGTGTCGCGCCGGCGTGCGCGGGAACGGCGTTGTCTCGCGGATGTGCTCGAGCCGGAGCATCCAGCGCAGGACCCGTTCGACCCCGAGACCGAACCCGGCGTGGGGGACGTTTCCGTGCCGGCGGAGGTCGAGGTACCACTCGTACTCCGTCGGGTTCGCGCCCATCTCGACCAACCGCTGCGTCAGCGCCTCGAGGTCCGTCTCGCGGCACGACGCCCCCGCGATCTCCCCGTACCCCTCGGGGGCGAGCAGGTCCGCCGCCTCGACGGTCCGGGGGTCGCCCGGCGAACGCGCCATGTAGAACGCCTTGAGCTCGCGGGGAAAGTGCGTGACGAAGACCGGGACGTGCTGCTCGACGGTGAGCGCGCGCTCCTCGGCGGTCGCGAGGTCGCTCCCCCAGTGGACCGGGAGCCCCTGTGCGGCGAGCTGCGCGACCGCGGTCGCGTACGGGAGGCGGGGGAACGGCGCCCGGATCGCGCGCAGCTCCTCGGGGTCCCGCCCGAGCGTCTTCAGCTCGGTGGGGCGTCGCTCGGCGATCGCGTGCGAGACCGAGACGACCATCCGCTCGAGGAAGTCGGTCAGCCCGTCCAGGTCGCACCACGCGAGCTCGACCTCGAGATGCTGGTACTCGGTCAGGTGGCGTGGGGTCCGGGACTTCTCCGCCCGGAACGACGGCGTCAGCGCGTAGACGCGCTCGTGCGGGGAGAGCATCGCCTCGAGGTAGAGCTGCGCGCTCTGCGAAAGGTAGCCGGGGCGTCCGAAGTAGTCGATCGTGAACGCCTCCGATCCCCCTTCGGCCGGGTTGCCGGTGAGGATCGGCGGCGTCACCTCGAGCACCTCCTCGGCGTCCAGGAACTCGCGCATCGCCCGGAGCAGCTCCGACTTGATCCGGAACGTCGCGACGTGCGCGGTCGAGCGGATCACGAGGTGGCGCTTGTCGAGCCGGAACTCCTCGGTCTGTTCCTGGAAGATCGGGAACGGGACCCCGGCGTCCACGATGCGGAGCGTGCGGGCCCGGAGCTCCCGGCCCCCCGGGGCGCGCGGGTCCTCGGCGACGGCCCCCTCGACCTCGATCGCTCCCTCCACCTGAACGTGTTCGGTCGCGTCGAACAGCTCGGGCCCCAGGACGTCCTTCTTGCCGGTGACCTGCACCGTCCCGGTCCGGTCGCGCAGGAGGAGGAACAGGATCCCCCCCGAGGAACGGGAACGCTGGACCCAGCCGCGGACGCGGACGGTTCGGCCGAGGGCCTCCGGTGCGAAGACGTGCGAGACCGGTTCGAACGCGACGGCGCTCACTGGTACTCTCGCCACTTGTAGCCGCACTTCGTGCACTCGAAGATCCGGGTCTCGGGTTCGTCCGACCCCCGGGTCTGCCGGAGCACCCAGTACGCCTTCGTGTTCCCGCACTTGGAGCAGAGCTCCTCGGCCGTCGGGAGCGTGACGGTCTTCGTGTCGACGACCGAGACCTCGCGGCCCGCCGGCGTCGAGCGGCCGACCTCGACCCCGCGGCCGAGCGGGACCTTCTTCCCGCAACTCGAGCACTTCCAGACCCCGGCGGCCCGGTCGGGGCGCATCAGACGCTTGCAATCGGGACAGAACATGGCAGGGCCCTAACACCGGACGGACGGTATTTAACGGTGGGTGGCGGCGTTACCCCAGGAGCTGCTCGGCGGTACCGGCGCTCGACGGCGGAGCCGACGGCGCCGAGACGCTGAGGGGCAGCGGCGACGGTTTCGCGCCCGGCGCGCGCAGCTGGCGGATGTGCTCCACCCGGCGGGTGAGGTCCTCCTTCGTCCCGATGTCGTGGCGGACGTAGTACTCGCCGCGCACGTGGCGCAGGGCGGCCTCGACGCGCGTGCCCGCCTCGTGGATCGCACTCGCCTCCCCGACGAGCGCCACCCCGCGGGACGACCCGAGGCGCACCGTCCCCGGTCCGGCGGCCGTGACGCCTCCGTAGTACACGTGGACCCCGTCCGCCTCGATCGCGGTCGTGTCGATCTCGAGGAGCCCGCCGGGCTTCGGCCGATCCCCGTAGCCCGGCGGCACGAGGTATCTCACCACCGTCGACCGGAGCCGGAACTGGACGAGGTTCGGGTCGACGCGCCCCGTGGCGACGCCCGCGAGGAGCTCCGCGAAGTTGCCTTCCTCGTAGAGCGTGATCGCGTTGATCCCCTCGGGGTCGCCGAATCGCGCGTTGTACTCCACGAGCACGGGGCCCCGCTCGGCGAGCATGAACCCGCCGTAGAGGATGCCGCGGTACTCGACCCCGTCCGCCCGGAGGGCCCCGACCGTCCGTCGGAGGATGTCGAGCGCCGCGTCGCGGTCGGCGGCGGAGAGGAACGGCAAGAGGTGGTCCCGCTGGGAGTACGAACCCATCCCGCCGGTGTTCCCTCCGCGGTTCCCCTCGAGGGCCCGCTTGAAGTCCTGCACCGCCGGCATCGGGTAGACGCCGCTGTCGGTCACGAACGCCATCTGGCTGAACTCCTCGCCCTCGAGCTTCTCCTCGAGGACGACCCCGTCGCCCTGCAGCAGGAGGGATTTCGCGTAGGTCGCTCCCTCCTTCGATTCGGCAAAGTCCGCGCCCTGGACCCAGACGCCCTTGCCCGCGGTCAGCCCGTTCGGCTTCACGACGAACGGTCCGGTGAATCCCGCGACCGTACGGTCGACCTCCTCGACCGACGTCGGGGTCGCGAACCGGGGGGACGCGTCGATCCCGTGGCGGGCGAGGAGCTGTCGGCAGAACACCTTCGACGACTCGATGCGGGCGGCGTCCCGGGAGGGACCGACGGTGGGGATCTCCGCCGCCCGCAGGGCGTCCGCGACCCCCGCGGCGAGCGGCGCCTCGGGGCCGATCACGGCGACCTCGACGCCCTCCTTCCGGGCGAACGCGACGACCCGCGCCGGGTCGTTCGGGTCGACCCGTGCGGACGCGCGGGCGATCCGTTCGATGCCGGGGTTCGCGGTCGCGCTGACCCCGAGAACGTCGGCGCCCGCGCGCGCGAGCGCCGCCGCGATCGCGTGCTCCCGGGCGCCCCCTCCCACGACGAGAAACTTCATCCGGACCGCCTCCCGGAGGCGGCGAGAGTTATATCCGCGTCGGGGCGCGGGCCGCGCCGTCCGAGGGCGGCGCGGCACCGCTGGCGCTACGCTTAAGAACCGAGCGCAGGTGGGCCGACTTCCGGTGCCCCCGATGGAGATCCGCGTCGTCGAAAAGTCCAACGACCTCCTTCGCGTGGAACTGCCCCGCGGGGAGGAGACGCTCCTCATCCCGCTCGTCGAGGCCCTCCAGAAGGAAGAGAAGGTCGTCGAAGCTCGGTACTATCTCGGTCACCCCTATCTCGAACGGCCGACCCTCGTCCTCAAAACGAAGGGGGAGAAGCCCCAGCAGGTCCTGAAGCGAGTGTTGAAGGACCTCGCCGACCTCTACGGCGACCTCCTGACCGACTTCGAGAAAAAGGCGGACAAGGTCAAGGCGTAACGAGGACGCCGACGCGATGCTGAAGGAGTGCGCCCAGCACGGGTACTTCCGAGCCGAGGCGTGCCCCGTCTGCGGGCAACCGGGCCGGTTCCTGATGAACGACCGGGAGCTCGACCACCTCGGCCGGATCCTCACCGGGATCCTCCGTCATTTCCCCGACCGCTACCGGCTCGAGATCGACAAACGCGGGTGGGTCTCGCTGCCGCAGATCGTCCGCGCCATCGGGCAGAAGCACCCCGCCTACCACTGGCTGCGACCCCAACACCTCGTGGCGATCGCCGAGACCGACCCGAAGGGCCGGTACGAGGTGCGGGAGGAGATGATCCGCGCGACCTATGCCCACACCGTGGAGGTCGAGCTCGACCTGCCGACGGAGAACATCCCGGACCAGCTGTTCTACCCGGTGACGGAGGAGGAGGTCGCCATCGTGCTCGAGGTCGGGTTGAAGCCGTCCGACCGGAAGAAGGTCCACCTCTCCCGGACCGCGGGCGACGCCCACTCCGCGGGGTCCGTCCGGACCCCGAAGCCCGTCGTCCTCGAGATCGACGCCCGCCGGGCGCGCTCGGACGGCATCGTGATCATGCAGGCCGGGAAGACCGTCTTCCTCGTGGACAAGGTGCCTCCCGAGTACCTGCGCCGCAGCGAGTTCGCAGCGCCCGTCGAGGACGCGCCTCCGGCCGCCGCCGACTAGGCGAACCCGTCGTCACCGACGTTCGACTCGTACTCCGTCGTCACGTACAGGTCCACCGTGAGGTGGCTCGACGGCGGTTGCGGGTTCAGGAACACGAAGTAGTACATGTCCGTGTACGGCGCGGAGAACACGATGCGGCCGTCGAACGTCGGGGTGTTGTTCCACTGGGCGCCGGGAGAACCGGAGCCCGTGGTGAACCACTGCCACTGGCTCGAGTTGTAGACCGAGACCGAGATGTCGATGCCGGGCGGGTCGAGCGCCGTGTAGTTCCCGACGACGAAGTCCCCGCCGGTGATGTTCCCCGAGATCACGGTGAAGTTCCCGGGGCCGATCGCGTAGGTACCGGCCGTCGTCAGCGGGTCGGCCACGACCGGCGGCCCGGCGATCACCGCCGCGAGGAGCGTGTAGGCGAGCGCGCCGGCCACGGCGACGACGATGAGGGTACGAAAGGCGGCGGTCAGGCGGATCCGTCGCCGGACGCGCGGCTGGGCGGTGGCGATCTCCGCGGCCGGGACCGGGTTCTCGGCCCCGCAGATCGGGCACTTCGTCGCCCCCGCGGGGGCGGCGACGCCGCAGAACTGGCAGGCGCCCCAGGTCGCGGGGGGCGGTTCCGGGTCGGTCACGGCCCCCCGACGACCCGCGAGCTCCCTTTTCGGCTTTCGTACGTACCCGGCACGGCTCCCGCCGGTGGCCCGGACCCGCGCCGCTACGCCTTTCGCTTCGGGGCTCCCAGGTTCAGGAGGACGTTCTTGCGGCGGGTGAACGGTTCCAGGGCGCGGAGGCCCTGCTCGAACCCAAGGCCGCTGCCCTTGACCCCGGCGAACGGGGATTGCGGAAACGTCATCGGGGCGTCGTTGACGACGACCATCCCCGCCTCGAGACGGCGCGCGACGGTATGCGCGGTCGCGAGGTCGCGGGTCCAGAGGGCGGCGAGGAGGCCATAGGGGGTGTCGTTCGCGGTCCGGACGGCATCGTCCGTATCCGTGAAGGAGGTGACCGAGAGCACCGGTCCGAAGATCTCCTCGCGGACGGCGCGCGAGGAGGGCGGCACGTCGGCGAGGATCGTCGGGCGCACGAAGTTCCCGGCGTCGAGGCGCCCGTCCGTCACCTTCGTCCCTCCGGTGACGACCGTACCGCCGTCGGTCCGCGCCTCGGCAACGTACCCGAGGACCTTCTCGGCGTGCTCCTTCGAGACGAGGGGGCCCATCTCCACGCCGTCCTCGACCCCCGGCCCGAGCTTGAGGGATTCCGCGATGGCCCGGACCCGTTCGACCAGCGGCGCGCGCAGGCTCTCGTGGACGATGAGGCGCGAGGCCGCCCAGCACATCTGGCCGGCGTTCCCGAAGATGCCGTAACCGATCGACTTGGCGACCCGGTCAACGTCCGCGTCCGGAAAGACGATGACCGGCCCTTTCCCCCCGAGCTCGAGTGTTGCGGGCACGAGGTGGCGCGCGGCGAGTTCCGCGATCCGCTGTCCGACCTCGCCGCTCCCCGTGAACGTCACCGAACGGCACCGGGGGTCCTCCACCAGGGCCTCCCCGACGTCGGGCCCACTGCCGACGACCACGTTCAGGATCCCGGCCGGTACTCCCGCTTCTCCCGCGAGGCGGGCGAGCGAGAGCGCCGTGAGCGGCGTGAGGCTCGCCGGCTTCAGCACGACCGCGTTCCCGGCCGCGAGCGCGGGAGCGACGGAGCGGATCGCGAGGACGAGCGGATAGTTCCAGGGAGCGAGGTGGACCGTGACCCCGAGGGGTTCCCGCAGCGTGTAGTCGAGCCGGCCGCCCGGCACCGGGATCGTCTCTCCCTCCACCTTATCGGCGAGACCGGCACAGTACTCGAGGGTCCGGACGACGTAGCCGATGTCGCCGCGCGATTCCCGGAGCGGCTTTCCCATGTTCCGGGTCTCGAGCTGCGCGAACGCCTCGGCCCGGGCTTCGAGGAGGGAGGCGAGCTTCTGGAGCGCGCGAGCGCGCCGTGCGCCGTCCTCGGTCGACCAGTTCGACTCGCGGAACGCTCGGTCCGCGGCTTCCATCGCCGCGCGGGCGTCGTCCCGGGACCCGACCGCGGTGCTCGCGACCGGGGCGTTGGTCGCCGGGTCGGTGAGCGTGCGCCGCTCTCCCCGCGTTCCGGGGACCTCCCGACCGCCGATGAACAGCTCGAACGCGGTGTCCGCGGAACCCTCCATGGTCTCCTCTCTTCGAGGTCGGTCGACCACTTAGCGGTTCGGAGGGGTCAGCCGTCGAGCGGGTACGAACGGCCCTTCCAGTCGATCGGGCGACGGCGCAGCCCTCGGACGAGCGAGGTGGAGACCAGCCCGACGTACCAGCCGATGGCGAGCGGGTACAGGAGACCGTACGCCGCCGGTGCGCCGATCGCGTGGGCAAAGGCGACGTGCTTGCCGAACAGCGCGAGGTAGAGGATCGCGCCGAGCGCGGCGAGGAGGAGGCTCCCGGTCGCGAGGCCGAGCGGGAGGAGACCGAGCGGCAGCAGGAACAGTCCGACGAGGCCGGCGAGGAATCCCGCCTGGCGGGCCGCCGAGAAATCGAGGCCATGGACGTTCTTCAGCAGCCCCTCGAACATCTCGTGGCGGTCGCGGTACATCCGGGTCCGGCCCAGGTTCGGCGCCCAGGCGACCCGCAGACGGAGTCCGGCGTCCCGGTACCGTCGCGCGATCGCCACGTCCTCGAGTACCCGCCCCCGAACCGCGGCGTGGCCTCCGGTGGCCGCGTACTCCGTTCGACGGGTCAGCCAGAACTGGCCGTTGGCCATCGCGGCCCGCGACCCGGCGCGGTGCATGTGCGGGGTGCGAAAGTACGTCAGGACCATCTGGATGTACATCGGGAGGACGAGTCGCTCCCAGAAGCCGACCATCTCGAGCTGCGGCGCGATCGTGACGAGGTCCGCCCGCTCGCGCTCCGCCCATTCGAGCGTCGTGCGAACGGCGGCCGGGTGGGTCCGCACGTCCGCGTCGAGGAAGAGGAGCCAGGGGCCGTCCGTCGCGGAAGCGCCGGTCCAGCACGCCCAGTTCTTCCCGACCCACCCGCGCGGGAGGGGGGGCTCTGGTACGCATCGGACCCGTGGGCCGCGGGCGTCGATCACGGACCGGGTCCCATCGGTCGACCCGCCGTCGACCACGACGATCTCGAGGTCCGGATAATCCTGCGCGAGCAGTGCGTCGAGAGTCGCTCCGAGGTCGTCCTCCTCGTTCCGGGCCGCGATGACGACGCTGACGCGCCCCCGCGCGACCGGAACGGGGTCGGGGGGCGCGGGCTCGAGCCGTACCATCTCGTACGCGAGCAGGATCGCTGCGCCCTGGTACAGCAGCACGACCACCGCCCCGACGATCAGGAGGAGGACGGCCCAGAACGGCACCATCCCCGACGCGTAGGCGGTCGCTCATAAAGCTCCGTCCGCTGACGACCCGGAGCCACGCGCGGATGGGGACCGTCGAACACCCGAGGGTTCGCCCGGGCGTGCTCGAGGACCGCCTCTACCAGCAGCTGATCGCGGAGACCGCGGTCGATCACAACACCCTGGCCGTCCTCCCCACCGGGCTCGGGAAGACGGCGATCGCGCTGCGGGTCGTAGCGGAGTTCCTCCTCCGTGCGCCGACGAAATCGATCCTCTTCCTCGCGCCGACGCGTCCGCTCGTCGTGCAGCACGCCCGGAGCGTGGCCGGGTCGTTGTTCGCACCGGAGCCCCTCACACTGACCGGAGCGATCCCGCCGGACCGACGGGCGGAGCTCCTCCGCCCCCCCCAGGTCGTGGTCGCCACGCCCCAGGTGATCGGCAACGACCTCGCCGAAGGGGGCTTTCCGTTGGACACTTTCTCGCTGATCGTCTTCGACGAAGCGCACCGGGCGGTGGGGGACTACCCGTACGTCGGGATCGGCGCCGCCAACCGCACCGGGCCGGGGGCTCGCGTACTCGCGATGACCGCCTCGCCGGGCGGGAGCCTCTCGCGCATCCGCGAGGTCTGGAACCATCTCGGGATCGAGCGGTTCGAGTACCGCACGGACCGCTCCCCGGACGTGCTGCCGTACGTGCACGGGATCGGCGTGGAGACGGTCGAGGTCCGGATGCCGGTCGAGGTGCAGGACCTCGCGATCCGCCTGCGAGCGGCCGTGCAGCGACCGCTCGACATCCTCCGCCAGCTCGGCCTCGTCTCGGGGGTGGAGGTCAGTCGACGGGTCCTGCTCGACGTCGGCGCGGCGCTGCACCGAGGGATCGAAGCGGAACGGCGGAGCGGTGCCTCCGCCCCCAATCTCTGGAAGGCGGTCACGGCGCAGGCGACCGCGATGAAGACCCTGCACGCCCTCGAGCTCATCGAGAGCCAGGGGGTGGAGTCGCTCCGGGACTTCCTCGCCCGGCAGGACCCGGCTCCGGGGAAGCGTGTCACCCCGGCCCAGCGGGCGTTCCTCGGCGACCCGGACGTGATCGAAGTCCGTCGCCGCCTCGAGCAGCTGACCCTGGAACACCCCAAGGTCGCCACGACCGTCGGGCTCGTCGCCGACGAGCTGCGACGCAAGCCCGAGGCGCGCGTCATCGTATTCAGCCAGTACCGGGACACGGTGGACCGCCTGGTCGCCGAGCTCGAGAAGCTCGGGGACCCCGCCGTCCGTCCGGCACGGTTCGTCGGTCAGGCGACGCACGGCGACGACGTCGGTCTCTCCCAGCGGGACCAGGTCCGGATCCTCGATGGGTTCCGCTCCGGGACCGTGAACTGCCTTGTGGCGACGTCCGTCGCGGAGGAGGGGCTCGACATCCCGGCGACCGACCTCGTGATCTTCTACGAGCCGATCCCCGATGTGATCCGTACGATCCAGCGTCGCGGTCGCACCGGCCGGGCCCGGACCGGCCGCGTCCTCGTGCTCGTGGCCGAGGGGACCCGCGACGTGGGGCTGAACCGGGCCTCCTCGGCACGCGAACGGCGGATGCACGACATGCTGGAGAAGGTACAGGAGGATGCGGAGTCCGGGCGAGGGCTCGCGCCGCCGCGCCCCAAGACCGTCCAGACGACGCTCTAGCGGGACGCTATCGTCCCGTGCTCCCGAATCCGCCGGCGCGGCTCGCCCGGGCGCGGACCTTCCCCGGGCGGAACCGGGTCGGAAGGTCCTCGACGAGCCGCATCTGCCCGATACGGTCCCCGACCTCGATCCGGTACGGCCCGTCGAACAGGAACGTGAGCGGGACCCGTACCTCACCGGAGTAGTCCCGGTCGATCGTCCCCGGCGCGTTCACCATCACGACCCCGCGGGAGCTGAGTCCGCTCCTCGGTCGGACCTCGAGGAACGTCCCGGCCGGGCAGCGTACCCGGAGTCCGGTCCGAACGAGGGTCACCCGGCCGCGCTCGAGGTCGACCGCCTCGGCGGCCGCGAGGTCGAAACAGGCCGAACCGTCGGTCGCCCGGGCCGGCAGCGGGACCGAGGCGGCGTCGGGAAGTCGCTCGACGACCACGGTCCGTACCCGCGGAGCCACGGCGCCCGGGAGTCGGGGGTTCTCTTTACGATTCCCGCGCGGAGAGCGCCGCCGGAACGCCGTCGTCCGGCACCGGCCCTTCCGAGGCGAGCCAGCGGGCGACCAGGCGCCCCTCGGCGCGACGCAGCACCTTGCCGAGCCCGGGCGGACTGCGACCGGTTTGTCGGGCGAGTCGGCTCAGTGTGATCCTCCGCGGCACGGCGAAGTAACCCAGGACCCACGCCCGCGCGACGAGTCGCGCCTGGAGCGGGGTGAGGAGGGGCAGCGACTCCTCGGCGGAGAACGGGTGGCCCGATGCCCGCAGGATCTTGTACGGGAACTCCTCGCGGTCGAGTCGCTTCAGCACCCGGCGAAGGGCCCGCTCCTCCCCACGGAACGACGCCACGACCTTCTCGGCATTGAGGCGGAACGGTGCCGTCGGGGAGATCTCCCCCCCCGCCAGGGAGAGCAGGCGGCGCAGTCGATCCGGGTTTCGCTGTCGTACGAGCAGGATGTAGTCGCGGGTGCGGGGGCGCCGCTCGACGAGCTCGAAGCTCTCGAGACCGTACATCGAGCGGATCCGGCGCGACTCCCGCTCGAGTTCGCTCGCCGTCCGCAGGGGCCCGCGCCGCCGGACCCGCAGGAGCTGCAGCCGCCACCCCTGCTCGAGGCGCAGGGTTTCGAGGAGCTCGATCTCCTCATACCGGTCGAACAGTCCCGGAGGGATGACCCCCAGGAGGGAGAGGTCCTCCGAGCGGAACTCGAGCGTGACGGATTGCATGGGCGGGAGCCGCGGAGGGGGGGTTCCCATATGAACCCTGCCCCCGGGGGTTCGGTCGGTTAAATAAGACGGGAGGCTCGGCCGCCCTCGTGACGTTCCGAAACCTCGGCGAGTTCCTCGCTCGACTCGAGGATTCGAAGGACCTCGTTCGCGTGAAGCGACCGGTCTCCCGCGACCTCGAGATCACCGAACTGACCCAACGCGCTCTCCGTGCGGACGGCCCCGCGCTGCTCTTCGAGAACGTGCCCGGCGCGTCGCTGCCGGTGGTGACGAACCTCCTCGGTTCGCCCCGTCGCATCGCGCTGGCGCTCGGGGCCGAGAGCGTCGACGCGGTCGCCGAGCGCGTGGCCCGGCTCGTGCACCTTCGCCCACCCGCCGGCTTCCTCGGGGCCGTACGCGACCTCTCGGGGACGATCGACGCGCTCTCCACCCTCCGGTCCTTGGCCCCAAAACGGGTCCGGAGCGGGCCGTGCCAGGAGGTCGAGGAGACGAGCGTCGACCTCGACCGCCTTCCGATCCTCAAGTGCTGGCCGAAGGACGGAGGCCGGACCGTGACGTTCCCGGTCGTCATCACCTCCGACCCCGAGACCGGGGAGCCCCACACCGGGATCTACCGCCTCCAGCAGTACGGTCCGGACACCCTCGGCATGCACTTCCAGGTACACCGGGTCGGCGCGAACAACTACCGCAAGTGGGCCGCCCGCGGGGAGAAGATGCCGGTCGCCGCGGTCATCGGAGCCGACCCTGCGACCGTGTTCTCCGGGCTCGCCCCGGTGCCCGAGGGGATCTCGAACTTCGTCTTCGCGAGCTTCCTGCGGGGCGAACCGCTCGAGCTCGTCCGGGGGCGCTCGGTCGACCTCGAGGTCCCGGCCCAGGCGGAGATCGTGCTCGAGGGGTACGTCGACCCGGTGGAGCGACACGTCGAGGGCCCGTTCGGTGACCACACGGGGTACTACTCCGCGCCCGAACCGTTCCCGGTGTTCCACGTGACGCGCGTCACGCACCGCGCGAACGCGGTCTACCTGACGACGGTCACCGGTAAGCCTCCCACGGAGGACGCGGTCCTCGGAAAGGCCGTGGAACGGATCTTCCTGCCCGTCATCCGGCTCGTGCTGCCCGAGATCGTCGACATGAACCTGCCCGTCCCCGGGCTGTTCATCAACGTCGCGGTCGTCTCCGTTCGAAAGGCCTACCCCGACCATCCCCGGAAGGTGATGCACGCGCTCTGGGGGCTCGGGCAGATGATGTTCGTGCGGTACCTCGTCGTGGTCGACGAGGACGTCGACGTGCACGACCTCTCCGAGGTGCTCTACCGCGTGGGACTGCAGGCCGACCCGGCGCGGGACCTCGAGCTCTCGCAGGGACCCGTCGACCAGCTCTCGATCTCGAACCCGTTCCCCAACATCGGGGGGAAGGTCGGGATCGATGCGACGCGCAAGCGCCCCGAGGACGGATTCCCCCGCCCGTGGCCGGAGGAGATCCGCTCGGACCCCGCCGCCGTCCGCGCGGTCGAGCAGACGATCCGGGACGACCCGGCGCTCGCCCGGCTCCTCGGCCGGCCGGGTCCGTGAGCGGGGACCGCGCTCCGCCGCGCTCGCGGGCCGTCGCGCTCGGTCGATTCCTCGAGATCCAGAACCTCGGCTTGAACCTCCCGTTCGCGCTCGCGTTCCTCTTCCTCGCCGCGAGTGGCCTCCCCTCGCTGCGCCTCGTCGTCCTCGTGGTCATCGCGTTCGTCGCGGCACGGAACGCGGGCCACAGTTTCAACCGCTGGGCCGACCGGGCGATCGATGCGCGGAACCCGCGCACCCGGGAACGGCTCCTCGCGAGCGGCCGAGGCGCACCGGCGTACGCCCTCGCCTTCTGCGCCGCGAACGCGACGGTGGTCGTCGTCGCGGCGTACCTCCTCAACCCGCTGGCCTTCGTCCTGGCGCCGGTCGCCCTCGCCCTCGTGCTCGGGTACAGCTACACCAAACGCGTCACGACGTTCACGACCGCGTTCCTCGGGCTCGTCGAGGCGATCACTCCGGCGGCGGTCTTCATCGCCGTTCGCGGCACCCTCCCGCTCCCGGTGCTCCTCGCCGTCGGTGGGCTCCTGGCCTGGGGAACGGCGTTCGAGACGATCCACAGCCTCGGGGATCTCGCGAGCGACCGCGAGCTGGGCCTCCACTCGCTGCCGGTCCGGCTCGGCGCAGCGGGTTCCGCCCGACTCGTCCCGGTCCTGCACGCGGTGGCGCTCGGCCTCCTCGCGCTCTTCGGCCTCGCCCTCGGCCTCACCCCCGCCTACTACGCGGCGCTCGGGGTCATGGCGGTCCTTGCGGCGGTGACCGACCGCTCGCTCCTGCTCCGCCCGACCGAGACGAGGGTCCCGTTCGACCGCCACGTGGCGCTCGGCATCGTCTACCTCGTCGGGGTCCTCCTGGCGGTGTTCGCGCCGTTCGGCCCGGCGTGGATGCTGCACGGGGTTCCGTGAGCCCCGGGTGGGAACGAGCTAAAGGGTCGGGTCCGGTGACCGTTCTCGAACCCCATGCCGCAGGTGATGATCGGTCTCTCCGCGCGCGACCACCGGACGACGAACGAGGTCTGGCGACTCGCCAAACGCCATCTCAATCCGGCGGTGCGACGCCGGATCGGATGGCGCGGGCGGTCCAGCTTCCTGCGTCAACTGATCCTCTACGGTTTCGAGAAGGCGAGCGCGGATCCCGCGGAGTTCCTCCGGGAGGTGCGGGACACCCACGACCCGCTGTTCGGCAAGCGGGGCCGCTCGGAGGCCGGAGCCGAACGTCGCGAGGCGCTCGTGGCGTCGTGGGAGGCGTTCTTCCCGCCGGCTCCGTCGGGCCGGGGCCGGCGGAAGGGAACCCAGTCCCCCGGCACTGACTGACGCGCTCTCTCCCACCGGGCGGACGAACGTGGCACGAACGGTCGAACGCCTCGACGGGCTCGCGCTCCTCGGGGGTGCGCGGGTCGGGACCCTCTCGTTCTCGACCCCGGCGCTCCTCGAGAGCCGCGGGCCGGGGGAGGAGGCTCCGGGGCTCACCCTGCGCAGCTCCCCGGCGCCCGCGGGCCTCCGCCACCTGACGCTCTCGGACGGCGTCGGAAGTCTCGAGCTCAAGGTCCCCGTGCTCGCTCCCGAGGTGATGGGGTCCCCCGGCGGGGGGTTGCCGGCCGGGGAGGGAGTGCTCCTGGTCCATGCACCCCTCTCGCCCGCGGCGGCCGTGCCCGACGGTAGCTCGGCACCCGAACTCGTCCTCGTCGGGAACGCGCGGGCCCTCTGGGCCGACGGTGTTCCGTTCGTGGACGCCCTGCGGGGGGTCCGGGAGGCGTATGGAGGAGGCCCGGTGCTCTGGGCACCGCGGGTCGCGCTGCCCCACCGGGTCCCGCTCCTCGCGTACCTCGGCGTCGACCTGGTCGACACGACGGAGGGTCTCCTCGCGGCGGCCCGGGGCGAGTACCTCGATCCGACCTTCGGACGGTTCGACCCGGCCCCGGCCCGGGCGGAGCACCTCTGCCCCTGCGCCGCATGCACGGGGGACCCTCCCGGCTCCCTCGAGTCGCACGTCGTCGCGGCGTACCGCCGGGCGATCTCCGAGACTCGGGCCGCGGCACGGGCCGGTCGGCTGCGCGAGCTCGTCGAGTCCCGACTCCCGGCAGAACCGGCGCTCGCGGAGATGCTCCGATACGCCGACCGCGACCTCGGGCCCCTGCTCGACGAGCGCACCCCGGTCGCCGCCGAGGGGTCGCGGAACTACGTCCTCCTCGAGTCCCAGCGTCGTCCCGAGATGGCCCGGTTTCGCCGACGGCTCCTCGAGCGATACCGGCCACCCCCCTCCAAATCCGTGCTCCTCCTCGTCCCGTGCTCCAAGACGAAGCCGTACCGGCACTCGCGTTCGCACCGCCGGTTCGCCGGTGCACTGGAGGAGCTGCGGGCGCTCGAACGGGTCCACGTGGTCTCCGTGAGTTCGCCGATCGGGCTCGTACCCCGGGAGCTCGAGGACGTCCCTCCCGCACGCCACTACGACATTCCCGTCACCGGTGACTGGATGGAACCGGAGCGGGAAGCCGTCCTCGCGGGGCTACGACATCTCCTCGCCCACGGGCAGTACCGTTCGGTCGTGGTCCATCTGGACCCGCAGGAGTACTCGTTCCTCGCACCGGTCCTCACCGGCCCGCTCCCCGTGCGTTGGACGATACCGAACGACCGGACGACCTCGCCCGAGGCCGTCTCCGCACTTCGCGCCGCGGTGTCCGCCGCGCTCGAAGGGGAGCGCCCCGTCCCCGGCGGACCGCTCGCCGTGGTGCGAGAGGAACTTCGGGAGGTCGCCTCGGTACAGTTCGGCCGGGCGACGGCGGAGCGCCTGTTCCGCCCACCGGTACGCCTGGCGGGGCGGCCGTGGTTCCAGCGGCTGACCGACGGACGGGCCGACCTCGCGACGTTGCGGGAAGAGCGGGGGCTGTTCCACCTCACGGTCGCCGGGGCCCGTCGTCTCCTCCCGGGACCACCGCTCTCGGTGGAGGTTGAGCCTGCGCTCACGCTCGCGGGAGACCTGTTCACCCCGGGGGTGCGGGCAGCGGACCGGGAGATCCGGGTGGGGGACAGCGTCGTCCTCCTGCGCGACGGGGTCCTCGCGGGGGTCGGCGAGGCCGCCCTCCCCGGCGCGCTCATGCGCGAGCTCGGGCGGGGCCTCGCGGTGCGGGTCCGCCACCGGGCCCACCCGACGACCGACACGGCCATGACGGAGGACGAACGTTCGCCCGAACCAGGGCCGGTGGTCTAGCGGTGATGACGCCGCGCTTACAACGCGGATATCGGCGGTTCGAATCCGCCCCGGCCCACGTCGCTCCCGGATCGGGATCGAACCGCCCGGCGGAGCGGCGGTCGCGATTCCGTCACTCGCGGTGGGCGAGCGGCCGGTACTCGTTCGCCAGGAGACCGAACGCCTCCTCGTCGTGCCACCCCCGCCCCGGCGGAGGATCTCGCGTCGACCCCCGTCTCTCGTGAAACCGAGCCTTCGCCGCCGGCGCAGCGGGGAGGGGTTGAACTCGAGCACCACGGCGTCGACCCGAAGGAGGCGAAGTCGCCGGAACGCGACCCCACCGATCGCGGAGACCGCCTCGGAGGCGTACCCCGGGTGCCCGTGCTGCGGGGCGAGCCGCTCGCTCGTCCGGGCTTGGTCGTTCTCCCAATCCCGGACGTCGAGGGTGACGCCCCCGACCAGCGTTCCGCTCTCCGGGAGCGTGATGGACAGGGGGAGCCGCTCTCCCCGCGCCGCGGCGCCCCGGGTTCTCTTCACGAACTCGACCTTTTCCTTTCGGCGATACCGGGCGGGACGGGTCGTGAGGGACGGGAGCGCGCGGGAGTCGTTCCCGTACCGGAGCAGAAGCGGGACCTCCGATAACCGGGGAAGTCGCAGCCGGAGCCGGGGGTCCGGACGGGGAGGCGGACCCCGGCGAACGTTCGCTGGGGGGCGGGCACGATCCGTTCCCGAAGGGGGGTCGACCCCTCTCTGTTCCCGGAGCGGGGGGCCGCAGGTCCGTCGGTCCCGCGTTCGGGCACGGCCACCCCGTTAAGTCGGCGTTCGCATCGTCGACTCCCGTGAGCGCGCCTCCGGACCGCACCCGCCCCGTCCCGCCAATCGCCGGTATCGCTCCGGGAATGGTCGAGCCCGTGATCTCGGTCCTCGCGTCCTCCCCGACACCGCTCCGGCGTCGGGCGATCCTGGATGAGCTCGAGCGACGCGGTCACCGCATCTCGCTCGCCGGCCTGAACCGAATCCTTCAGCACTGCGCCGGTGCCGGCCGGACGACCGAGAGCGCGGACGGGGTCCGCCTGGCGCGACCCCCCTCGTAAGGGATCGGGCGACCGCGCCTCGTTGGGACTCGCAGACCGACTTCCGCCCTTCGGGGGTCTACCATACCTATAGAACTTTGTATAGTCTAAATTCAAATTATATATATGTCGTGACTCCGTTCCCTGTTCGATGAGCGAACGAACCACCCCCGGAGGACCCCCACCCTACGACGTCCCGCCGGGTCTGCGCCCGAGCGGTCGGTCCCCGGCGCCGACCATCGACCGCCGACCGAAGGCAGCCCGCAGCACGGCGCGACGCGCCGCCCCGAGGGACAGCGTGCAGATCCGGGTCGCCGCACCGTTCGGCGCCCTCCTCCTGGGCCGCCCCCCGGTCGCGACCGTGACGGTCGGCCGGGCCGAGTCATCCGAGCATCTCTTCCGTCGCCTGCTGGGGGCGTACCTCGGGGGGGCGCGCGAGTTCGTGATCGTCGAGAGCCCCACCGTGAGCTCTGCGACCCGGGACGTCGTCCGGACGTTCTGCCGGAGGACCCGGCAGCCCGAGGTCGTTTCGGACGAGCACGGGGTGATCCGACTGCGGGACCTCGCCTACGAGAGCCCCGTCCCGCTTCCCCAGCGCCTCGCCCGCATGGGAAGGATCGTCCTCGCGTTCCACCGTGAGGCGGTCGAGAGCTGGTCCCACCTTCCGCTGGATGACGACGGCTACTGGGAGCGGCGGGACGACGAGATCGACCGGGAGGCCTGGTACGTGCAGCGGCTCGCGGCGCTTCGGCTGGGGCTCGACGGCGAGGGGGTGACGCTCCTCGGTCCCTGGACGATCGCGCGCAGTCTCGAACGGATCGCCGACCACGCGACCGTTCTCGGAGAGACCGGGCGGCGGCTGGTGGAGCTGCCGAGCGGCGCCGGCCCGCTCACCTCGCTGAAGCAGTTCCACCGCCAGGCGATGGACCACCTCGAAGGCGTGCTCAACGCCCGGGACGCCGCCGCCGCGAACGACCTCCTCGACATGGGCGAGGCGCTCGGCGCTTCGGGCCGGGCGCTGTCCGACCGGCTGCTACCGGCGGTCGGAGGCGGCACGATGCCGCCGGCGACCGCCGCGGCCGTCGCGCGAATCCTCGAATCGATCGGACGTACGGTCGCCTACGCCCAGGACATCGCCCAGGTCACCCTCGACCGCGCGATCCCCGTGACGTTCACCACCGACTCGGGGGAGGCGTTCTCCCCCCGGGCCGCGTAGGCCGGCCCGCCCCCCCGGGCGGAACCGCTTTCTGCCGGGGACATCGTCCGCGCTCACGCCCCGGAGCGTGCGTTCGTGCCCGAGCCCTCGTCCGGCATCCGTGTCGTTCTCCTCCGCCACGGCCCGGCCGAGCTACGGGACCCGGCCCGGTGGCCCGACGACGACCTGCGCCCCCTGAGCGCGAAGGGGACCCGACAGACCCGCCGTGCAGCCCGCGGGCTCGCCCGGCTCCTCGGGCCGGTCGCGTGCCTCGCGACGAGCTCCGCCCCCCGGGCCCGCCGCACCGCCGAGATCCTGGGACGGACCCTCCGCCCGCCCCGACGGCCGACGATCTGGCCCGAACTCTCCACGGGGCGCCTCGCGGCACCGCTCCTCCAGCGGCTCCGCCGGGAGGCCGGGACGCGCGGAACGATCGTGATCGTCGGGCATGAGCCCACGCTCGCGGAGGTCGTGGGCGTCGCACTGACCGGGGAAGGCGTCTCGGTGCTCCGCCTCACGAAGGGCGGCGCCGCCTGCCTCGAGTTCCCGCGCGCGGTGCGACCCGGCTCGGCGCGGCTGCTCTGGCTGCTTACGCGGAAGCAGCTCGCCGACGGGGGCGGGTGAACGCGACCCTCGGGCGCTTCGGACCGCGGCGGGGTGGTTGGGGGGAGTACAGCGGCGTGACGAGTCGTCGCACCTCCTCGTGCACCTGGTCCGGGTGCCGGTTCGCATCGACCCGGTGGAACCCGTACTCCGCACCCACCCACGCGAACTCCTTCGAGAGCCGGTCCTGGTAGAGGAAGAAGCTCTCGAAGAGGTCGCGCGAGAGCGAGAGGTCCATCCCGGACTCCCAGTAGTCGAGCGAACCGTACTTCGAGATCGCGCGGTGCAGGAGGATCTCGGGACGGGCCTCGAGGAAGACGACCAGGTCGGGCCGGAGCGCGAAGCCGTAGAGCTGGCGCGCCCAGTCCCGGGACGCCCCCCGCACGACCGCGCGGGCCATCAGCGTGTAGATGTACCGGTCGGCGAGGACGGTGGCGCCCGCGGAGAGCGCGGGGACGATCTTGTTCTCGAGCTGGTCGGCGAAGTCGACCGAGTAGAGGAGCGCCATCGTCGTGGCGCCGAGCGTGTGTCCCTGCTTCGCCCGGTCGATCTCGTCGGCCACGAGGGTCGAGCGGCGCAGGCCGGTGTCGACGACCGCGTGCCCCTCGACCTCGAGCCATTCGCGGAGGAACGCGACCTCGGTCGAGCGTCCCGAGCCGTCGGCCCCCTCGACGACGATCAGCTTGCCTCCGAGACGTTCGTCGGGGAGCCCCGGCAGGCGCGTACCGTAGGTCCTATCCGTCATGCATCAACCGCTCCCCGGTCGGGAAGTTCTGCAGGATCGGTTGGACGTGGCCGCGCAGGTCGGCCTGGATCGCTTCCACCGTACGCGTCGAATCGATCACGATGAATCCGTCCGTTCGAGCCATCCGCTCGTACTCCTGCTTCAGGCGGGTCTGGAACCGCTCGTAGCTGTCGTGGAGCTCGTCCGAGAGGCCGAGGTCCATGCCGGCCTCGTAGTAGTTGATCTTGAGGCGGGAGGCGATCTTTCGCTTCAGCGTGACCGCGACCGGGACCCGGAAGTAGAACACCCGGTCGGGGCGCGGGGCGAACGAGTAGATGTTGCGGACCCACGCCGGGTCGCACCCCCGCGCGGCGTCCCGAACGAACGCGGTGTACGCGTAGCGGTCGCAGACCACGACGTAGCCGGCGCGCAGCGGTGGGAGGATCTTGCGTTCGAAGCGGTCGGCGAAGTCGGTCGCGTGGAGCAGCGAGAAGGTGGTGGGGGTCAGCAGGTTCTTCTTCTTGCCGCGGCGGATCGTCTCCGACGTCAGTTCGGACGAATTCCACTCGGTGAAGAAGACCCGGTATCCCTGGGACTGGAGCCACTTTCCGAGGAGCGCCGCCTGCGTCGATTTCCCGCTCCCGTCGAGTCCCTCGAAGACGAACAGACGGCCGGGAAAGCCGTGGGTCGGACTCGGTGCCTCAGGGATCACGGATACGGACCTCGAGTTCGAACACGCGCTCCATCGGCTTACGGACCTTCTCCTCCCAGTGGGCGGGTAGGGTCGTATCGGCGGGGGCAGAAAAGGCCAACGTGAGCGTCTTCCCCGCGCCGCCGAGCGAGAACCGCGGGTGGGCGGCCGAGGTGAGCTCCGCGACCTCGAGGATCGCTCCCAGGCGACGGGCCGTGTCGAGGTCCGAGCTCCGCAGCACCGGGAGGAACCCCTTCTTCCAGGCGGACGGCAGGTCCCCGCCCTCGTGCAGCCGGGCCGCCATCGATGCCAGCAGGACCTCGCGCTGGTCGAGGCCCCAGATCGGGTAGTTCTGGATCAGGTAGGCCGAGTGGTTGGCGTGCCGCCACAGGTCGATCGCGGTCCCCGCGTCGTGCATCCAGCCGGCGACCCGGAGCGCGAGACCCTCGCTTCGGCCCCAGTCGAAGCGGGGCGCGAGCACCTCGAACAGGCCCACGGCCGCGTCGGCGACCTCGTGCCCGTGGTCGATGCGGAACGCGAACGATTCGGCCGCGGCGGTGGCCGAACGCTCCGCGAGCCGCTCGGCGGACGCCGGCAGCTTGGCCCCGACGGCCTCGAGCGCGAGGCCCTCCCGGATGCCCGTGCCGGCGACCACGATCCGTTCCGCGCCGGTCGCCCGGACCAGCTCCTCGAGCACGAGGAGCCCGGCGAGGACCACGTCCGCACGGTCGGCCCCGATCCCCGGCACCGCACGTCGCTTCACCGCCGGCATCTCTCCCAGGAGCTCGGCCAGGGCTTCGAGGTCGTGGTCCCACAGCGGGTAGCCGTGGACGCGCTGGATCGGATAGTCCCGGAACTCGATCGCGGCGCGGGCGAGCGAGCGCACCGTGCCTCCGATGCCGAAGAGCCGGTACTTGTGCCCCCCGAACGCTTCGACGACCGAGCCCAGCGTCTCCCGGACGTATTCGCGCAGCTCGTCGCTCTCCCGACGTTTCGGGGGGTCGTGGTCGAGGAACCGTTGCGAGAGTCGGAGCACACCGAGGGGGACGCTCACCGAGTTGCGCAGTTGGCCGGAGCGCACCTCCGCGAGCTGAAGCGAACCCCCGCCCAGGTCGCAGACGAGGTCGTTGTCGAGCTCCCAGGCGCTCGCCACACCGAGGTACGCGTACCGGGCCTCCTCGGCGCCCGAGATGATCCGCAGCAGCACGCCCGTCGCGCGCTCGACCTGCCGGACGAACTCGGCGCCGTTCGGCGCGTCGCGCACCGCGCTGGTCGCCACCGCGATCGTCCGGCTCAGCCCGAGGGATCGGACCGTGAGCGCGAACCGCTCCACCGCCGCCACGCCCCGTTCCACGGCCTCGGGCGCAAGGCGCCCGTCCGGGCCCGTCGCAAGACCGAGCCGGGGGGACTCCTTCGTCTCGTAGAACGCCCGCACGGTCCCGGACGCGGCCGCCTCGAACGCAACGAACCGTGCGGTGTTGGACCCGACGTCGATCACCCCGATGGTGCGCAGGGAACGAGGGCTCGCGCCGTCCGACGCGCGCTGGAGCTCCGCCGTCCGAGGGCGCTCCACGAACGCCCAGAGAACGGTTCCCTAATAGAACTGAGGGCGCGAACCGACCGGAACGCACGCCTTACTTATCGCCGGGGGCGTGCCGAACCGGAGGAGAGGACGGGTGAGCAGGACCCGCGCGCACATCGCCCGCCGCCCGACCGCGCTCGCCCGGGAGGTCGACCGACTCCTCGCCGAGGTCGCGGGGTCGGTCGACGAAGTGATCGGACGCGCGCACCCGACCCCCGAGAGCCTGCACCAGCTCCACCGGGAGATGCGGCGATTGCGCCACGCTCTCGCGATCTGGCAGCGGCTGCTCGCGAGCCGGCACCGGGAGCTCGTCCTCCCGCTCGACCGCCGACTCAAACGCCTCGCCCGACTCGTCGGTCGCGTCCGGGACCGGGACGTGATGATCGACCTCATCGAGGGTCGGTCGCTCCCGCGCCCGCCGAGAGCCGAGGCGAAGCAGATCGCCCGGTTGCGCGCGCAGCTCCGGGACGACGCGCGCACGGGTCGCGAACTGCTCCGGGTGTTCCTGCGGTCCGAGCGCGACGCGTTCCTCTTCGAGGGGCTCCGGGAGAGCCTCGAGTTCGCCCCGCGCCGAGGAGCGTCCGACCGGCTCGCGCGCGCCCTGGACGAGGAACAGGAGCTGCGACATGATGGGGTTCGTCTCGCCCACCGGAGGGCGCGACGGAGACCCACGACCCCCCGGCTCCACCGACTCCGGGTACGGGTCCGTCAACTGCGCCACCTCGCGGAGGTTCGCACCCAACTGGACGGCGGGAGCCCGCGCGCCTTCCCGTCCCTGGTCCGGCGGCTCCAGGCACGGCTCGGACGACTCCACGACCTGGACCTCGTTCTCTCGGGTCTCGACACGGACCTTCGTTCGAGCGACTGGGCCGATGCGTTGCGGCGCGAGCGCCGGCAGGTCCGCGAGGCGATCCGGATCTCCCTTCGCGCGCACCCCTGGCCGAAGGCCCGGCCC
>JBAWFC010000082.1:0-1711 GCA_049591535.1 Thermoplasmata archaeon | reverse complement strand
GGTCGACGTTGTCCACGCCGACGCCGGCGCGCGCGACGAGCGCGAGGTGGGGGGCGGCGCGGAGAAGGTCCCCCGTGACCTTGGTCCGGCTTCGGACGACCAGGCCCCACGCCTCGGCGAGGTGGGTCGGAAGCGACGCCGGGTCCGCGCTCGCGTCGACGACCCGGCACGGACCCGCGCGCAGGCGGTCGAGGGCGGCTCGGTCGATCGGGTCCGCGACCACGACCAGCGGGAGCTCGGCCATCGGCCGCCCGACTCCCGTCGGGGGGAAAACGGTTTGGCTGGGGTGCCGGGGGCTACGCCCGTTTCGGCACGGGCGTCCGGCCGATCGCCATCGTCACGATCTCCTCCCCGCGTACGCCCCGGATCCACGGTTCGGGTTTGACGAGGATCCGGTGCGCCAGCGCCGGGATGGCCAGCGCCTTCACGTCGTCGGGGAGCACGAAATCCCGCCCGTCGAGCAGCGCGCGGGCGCGCGAGAGCTTCTGGAGGGCCAGGGAGCCCCGCGGAGAGGCGCCGACCTCGGCTCGGGTGTCCGTGCGAGTCGCCCCGACCAGGTCGACGATGTATCCCGCGATCGACGGCTCGAGCTCGACCTCCTCCACCGCCCGCTGCAGGTCGAGGAACCGCTCGAGCGTGGTCACCGGTGCAACCTCGGCGTTCTCCTGCTTGCGCACGCGCCGGCGCTCGAGGATCATCCGTTCCTCTTCGGGGGTCGGGTACCCCACCTGCAGGCGCATCAGGAACCGGTCGACCTGGGCCTCCGGAAGCGGGTACGTCCCCTCGAGCTCCAGCGGGTTCTCCGTCGCGAGGACGAGGAACGGTCGCGGGAGCGGGTAGGTCGTCCGTTCGCTCGTCACCTGGTACTCCTGCATCGCCTCGAGGAGCGACGACTGCACCTTGGGGGGCGCGCGGTTGATCTCGTCCGCGAGCAGGACGTTCGCGAAGATCGGTCCGCGGCGGAACGTGAAGGCGCCGCGGGCGGCGTCGAGCATCTCGCCGCCCGTGATGTCGTGGGGCAGGAGGTCGGCGGTGAACTGGATCCGCTGGAATTCGAGGCCGAGCGCCGCGGCGAACGACTTGGCGATCAGGGTCTTGCCGAGGCCCGGCAGGTCCTCGATGAGGAGGTGCCCGTCCGCGACGAGACCCGTCAGCACCTGGTCGATCGCGACGTCCCGGCCCACCACCGCGGTGCGTACCGCGGCCCGGATCTCGGCGGCGGTCGCTCGGGCATCGGCGACCTCCATGGACCGGACCTTCCGCCCTCCAGCCCTCTCTCCTATATGGACCGAACCGGGCGCGCGGGGACCCCCGTCCCCGCTGTTCCCCGGTCCTAACGATCCGCGTCACGGTAGGCGATCGCCCTCTCGGCGGTCTGACCCGGACCGGGGGTGTCGGACACCGGGGTTGTCCTCACTTCATTCTCCGCGGACGACCCGTCCGCATTGAGTCAAGAGGGACCCTTCGACGGTACCCGGGCGCGACCTTGGGCCGCGCCGACGACCCCATCGGCCCGGCCGCTAAATCGTTGGTGCCGCCTCGCGGTCGAACAGTTCCGGGCGCGACACGAGGTAGGCGAGGGCGATGAGCGAGGCGGCGAGGAGTCCGCCCGCGACACCGAGCGGGGCGGAGGTCGACGGCAGGAGGAACTCGCTCGCCCACGCGACGCCGACCGCGAGGCCCGGCACGGCCCAGACGACCGCCCCCCGTC
>JBAWFC010000081.1:0-48634 GCA_049591535.1 Thermoplasmata archaeon | reverse complement strand
GTCGGTGGCGAGTCCGTGGGCGAGGTCGGCGCGGATCCCTTCGGAGAGGCGGTGCACCGACGCGGCCGTCCCCCGGCCGCCGGCAGTGCGACCGACCCACTCTCCGACCGTGGCGCGGATCGCAGCGTACTCCGCGACCGCTCGGGCGAGCGCGCCCGGGTCCCACTCGAGCCGCCGGCCGTACGGGGTGCCGAGGAGGTACCACCGGAGCGGTCCCGCTCCCACCGCGTCCAACGCGGACCGCAACGAGACCAGATTTCCCTTGGACTTCGACATCTTGGTGCCCGAGGTGAGGACGAACGCCGTGTGGAGGAACACGCGCGAGAACGGGGCGCCGCGCAGTTCCAGCGCGACCTCGTTCTCCGCGTAGTGGTGCGGATAGATCAGGTCGGGCGCGCCCCCGTGGAGGTCGACCGGAAGGCCGAGGAAACGCTCCGCCATCGCGTAGCACTCGAGGTGCCAGCCGGGCACCCCGCGTCCCCACGGGCTGGGCCAGGACGGCTTCGGGGAATCCTGGCGCTTCCAGACCGTGAACTCCCCCGCGGTGCCCTGTGCGGCGGGGAACGGATGTCCGGGCTCCGTCACCGCGTGGGAGGCCAGCTGCCGGTCGGTCGGGAAGTTCGCCCGCGCGGCGCGGGGCGGAGGCGTGTAGATCCACTCGTCGCCGTCTCGACGGACGCGTCCGGTGCGCTCCAGGCGACGCGCGACGCGGATCATGGGGCCGATGAAGTCGCTCGCCCGGGGCCGCACGTGGGGGGTGCGGACCCCGAGATCGGCGAGGTCGCGGAAGAATCCCCGCTCCTCCCGTCGCGCCAGCGCGCGCCAGGAGAGGCCGAGCTCCGTGGCACGCACCTCGAGCTTGTCCTCGAAGTCGGTGAGGTTCATCACGTGGCGGACGGGCACGCCTTCCGCTTCCAGGAAGCGTCGGGCGACGTCGAAATAGAGGTAGGTTCGTGCATGACCGACGTGGGCGACGTCGTACACCGTCGGCCCGCAGACGTAGAGCGCGAGCGGTCGGCCCCGCCGGTGCCGGACCGCCCGGCGCCGTCCCGAGAGCGTGTCCCGTACGACAAGGTCCATGGACAGGACGGTCGGCGCCCCCCGAGGCATAACACTTTGGGCGGGAGGGAGCGGCCGCCTCGAGGCGGCCGCGCGCGGCGGGCGCTCCCCGCCCTCCCGCGTTAGCTTGAAGAGCGTCCTCGCCCGTTCCCGGGATCGGGGAGGCTCGCCGATGGAGACGCTCTACCTGCTCGTCGAGGTCGAGGTGGGCAAGCTCGACGACGTTCTCCGACGGATGAAGGCCGTCCCGGGGGTCACCGAGGTCCAGGCGGTGACGGGGCCGTTCGACCTCATCGTGAAGGTCGAGGCCGCGCACATCAACGACGCGCTCGACACGGTCGTGCACAAGATCCGCCGTATCCCGGGGCTGAAATCCACCGAAACCCTCGTCACGGTCGGCGGCGCCTGACGGTCCCGCCTCTCCCGTCGGGGTCCCTCCCGTCCGCTCAAATACGGGTCGGAGCCTGCCCGACCCATGATCGGCCCGGGCGAGAAGGCCCCCGAATTCGAGGCACCCGACCACGACGGAACTCCGTTCCGGCTCTCCTCCCTCCACGGGACGCCGGTCGTGCTGTACTTCTATCCGAAGGCCGACACCCCGGGCTGCACGATCGAGTCGAAGGGGTTCCGCGACGTCTACAAAGAGTACCAAGCCCACCACGTGGCGGTCGTGGGGATCAGCACCGATGACTGCCCGGCGCAGCAGGCGTTCCGCGACAAGTACGGGCTGCCGTTCCCTCTCATCGCCGACTCGTCGAAACAGGTGGCGACGCTCTACGGCGTGCTCTCCCCGCGCGGCAACGCCCGCCGCGTCACGTTCCTGATCGGGGCGGACGGAAAGGTCGTCGACGTGATCGACAACTCCTCGCCGGACCCGCACCTCGACCGGGCGCGGGCGGCGTTCCTCACGAAGTAGCCGGAGACTGGGCGACCGCCTCCGTCGCGGCCACCGGGGATCCGGAGGGATCCGGCGCGGCGCTCGGAACCGCCGTCGGGCGAGGACCGCGGCCGCTCAGGGTCCAGACGCGCTCTCCGAGCAGCTGGAGCGACGCGGGGACGAGGTAGGTCCGCACGACCATCGCGTCCAGGATCACCGCGACCGCCACCGAGAACCCGATCGCCCGGATGAGGGTGAACTCTCCGATGAGGAGGGCCCCGAACGCGCTCGCGAGGATCACCGCCGCGGCCGTGATGATCCCGCCCGTTCGCCCGACCGCCTCGACGACGGCCTCGCGGGCGCTCCGCCCCTTGACGCGCTCCTCCCGGACGCGGGTCAGCAGGAAGATGTTGTAGTCGATGCCGAGGCCGAGTACGAGGATGAACAGGATCGTACGGACGTAGAAGAAGAGCGGGAAGCCGAGCAGCTCCTGGAAGACGAGGTACGTGACCGCCCACGCCCAGCTGATGGAGACCCCGATGGTCGCGATCGCCATCAGCGCGATCATCCAGGAGCGGAGGACGACGAGGAGCACGAGGATGAGGCCGATCGTGACGGCGAGGACGAGGTACTCGGTCGCGGTCGCCGTCTCCTGGGCGAGGTCGCTGATCGTCGGGGCGCCTCCCCCGAACGCCACGCCGGAGATCTCGGCGTGCGCGGCGCGGTAGTTCGAGAACGACGACTGGACGGCGGCGACGGCGTTCACCGCGTCCGCGGAGAGCCCGGTCGAGGTCGGCTGGAGTGAGAACAGGACCGTCCGGCCGTCGGTGCCGACGAACCCCGACAGGAGCCCAATGAGGTTCTGTTGCGTCGCCGTGGGCAGGGTGGAAAGGCTGAGCCATTCCGAGAGCGACGCCCCCACGGGACCGACCGGGGAGGAGACCGCGGCGATCCCGCCGGTCCCGTTGGCGATCGACGTTAATGCGGCGATGTCGGTGAACTCGGCGGCGTTGGTCGAGTTCCCGACGAGCAGCGGGGCGGTGAACGTGACGAGCGCGAACGACGGCGTCGCGAACCCGGGACCGAAGTGGTTCCCCAGCTCGGCGAGGCCGTCGCTCGCCGGATGGCCGCTCGGCAACTGCGCGTAGTAGTCGTAGGAGAGCGGGACCTGGAGCGCCACCAGGATCAGCGGCACCGAGATCAGGAGGAGGACCCCCACCGTCAGGCCCGGGCGCCGCTGCGTCGCGCGGCCCACCCGGTAGAAGTACGTCTGCTCGGTCCGGTTCCGCTCCGCGACCACTTCCGCCCGGCGCCGGAAGCGTTCGCCCGTGGAGGGCCAGAAGATCCGGGGTCCGATCAGCGCGAGGCACGCCGGGACCATCGTGAGCGAGATCAGCACGGTGATCAGGATCGCGAGCGAGAGGACCGCGCCCCACTGGGTCAGGAGGGCGATCCCGCTGAACGTGAGCGCGAACGTCGCGATGATCGCCGTCGAGCCGCTGGTCGCGACCGACTGGCCGGCCCAGGAGAGCGACGCGACGATCGACTCCTCGGAGCTCTTGCCCGCGACGAGGCCCTCGCGGTAGCGGGCGACCATGAAGATCGAGTAGTCCGTGCCGACCCCGAGCACGAACACCTCCTCGAGGGTGAGGGCGGTCGAGTCGACGTGGGTCACCAGCTCCCCGATGAGGACCGTCCCGCCGAGGCCGAGAACGAGCGCGATCCCGAGGATCGCGAAGGTCACGAGCGGGGTCATCGGGGACCGGAAGTAGACCATCGAGATCACGAGCAGGAGCCCGACCGTGAGCGGGAGCACGAGGGCGATCGACGAGTTGACCGCCGTCTGGCTCAGCAGGTCGAGCGGGGCGGCGCCCGTCTGGACGTAGGAGATCGAATGGGTCGCGTCGGAGGCGCGGACGACGGGCGGGACGAGCGAATCGATCCGGCCGAGGTCGGCGTAGACCGGGTCCCCATCGCTCGAGTTCGTGGCGTCGTCGGCCACGGTGAAGTCGACCTCCACGATCTGCGCGGTGCCGGACGCGTCGACGTACTGCGAGGAGACCCCGTACGGGACGCTCAGCGGTTCGGTCGCGAGCGTCGAAGCCGCAACGACCCCGGCGGCCCACGTCGCGATCTGTGCCGGGGTCGGCGTTCCCGCGGGGAACGCCTGCCACACCCGAAGGACCCAGCTTCCGGGCAGACCGGACCCCTCGCCCAGGACGATCGCCGCGGTCGACTGGACGCTCGGCCAGACGGTGGTGTTGTTGAGGCCCAGGGTCGCGAGGACCGCGTAGGGGACGGCGCGGTCGCTCGGCACGGGGGCGAGCGACGGGACGAGCCCGACCTCGGTGAGCCGCGCGGTCGCCTCGGAACAGGGGTCGACCCGGGCGAGCGTCCAGCAGGCGCTCGTCCCGTTGAATCCGGGGCTCGAGGCGTTGCCGTGGTAGAACGCGGAGAGCACGGCCAGCTGGGCCGTGAAGTTCGCGAAGGTGGACTCGGCGTGCTGGTACGCGGGGTAGTTGGCGGAGGCGGGTGCGGTCCCGTTCTCCACCAACCCCGTCCAATCGTCGACGAACACCTTCGGCGGAGCCCAGAGGATCGCCGCGGAGTCGTTGACGGCGACGACGACGGGCGAAGGGCCGGCGAGGCCCGCGGTGAGGACCGCGTCGGCGATCCGCGCCTGCCCGGCGAGGTACGTCGCGTACGCGGTATACACCGTGTTCACCGAGCCCAGGTTCGCGAGCGAACGATCGCTCTCGAGCGCCGCCGTGACGTTGAGCACGACGCGCTGGGCGTTGGCGTCGGTGAGATTCGGCCCCACGAGGAGGATCGTGCCGGACGAGCCGCCGGTCGAGTTCGGGAACAGTCGGGCGAGTTCGGCGTTCGCCATCGCGCTCGGCGCGCCCGCGGGCGCGGACGCGGTCGAGTTCGTCTCCACCGAGCCGAGCAGGGAGAGGAACGGGGCGCTGACGAGCAGGAGGGCGACCCAGAAGATGATGGGGTACCACGGGTGGCGGACGATCCAGCGCGCCATGCGACCCAGGAACGGGGTCCGGTCCGGGTCGGTGGGCGCGGACGGCGGGCTCACGGCGCGCTTCGACCGGGCCGGAAAGATAACCCTAGCGGGCGGTGTCCGCCGCCGGGGGGAAACCCTTCGCGCCTTTGGCTCGCTGCCAGAGCGCGGGGAAGCGGTCGGCGTCGACGAACACGCGCGTGTCCTCGACGACCCAACCGTGGGCGACGCCGCCCATCTCGGCCGAGTCGTGGCGGGCGACCCCGGTCGCGATCAGCTCTCCCGCGCGGTTCACGAGCGCGACGCGGGCGTCGCGGGAGAACGGCTTCGGGAGCGCGAGGATCCCGCCCGAAGCGAGACCCGCGCCGTGCGCGACGGCGCTCGCGGCCGACTCCTTGAGGACGATCGGCGGGAACTCGCGCCACACCTCGTCGATCGGGTGCAGCAGCTCGAGGAGCGGGCCGGGGTCCCCCGCGCTCCGCCGTGCGAGCGCGTCGGCGAGAACGGTCAGGGGCACGCTCCGGGACTCGTCGAACGGCCCGGTGGCGATCCGGCGGAGCTCCTCGAGGTGGCCGCCGACGCCGAGCGCCTCCCCGAGGTCGACCGCGAGCGTCCGGATGTACGTCCCGGAGTCCGCGACCACGTCGAGGAGGAGCCGGAGGCCCTCGGAGTCGATCACCTCGAGCCGGTGGATCCGGCGGACCCGTCGCTCCCGCCGGACGGCGGAGCGGACGGGCGGGGTCTGGTAGACCGGCCCGGTGAACTCCCCGATCGCGCGGGCCAGGTCCCGGGGGGCGACGGCTCCGTGGAGCACCATGACCCCGACGTACCGCTTCGGGAACTCGAGCACGAGCGGGAGGAGCTTCAGTGCGGGCCCGACCCCCACCCACAGGAGGCCCGAGACGTTCGGGTCGAGCGTGCCCGCGTGACCGGCGCGCTCGACGCCGAGGAGGTCCCGCGCCCACGCGGTCACCTGGTGCGACGACGGTCCGCGCGGTTTGTCGAGGAGGAGGAACGCCCCCTGTTCGAGGCGCACCGCGACCGGGTCCGGGGTCGCCGCGGTCATCCGGGGCTCCCGGCGGAGCGGGAGCCCATGAACTCGACGATCGCCGCCGCGACCTGGTCCGGAGGGAGCCGGGTCGAATCCACCGTGAGGTCGACCGGTTCCCGGTCGAGGTCGATCCCGTAGTACCGGGCGTAGCGCGCGCGTTCGCTCGCCTCGCGCGTCCGGACGCGCTCGCCCGCCTCCGCGATCGGCTGGTCGTCGCGTTGGGCGACCCGTCGGATGCGCTCGCCGAGCTCGGCGGTCACGACCACGCAGGAGACAGGGATCCCGGCCCGCCGGCAGAGGATCCCCTGGATGCGGCCGTCGAGGAGGGCGCCCGGGCGTGCGAGCTCCTGCATCTCACGGTCGAGGTTCCGGTCGACGTCCGGGTGCGCCTCGGCGAACCGCCCGAACGCCTCGACGTCCATCTCCCGACGGGCGGCCTCCGCCCGGAACCGCTCACCGGCCGAGAAGTACTCGAGCCCGAGGGTCCGCGCGACGAGCCGCCCGGCGGTCGACTTGCCGCTACCGGGGGGACCCCCGATCGCGACGACCCAACCGATCACGCAGTACCTCCGGCCGCTCCCGTGGCCGGAGGAAGGGACCCCGGAGCTTGCCGGTCCAGGTGTCGGCGGAGCCAGTAGTTCTTGAGGACCCGGCGGAAGACGAGCGAGAACGGGATCGTGTAGAGGCTGAAGATGAAGAACCAGATCGGGAAGGCGTTGAACAGCCGCTCCGTGAGGAGGTTGATCTGGGTTCCCCCGAGGTCGACCGTCTGCTGGGTCACCGTCGCGGCCGCG
Source organism: Thermoplasmata archaeon (assembly GCA_049591535.1). Classification (GTDB taxonomy): domain Archaea; phylum Thermoplasmatota; class Thermoplasmata; order Lutacidiplasmatales; family UBA184; genus Lutacidiplasma. Next base: position 41,840 of record JBAWFC010000081.1, on the reverse strand, counting down.
ATGACGAGGCCGATCCAGGTGTAGATCAGGATCAGGAGGAACCAGGTGATCGCCATCCCCTTGAACTGGGCGATCGACACCTCGCTCGAGAGGCGCGTGAGCCGCTCCTGGTGCGGCTTCAGCGCCGCGATGCGGTCCTTCTTGCCGGAGCGGATCGCCTCCATCTGGACCTTGCGGAACGCGGCGCTCCACTTCTGGACCTTCGCGGCCTTGATCCAGTCGGTCGTGTAGTTGTAGGCGACCGCCGTGATGAGCATCTCGATGGCGCCGGCGATGGCCATCGTGACGAGGATGTGGTCGCTCGAGAAGCCGATCGCGTAATAGAGGGGGCCGGACGACCCCGGGCTCGTTCCGAACAGCCCGGCGACCTGGTTGCGTGCGGGCGTGTCGATGATCATGAGGAGGCCCAGCATCCCGAGGAACACGTAGATGAACGTCGAGACCTTGAACGCGGGCGCGGGGGACCGCGGGCGCGTCGCCTCGACCGCCGCCTCCTCCTCGGCCTCCGCGTCGGCGGTCTCCCCCTCGGAGAGGGGGGTGCCCGCGGGAACGACCGAGGGGAGCGGCTCCTCGTCCGTCGGCATCCCGCTAGCTCTCGCCTCCGAGGAACCGGCGGAGCAGCGGGTTCATCTCCATCAGCTGCTCGCGACCCATCGCCTCGTAGAGGTTGATGATGATGCCGACCATGAGCAGGACTCCCGTCCCGCTCGCATTGCCGAGCGTCCCTATGAGGTCGGCGCCCGCCGCGAGGGCACCCACCGCTGCGCCCGAAATGACCGTGATCACGGGGATATAGCGCTCGAGCACGCGTCGTAACACCCGCGGCTCTCTACGGAACCCGGGGATCTGCATCCCCGACGCCTCGATCTGCCGGGCGACCGCCTCGGGGCCCATGTTCGTGGTCTGGATCCAGAACTTGGCGAACAGGATCGAGCCGCCGACCATCGCGCCGAAGTAGACGGCGACGTGGATCAGGCCCTGCCACCAGGTGTGGAAGTACAGGAAGCTCCCGTACTGCTGGTAGTTCAGGATCGGTAACAGCCAGGACTCTAAGCCGTTGACCGTCGAGAAGTAGTATGCCCCGCCGCTTAACGGCTGGGTCTGGCTGATCCCCATCGCCGTGGCTTGCGCGGCCGTCGGATACGAGCCGATCCACCATTGATGCCCGATCAGCGGGAAGTGGATCAGGGTCGGGTTGGTCCACAGGAGGATCGTGAAGACGGAGACGTTGGCGAGCAGGGCGCTCATTAAGATGACCGGGATGTTCGACGCGTAGATCAGACGCAGCGGATACCGGCCCCGCGCTCCCCGCGCCTCGGCATGGGACAGGGGCAGTTCGATCCGGGTCGACTCCGTCCACGCGACGAGGAAGAAGATCGCGGCCGTCCCGACCAGCGCGATCACCGGATTCGGCGCGCGGAGGAGGACGAGCTCCCAGCCGCCTCCGGCCATCTGGGACGCGGATAAGTGGGTGAAGAAGTAGATCGACTTCGGGATCGTTCCGCTCGGCGGGTTCGCGGTGGAGATCGGCGAGCCGGGGGTCTGCGGGATCCAGTTGAGGGTTCCCTGGATGATCTGTTGGGAGACGCCCGCGGCGATGAACAGCGAGATCCCGCTCCCGATCCCCCACTTCGAGACGACCTCGTCCATCAGGAAGACGAGGTAGCTGCCGAAGACGAGCTGGGCGACGATGATGATGTTCGCGAGGAGCAGGCCGTTCCCCGGAGACGCCGCGCCGAGCGACGTCACGATGCTCGCCGACGGCGTCAGGTATCCGAAGACCTGGGGCACCGCCTCGATGAAGATCATCGCGATGACGAGGACCTTCTGGGTCCCCTGGTAGGTCCCCTTGTCCTCGTCGTCGGTGAGGTCGAGGTTGATGATCTTGGCACCGGTAAATAATTGCATGATGATCGACCCGGTGACGATCGGGCCGATGCCGAGGTGCATCAGGGTGCCCTGCGCGCCGGCGAGGATGGCGCGGTAGCTCGCGAACAGGTCGATGACGGTCGCCTGGTCGACGCCGAAGAGGTAGATGTTCGTGAGCAGGAAGTACATCAGCAGAACGCCGATGGTCCAGAACATCTTGGTCCGGAAATGGACGTGGCCCTTCGGCTGGGTCACGGCGGGCATCCGCGTCGTGATCGGTTTGAGCCCGTACAGTCTCGAGCGCGATCCCTGGTACGAGAGCCCGAGATAGAGCAGGACCATCACGACGAAGACCGTGAAGACCGCGATGGCGAAGGCGACGGGCGTCGGGTGGCCCCAGAACCAGATGAGCGACAGCAGCGCGATGCCGACGACGGCGAGCGCGATGGCCCACCGGTTATCGCGGGGGATCTCCTCGTCCGCCATCGAACCGCTGACGACCTGAGGGCCGATTTATATAGTCTACGGGGAACCCGCGGCCGCGGTCGGCGCCTTCTTCGGCGGGTCGACGACGGCGACCTTCTCTCGGGCGTGCTCCGTCGCGTGCGCAACGATGACCTTCCAGGACCGCGCCGACGTTCCCTTGCCGAGGAGGCGGTCGACCCCGGCCTTCGTGAGGTCGGCCACGAACGCCTCGCCGTCCCGGCTCAGCGCGCCGGCCGCCTCGAGGACCGGGACGAACGAGTCCAGCTCGCCGACGTTGAGCGCGGTCGGCCGCTTCACGATCCCGGGGGGTCGCTTGAAGCCGTGGCGTCCGAAGTGGTCGGGCGCGTAGATCAGCATCGACTTGAACTTGTACTTGTGGAGCCCGGCGTTCCCTCGCCCGCCCTGCTTGCCCGCGCCGCGGCCGGCCTTGATCCCGCGGCCGTGCGTCCTCAGTCCCCGGAACTTCCGTGTTCGACTCGGCATGTGGTCCCTCCCTACATCATCCGGCGGACGAGGTCGTTGACCGCCCGTCCGCGGTACCCGAGGGCACCGCCGAGGGCGAACGGCTTCTTCGTCGACCGCCAGCCGCCCTTGGGAGCCCGCAGACGGAACCGAGGCCGCAGACCGGCGATCGGCGGCAGGCCCCGCTCCGCGACCGCGCGCGTGAGTTCGGGCAGGTCCTTCGCCCGCAACTCCGCACCGAGGACCTCGGAGGTGATCCGCTTCCCCTCGACCGTCTCGCCGCGTTCCTGGAGCAGGAGTCCCACGGTCTCGGGCTCCGCCTCGCCCCAGGTGACGTATCCCTGAACCTTCGTAAGCATCCCCTTGTACGACGCAGCCTCGGGAACCACGGTCGCGTGGTTCGGGCGGGTGAGGTGGAGGAACTGGAGCGTCTCCACGATGTCGTGCCGCGCGTGGATCGTTCCGCGGACCCGCACGACCATCCACGCCATCCTACGACCTCCGTACCGGCGGGGGAGGTCGTCGTCCCGGAGCGCCGCCGGGTGCGCCCGGGCCGCCGCGGCCCGGTCCGCCCCGGCCCGGAGGTCCCCCGCGTCCGCCCGGTCGTCGTCCGCCGCGGCCGCCCCGCATCGGGCGGGCGCCCTCCTCCTTCGGAGGCAGGATCGACGTCCCGATCGGTCCACGGATGATCTTGAGCCGCGCCGCGTCCTCGGGCGGGACCTTGAGCTCGGAGAGGGCGACGAGCGTGCGGTAGGCCGCCTGGGCGTAGTTGACGGTCGTTTTCGAGTGGCCGCTCGTGTATCCCCACGCGTCCGTGATCCCGGCGAACCGGAGCACGGGCTTCGCTACGTCGCCGACCGCGAGTCCGACGCCGCGGGGCGCCGGCTTGAACGTGACCACGACCGAGCCGACACGACCGCGGACCTGGAACGGGAGCGTGTGGGACCGGCCGCAGCCGCACTCCCAGCTACCGCATCCGCGCAGCACCTCGACGACGCCGAGCTTCGCCCGGTCGATCGCCCGACGGATCGTCGGCCCGACCTCCCGGCCCTTCGCGCGCCCGAGGCCCACGAACCCGTCGCCGTTCCCGACGACGACCGTCACGGCGAACTTGAACCGCCGACCGGAGTCGGTCATGCGCTGGACCATGTTCACGTCGAGGACCTCGTCATGGAGTCCGGGGAGGAGCTTGTCGACGATCTGGGGCTCGCGGAGGGGGAGGCCGGTCGCGAGCGCCGCGCTCATGGTCGTGATCTCGTCGGCCGCGACCCGCTTCCCGAGCTCGGTCTTGGGAACCCACGGGGGCGGGGGCGCCATGGACGGAGGCCCGCCGGGCCCGCGGCCCCCTCCGCTGTACGCGGGGCTCATGCGGACGCCTCCGGCGCGCGGGGTACCAGGTCGGGGAGCTTGAGTTTGTAGGACTCGATCGGCGAGGGGAGCGGCTTCGCCAGGTGCGTCCCGTTCAACCGGTCCGAGGTCGGGAAGCCCCCCTCGCCGTGCGGGATCTCGATCCCGGCGTCGAGAAGGCCCTTCAGTGCGGCGGAGAGACGCCCGCCGTGCGTCGGATGGCGGAGGCCGGCATCGAGCACGGCGTTCCCGGCGCCGCTCGCCTTGGCGCGGAGCCCGGCGAGGTAGGCGGTGAGATACGCGGCGGGCGTCGACGCGAGGCTGCCCGAGGGGAACGCGACCCCGCCCAGCTCGCGGCTGTCAGCCGCCGCGAGGACCCGGTCACCGGTCGGGTCGTAGGCGACGAGCGCGACGCGGATGCGTCGGTCCGTGAGCCGGACGACCGCGCGGGGCTGGCCCGACTTCAGGAGGCGGAGGCGTACTCGGTAGTCGGTCTTTCCCTCCCGCCGGCGGCGGAACGGAACGCGATACCGGGGACCCGTGCTCATGCGGGGCCCTCCTTCAGATGGCCGGCGAGCCGCAGGTTGACGACCAGGTGGGCGCGGCTGCGGAACATGCCGCCCTTCGCACGGCGGTAGAACTGCCGATACACCGCGGGCGGGATCTTCTTCCCGTCGCGGAGTTCCTTCAGGAGGTCCCGCTGCGCCCGGATGCGGCGCATCCACCGGTCCTTCTTCGGGAGTCGCGCGCGCGGGGTGCCGCGGCGGGAACCCGGACCGGAGTGCCGGCCCTTCCGGACTTCGAGGGCGTGCTGGCGGGCGCGAACGCGCGAGGTGCCCGGGATCCGCTTGCGCCGGATGACCCCGGCCTTGATCGCGCTACGGAGGTCGCTGCGCGTCACCGCGTCGGCGAGCTCGTCCTGGCTCGCGGGGTCGATCCAGACGCGCCCTTCCCCGCACTTGAGGAGGGCCGCGGCCAGTCGGCGCTGATTCGCGAGGTCCGGCATCGGCGCTACGCCTCCCGCTCGGTCTTAACGATTGGGTTGAGCACGTGGACGCCCAGCCTGCGGGCGGTCTCCTCGAGGGTGAGCCGTCGGCGCGTCCCGACCGTGCGCGCGATGATCGCCGCCTCCGTCCGGGCGTCGATCCGCTCGAGGTCGTCCGGGGTGTGGACGAGGATCGGTCGGAATCCGCTCGGGACCAGGCCACGAACGGCCGCCGGTGAGCGGTAGCCGATGCTGACGATCTGGGTCCGGTAGCCGTAGTGCCGGCGCTGCTTCGACTGGAGACCCCGGGGCCGCCGCCACGAGCCGTCCCGCCCGATCCGCCAGTACCGGTTCGCCGCCTGGCGCCCAAAGATCGGTCGCTTCCGGTCGAGCGTCCGTCGCAGGGAAAGCAGTCGCCGTCGGTCGCCCGTCAGCGTCGCACGCTTGGGCGCGCGGGGCTCTTCCTTCGGCGGCGCCTTCGCGGGCGCCTTCGGCTCCGGCGCGCCCGACTTGGGGGTCGCCTTGCGTCGGGGTTTCGCACGGGGGCTGAGGGGCTCGGGGGCGGCGTCGGGGGTCTCGTCGGCCGCCATCAGTTCGCCTCTTTCTGGTGGGCGCGCTCGATGAGGTAGATCCCGTCCTGGAAAACGCGGGGGTCGTAGTCGCGGATGTGGGTCACGCGCTCGATGTTGGCGGCGCTCTGGCCGACCTGCTCGACGTCGTGACCGGTGAGCGTGACGATGTCCCCTTCGACCACGGCCTTCGTGCCCGGCCAGAGGCGCGTCGTGCGGGGGTACTTCTCTCCGAGGAAGTTCTCGATCACGAGCTCTTCGCCCTTGACCGAGACCTTCATCGGGAAGTGCGCGGCGACGACCTTCATCTTCGCCTCGACGCCGAGCGTGAGCCCTCCGGCGAGGTTGCGCACGTGCGCGGCCCAGGTCTTGAGGAGCGATTGCGAGCGCTTGCGGTCGGCGGGGATCTTGAGGAGGAGCGTGATCGACCCGGACGACGCGGTCAGTTCGATCACGTCGGAGGGGAACGGACGCTCGATCGTGCCGAGGGGGCCCTTCGCCGCGAGCCGGCCGGGGGTGACCCGGAACCTGACGCCCGCGGCCACCTCAATGACTTCGCGCGAACGGTCGGGGTCAGTAGACATAGGCGAGCAGCCGACCTCCGATCTTGAACTCCCGCGCCTGGGTGTGCGAGAGGACGCCGCGGTTCGTGGAGAGGACGAGCAGGCCGAAATCCTGGGCGGGGAGGAATCGCGCCTCGTAGCGCTCGAGGCCGTCGTGCGGGACCGCGAGCCGCGGTTTGATCACCCCGCAGGAGTTGATGCGTCGGGAGAGGCGGACGTCGTACTTGCCGCCGCGGCCGGTCGGCACGAAGGTGAACTCCTCGATGTAGTGGTGTTCGCGGAAGATCCGGAGCACCTCGGCGATCAGCTTCGAGGTGGGAGCGAGCTCGACGTGCGGCTTCCCGTCCCGGTCGGCGTGACGGAGGGTGACCAGCGCGTCGTTCAGTAGATCGTGTTGCACGGTATTCCCTCCCTACTGGTACTTTCGGAACCCGAGGTCGACCGCGACCTCGCGGAAGCACTGTCGGCAGACGTGGAGGCCGTAGCGCCGGACGATGCCGCGCTTGCGGTCGCACCGCAGGCAGCCTTCCTTCCGCCCGAACCTCTTCTTCGGTTTCGACATCTCACTCCAGCACCGTGACTTGGAACGCCTTTTCGAGGAACGCGCGCGTTTCCGTGGCGGTCGAACGGATCGAGCGGGGGATGGGGCGGGACTGCAGGTGGCGCTGGCGGACGCGGTAGCCGGCACGGCCGACCTCGACCGCGACGTCCATGCCGTGGATGCCGATCTGGGGGTCGTACTTCATGCCGGTGAAGTCGGTATAGTCCGCGATCCCGAAGGAGAAGTTGCCGTTCCGGTCGATCGAGTCGACGTCGAGCTGACGGTCCCGCGCTTCGAACGCGCGGCCAAGGAAATCGACGGCGACGGCGCCCCGAAGGGTGACCTTGGCGCCGATCTCCTGCCCCTGGCGGATCCCGAAGTCGCGGTTCGTCGAGTGCGCCCGCGTGGCGATCGGCTTCTGGTGGGTGATCATCTGGAGGACCTTCTCGGCCTTGGTCCGGTTCTCGCCGGACTCGCCGACGCCGGCGTTGACCACGACCTTGATGACGCGGATCGACCGGTGCAGATTCTCCGTCGTGGGCGCCGTCGGGGTCGGGTTGGTGGCGGGCGCAGCGCTCATCGATCGACTCCTTCGGCGAGGGTGACCTCGGGCGCCGTCGACCCGACCACGAAGACGTACTCCTTCACGGTCGAGAACCCCTCCTTGAAGTGGACCAGGTTCGGCTGGGAGGAGTTGCGGACCTCGACCCGTTCCACCCGGGCGAGCTCCCCGACGTGCGATCCGCCCGCCACGTAGGCGAGGGCGCCGGGAGCGAGCGGGAGATGATCGATGACCTTCTGGGCGGGAACCTCGAGCTTGAGCGAATCACCGACGCGGTACGGACTCGTGGACGGCACGAGCAGGTTGCGACCGTCGTGGAGCGTGATCTCGACGCGGCCCTTCGGGACGGCGTGCTTGAGCCGCACGCGACCGATCTTGAGGGTGGCCTCGGTCGACGGGATCGCGACGAGGACGAGCTTGCCTCGGCGGTCCTTGACCATCCGATAGTGGGTATCGAGGGGTGCGGCGAACGAGAGCGTGTCCATGAGGCCCAGTCCCCGGTCGAGGTCCTTCGCCACCTTCCCGTCGACCCGGACCGCTCCGCTCCGCACCAGGATACGGGCTTCTCGCGCGTTCTCGACCACGTGGCGGATGTCGCGAAGCACCAGGAGCAACGGGACCGACTGTTCCTGTGCGTGCGGCCCGGGGCCGGGCCGCTTGACCCACTTCGTTCCCTTGCGAGGGATCGTCCACGCCCGCGGAGCCGCGCGGCGCTTCAGGCGGAACGTCACGGGGAGTCCTCCGCGGCATCCTCGGCAACGCCGGTCGTCGGGGCGGGAGCCGCCTTTCGGGGAGTCCGCTTCTTCGGGGGCGGGGGCTCCTCCGCCGCGGGCGGCTCGGCACTCGGCGCCGGGAGTTCGGGGGTCGGTTCGCCCTCTTCGGCCGGTACGCCCCGCTCCTCCGGAGTCACCTCTTCGTCCGAGACACGGAGGACCCGGCGGCGCCAGGGGTCCGAGAGGTTGAGGCGCGTGATGACGAGGTGGGCGGTCCGGATCGGCAGCGGCTTCAGCTTCTCCTCTCCGGTCTTCAGGGTGACGTTGTCGAGAATGACCGAGTAGGCGCGCCGGTCGACCTTGGCCACGCGCTCTTCCCGACCCACGAAGCTCCCCGCGAGGACCCGGACGGTGTCGCCCTTGCGGATCGGTACCGAGCGCGCGTGGAACCGCCCGCGCAGGTCGCGCGAGAGCGGGACCGTCATCCGTCGGCGGCGCTCGAACGAATCCGCGACGTACAGCGCTTTGCGCTGACGGCGAGGGGAGTGCGGGGACACTCGCATGGATTTTGCCCTCCTACACGATGATCGACGACGCGGCCGCAATGCGCGGCCAGCGCTCGGCGGCCTCCTTGGCGACGGGCCCCTTGATCTGGGAGCCCTTGATCTCACCGGTCTCGGTCGTGATGACGGCGGCGTTGTCCTCGAACTGGAGTCGGGTCCCGTCGGGGCGGCGGAACGGCGCACGGGCCCGGACGATCACGGCGTGCAGGACCTGTTTGCGCATCTCGGGCGTTCCCTTCTTGACCGACACGACGATCAGGTCGGCGATCCCCGCACGCGGGTACCTCCGGTGCGTCCCGTGCCAATTCATGACCGCGATGATCTCGACGACCTTCGCCCCGGTGTTGTCGACGACGTCGAGGCGGGCTCCCTTCGGGAGGTTCCGACCGCGGCGGCCCGCGAGGCCCTTCATGCGCTCTCCTCCTTCTCGGGGGCGGGCGACACGGCGGGAACCGGCTCCTCCCCCTGGATGCGGAGCGAGGCTTCACCGAGGTCCTCGACAATGCAGAACGACACGAGCTTCGAGAGCGGTCGGGTCTCCGCGATCCGGACACGGTGGCCGACCGGCACGTTGAGACAGGTCGGTGCGTGGGCGAGATACCGCCGGCGCCGCTTCTCGTACCGCTCGAACTTGGGTACGAAGTGCAGCAGCGTTCGCTCGACGACCGCGGTGCGCTGCATGGACGTGGAAACGACCGTTCCCTCGATCACCTGCCCCCGCAGCGAGAGCCGACCGTGGAACGGACAGTGGCGGTCGTCGCACCGGGTCTTCGGAGCGCGCACGTCAAGGCCGATATCCCGGGCCCGGCGAGCAGCGGGCGCACGGGTCGGTGTCATCGGAACCTCCGAGGACCACCGGTCAAGAGCCGCTTCGTGCGGTCCTCGGACCGCACGCGAAGGGCATCGCCTCTTAAGGGTAACTCTCCGACGCCGAGGACGATCGTCCCCTCGAGGCCGGCCTTGGGCACACGCACCGGCCGCGAACGACCCGGGACGCGAACGAGGAACGTGGAGAGCGATTCGTCGACGAGCGTGCCTTCGACCGGGCGACGGAGCGCCGCGGAGGCCGGGATCGCGACCGATGCACCCAGGATCTCCCCGGCGAGCGCCTCGCGCTCGGTACGGCTGAGTTCCACCGCGGACCCGGTTCCTTTCGACATCGGTGCACCTGCGGGTCTCCTACGGACGCCGAGCCTCCCGGAGGGCGGGCGCACGCGACCGCTCGTTGAGGACGGTGAGGGCACGGGCAACGTTGGTCCGGAGCGCGCGCATCCGACCCGGGCTGGGGGGAGCGCCGCCCATCGCCGCGACGCCGCGCTCGCGGAGGAGGTCGTTCTCCACGTCGGAGATCTTGCGCTTCAGGTCCTCCTCCGAGAGCTCGCGGAGATCCTTCATCCGGAGCAGCGTCATGGGGCTCCCATCGGGTCGGGGACGTCGACAACGGGGACCGGCAGCGCGGGGTCCTCGAGCGGGGGGAGCTCCACCGGCACCGGCTTCGGCCGCTCCTCGACCCCCTTGACCGTGATCTCGTCCGGTAGCTTCGCCGTCGGGCGCATGATCCAGACGTTGACGCCGATGACGCCCGGCTTGAGCCGCGCCTGGTAGAACCCCTTCCCGATCCAGAGGTGGACGGCCTCGCCGCAGTACTTGATCGTCCCGGCCTTGAACCGCTCGGTGCGATGCCGTTCGCCGGTGAGCTTCCCCGAGAGGATGACCTGGCAGCCGCGGGCCCCGGACTCCATGATCCGGCGCACCGTCGAGTGTCCGGCCCGTCGGAAGTGCCAGCCGCGTTCGAGGGTCGACGCGAGTTTCTCGCTCATCAGCTGGGCGTTGAGGCTCGGCTGCCGCTCCTCCTGGACTTCGATCTGGGGATTGTCGAGCTGGAATCGGTGCTGGATGTCCTCGGTGAGCCGCTTGATCAGCTCGCCGCGGTGACCGATCAGGATCCCGGGGCGTTCGCAGATGAGCGTCACCCGCGTGCCCATCGGGGTACGGGTGATCTCGAGGCCGCCGAACCCCGCGCGCGCGCTCTCCTGGACGAGGTAGTCCTTGAGCAGGACGCGGCGCATCGCTTCCTGGATGACCTTCTGTTCGGCGCTCATTCGGCCTCCTTCCGCTCCGCGAGGACGATCTCGATGTTGGTCGTCTGCTCGTTCCATGCCGTGGCGCGTCCCTGGGCCCGCGGCATGGTCGCCTTGCGGATCCGGCCCCGCCCGCTCGCGGCGACCTTGATGTAGAGCCGGTCGGTGTCCAGACTGTCGTAGACGGCGTTCTCCTCGGCGTTCTTGAGGAGCTGGAGGACGTTTTTGGCGACCTTGACCGCGTAGCGGCCGGGACCGACTCCCGTGTGGTGGGCCGTTTCCTGGTTGTAGCGCCGGAACGGGATCGCCTTCTTGAGCGCGACGGCGTCCTCGAGGACCTGACGAGCCCGGTCGAGGGGCAGGCCGCGGATCGCGTTGAGGACCTCGTAGGTCTTCTTAGGCGAGATCGGGATCTCGTTGCCGCGGGCGCGGGCGACGCTGACCCCCGGCTCGTCCCGGTACGTGTATCCTCGCATCGTTCGACCTCCCGCCTACTTGAGCGGCATGAACTTCGACGACCGCGTGGCGCCGACGCCCGGTCCGGAGTGCTTTTCGAATCGGCGGGTCAGGGAGAACTCCCCGTAGTAGTGGCCGACCATCTCGGGCCGGATCTCGACCTCCTTGAACTCCTTGCCGTTGTGGATCGCGACTCGGCGCCCGACGTGGGCCGGGAGCACGAGCGCGTCGCGGCAGTGCGTCCGCACCACCTTCTCCGCCGGCGTCGATCGCATCCGGTCGAAGAACTGGGTCGTCTCGTTGTTGAAGCCGCGGCGGATCGAACGGCGCGCACGGCTCGACGCGACCTTCGCGAACTCTTCGAGGCTCATCGCCTGGAGCTGGGCGAGCGAGAGTCCCCGGAACGTGAATTCGCGCTTGCGGCGTGCCTCGACCTTCTTGGTCCGACGGCCCTTCGGCACGGTCAGTTCCCTCCCTTCTGGGCACGCAGCCGCTTCTTAACGCGGACGGAGCGAGAGAAGCGTCCGACCTTCGCTCCCGGCCAGGTGCCGCTCGCGACCGTGCTCGGTCGTCCGATGTGCTGGTGGGCCCCTCCCCCGAACGGATGGTTGACGGGGTTCATCGCGACGCCCCGGACCTTGAAGGGCGCCCGGGCGAGGGAGCGAGTCGACCAGACCTTCTTTCCCGCCTTGATGATCGGACGCTCCCGGCGGCCGCTGCCCCCGACCGATCCCACTTGGGCGCGGCACGTCGCGAGGAACTGCTTGAACGCCCCGCTCGGGAGCTGCACGGTCACTTCGTCGCCGTCGTGCGCCGTCACGAGCGCGCCGGCGCCGGCGGAGCGAACGAGCCGGCCTCCGTCGAACGGTTTGACCTCGAGGTTGGAGACGAGCGTCCCGTCGGGGATCTTTCCCAGCGGCAGGATCGCGCCGCGGTCCACGCGACCTTCCTGGAAGGTGATGGAGTCGCCGGTCGCGAGTCCCGCGGTCGCGAGGACCCGGACCTTCTCGCCGGCCGGTCCCACGACCTCGGCGACGGGAGCCGTGCGGCCCGGAGCCGGGACGATCCGGACGACGGTCCCCTGTCCTACCAGGGATGCGGGAGGGTGGTAAATCGCCCCGTGGTGGCGATGGCTCGGGGAACGGTACGTTCCGGTGCCGCTTCCGCGCCGCCGGGAGATGACCCGCTTCCCCATCAGAACACCCCGGCTCGGCTGCCGATGTCTTCGGCCGAGAAGTCCTTGGTGAAAGTGATGGTCGCGATCTTGCCCGATCGGACGATCTTGGTGTTGACCTTGGCGACCTTGCACTGGTAGAGGCCCTCGACCGCGCGCTTGATCTCGGCCCGCGTGGCCCGGCGGTCGACGGCGAACTCGAGCTTGTTGAGCCGCTCCATCTCGTCCATCGACTTCTCGGTGACGTAGGCGTGCAGCACGACGCGGTGACGGAACTCGCTCACGGCGGGGCCTCCCCGAGGCGGGTCCGGAGGGACTCGACCGCGGACTGGGAGAACAGCGTGAGGCGACCGGCGGTCCCGCCGGGGGCGAGGTCCTCGGTCCCGAGCCGGAGGACCGGGACGACCTCGACGCCGGAAAGGTTTCGGAACCCGCGGGCCTTCCCCGGGGCGCTCGTCACGATCAGGAGACTGCGCGGAGTGCGGCGGACCCGTCCGCGACGCTTGCCCCGTCCCGAGCGCATGTGGGTCCCGTCCCGCGCCCGGCAGACATCGTCCCAGAGCTTCAGTCGTTCAAGGAACTCCCGCGCGTCGGACGCGGTGCGGATCTCCTCGACCGGGTTTTCGAGAACGACCGGGAGGTGAAGTCCCTCCGGGACCTCGTGGCCGCGTGCGGTGGCGAGCTTCGCCTCGCGCGTCGCACCCAGGGCGGACGCGAACGCGAGCTGTCGCTCCTTGCGATTGATCTTCTTCGTCCAGATTCGCTCCACCTTCGGAGGGTGCGCGGGGCGCCCACCGACGGTGTTCGGGGCCTGGGCCCCGCGCATCGAATCCATCAGTCGGGGGCTGCGGGAGACTCCCTTTCCCTTGCCGGACCACTGCACCGAGTGGCGCGCACCCGCGGTGAGGCTCGTTCCGTACGGTTGGCGCCGGTGGCTCTGTGCGGCGACGACGGCACGGTGGATCAGGTCCGGCCGGAACGGGCTGGAGAAGGCGAGCGGGAGAGTGAGGCTGGATCCCTGCCGACCGTCGACCCCGAGGACGTGGACCCGATGGTGCGGGGTCGCGTGCTCCTGCGGAGCCGCGGCGCTCTCCGTCGCGCTCGTCGCCGTCATACGCCCTGCTTCGACCGCGTGCTGAAGTACCGCACGTCGACCTTGTCGACGGTAGCCACCCGACCGCGCATCGGGGACCGGAAGCGGAGCAGACGTTTTGCCGGCCCGGGCAGCGAGCCGTGAAGAATGATGCAGGCGCTCCGTACCTCCCCGTAATGGGGGAATCCGCCGGCCGGAGTCACCGGGTCGTTCCGCGGGTCGCGGACGATCTTGAGAACGCGCATGTTGAACTGGGTACGGCGGTGGTAGCCCTGCTGCCCGGCCTGGGGGATCCGGTACGTCACGAAGCTCGGATTGTGCGGCCCCAGGGTCCCGATCATCCGGCGGTGCTTGGAGTTCTTTCGAGGCTGGAGCTTGACTCCCCAACGCTGGATGTGGCCCTGGAATCCGAAGCCTTTCGTGACCCCGAGCACGTCAAGGAACTCCCCCTCCTTGATCATCTGGTCGGCCGGGATCTCTTGGCCGAGTTGCTGCACCGCGAACGCCCGGCGCTCCTCGAACTTCTCGCCCGAGATGCGGATCTCGAAGATCTGCGGCGTCTTCGAAGGGGTACCGGTGACGAGTTGCGGTTGGGTGTGGACCAACAAACGAATCTCGTTGCCCGGGAGCCCGGAGAATTTCTCCACCGCCTCGGCCGCGGAGGCGGGATGGGGTGGGATTCGACGCGAGAGCTCCTCCGCGGCGCCCGAGCCCCACACCTCGCCGGTCACACGCGAGCCGTACGGACCCGACGTGTAGATGCGGGCACCGACAACGCGAAGAGGCGGGACCTCGACCACGGTGACCGGGACCGAAACCTCCTGGCCCGCGGTCGTCGATCGCTTTCGATAATCGACGATGAACGCATGGGTCATTCCGACCTTGTAACCGGCAAACCCTTCGATCGCCGGCTTGGCCGGACCGGGGGGCCAGGAACGGATGCGCGGGACCGGCCGGGCAGAGCGGGACCGGGGAGAAAAGGCGAGAGATCCTCGCCTCGGACGATGTCGACGAGCCATGGGTCGATAGGGGGTCCTGCCTCCAGTGGGGACGGGGGAGAAACGTACCCTATATAACGCGTGAGTCGCGCGCCCTCGGCCAGACCGACCGGCTCGGCTCCGACGCGGCGCGTTCCCCCACGGACCGTTTTTCGGTCGCTCGGCTCCTCCTCTCCGCGCCGCGCTGTGCGAGAAACGACATTCGGAGCTACGGCGAGGGTCGGTCCGCGGAGCCGAGCGTCGTGGGGGCGTCGGAGCCGTTAAGCCCCGAAGCAGGGTGGAGCGGTACGGTTCGATCATGGGTCCCGCCCCGGCTCTCCCCGTCACTCTCGACGAAATCGAAAGTGCGGCACGGACGATTCGGGGCGCCGTCGTGCGCACACCGCTGATCGAGGCGCCCCGGTTCCCGGGGCTACCGGACGTCCCGGTGTACCTCAAGCTCGAGAACCTGCAACGCACGGGCGCCTTCAAGCTCCGCGGAGCGACGAACCGGATCGCCCAGCTTACTCCGGAAGAGGCGAAGCGGGGCGTCGTTACGGCGTCCGCCGGGAATCATGCCCTCGGAGTGGCGTGGGCGGCGCGGGCCCGAGGCGTGGCGGCGACGATCGTGATGGCGGAGAATGCGTCGCCGCTGAAGGTCAGCCTGACGCGGGCGTTGGGCGCTCGTGTGATCCTTCACGGTACCGACTACGACGAGGCCCACGACCACTCGGTGCACCTCGGGGAGGAGGAACACCTCACCTACATCCATCCCTACGATGACCGATTCGTCATCGCCGGGCAGGGGACGGTCGGACTCGAGATCCTGGACGACCTCCCCGACGTTCGACGGGTCATCGCGGGCGTGGGGGGTGGCGGACTGCTCTCGGGGATCGCGGCCGCGATCCGGGGCCGCGGCAGCCCCGCAGAGATCGTCGGTGTCCAGCCGAAGGGATGCGACAACCTCCGTCCCTCGCTGGCCGAAGGCCGTGTGATCCTGGGGACTCGGCCGGAGACGTTCGCGGACGGCCTGGCGACGCGGCAGATCGGAGACCTGCCGTTCCAGATCCTCCGGGCCGCCGGAGCGCGAGCGGTGACCACGGACGACCGGACGATCGCCCGCGCTTCGTTCCTTCTCCTCGAGCAAGCGAAGGTGCTCGCGGAGGGGGCCGGTGCGATCCCTCTCGCGGGCCTCCTCGAGCATCCCGAGCTCGCCGGCGACGGCCCGGTCGTGCTCGTCATCAGTGGCGGCAACCTCGACCCGTTCCTTCTCGACCGGATCCTGTTCATCGGGCTCGCGGCCGAGGGAAGGCTCCTCCGCCTGCGTGCGGCGCTGCGGGACGATCCGGGGCGGCTGGAGGAGTTTCTCTCGGTCGCTGCCCAGGAGGCGGCGAACGTGCGTCACATCCTCCACGGCCGGGAGTCCCCCGATCGACCGCCCGGCGAGGTCACCGTGGAGGTGGAGCTCGAGGTTCGGGACGCCGGCCACGGCGATGCGGTCGAGGCGGCGTACCGGCAGCGGGGCTGGGCGATCGACCGTGTCCCCTCGATTCCGAGCTGACTCAGGACGCCCGGACGGTTACCCCGTCGTCATCGTGCGGGTAAATAGGGTGTCCGTATAGTACTGTAGCCAGGAGTTCACGATGGACCGATCCGGGACCGCGCGCGCGCCGGAGCCTCCCCGGCTCTGGACGGTGGCGGAGGCCAACGGCCGGATCGCCGGGCTCGACGAGTTGCTCCCGCGGCTGCGGGGGTGGGTCCGACGACTCCGGGAGGTCCACGAAGAGACCCATCGCCTCAGCGGATTCTGGGGGAAGGACGTCGACGCTCCGGACCACGCGGATCATGCCCTCAAGCAGCGACTCGACGCGGAGTGGCAGAACCTCACGCGCCGGCTCGAAGAGGCGGTCGCCGGACTGCGCAGGGAGGGGATCGAGATCAAGGAGCTCGAGAGCGGCCTGGTGGACTTCTACAGCCTGCAGGACGGCGAGGTCGTCTTCCTCTGCTGGCAGCGCGGCGAATCCAGCGTCGGCTTCTACCACTTGCTCACCGGCGGGTTCCGCAACCGGCGGCCGATCTCCGGGGCCCCCCGCCGGACCCCCGCGAGCGCCCAGGGCCCCCCTTAGTCGGGGTCGGGCGCCGGGCCCGTCTGGGCGAGGTGGATCGCGCGCAGCGCGACGGTAAACGCTCCCGCCGCGGCGACGAGCGCCGTGCCATACAGTACTAGGGGTACGGCGGCCGGAAGGGAGAGGTAGACGAGGGCGATCGGGGCGAGAAGGCCGGCCGACCCCCCGACCACGCCCAATGCCGGCCGGTCGTCGCGCACGGTCGCAACGGCGGCGGTCCCGGCGACCAGCGCGATGAGTCCGAGGAGGGCCGCGCCGCTCCCCACCGACGCGACGAACTGTTCGAGGTCGGGGAACGGGGCGAGCGCGACCGTGGAGCCGTTCCCGATGGTCCCCGGTGCGAGCACCAGCTCGAGGTCGGTCGCCTGGGCGAGGTAGACGTTGGAGACGAACGTCGTCACGGTGATCGGCGCGTAGCCGGTCGCGGTCACGTTCAGCGTCACGCCGCCCGAGGGGACGCCCGTGAACGAGAAGGCACCGCCCGGCTCGGTCACGACGGTCGAGGACCGGTTCGCGTCGTTCGTGAGCACGACCCGTGCACCGGCGAGCGGGCCGATCGCACCGTCGATGACGTGGGCGACCGTCCCGTCGACCGTGAACGACGCCGGTTGCGCCGCGTCCCACGCGTCGTACGCGAGCGCCGCCCCGAGGGCGGCGGAGAGGACGGCGATGACCAGGAGCGCCGCCGCCGCCGCCCGACGCGCCCGCCAGCGGGGGACCCGGGGGCGGGGCAGCGTGGGATATAGGCCCGGGAGGACCTCCCAAGAGTAGAGCGGCGGCGGGTCGCGCGGGACGACGACCGGGACGGGAGTACGACAGTGCGGGCACGGAAACCACTGCGTCGCCGGCTCGGCGGCGAGGCTCACCCGAAGCTCGCCGCCGCACGCGGCGCAGCGAAGAAACACCGTCGTGCCGGCCATGCGGCGCAGCCGAACGCCGCCGGGGTCTTAGCGTTACGGCGGGCCCTCGCGAAACCCCACCCCCGGATCGTCGGCGTCGACGACGGGGCGTTCGGAAGGACCGACCGGTTCGCACCGATCGCTGCGGTGCTCGTCTCGGCGCCGTCGTACGTCGACGCAATCCGCGGCGGACGCGTCCGCGTGGACGGCACGGACGGGACGGACCAGGTCGTGGCGGTCGTACGGTCGCTCGGCCCGACCGAAACGATCCGGGCCGTGCTCCTCGACGGCGTCGTGCTGGGCGGGTTCAACGTGGTCGACCTCGACCGGGTCCACGAGGAGCTCCGCCTGCCCGTCGTAGCGGTGACGCGCCGGCCCCCCGACTTCCCCCGGATCCACGCTGCCCTCCGAACATGGTTCGGGAGCGACGCCGAGCGCCGCTGGCGCCTCCTGCGCGCCCACCGCCTCTTTCGAGTACCCACGGGCGAGCGCCCGATCCTCGCGGCGGCGGTCGGGTGCCGCGCGGCCGACGCGATCGCGCTCGTGCGACGGACCACCGTGCGCGGGTTCTGGCCGGAGCCGCTCCGCCTCGCCCACCTCGTCGCGTCCGCGGCCGCCCGCGCGCCCGAGGAAAAGAGGAATAAGGAACGTCGACCCGTCCCGAGCGCGGGCCTGTAGCTTAGCTTGGACAAAGTACTGGCCTTCTAAGCCAGCAATCTCGGGTTCAAAGGTCCCGGGCGCAGCCCGCCCGGGGCGGAGAGTCCCGACAGGCCCGTGGCCCGAGCGGTCTACGCCGCTCCGACGCGGGCCGCACAGTTCGCGCAGAGGATCGTCTTCGGGCCGGGGGGGAGCGGGGCGCCGCACAGCGGGCACGTCGACCGGGCGTCGGCCGCCGCGATGAGCTCCTGTACGCTCGTCCGGAGCGCCGGATCCGCGGGCGGGCCGGTGACCTCCGCGGGCGAACTCGGGGCGTCCGCCGCGGGCAGGAACTCCTCGAGATGGGCACGATAGATCCCCGTCCGTCGGTCGTACGTGACGAGACGGTGCTGGACGAGCCCCTGGAGCGCGGAGTCCACGAGCTCTCGCACCCCGCCGAACACGTGGGAAAGTTCGACCGACGTGAGGCCGGTCGATTCGACGAGCACCTCGAGGCAGCGGACGCCGAGGAGGGAGAGGTCGCTCGCCGCGACGTACTGGTCGAGCGCCCAGTCGAGCCGGGGGCTGCGGCGCGCGCGCTGCGTGGGGGAGAGACGCCCGGCGCGCGGGTCCGGCAGAAGCGTCGTGTTCATCGCGTCGAGCTCGTAGCGGATCCGTTCTTCCGGCAGGTAGACGAGCAGCGCGACCGCGAACGGGACGATCGCCTCCTCCCGGCACGCGGCGAGCGCTTCGGCGACCGTGCCGCCGATCCCGCGCAGCTCCACCCGGGCCCCTCCGGCCGCGCCGCGCTCCTCGTCGGCCTGAGAGCGCAGCAGGTAGTGCTCGCGAAGGAGGATCCGGCCGATCCCCCGCACCGGGGGGCCGGGTTCGAGGGGGTGGACCTCGACCGAGCCGTCCGCCGCGAAGGCGATCCGTTCGAACGGAAGCAGGAACCTCCACCGGGCGCCGGCGGGGGGAACCGGGTCGAGGCGGAGCTCGCCGGTCTCGAACTTGGCGGCCGGGTCGGCCAGGACCGCCGCGAGGTGCGGGTACTCCTTCCCGTCGACGGTGATCACGACCGAGGCCAAGGGGGTCCGGATGCGCGCACGGTACTCCTCATACGCCCGGGCGAGCGCGCGCTGGGAGAAGGCGTCGTGCCGACCTCCCGCGAGCTGTCGGGCGAGCGCGTCAACTTCCGGTAGCGGAACGACCGTCACGAGAGCGCCTGGATGTGATTGCTATCTCGTAGAGAGAGATAAAGCGGCGGGCCATCGTGTCGAGCGACGCGGTCCGTCGGACCCGTTCGGCGGCGTGGCGCGCGAGCCGGTGACGTTCGTCGGGGCGGTCGAGGAGGTCGCCGATCGCGGCCGCGAGCGCCCCGGGAACGAGGACCGGGACCCGGCGGCCGGTGACCCCGTCCTCCACCACCTCCGCGGCGCCGCTGGACGCCGGGGCGAGGACGGCGGCCCCGGACGCCATCGCCTCGAGGAGCGCGACGCTCGCGGTGTCGCTCGTCGACGGAAGCACGAAGAGGTCGGATTGGGAGAGCAGCGCCGCCTTCTCCTCCTCCGCGACGGGGCCGACGTACCGGACGCGGCCGGCGAGCCGAGGGTCCCGGAGGATCCGGTCGCGGACCGCGCCTTCCTCCGGCCCGGCACCCCCGACGATCGCGGCCAGGTCCGTCCGCTCGAGCGACGCACTCATCGCGTCGAGGAACCGGTGGACGCCCTTGTCGGTCGTCAGTCGGCCGAGGTAGGTGACCAGTGGGCCGGAGGGAAGGCCGCAGCGGATCCGCCAATCCGGAACGCGGATCCCCGGGCGGAACCGGTCGACGTCGATCCCGTTCGGGACGACCTCGACCGGGTGGCGGAACGGCTTCCGCGCGCCCGCGAGCAGGACGTCCCGCGCCGCGACCGACGGGGCCGTCGCGACGTCGCACCGCCAGTACGTCCCGAGGTTGTACCACGCCGCGACGCGGAAGAACGTCGGCACGAGAAATCGGGCCGGTACGCTCGACTGCATCTCGCGGATGTTCGTGTGGAACGTTCCCACGAGCGGAAGGTCGAAACGCCGCGAGGTGAGGAATCCGGCGCTGCCGATCCCGCCCGGGGAGTGGATGTGCAGCACGTCCGCGTCGCGGACCCCGCGTCGGGACCGGAGCAGGGCGAACGGGTTGAGCGGCCACCGGTACTGCTGGTAGAGCGGAACCGGAAGCGACCGCACGCGCGTCACCCGGATCCCCTCCGCGTCGGACTCCTCCGTCGCGACCCCGACCACCGAGTTCGGTGCGAAGACGCGGACCGAGTGGCCGAGGCGTTGGAGGGCGCGGGCGAGGCCGTTCGTCACGGTCGCGACGCCATCGCGCATCGGCGGGTAGGAGTCGGTGTAGAACGCGACCTCCATCGAGCCCGCCCGGTTCCCTGACTGCGCTCTACGGGGTCCTATCCTTTTGGGTCGGCCCGCAGCGGCGGCGGGCACGCGATCCGCCGGCGCACGCGGAGATCGGGCCTCACAGCACGGCCTGGAACGGTCGCTCGAGGCGG
Source organism: Thermoplasmata archaeon (assembly GCA_049591535.1). Taxonomy (GTDB): domain Archaea; phylum Thermoplasmatota; class Thermoplasmata; order Lutacidiplasmatales; family UBA184; genus Lutacidiplasma. The sequence continues at coordinate 21,195 of JBAWFC010000081.1, read as the reverse complement.
CTGAGCTCGCGGGTGTCGAGCGAGCGCCGGTCGAACGAGACGATCAGGGCCGAGCCCGTCGCCTCGACCTGGCCGACGAGCCAGTGGGCGAACTTAAGCGTGAGCTCGAGCCCGTACTCTCCGGCGAGGTACTCGAGCGCATCGACATAGACGAGGGCTCCGCCGGGCGATTCGGTCGGTTCCCGTAAGTGGCCTCCGATCTCCCCCGGGGAGAGGCGGGATCCCCCGGACGGGTCGGCGCCGCCGGGTACGATGTCGACCCTGCGCTCCTTCGAGAGGCCGGAGAGTTCGGGCGGGTGGAGCGAGACGAACGCCGCCCGGGGAAAATCATGCAGGCTCGCGCGGAGCGCCTCGAGGGCGCGCATCGGCCGCTCCTCGCGGACCAGGAGGCTGCGGCCCGGACCCATCCGCGGGACGGCCGGAGCCGCCCCGCCCACAGGGGCGACCCAGGAGCGCGTCGGCTGGGGGGCCCGCAGGAGCGAGCTCCACGCGGGCCGTCGCGGCGGTGCGAGCAGGCTCCGACGCTTCAGCTCGACCTCTTCGTCGAGCCGCGCGAGGCGGCTCTCCACGAGGATCCGCAGCTCCTGGGCGGTGTGTCCCCGCGAGGTGTGCTGGAGGACTTCCCGGAGCGCACTGCGCACGCCCTCTTCGTAACCGGCAGCGTAGGTCCGGGCGTAGTCTTCGTCGGCCGGCGGTTCCTCGGCGGGAGGCGGGGTCGACCCGTTCCGCCGTTCGGGGGCGCTCACGCGGACGCCCGGTCCCCTTCTCGGGACGACGGCGACGGGACCGCGCCGGCGGGGCCCTCGGGGCGCGGCGTCGGGAACTCCTCGACCGGGGTGAACTTGTAGCCGTAGTGGATGACGCCGGCCTTCCCCTCTTCCCGCAGCTTTCGGAACGTCGCGCGCACCTTCATCCCGATGCGGACGTCCGGGGGCTCGAGGTCGACGACCTGGCCCGTCAGGATCGGTCCCTCGACCGTCCGGACGAGCGCGAGCACGTACGGTACCTGCATCTCGAACCCTTCCGCCGCCTCGTGCACCACGGTGAACGAGAACACCTCGCCGTCCCCGGACAGCTGGAACGGTACCATCTTCTCGATCGACTCCCGGTGGTGGGCGCAGGTCGGACACACCGAACGGGGCGGGAAGTAGGCGGTCCCGCACATCGTGCACTTGGAGCCCCCCAGGTTGTAGCGCCTCGGGGTCTCGCGCCAGAATCGTGCGATCGACATCGTGCCCTCCCTAGTCCGCCCTCTCGAGCAGCGTGACGACGCTCGTCGCTCCCGTGCTGCCCACGTCCTGCGCCAGGCCGAGGTGCGCGTCGGCGACCTGGCGGTCCTTCGCCAGGCCCCGGAGCTGGCGTACGAGTTCCACGACCTGGGCGACGCCGACCGCCCCGAACGGGCGGCCCTGCGCCTTCAATCCCCCGGACATGTTCACCGGCAACTGCCCTCCGGGGGAGTAGCGGCCCGATTCGAAGTCCGGGCCGGCGTGCCCCTTCTCCGAAAAGCCGAGGTCCTCGAGCGCGACGAGCGCGCTGATCGTGTAGGCGTCGTGGATCTCGGCGACCCCCACGTCGGCGGGGGCGCGGCGGGCCTGCTCGAACGCGCGACGGGCGGCGATCACGGTCGAATCGAGGGTGGTGATGTCCCGCCGATGTTGAAGCGCCATCGTGTCGCAGGCGACCTGGCTCGCCGCGATCCGGATCGGTTGGTCCGTGTACTTGCGGGCCGTCTCCAACGGGCCGAGCACGACCGCCGCGGCGCCGTCGGACAGCGGTGCGCAGTCGAAAACGCCGAGCGGTTCCGCGACCGGCCCCGCCCCGAGGACCTGCTCGAGGGAGATCCGGTTCCGGTAGTGCGCGTTGGGGTTCTTCGACCCCATCTCGTGCGCGTGCACGGCGACACGTGCCAGTTGTTCGCGCGTCGTACCGTAGTCGTGCATGTGCCGACGCGCGATGAGTCCCCAGAGCGCGGGGAGCGTCGCGCCGAAGACGACCTCCCACTCGTGGTCGGCGGCGGAGCTCGTGATCTGGTTGCCGGTCGCGTCGGGCACATCCGTGAGCTTCTCGGCGCCCCCGACGACGACGAAGTCGTAGAGGCCGCTGGCGACCGCGAGGTACCCCTGGTGCAGCGCGAGCGAACCCGAGGCACCGCCGCCCTCCACGCGCACGGCGGGCAGGTGCCGGCCGCCGAGTCCCGCGTAATCGAGGATCAGCGGCGCGATCTGCTCCTGGTCGATCAGCGAGCCGGACGCCATGTTGCCGAGGAACAGCCCGCCGAGGTCGGCCGAGGAGAGCTTCGCATCGACGAGCGCCTGGAGGCCGGCCTCGATGCCGATCTCCCGGAACGAGCGGTCCCAGAGCTCGCCGAACTTGGTCATCCCGACGCCGAGCACCGCGACGTCGCGCACGGCTAGCTGCCTCCCATGTGGATCTTCCCGCGGTACTTCGCGTACACCCCGTACGAGAGTTCGACGCCGCTGTCGAGGTAGTACTGGACGGGCCGGCCGAACGACCGGTCGTACGTCGCGATCTCGTCGGTCGTCGTGAGGTCGAAGGCATCCGAACCGGCGCCCGAACCGTACCCCACGACGAGGATCCGCTCCCCGGGTCCCGCGTGGTCGAAGACGTTCGCGAGCCCGAGCAGCGCCGCGGCCGAGTACGTGTTGCCGATCGATGGGGTGACGAGCCCGTACCGCATCTGCGCGTCGGTGAACCCGAGCTGCTTCCCGACCCGCAGCGGGAACTTCCCGTTGGGCTGATGGAAGACAACGTGCCGGTAGTCTTTCGGGGTCGTGCCGGATGCTTCCATGATCCGCTTCGCGCATTCGGTCTCGTGCCGGAAGTACGCCGGCTCTCCCGTGAACCGTCCGCTGTGGCTCGGATACCGTTGGCCCTCTCGGCGCCAGAAGTCCGGAGTGTCGGTCGTGTAGGAGACCGTGCGTTCCACGGTCGCGATCACGTGTTCCCGTCCGATGACGAACGCGGCACCGCCGGCGCTCGCCGAGTATTCGAGCGCGTCGCCGGGCGCCCCCTGCGACGTGTCGGTACCGATCGCGACCCCGTAGCGCACCATTCCGGCGCCGACGAGTCCGAGGCACGTCTGGATCGCGGCGGTCCCCGCCTTGCAGGCGAACTCGAAGTCCGCCGCGGTGAGGTTCGGGGTGGCGCCGACCGCCTGGGCGACGACCGTCGCGGTCGGCTTGACCGCGTACGGATGCGATTCCGAGCCGACGTAGATGGCGCCGATCTGCTGCGGGTCGATGGCGCCGCGCACGAGGGCGACGCGCAGCGCCTCCGTCGAGATGGTGATCGTGTCCTCGTCCGGCGCGGGCACGCTCTTTCGGTTCACGTTCAGCCCGAGACCCATGCTCTCGCCGTCGGACCCCCAGACCCGGCCGATCTCGGTCGGGGTGATCCGGTATCGGGGGACGTACGCTCCGTAGCTCACGATTCCTGCGTCCATGCGTGGTACCTTCCCTACTCTAGAGTTCCTCAAGGCGCTCGAGCACCGCCGGGGCCGCGAGCGACGTGGTGAGGAGAGGGATGTTCTCGACCTCCGAGAGCCGGACCGCGAGCGGGTCGACCCTTCCGGGGTTCGAGAAGACGACGGCCGCCGGCTTGAGCGGGTGGGCCCGGATCGCCACCATCGGGGACCGACCGTACTTCACGTTCGAGAAGATCAGCGCCCGCTGGGTCGTCCAGCCGTAGACCTCGACGAAGTGGGAGGAGTCGATCGAGAGGATCGCCCGCGGGGCGTCGAGGACCGTGAACCCGTGAATGTCCCGGTGGAGGTCGACCCGGCTCACCGCGCGCGCTTCCAGACGGTCCGCGAACGCCTTGAGCGGGATCGCGACCGCGAACTCCCGCATCCCAAGGATCCCGTCCGAATGCGGGTGCACTCCGAGCCGTTGCCCGACGCGGCCGCCGTGGTCGGCGTCGACCGCGAGGAGGGCGTCGACATAGCGCCGGATGAACCCCGCGCCGGGGCTCACCCGACGCTCGGACTCGTAGTCGCTGATCACCGACGGGACGGTCTGCAGGTGCTTTGCGAGATCACGCTGGGAGATCCCGAAATCCTCGCGCCACTTTCGGAGGGTACGGCCCGGATGCGGAGAGAGGACGACCTCTCCGGCCATCTTCTCGCGGATCTCAGCCTCCACGAATCGGCGGGAGGTTTTTCGCGGTATAAATCGCTACCCTTCGTGTCGGTGGGGGCGCTCGACAAGTGCCGATGGCACGGTCTCCGGGACGAAGGAGTGGACCGGGCGAGAGTTTCCGGGCGGGAGGGTCTCCTGCCCCTTTGAACTCGCGACCTCTACCTTGCCAAGGTAGCGATCTTCCGCTGATCTACCGGCCCACGGCGCCGCCGAGGCCGGTCGCGAGATAAACGTTGTCGCCCAGAACCGGGCCGCCGGTGGTGGGCGGACCGCGCGCCGCGGCCGCGCGAACGTTTGTGTACAAACCCTTATGGCTCGGACCCGACTCCGCCGGCCGATGGCGGAAGGATCGTCGGCCGGCGAGCCCATCGACCTGCTCGTGAAGAGCACCCGGGACCTTCTGCGACCCGAAGAGCTTGTCCGCGAAGCGACGCGCGACATCGTCAAGGACGAGATCCGACGGCATCTCGAGAAGACGCTCAAAGAAGACCCGCAGCTCGAAGCCGACCTCCGCGAGGCGGTCCGCGACCTGCTCGCCGCCCGAGCGACGGAATACGCCGCGCTCGTGCGCGTCGGGACCGCGACGGCGCGCCTCGGGCTGCACGCGCTCCCTCCGGATGTGCGCCGAGCGCTGACAAAGAACCTCGTCGACCTCGTATCGAAAGAGCTCGGCCAGATCGTCGAGAGGTCGCTGTAGGCGATGTCGCTGACACCGGACCAGGTTCGGATCTACGAGATCAAGCGGGTCGACGTCGAGGGCGCGATCGTCATCGACGGGTTCCCGTCCGTGGGACTGGTAAGCTCGATCGTCGCGAACTACCTCATCGACACGCTCGAGATGGAGCAGATCGGGATCGTGGAATCCCCGGCGTTCCCGACCGTCTCGCTCATTCGAAACGGCGACCCGCAGCATCCGGTCCGCATCTACGCCGGGCGCCCGCCGGCCGATCGGGCGGGGCGCGGCGCGGACAAGATCGTCGCCTTCGTTTCGGAGTTCCACCCCGCGCCCACTGTGATCCACCCGCTCGCCACCGCGATCATCGACTGGGTCCAGGAGCAGCGCTGTTCGCTGCTGGTCTCCCCCGAGGGTCTCGTCGTCGAGGCGGCCCCGCCCCACGGCGGAAAAGGGGCCCGGGGCCCGCGCCTCAACGACGTCAAGGTCTACGGGGTCGCGAGCACCCGCAAGGCGCGCGAGCTGTACATCGAGCCGAACATGACCCCGTTCGCGGAAGGGGTCATCACGGGGATCGCCGGGGTCCTGCTCAACGAGGGCCGGCGCCGGGGGTTCGATGTGCTCACGTTCCTCGCCGAGGCGCAGTCGGACTACCCGGATGCGCGCGCCGCTGCCAAGGTGATCGAGACGATCAACCGGATCCTGTTGCGGACGCCCCTCGACCCCGTGCCGCTCTACGCCGAGGCCGAGCGGATCGAGCAGCAGCTGCTTTCGATCCAGCGCCACGCGGCCGAGCGCGGCCGGACCGACCCGCCGACGCAGTCCTCGCAGCCGATGTACCGCTGACGCCCTTTCCCGGTACCCGCTCGAGCAACTCCTCGATGCCGCGCACCAGCGCATCGGCGTCGTGCCGGTCGTTGTAGAAGTAGAACGACGCCCGGACGTTCCCGGGCAAGCCCCGGCGCTCGTACCACGAGTGAACGCAGTGCATACCGGAACGTACCATCACATCGTACCCTTCGTCCAGGAACACCGCGGCGTCGTGCGGGTCGATCCCCTCGAGCGCGAACGCAAAGATGCTCGGTCGCTCCCGGGGGTCTTCCGGTCCGAGGAGCCGGAGCCGTGGCTCTCCCGCGAGCGCCCGGGTGACCCGGGTGTTGAGCTCCCGCTGGCGCGATTCGACCTCCTCGAGGCCCACGCCGCTGAGGTAATCGATCGCCGCGTGCGCACCGACGACGCCGGCGTAGTTCTGCAGGCCGGCTTCGAACCGGTGCGGCGGGGGCCGCAGCTCGTGGTCCGTGAGGGTGCTCCACTCCACGGTCTCACCGCCGACGAGGAGGGGCCGCAGCTCCGCGACCGGGCCGGGGGCGGCCGCCAGGACGCCGATCCCCGTGGGGCCGAGCATCTTGTGCGCCGAGACCGCGTAGAAATCGACGCCGAGACGGTCGAGGTCGACCCGGACGTGGGGCGCGGCCTGGCACCCGTCGAAAAGCACGAGCGCCCCGCGGTCGTGCGCGCGCTCCGTGATCTCCCGTACCGGCAGCGAGCGGCCGTCCAGGTTCGAGGTGTGGAAGAAGCTCACGAGGCGAACCCCGCGGGCCAACTGCTCCTCGAGCGCATCGCTGTCGAAGTGCCCGTCGTCCGCGAGGGCGAGCGTCTCGACCCGGATCCCCCGCTCCGCTGCGAGTCGCTGCCAGACGATCAGATTCGAGTTGTGCTCGCGGTCCGACACGAGCACGCGGTCCCCGCGGCGGTACGAGATCCCCTGGGCGACCAGGTTGATCGCCTCGGTCGCGTTCCGGACGAAGACGACACCGCGGGAATCGGCTCGACCGAGAAAACGTGCGAAGCCGCTCCGCGCCGCTTCGTACCGACGGCCGACCTCCTCGGAGAACCGATGGAGGCTCCGACCGGCACACCCCGGGAACTCGGTGTAGTACGCCTCCATCGCCCGCAGTACCGGGGACGGGACGAGGGACATGCAGGCGGAGTCGAGGTAGACCGGGGTCGGATGGCCCGCCCTCGGTTGGAGCGCCGGGAAGTCCGGCCGGACCCCGCGCGCGGTCATGGGGGGTTCCGTTGGAGCCCCTCCGCTGCCGCCGCGAGGGTCGCCGCACCGATCACGAGCGCCCGCTCGTCCGGTGCAAACGTCGCGCTGTGCAGGCTCGCGGGCCGCCTCGGTACCCCGACGCCGAGGTGCAGGAACGTCCCGGGAACCCGTTCGAGGTACCGCGAGAAATCCTCGGCTCCCATCACCGGATCGCGCACTTCGACCGAATGCTCCCGTCCGAACTCGACGCTCAGCGCCTGGGCGACCACGTGCGTCGCCTCCGCCGAGTTGACGAGTGTAGGGTAGCCGCGGCGGTACTCGATCCGGACGCGCGCACCGAGGCTCGCCGCGAGGGAGCGGACCCGGCGGCGGAACGCCCGTTCGATAAGGTCGCGGGTCGGAGGTCGGAACGTTCGAACGGTTCCTTCCAGCACGACCTCAGAGGGCAGGATGTTGTTGCGGGTGCCCCCGTGGATCGACCCGACGCTGACGACCACGGGGTCGAGGGGGTCCCGGACGCGGCTCACCAGCGCCTGGAGTCCGTTGACGACCTCGCTGGCGACCACGATCGCGTCGGGTCCCTGATGCGGCGAAGCGGCGTGTCCGCCCCGTCCGTAGACCGTGACCCGGAAGAAGTCGGCCGCGGCCATGAACGCGCCGGCCTTCCAGCCGACGCTCCCCAGTGCGAGGTTGGGTTCGACGTGCTGCCCGACGACGTAGTCGACGTCGGGAGCTTCGAGGCAGCCGTGCTCGATCAGCGGAAGTGCCCCCCCCCGGGTCCCTTCCTCTTCCGCCGGCTGGAACAAGAGTTTCACGGGGCCGGCCGGGGTCCGACCGCCGCGCGAAAGGATCGCGGCCGCCCCCAGGAGGCACGCCATGTGCACGTCGTGACCGCACGCGTGCATCCGCCCCGGGAACCGGGATTCGAACGGAAGTCCGGTCTTTTCCGTGACCGGGAGCGCGTCCATGTCCGCCCGGAGCGCCACGACCGGCCCGTCCGAGCCCCCGGGGATGAGCCCGACCACGCCCGTGAAATCGTCGAAGGTGCGGTACGAGATCCCGAGTTCCCGCAGGGCGGTGACGACCTTGTCGCGGGTGCGTTTCTCCTCCAGCGAGAGTTCGGGCTCCTGGTGGAAGGCCGTGCGCCAGGCCCGCATCGCCGGAAGGACCCGACGCGCGGCCGGGGTCCAGGCTTCGGGTGCGCGCGCCATCGGCCGGTCAGCCGACCTCGTGATATAATGGCCCGGAGCCCGAGGGTCCGTCAGCTCGCGGCGCCGGGCCCCCCAGCGGGAACGAGCAGTCGCTCCAGTCGCCGGGGGGCGCGGAACGTGGAGAACTCGGATACGTCGAGCGCGGACGGCCGCGCTGCCCGGAACCGATTGAACCACACCGCGCGAATCCCGGCGGCCGCAGCGCCCTCCACGTCGCTGCTCCAGGAATCGCCGACCATGACCGCCTCGTCGGGGCGCGCACCGGCCCGCTCGAGCGCGGCGCGAAAGATCGCGGGGTCCGGCTTCGCCGCTCCGATCTCCTCCGAGGTCACGAGGAGGTCGACCACCGGGTTCAGCCCGAGGAACGCGAGCTTCTCCGTCTGCTCGGCCACGGTGTTGTTCGTCACGATCCCAATCTTCGCGCGACCGTGGAGTCGACGGAGCGCATCCGGAGCCCCTGGGACCGCGCGGCGAAGCTGTTGGTAGAGGTCGCGATAGGCGAGCGACATCCGGTTCGCGGACCCGGGGTCCACCGCGTGACCCAACCATTCGGTGAGGAGAAGAAAGCGCTCGGCCCGGGCGTCGTCCGAGGTCCGTCGTCCGAGCATGACGGCGAGATGCGTGCTCCCGAGCAGCTCGTTGTACCGTCGCCAGAGCTGCTCCAGCGGCCGGCCCCGCAACCGCGGGTCCCTCCGTCGGAGTTGGCCCAAGGCGGCCCGGCAGGTCAGAGAATGGTCGAAGATCGTATCGTCCATGTCGAACAGGACGACCTTCGGGAGGGGGTCCGAGGGGCGGGAGACCGCGGGCTGGCGCGCAGGGGCCACATGCCCCCGAACCTTGCCTCGGAGAAAAGAACGTGGTGGCTCGCCGAAGGGACGGTGGTCAAACGACCCAACGGACCGCTCCTTCCGGCCGTGCTCGGGTGCGATCGGGGGGCGCAGCCACCGTCAGCGGAAGGTCCCGTCCGCGGGGCGCTCCCGCTTCCCCGCCCCGCGCACCCGAGCCGAGGGCGTAGGAGTCCGCGGAGGCCAAAATCGAGGGAGACACAAGTGTCCTTTTTATACGAGTGTTGATTTACTAATTCGGAAATAGGGGGTGCCCTCTCCTTCAGGGAGATCGAGGACCCTCGGAGTTCCCACTATGTCGAAAATCATCGGAATTGACCTCGGAACGAGCAACTCGGCGGCTGCGATGCTGGAGGGCGGCCGACCCGCGATCATCCCCAGCGCCGAAGGGACGACGACCGGTGGCGGGAAGGCGTTCCCGTCGTACGTCGCGTTCACCAAGGACGGGCAGCTGATCGTGGGCGAGCCGGCGCGACGCCAGGCGATCTCGAACCCCGAAGGGACGGTCACCGCATTCAAGCGGAAGATGGGAACCGACTACCGCTACAAGCTCCAGGGAAAGGAGTACACCCCCCAGCAGCTCTCGGCGTACCTCCTCCAGAAGATCAAGCGCGACGCCGAAGCGTTCCTCGGCGAGAAGGTCGAGAAGGCGGTCATCACCGTTCCGGCGTACTTCAACGACAACCAGCGCCAGGCCACCAAGGACGCCGGCGCGATCGCGGGACTCGAGGTCGTCCGCATCATCAACGAACCGACCGCCGCGTCCCTCGCCTACGGGCTCGACAAGGCGGGGAAGAATCAGAAGATCCTCGTGTTCGACCTCGGCGGGGGAACCCTCGACGTCACGATCATGGACTTCGGCGACGGCGTGTTCGAGGTCCTCTCGACGAGCGGAGATACCCAGCTCGGCGGCACGGACATGGACAACGCCACCACCGAGTGGATCGCGGGAGAGTTCCAGAAGGAGTCCGGGGTCGACATCCGAAAGGACAAGATGGCGATGCAGCGGGTCCGGGACGCCGCAGAGAAAGCGAAGATCGAGCTCTCGTCCACCCTCGAAACTCAGATCAACCTACCGTTCCTGACCGCGACCAGCGAGGGCCCGAAGCACCTCGCGCTCACCCTGACCCGCGCCAAGCTCGAGGACCTGGTTCGCCCGATCGTAGACCGGTGCCGGAAGCCGGTCGAGCAGGCGATCCAGGACGCCAAGGTCCCGAAGGACGACATCGGGCGCATCGTGCTCGTCGGTGGACCGACCCGGATGCCGCTCGTCCAGAAGTTCCTCGAGGGCGCGGTCGGGCGGCCGATCGAGCGCGGGGTCGACCCGATGGAGTGCGTCGCGATGGGCGCGGCGATCCAGGGCGGGGTCCTCGCCGGCGAGGTCAAGGACGTGCTGCTGCTGGACGTCACCCCGCTCTCGCTCGGACTCGAGACGATGGGCGGCGTCTTCACTCGGCTGATCGAGCGGAACACGACCATCCCGACCCACAAGAGCCAGACGTTCACCACCGCGTCCGATAACCAGTCGACGGTCGAGATCAAGGTGTCCCAGGGCGAGCGTCCGATGGCTAGCGACAACGTCGCCCTCGGAAGCTTCCTGCTCACCGGCATCCCGCCGGCGCCGCGCGGCGTTCCCCAGGTCGAGGTCAGCTTCGACATCGACGCGAACGGCCTCCTGAACGTCTCGGCGAAGGACCTCGCGTCCGGCCGCAAGCAGGGAATCACCATCACTGCGTCCAACAAGCTTTCGAAAGAGGACGTCGAGAAGATGGTCCACCAGGCCGAACAGTTCGCCGACGCGGACCGCATTCGAGCGGACCTCGTCAACGCCAAGAACGTCGCCGAATCGCTCGCGTACGAGGCGGAGCGCGTCCTCACCGATTCCAAGGACAAGATCGACTCCGCGACGGCCGACGCGGTGCGCGCGAAGGTCACGGCGCTCCGATCAACGATCGAGGGGAAGGACGCGAACGCCGCGGAGATCCGGGCGAAGACGGACGACCTCACGAAGGCGCTCCATGAGATCGCTCAGAAGCTGTACCAGTCCGCCGCGCCCCCACCGGGCGGACCCTCGACCGCGCCCGGGGAAAACGGCTCGACGCCGTCCGAGCCGGCGAACGGCAGCGGGCCCTCGGGGCCCGTGGACGCCGACTTCAAGGTCGTCGACAAGGACAGCGACGATCCGAAGAGCGAGGTATAGGGGCCCTTCGCCCGTCGGGGCCCCCCCTAGTACGGGCGGGTTATCGGACGGGTCTGCGGTGGGCCATCGTGGCCTGAGCGATCGCCGCCTCGACCTGTGCGACGACGGCCCGTTCGGTGACCTCGGAGGAGCCGCGGACCGGGGCGAGCGCGTCGAAGAAATCGAATCCCGTGAGCGCCTCGAGGACGTCGAGTAGCCGTTTCTCCTGCGCGGCGTCGAATCGGGCGGCTCGGCGTCGGAGCAGGGTCTTCAGCCCCCCCCGGCGCCGCTGCTCCCGCACCCGGATCGCTCGGAACAGTCCCGGATCCAGCCGGGCGATCGCCCGGCCGGTGCGAAAGAGCACTCGGTAGCGTTGGTAGAACGGGATCATCGTGCGGACGAATGCTTCCATCCCCGCCGTCGGGTCCTCGCGTGAGAACGCCCGGTCGAGCCCGCGCTGGAACTCCGCGTCCGCCACGGAATCGAGCACGGCCCCCACCAGCCCCCGCTTGGACCCGAACTGGTTGTAGACCGTCATCGGCGCGACCCCGGCCCGATGCGCGACGGCCTCGAGCGTGAACGGCTCCCCGCGGACGGTCCGCTGGACCTGTTCGATTGCCGCCCGCACGATCTTGAGGCGGGTCTCCGTGGTTTCCTTGGAACGGCGTCGCATGTCGTAGGACCGGGGACACATCTTCGCGCACCGGAGGCGACGGGGGTATTTGTCCCCGGGGGGCGCGGCGCGCGAAAATGGTTGGATAGAGACTCTATCCAAACTAACCTCCGGTGACTATTGGCGGTGCGCCCGGGTTACCGCCCCCCCCCACCGTAGGTCGCCGCGATGACCGACGCGATCGTGACCGAGGGACTCGGGAAGACCTACCCCGGCGGAGTCGAGGCGGTGCGGGAGGTGACGTTCTCCGTCCGTCGGGGCGAGGTGTTCGGCCTGCTCGGCCCGAACGGGGCGGGAAAGACCACGCTTACCTCCCTGTTGACGACCGTGCTGCGCCCCTCCCGGGGACGCGCCGAGGTCGAAGGGTTCGATGTAGTGCGGGACGCCGCGGCGGTGCGCCAACGGATCGGGCTCGTCTTCCAGCGGTCGACGGCCGACGGGACGCTGACGGGCCGGGAGAATCTCGAGATCGCTGCCGGCCTCTACGGGATCGGTCGGTCCGCGGCGCGGCCCCGGGTCCGGTCGCTGCTCGAACGGATGGGCCTTCGGGAGGCGGCCGACCGCCCGGCGAGCAGCTACTCGGGAGGGATGCAACGCAGGCTCGAGATCGCCGTGGCCCTCATCCACGAGCCGCAGACCCTCTTCCTGGACGAGCCGACCCTCGGGCTCGACCCCCAGGCCCGCGCCGCGTTCTGGCAGTTCGTTCGCGACCTGCGCGCTTCCCGCGGGGTGACGATCTGCCTGACCACGCACCACCTCGAGGAGGCCGACCGGTTGTGCGACCGCGTCGCGATCCTTGACGGTGGCTCCGTCCGGACGGCCGGGACCCCGGCCGAGCTCAAGGACCGCCTCGGCGGGGACGTGGTGGTCCTCCGACCGGCCCAGCCGCGGGACGACCTCGAGGCCGCGCTCTCGGGGGTCGCCGGGGTCCTCCGCGTCGAGCCGACACCGGACGGCGCGTTCCGGGTTCGAGTGCGCCGCAGCGAATCGGTCGTCCCCGCGCTCGTGCGTGCGTGCGACGGAGCGGGGATCGAACTCGCCGAAGTGAGCACACGCAAGCCGAGCCTGGACGAGGTCTTCCTCTCCGTCACGGGCCGGGAATACCGTTCCGCCGCGGACGGGACGGAGGGGCTCGCCCCAACCGACGCCCGGGCTCCCCGAGGTGGCTGATGTGGCGAGAGTTCCTCACGGTCCTCCGGCGGGAGTACCTGAAGTGGGTCCGGGTTCCGATCTGGGTCGCCGCGGTCTTCGTGATCCCGTTCCTCTACCTCATCCTGTTCGGTCAGGCCTTCGACCTGAACCGGCTCTTTCCGTCGGACCCCTCCGGAGCGGCCTACGTCCGGCAGGCGCTCCTGGGTGCCCCGGACTACTTCTCCTACTTCGCGGTCGGCATGCTCGGGTTCGTCACGCTGACGACCGCGCTCTACGCCGGTACGGGGGTCCTGTTCGACAAGCAGCTCGGGATCCACCAGCGGATCGTCGCGACACCGGCCCCCCGGAGCGCGCTGTTCGCGGGCTCGCTCGTCTTCCGCGCGTTCTCGGCGGCGTGGCCGGCGTTCCTGACCCTCGGGATCGCCCTCCTGCTCTCGCGGGTTCCCGGGGTCGTGGGGCTGTCGATCACCCGCTCGGTGGGCGCGGTCGGCGTGCTCGACGTCGTGGCGGCGGAGGCCCTTCTCGCGGTGATGTTCACGGCGGTGTTCCTTTCGTTCGGATACGTGCTCCATTCGAGCGAGGCGTACTTCGGGGTCACCTCTCTGCTCAACCTCCCGATCCTGTTCACGTCGAACGCGCTCTTCCCGCAGTCGACGATGCCTCCGTGGTTGCAGACGGTCACCGCGTACAACCCCGTCTCCCTCTCGGTGAACGTCCTCCGGGAGACTCTGTTCCACACCTCGGGGTACCCGTACGGCCCGGCGGTCTACCTCCTCGGTCTCGCGGCGTGGGCCGCGGTGCTCGTGGCGGTCGCTCTCGCACTCTCGGCCCGGAGCCTGGCGGTGGCGTAGCGACGCACGAGGGGCGCCGGGGGGACCTATCGCCCGGGGAGCGGGCGGGGCCAGCTGCGTCCCTTGGGGGGTCCCACGTACTCCACGTCCGGACGCATGAGCCGATTGTCCGAAGCCTGCTCGAGCGCATGCGCCGCCCAACCCGCGGTCCGGGCGACGGCGAAGGTCGGTGTGAACATCTCTCGAGGGATTCCGACGCCTTCCAGCACCACGGCACTATAGTACTCTACGTTCGTGAACAGCCGGGCTCCCGGCTTCGCCCGGCGGAGGGCGTCGAGCGCGGTTTGTTCGACCGCTTCCGCGAGGGCGAGCCGATGGGGGTCGGCGATGTCCTTCGCCATCCGGTGGAGCACCAGCCCCCGCGGGTCGTCGGTCTTGTACGCTCGATGGCCGAACCCGTAGAGCACCTCTTTGCGGGCCAGCCGATCCGAGATCCAGGCTTCCGCGCGGTCGGGTGACCCGATCGCATCCAGCATGTCCGACACCCGACTCGGCGCGCCGCCGTGCACGGGACCCTTCAGCGTTCCGAGCGCCGCGGTCGCGGCGCTGATCAGGTCCGACTGCGTGGAGATCGCCACCCGGAGTGCGAACGTCGAGGCGTTCATGCCGTGGTCGGCCAGGAGGTCGAGGTATCCCTCGAGCGCCGCCACCCGAGGCGCCTCCGGCGCCGTACCGAACAGCATCCACAGATAGTTCGCCGCATGTCCGAGGTCCGCTCTCGGCGGGACCGGGTCGACCCCCCGCGAGCGTCGGACGTACCGGGCGAGGAGCACCGGGGTGCGTGCGATAAGGTCGAATCCCTGCTCCCGCGTCGGCGGGTAGCCGTACGTTCCGTCCCCGAGGGAGGAGAGGATCGTCCGAAGCGCTTCGAGCGGCGGCAACCCGACCGGGAGGGAGTCCACCACTCGCTCGACCGCGGGGGGTACCTCCCGGCGGGCACGGAGCTCCCGACCGACCTCCCGAGAGGGGTCCGCCGAGGGGGGCTCGCCGTAGAGGAGCAGGTGCACGACCGACTCGTACGGGACGCCGGGTACGATGTCTCGAACGTCGAACCCGCGATACACGAGGTCCCCGGTCTCCCCACCGACCCAGCTGATCGCCGAGCGGCCGATGACGACGTCGTCGAGTCCCTTCGATATCCGGGCGGGCACGGCCATGCGAGCGCCGACATCGGCCGACGGGCTTAGCCTCGACGCCCTCGCCCTCCGGGCAAAGGCTAAGACCCGCGACCGGTGGTTCCGCCGATGGTCGAAGCCCCCACGCATCTTCTCGAGCGGGTCCTGCAGCAGCGCGTCACCCTCGTACTGAAGGACACCCGCCAGCTCACGGGAAAGCTGCTGGGCCTCGACGAGCACATGAACCTCGTCCTCGAGGACGCCGACGAGACCACGCCCGACGTCGCGCGACATCTCGGCCGGGTCGTCCTGCGCGGGTCGAACGTTGTCACGCTCCACGCTCCCCAGGGCGCCGTCTCGAAGCCGGCGTGAGTCGGTGCCGGCGGTGTCCGTACCTTCCGACCGAAATCGCCCCCGGCCGAAGGGAGATACGCTCGCCGTACTGAAGGTCCTCGCGCTCGCCGGCGCCGACCACACGCCCGTGGTGCTGACCTCCCGCGACCTCGGAGAGCGGATCGGGGTCAGCCAGCAGGCGGCCGACCGATACCTGGTCTCCCTCGAGAAAAAGGGACTCGTCACCCGCTCCCTCGCCCAACGACGCCAACGACTCCTCCTCACCCCCGCCGCGATGGCGCTGCTTCGAACGGAGTACCAGTCCTACCACCGGATCTTCGAGGGTCCGGCCAAGATCTCGTTCTCGGGGGCAGTCGCCTCGGGCCTCGGCGAGGGCCGCTACTATCTCAGCCAACCCGGGTACGTCGTCCAGTTCTCCGAACGCCTCGGCTACGCGCCGTATCCCGGGACCCTCAACGTCCGCGTCGACGGTGCCGCACTGCGCAAGGTCGAGCTCGTCGGGACCTGGAGAGGACTCAGGATCGACGGATTCCAGGCGTCGGGGCGAACGTTCGGGGGTGCGACGTGCTTCCCCGCTCGACTGAACGGGCATCCCTGCCACCTGATCCACCCCGACCGCACCCACTACCAGGACGTGGTCGAGTTCGTCGCGCCCGACTGCCTGCGCGACGCCCTGCGCGTGAAGGACGACGACCCGGTCCGGGTCGATATCGAGGAGCCGTGAGGACGCCGTCCGTCGCCCGCGCGGTCGCGCACGACCGTCGACCGGACCCCGCGGCGCCCGACGCGGCCCGCCGGTACGTGAACCAGTGGGTCGAGGACGAGGCGATCGGGACCGAGCGGGTCCGCGCGTTCGTCCTGATCCTGAAGACCCGGGGGTGCTACTGGGCCGACCTCAAGGGCTGCTCGATGTGCGGCTACGCCAAGGACACCCTCGGACGCTCGGCGACGCCCGAAGAGCTCGCCGAGCAGACCGACCGTGCCCTCGCGCGCTACCGGGACGAGCCGTACGTGAAAGTCTACACGTCCGGCAGCTTCCTCGACGACCGGGAGGTCGACCCCTCCAGCCGGAATCGCCTCGTCTCGGCGTTCTCGGGGAAGGCGCGTCGCCTGTTGTTCGAGACCCTCCCCGAGTTCGCCACGACCGACACGTTGCTCCCGCTCCGGGAGTCGTTCTCGGGAGAGATCGAGGTCGCACTGGGACTCGAATCGACCGACCCCACGGTGCTTTCCCGGTACGTGCACAAGAGCGCGGCCCCGAGCGAGTACCTCGCGGCCGCGGACCGGGTCCGGGCGCTCGGTCTCCGCGCCAAGGCGTACCTGCTGCTCAAACCACCGTATCTTACCGAGGAGGAGTCGATCGACGACGTCGTACGGTCGGTGCGCGAGGCCGCGCCCCGGTTCGACGCGATGTCGGTGAACCCGGTCCATATCCAGAACGGAACGGTGGTCGAGTGGCTCTACCACCGGGGCCGCTACCGGCCTCCCTGGCTCTGGAGCGTCGTCGAGGTGCTCTCGAAGGGAGCGGAAGAGCGCGGCGCCGCCCGCCTCGTCTCGTTCCCCACGGCCGGCGGCCTCGCGCGCGGGCCGCACAACTGCGGCGAGTGCGACGCGCGCGTGCTCGCGGCGATCGAGGAGGCATCCCTCGCACAGGAGTTCGCGCCCCTGGCCGATCTGGACTGCGCGTGCCGGACCACGTGGGAGACGTCGCGCCGACTCGAACCGCTCGGAGTCGAGGCGTGAGCGAGCGGGTCCCCCGGGTGCCCGCCCACGCGGTCGCCACGATCCATCAGTTCCTCCGGGCCCACGCACTCGGCGAGGGGGCGACCGGCGTCGTCGTCGGTCTCTCGGGCGGCGTCGACAGCGCGCTCACGGCGCGGCTCGCGCGGGACGCGCTCGGGCCGGACCACGTCCTCGGGGTACTGCTCCCCGACGTCCACTTCCCTCCGTCCCTGCGGGTCGAGACGGAGGAGTACGCCCGGAGCCTCGGGATCGAGGCCCGAACGATCCCGATCGCCCCGGTCGAGCAGGCGTTCGAGGAGCTCCTGCCCGAGGTCCACGACCGCGTGACCGTCGGGAACATGTCGGCGCGGATCCGGATGACGGTCCTCTACTCGCTCGCGCGCGAGCGGCGACGGCTCGTCGCGGGAACGGGCAACAAGTCGGAGCTCCTCCTGGGCTACTTCACGAAGCACGGCGACGGCGGCGCCGACCTCCTTCCGATCGGGGACCTCTACAAGACCGAGGTCTGGGAGCTCGCCGCCCGGCTCGACCTGCCGCGGTCGGTCCGGGAGCGGGCGCCGACCGCGGGGCTCTGGGAGGGCCAGACCGACGAGGGGGAGCTCGGACTCCCGTACTCCCAGATCGACCAGATCCTCTACGGCCTGGAGCGTCTCGAGACCGAGGAGGAGATCGCCGAGGCGACGGGGCTCGCCGCGGAACGCGTGCACGAGGTCGCGGGACGCGTCGCGCAGAGCCGCCACAAGCGCCGCGCCGCCCCGGTCGCGAAGGTCGGATTCCGCACCGTCGGGCTCGACTGGCGGGAGTGACCCTCCCCGACCCTCGGGCGGCGCCGCGGGCCTCCCCAACCTTTTACGCGACGAACGCTCCGTCGCCGCTGTCCGCCCCCGAACGTTGGCCATGGATCGAGCGACCTATCAGCGACTTCTGGACACTCTCGCGACGTACGACGATGTCCACCGGGTGGCGCACGCCGAGCACTTCGACGAGGAGCTTCTCTTCGTCATCCACACGCACCGGGTGACGCGGGACGCCACCCGGCGGTTCTACGTCGTCAAGCGACAGATGCCGCACCTCGCCGCCCAGTGGCGTCGCGGGCGCTCGATGCTCGACATCGCGCGCGAATGGAAGTTCCCGCCCGTGCTCCTCGGCCAGCAGATGCTCGGGGAGCTCGGCATCCCCCGCAAGAAGGTCTGGGGGACGTTCCTCCACCCCGAGACCGCGCCCGACGCGCGGCTCCGCACCGAGGTCGAGGAGCTCCTCGCCGCGGACATGATCTACTCCCCCCGCGGAATGGAGCTCCAGCGGGAGCGGGGGCGCAAGGGCGAGGAGCGGATGCAGCACTGGCTCGAGAAGCACGGTATCGGCTACCGCACCGAGAAGGACCTGCGGGGGAAGTACGCGAAGACGCCGGACGCGCTCCTCGACGAACCGATCATCTTCTACGGCCAAAAACTGACGTGGATCGAGTCGAAGGCGAACTTCGGCGACGACGTCGAACTCCGGAAGAACCTGAAGCGCCAGCTCGGGCCGTACACCGAGCTGTTCGGCGAGGGCGCGGTCGTCTACTGGTACGGGTACGTGGACGGTGCGCAGTCGCCCGACGGGATCCTGCTCTGGGACGGGGAGACCTTCGAGGGGATCACGCCGATCGTGCCGCCTCGCTCCGAGGGATCTCGCGCTGGGCACCACTCGACAGATCCCGCTCGACGACCGCCTCCGGCCCCGCCTCCTTCAGCCCCAGGATCAGGGCCCGGCGCGAGCGGCGCCGAGCCGCCTCCTTGAGCTGGCGCGACATCGATCGCGAGAGCAGGTCGCAATCGGCGCTGCGGCCGGCCCGCCGCAGTTCCTGCACGAGCCCGATCGCGTCCGGCGTGAACCGGGCGTCGACGACGACCACGTAGGTGTCGAGCGGGGGCTCGCCGTCGGGCCACCGCCCGGCCCCCTTCAGGAGGATCTCGAGGCGCTCCTCACCGATCGCGAGACCCGAGGCCGGCGTCGGGGGGCCCTCGAACAGCTCGATCAGGTGGTCGTAGCGTCCTCCTCCGAACACCGCGCGCCCGCCGTCGGCGCGCGCGTACGCCTCGAAGACCGTCGAGGTGTAGTACGCGAGTCCGCGCACGACCGTCGGGTCGAAGACGACCCGGTCCCCGAGACCCGCGCGGTCGAGGAGGGAGAACAGCGCCTTGAGCCGCGCCACTCCGGTGCGGGCGCCCGCGTCGAGGCCGCGGGCGACGATCGCGTCGAGGTACGCCTCGAGCTCGCCGGGCGCGACCCCCGCACCGGCGGACGCAAACAGCCCCGACAGCTCCTTCGCCGAGGCGGCGTCGACCCCGACCGCGGCGAGCTCTCCCTCGAACTCCGCGGGGGGGATGTCCCGGTAGCGGTCGACCGCGCGGAAGAAGCGAGGGGACTCCGCGGCGCCGAAGAGCCGGCCGATCCCCTCGGCGATCGCGCGGTCGTTGATGCGGAAGGCGTAGAGTCCCTCGGCCCCGACCTCGTCCAGGAGGAGCGCCGCGGTCGACAGGAGGTCCGCCTCGGCCTCGACGCCGGGGACCCCGAGCAGGTCGAGGTTGAACTGCAGGAACTCGCGCAGCCGGCCGGCCTGGGGCTCCTCGTACCGCCAGATCTTCGCGACCGTGAACCACTTGACCGGGAGCGGTTCCGACTTGGCGCGCTCGACGTAGACGCGGGCGAGGGACGGGGTCGTCTCGGGGACGAGCGCGACGGGCCGGTCGCCCTTGTCGTGGAAGAGCCAGGTCTGCGCGGCGATCCCCTCGCCGCTCTTCATCTGATACAGCTCGAAGCTCTCGACCGACGGCGTCTCGAGCTCGGAGTAGCCGGCCCGCCGCGCGGCGGCCCGCATCCGGCGTCTCAGTTCGGACCGGGCGCCGGCGTCGGGAGGAAGGTAATCGCGGAACCCGCGAAGGACCTCGGGGGGCACGCTCGAGGAACCGGGGCGCGGTTCTTTACTTATGCGGGAGGCGAGGTCCGCAGCTCGGCGGGCGTCTCGGACCCGCCGACGGACTCGAGACCCGACGGGGCGGTCCGGTCGACGGCCGAACGCAAACGGCGGTAGGCGACGATCGTCCCGACGAAGTTCCGCTTCTGGAGCTCGACGGAGACGCCCCGCAGCTCGTGCACCCCGGGCTCGATGTCGAGGCCGGAGGAGCGTTGCTCGAGCATACGGTCCCGGAGGCGGCGCAGCTCGGCGAGCAGCCGCGGCTGCAGCACCGACCAGAGCGCGACCGCGGCGCGGGCCAGCACCCGCTCGGCCTCCGTCCGGCGCCCCTCGACGAACAGGCGGCGTCCCTCCTCCAGGGGACCCGCGGCCGGCGCCGGGTCTCCGCCCAGCTCGCGGATGGTGGTGACCATCAGCTCGCCCTCGGTGACGAGGATCCGTCCGACCTCCCACTCCTCTTCGGCCCTCGTCAGCGCGTCCCGAACGTGGCTGAGCCGACGCTGGGCACCGCCCAAGTCTCCGACGCCGATCGCCCGGCGGACCGCCGTGAGCTCCACATCCGCGCTCGCGGTCGGGATCAGTTGGGCGAGCTCGTTGCGCCGGGCCATCGCGGACTCGAACTCCTCCGCGATCGCGCTCGACAAGTGGACGAACATCTCCCGGGCGAGCAGGTCGAGCGAGTCGACGTCGTCGACGAGGGACGCGGAGTGCGCCCGCGACTCGAAATCGGTGAAATCGAGCCCCAGTCGGCGCCCGAGCTGGAAGTACTCGCCGAATCGTCGCTGGAGATCCGCGAGGGGGACGGAGGAGGTCGGGGCCGGCGGGAAGTCCAGGACGGTCTCCATCGGCGGCGCGGCGCGCGCCGGGGGGGACGGGGCGGGGGGTTCCGGAGGAGACACGAACGGTCGCGCCGTCCCGGGAGGCGAACGGGGGGTTTCGGTCGCCGCGGGCGCCGGACCGGCGAGGTCGACCGTCGCGATCAGTTCCCCGATCGTTCGAAGGTAGGCCGGGTCGGACTCTCCGCCCGGCCCGGCCGCTTCGCGGACGGTATCGAACAGCGCGGCGGAAAGATGGCACCGGGGACACTCCCCGTCGACCGCGACCGCTTCGATGCCGCAGGCGGGGCAGGTCGCCATCGTCGTCCGTTCCGCGGACCGCGCGTCGGAGCGCCCGCCCGAGCCGGCCGCGGCGACGCTCGGGGCGAACTCCGGCGGCGCCCCGTGCATATAC
>JBAWFC010000080.1:0-3002 GCA_049591535.1 Thermoplasmata archaeon | reverse complement strand
CTCGCGCTCGTGGCGGCGGCCGACCGTCTCGCGGGCCGTCCCCCGCAGGCGCCGGGAGCGCTCGCCGCCGTCGACTCCGACGACTGACGAACGGTCTACGGGAGCGGCGTACCGTCGTCGGCGACGTCGGTCTCGAACACGAGCGAGCCGACGTAGTTGCAGTCGAGGCAGTGGTAGACCTGCCCGGTGATCGACCCGGCGCTGAGCACGATCCGGGTCGAGCCGCACGTCGGGCAGCGGAGGATCCGGTTACGGTGGGGGCGGCGGCGCATCGTCGCCCTCCGGGCCGGGGGGGTCGTCCGCATCGTCCGGCGCGTCGCCGGGGAACTCCCCGGCGCCGTCGTCCGCGCTCTCCTCGGGGTCGTCCTCCGGCGCTTCCTCGTCGGGTTCCTCCGGCGGGGGAAGCTCCTGGACGGGCGGGAGCGCTCCACCGTCCCCGTTCGCCTCGGGGGCCTCCCCTTCGATCGCGGCCTCGAGGATCACCGCGTCCCGGACCTGGTCCCCCTCATCGAGGCGGATCACGCGGACGCCGAGGGTGTTGCGCGACTGCGAGCGGATCGCCCGGACCGCAACGCGGATCGTGATCCCGTGCTGCGTCGTGACGAGCAGCTCGGAGGCGTCGGTGGTCGGGAGGACCGCGACGACGGCGCCGTTGCGGCCGCCGGTCCGGATCGTCCGGACCCCCTTCGCGCCGCGCCGGGTCTCCCGGTAGTCCTCGGTCGGGCTGCGCTTCCCGTACCCCGTGGACGTGAGCGAGAGGAGCGTCGGGAACTTCGGACTGACGGGGGCCATCGCGACCACGTGGTCGTCCGGCGCCCCCGAGAGGCGGACCCCGATGACCCCGTAGGTCGCCCGTCCCATCGGCCGCACCTCGGCGAGCGGGAACCGGACGAGCTGGCCGGCGTGGGTCGCGAGGAGGAGCTCCGTCGCCTCGTCGGGGACGAGCGCGACGCCGACGAGCTCGTCCCCTTCCTCGAGGAGGATCGCCTGGATGCCGCTCACGCGGATGTTCTGGAACTGGTCGAGGGTCGTCCGCTTCACGAGCCCGCGGCGCGTGGCAAAGAAGAGCGAGCCGGTCGCCGCGAGGTCGTGGAGCGGCAGGAGCGTCTGCACGCGTTCCCCTTCCTTCAACCGCGGCAGGAGGTTGATCACCGCCTTCCCTTTCGAGTGGCGGCTCCCCTCGGGGAGCTCGTACGCCTTGAGCTGGTAGACGCGGCCCTTGTTCGTGAAGAACAGCACGTCGTCGTGGGTGCGGGTGACGAACGTCCGGGTGACGTAGTCCTCCTCCTTCGTCTCCATCCGGATCAGGCCGCGGCCGCCGCGTCGCTGCCGACGATACTGGTCGAGCGGCAGGCGTTTGATGTAGCCGTCCCGCGTGACGAGGACGACCACGTCCGTGTCGGGGATCAGGTCCTCAAGCGTCCGTTCCGTGAACGCGGGGACGATGCGGGTCCGTCGCGCGTCGCCGCACCGGGTCTTGAGGTCCGTCAGCTCGTCGACGATCAGCCGGTCGAGGCGATCGGAGGAGGCGAGGATCTCGCGCAGCGTGCGGGCGAGCGCCTCCTTCTCGTTCTTCTCCTGCTCGACCGACTCCCGCTCGAGCGCGGTGAGCCGCGAGAGGCGCATGTCGAGGATCGCCTTCGCCTGCTCGCTCGAGAGCAGGAACTTGCCCATCAGGCTCGTCTCGGCGGCGGGGACGTCCTTCGACCGGCGGATGATCTTGATCACCTCGTCGATGTGGTCGATCGCGGTGAGGAACCCTTCGAGGAGGTGGAGCCGCTCCTCGGTCTTGCGGAGGTCGAACGTGGTTCGCCGGGTGAGCACCGTCCGACGGTGGTCGAGGTGGAGCGCGAGCAGCTCCTTCAACGGGAGGACGCGGGGCCGCCCCTCGACCAGGCAGAGGTTGATCACGCCGAAGCTCGTCTCGAGGGGCGTGTGCTCGTAGAGCCGATTGAGCACGATCTCCGCCGGGGCGTCGCGGCGGAGCTCCAGGACGACGCTCGTGCCGTGGCGGTCGGACTCGTCGCGGAGGTCGGTGATCCCGTCGATCCGCTTGGTCTTGACGAGGTCCGCGATCAGCTCGAGGAGGCTCGTCTTGTTGACCTCGTACGGGATCTCGGTGATGACGATCTCGTCCCGTCCGTCCCGTTCGCGGATCTCCGCGGTTCCCCGGAGGTGCACCGTCCCGCGCCCGGTGTCGTAGGCTTCGCGGATCCCCTCGGTGGAGAGGTATCCGCCGGTGGGAAAGTCCGGGCCGGGGATCACCTTCTGGATCTCGTCGAGGCTCGCGTCCGGGTGGGCGATCAGGAGGAGCAGCGCGTCCGCCACCTCGTTGAGGTTGTGGGGCGGCATGTTGGTCGCCATGCCGACCGCGATCCCGGCGGAACCGTTGACCAGCAGGTTCGGGACCTTCGACGGAACGTCGGTCGGCTCCTTGAGCGTCCCGTCGAAGTTGTCGGTCCACTCAACGGTCTCCTTCTCGATGTCGAGGAGGATCTCCTCGGCGATCGGGGAGAGTCGGGCCTCGGTGTACCGCATCGCCGCGGGCGAGTCGCCGTCGATCGAACCGAAGTTTCCCTGGCCGTCGATGAGCGGGTAGCGCAGACTGAACGGCTGCGCCATCCGGACGAGCGCGTCGTAGACCGCGAGGTCGCCGTGCGGGTGGTACTTGCCGAGCACGTCCCCCACCGTGCGCGCCGATTTGCGGTACGGACGGTCGTGGGTCGCCCCCGACTCCCACATCGACCAGAGGATCCGGCGCTGGACCGGTTTCAGGCCGTTGCGCCCGTCGGGGAGCGCGCGCCCGACGATCACGCTCATCGCGTAATCGAGGTACGACTGGTGCATCTCCCGCTCGAGCGGGCGGTCGTGGATCCGGTCTTCCACCGGCGGCGGTGTCGCCTCGGGGGTCTCGCTCACGACGCCTCCGCCCGTGCGCCGAGCTGCTGGCCGATCCGCCGGTCCGCCTCCGCGAGGAAACGGTCCCGCGCGCCGTGGGGGAT
>JBAWFC010000079.1:0-37928 GCA_049591535.1 Thermoplasmata archaeon | reverse complement strand
ATATACCCCGTAATACGGGACATATTGCGGGTAGAAGTACCTGACGGTGGAACCGAACCGGCACGGCGAAGATCAGGAGATCCCAGGAGGGACCTGTCCCGTATACGGCCTAGAATTCAGGCTCAGGACCGGACCGGTGGTGGTGCCTCGGGGAAGTCCCGGAGCGCGTCGAGGACCCGGGCGAGGTCCGGCCCCGGCACGACGACGGTCGCGCCGCGGCGGACCGCGTCGTCCTCGGGCCGGAACGCGACCCCGACCCGGCTCCGGCGGAACAGCCCGAGGTCGATCTCGGAGTTTCCGACGGACGCCGTCTCGGACGGGTCGATCCCGAGCTGGCCCTGGAGGGTCTCGAGGACCTGCTCCTTCGAGTGGATCGGGACCCGGATGATCCCCTCTCCCGTCAGCCGGCCGTCCGCGTCGACCCGGAACCCGTTCGCGAGCACGAGGTCGATCCCGGTCTCCCGCGCGACCC
This sequence comes from Thermoplasmata archaeon, assembly GCA_049591535.1. GTDB lineage: Archaea > Thermoplasmatota > Thermoplasmata > Lutacidiplasmatales > UBA184 > Lutacidiplasma. Next base: position 37,456 of record JBAWFC010000079.1, on the reverse strand, counting down.
GGTGGGCGAGCACGTCGATGCCCCCGCTCACGATCGCAGTGCGGGCCCCGCGCGCGCGCAGGCCGTGGATCAGCTCCCGGGCGCCGGGCATGAGGGGGACCCGATCGAGGATCTCCTCGATCTCGTCGACCCGCAGGTCGGGTCGGTGCTTCCACCAGATCCGTACGTCCGAACGGACGAACTCGAGGTCGTCGATTTCGTTCGCCATGAACTGCCGCAGGCCTTCGGCGTTCCCCTCCCCGAAGTGCGCGTGGACCGCCGCCCACGAGCTCTCGACGTCGACCAGCGTCCCGTCCATGTCGAGCGCGACGAGCCTAAGCACGGTCGCCCCGCGCGATCGCGTCCGCGCGATCGAGGACCGCGTCGGGGGGGCGGACCGCCCAGGCGGCTAGGTTCGAATCGACCTGCTCCGCGCGGCTCATGCCCACGACGGGCGCCGCGCCCCGCTGCGCGAGCCAGTGCAGCGCGATCGACGCGAGGGGGACCTTCGACTCGCGGGCCAGGTCGCGGAGCGCGCGCGCCCGCACGAGGATCCCCGGCAGGTGGTCCGGCTCGAACAGCCGATGCCCGAACTTCCGCACCTCGGAGGGGATGGCCTTCCCGTCCAGGTAGCGCCCGTGGAGGAGCCCGCGGGCGAGCGGAGTGTACGCCTCGAGGAGGATCCCGTGGGTGCGGCAGTACTCGCGGACCGGGTCGGCGTCCTCCCGGTCGAACAGGTTGTAGCGCACCTGGTTGACGACGATGCGTGCCTCCGCGAGGCCCCGCGCGGCGTCCTCGAGCTCCTCGACCGAGAAGTTGGAGACCCCGATCGCACCGACCTTGCCGTCCTTCCAGAGCGTCTCGAGCGCCCCCATGGTGCCGGCGAGCGGGACGTGCGAGTCGGGGGCGTGCACGAGGTAGAGGTCCACCGACCGGCGTCCGAGGCGCTCCAGCGTGCCGAAGAGGCTGGCGCGGACCTGCGCCGGCCGAAGGTGCTCCCAGGAGACCTTGGAGACGACGAACGAATCACCGCCCCCCCCGGCCGAACGCTGGAGCACCTCCCCGAGCAGTCGCTCCGAGCGTCCGCTCCCGTACACTTCGGCGGTATCGAACCAGCGGAATCCGAGTTCGTAGGCCCGGCCGATCGTGGCCTTCGTCCGGGCCTCGTCCTCCGCGGTCCAACGCCCGAGGCCCCAGAGCCCCACGCCGAGCGCAGGGTGCGGCTTCGTCGACCCCGGCAGCGGGATCGACCCGATCGCGGGGGGTGCAGGTTCCGGCGCGGGCGCACGCCGGCGCGCGGTCGGGCGCGCGGCCTTCCGGGGGGGTGTCGGGGTCATGGTCTCCCCGCACCGGAACCGCTCGCCTTCAAGTGGTCGTCGATGCGGCCGATCCGCTCCTCGAGCTCGCGTGCCTTCTCTTCGGTCTCCCGAACGACCTCGGCGGGGGCCCGGTCCTTGAAGCCGGCGTCGGCGAGGCGTGCGCGGGTCTTGTCGAGCAGGACGGTCAGCTTCTCCCGCTCCCGGGTGAGCGCCTCCGTCTCGACCGGGGAGGCCGCCGGCCGCACGACGTAGCACTCCCCGAACGTCGCGACGCGGCTACCGGTCCCGGCCGGGGCGGGTGCGGCGGCAGGGAGGAACTCAAGCGGCCGGACCCGGGCGATCCGGGAGACCGTCTCCCGCTCTCGCTCCAGTACCGCGGCGGCCTCGGGTCCCGCGGGGCGGATCCAGGCGGGGGGAACCGAGGCGGCGGGGACGTGCTCGTCCGCGCGGAGGTTGCGCAGGAGCCGGATGGATTCGAGGACCGTCTCCATCTCGACCTCGGCGACGGGGTCGACGAGCGCCTCGCCGGCGTCCGGCCAGGCCGCGGTGGCGAGCAGCTCGCCCTCGTGGGGGAGCGCGTGCCACAGCTCCTCCGTGACGTGCGGCACGAACGGGTGGAGGAGTCGCAGCGTCCGCTCGACGACGAAGAGGAGCGTCGCCCGGGTCTCGCGGAGCTCGCGGTCCCCGCGGCGACCGGCCAGCGCCTCCTTCGCGATCTCGACGTATCGGTCCGCGAGGTCGTGCCACACGAACCCGTGGAGGACCGTGGCGGCGCGCGTCGGCTCGAACTGGCGGAGCGCCTCGTCGACCTCCTCCACCGCGCGTCGGTACCGCGAGAGGATCCAGCGGTTCTCGAGGGAGGGGTCGGCAGCGAGGGACGGGGGGGCCCGGACCGGGCCCGCCCCCGGCGGGACGTACGGGAGCGTGAACCGCACGAGGTTCCACAGCTTCGTCAGGAAGTTCCGCGCCCCGTCGAGCGCCGGCCGGCCGAACGGCCCGTCCTCGGAGGTCGGGTTCGGAAAGACGAGCCCGAACCGTAGCGCGTCCGCGCCGCGCTCCGCGATCACGTCGAGCGGGTCGGGGGAGTTCCCGAGATGCTTCGACATCCGACGGCCGTGCTCGTCCTGGAGCATCCCCGTGAAGTAGACGTCCGAGAACGGGCGCGTGCCGGTGAACCGGTAGCCGGCCATCATCATCCGTGCCACCCAGAAGAACATGATGTCCCGCCCGGTGACGAGGACGCTCGTCGGGTAGAACCGGGCGAGGTCCGCGGTGCGTTCCGGCCAGCCGAGGGCCGCGAACGGCCAGAGCCAGGAGGTGAACCACGTGTCGAGCACGTCGGGGTCCGGGGTGAGCTCCGGGGCACCGCACTCCTCGCACTTCGTCGGAAGGTCGACGCTCACCGTGTCGTGTCCGCACGCGCGGCACCGGTGGACCGGGATCGCGTGTCCCCAGAGGACCTGGCGCGAGATGCACCAGTCCTGGATCCCCTCCATCCACCGGAAGAACGTCAACGTCCAACGTTCCGGGTGGATCCGGACCTCCCCGGCCCGCACCGCGGCCACGACCGGCTCCGCGAGCGGGGCCATGCGCACGAACCACTGGGTCGAGAGCCGCGGCTCGATCACCGCCTCGGAGCGTTCCGAGCGGCCGACCGAGTGTCGGTACTTCTCCTGGCGCACGAGCTGACCCTCCCGGTCGAGTTCCTCCACCGACCGGGTGCGGGCCGTCTCCCGGTCGAGACCGTGGTAGGCGGCGGGGACCCAGGACCCCGTGAGCCGGGCGGAGTCGTCGAAGATCTCTACCGGGTCGGCGAGGTCGGCGTGCCGGCCGGCGATCTCCCGGTCGACGGGGTCGTGGCGCGGGGTGATCTTGAGCGCTCCGACGCCGAAGGTGGGGTCGACCGACGGGTCCGCGATCACCGGAACGCGACGGTGGCTGAGGGGGACGACGACGAACTTCCCGATCGCATCCCGGTAGCGCGCGTCCTCCGGGTGGACCGCGACGGCGACGTCCCCGAAGATCGTCTCGGGCCGGACGGTGGCGACCTCCATCCCCCCGAGGGATCCGTCGGCCCACGGGTACCGTACGTAGTACAGCGTCGCCTCCTCCTCCGCGTGGACGACCTCGAGGTCGGAGACCGCCGTCCGGAGCCGGGGGTCCCAGTTGACCATCCGCTCCCCGCGGTAGACGAGGCCCGCCCGGTACAGGGAGACGAACACCTCGCGCGTGGCGCGGACGCTCGCGGCGTCCATCGTGTAGCGGAATCGCGACCAGTCGACCGAGAACCCGCCGCCGCGCGTCTGCTCCCGGATGCGGCCCTCGTGCTCGACTCGCCACTTCTCGACCTCCCGGATCGCCTGCTCCCGGGGGAGGTCCTCGAGCCGTACCCCCTGCTTGGCGAGGCGCCGCCGGACCTCCACCTGGGTCGCAAGGCCGGCGTGGTCGAGGCCGGGGACCCACAGCGTCGCGGACCCCCGCATGCGGTGCTGGCGCGCGAAGACGTCCATGATCGTATCCCCCAGCATGTGTCCGAGGGTGAGCACCCCGGTCACGTTCGGCGGAGGGAGGATCAGCGAGAACGTCGGGCCCCCCGGGGCATCGCTCGGCCGGAACGCGCCGGCGCGGTCCCACTCCGACTGCCAGCGTGCCTCGAGCTCCTTCGGCTCGAAGCGCGTCGGCGGCGACGGAGCGCTCAGGCGGGTCGCCCCCTACCCCACCCGAGCGCGAACGGGGCACAGACGGCGAGCTCTCCCGTGGCGAGAAGCGCCATGGCGAGAAGTCCGGTCCAGGGGTCGGTCGGCCCGAACGCGCGGAAGGCGACGAGGGGCAACCCGGCCATGAGCAGGCCGGGGACCGAGACCAGGATCGCGTACCAGGCGCCGGCGTAGAGGCTCACGAACGGGAGCCCCTTGCGACGCGCGCTCCGCAGGAGGATCCCCATCTCGAGGAACGCCGCCGCCAGCACCGCCGGCAGTTCAGCGACGACGAACGAAACGAAGACGAACGGCTGGAACACCCGCGCCAGCGTGAGACCGATGACGACCCCGCCGGCGACGAGGTAGATCGCCGCGATCAGGGCCGCCTTTCCCAGGATCAGCGTGCGGTCCGTGAGCGGGAGGGTCCTCCCGTACGAGTAGGCCACCACCTCGATCGCGAAGAACGCGGGACCGAAGAAGGTTGCGAGCAGCGCCGCGGTGGTGACGGCCGCGAGCGCGAGGGTGAACCCGGCCGCCGAGCCCGGTCCCGCGATGAACGTGAACAACCCGAGCGCGATCGCATCCAGGACAGGGAAGATCACGAGGAACGCGTACCCGGGCATCCGGCTCGCGATCCGCAGGTCCTTGGTGACGACCGCACGCGCCGGTCCGTGGGCGACGAGGTCGTAGCGCCGGATCGGGACGTCGCGCGCGATCAACGGCGGTGCGAGCCCGATCCGTCGGACCGTCCCCATCAGCCAGACCCCCGCCCACGCCGCGAGGAGCAGGTAGACCGCAGCGGCCACGAACAGCACGCCGACGCCCGCAGCGTCGAGCCCGAACACCCCGCCGCCGCGGGTGAGGATCGCCGGGAGGAGCGCGAACGTGAACGGGAACGCCGAGACGAGGAGGTTGCCGCCGACGGACGGTCCCGCCGCCGCGGTCCGGCCGAGCAGGGCGAAAAAGGCGGGGCCGACGACGATGAATCCGAACATCGCGAACGCGGGAAGGACCCACAGCACGAGGTAGCCCCAGCGGACGAGAGTCCGGCCTCCGCCTCCGCGCGACCCCTGGACGCGTCGGACGAAGAAGCGGCCGGTGATCAGCGCGAGGGCGAGCGCGAAGCTCTCGGCCGCTACGACCCCCGGGAGGATCGCGACGCCCGCGGAGGCCCCCAGGACGTACGCCACGAAGAGCGGGGTGACGATGAGCACTGTCAGTGCCGGGATATCGAACAGCCGGAGGTAGAGGAGACCGGCGACCCGACCGAGCGTCCGCTCCTCGATCGGGAGCGGTTCGAGCACCGGGAGCACTCCGGAGGAGATGAACGTGGGGAGGACCTGGAGCCCGGTCCACCACAGGAAGGCGACATCGAGGCAGAGGAGTCCGGTCAGGACCCCGGCCTGGAACAACGGCACCGAGACGTGGAACCCGAAGAACGGGCTCGCGACGATCCGCGGGGCGACGCGGACGAGGAGCGCGGCGCCCGCCGCGATGAGCGCGAGGAACGTCGCGATCATCACCTTGCTCTGGACGACGCGACGGCGGGCCTTGCGCACCGTCACGGAGATCGGCCCGGAGGGCGGGAGGTTCCCCTGCCGGAAGGAGTAGATCGCCTGGAGCGACAGCTCGGTGAACGCGACGCTGCTGAGGCGCCAGGCCTCCCGCCACCCCATGTTACCTCTGGTCCAGCGCCCGGATCGCCTCGTCGAGCCCCTCGTCCTCCCGGGTCAGCGCCAGGAACAGCTGCTCCAACGTCGCGTCGCCGCTCGAGGCACGTTCCCGGAGCCCGGTGAGCGTCCCTTCCGCACAGAGGCGCCCCCGGTCGAGGATCCCGACGCGATGGCAGAGCTGCTCCGCTACCTCCATGGTATGCGTCGAGAAGAGCACCCCTCGGCCCGAGGTCGCCACGTAGCGCGCGAGCACCTCCTTCATGATCCGTACCGACCGCGGGTCGAGGCTGTTCAACGGTTCGTCGAGGACGAGAAGGGGCGGTTGGTGCAGCAGGGCGGCGATGATCAGCACCTTTTGGCGGGTCCCGTTCGATAGGGCCGCGATCGGGTCGTCGAACTCCGTCTCCAGCCGGAACGCCGTCGCGTAGCTCCGGGCGCGTTCGGAGGCCACGGTCGCGTCCAGACGCCGGACGCTCGTGACGAACTCGAGGAACTCCCGCGGGGTCAGCGCCTCGTAGAGCAACGAGGTCTCGGGCACGTATCCGATGCGTTCCTTGACCCGCTGACCGTCCGTGACCGCGTCGAGTCCGAACACGCGGACCCGTCCGGACGACGGGCGCACGAGCCCCACAATCGACTTGATCGTGCTGGACTTGCCCGCGCCGTTCGACCCGAGCAGGCCGTAGACCTCCCCCGGACGCACGACGAAGGAAAGGTCGTCGACCGCCCGATGTTCCCCGTAGGTGATGGAGAGCCGCTCGACGGAGAGCGGGGCCTCGTTCGAGCCCCGGCCCTCGCTCGCCATCCCGGCTCTATCGGCGGGCCCGGGCTATAAGCGCCGTGGGGCGGAACTCGGTGCCTACCGCGGCCGGACGAGGGGGAACAGGATCACGTCCTTGATCGATGTGGCGCCGGTGAGTCCCATGATGACCCGGTCGACCCCGATCCCGATGCCGGTCGAGGGCGGCATGCCGTGGCGGAGCGCGCGGACGAAATCTTCGTCGTACGCGTACGTGTCGGCGCCCTGGGCCCCGAGCTGCTCCCGGAAGCGCCGCTCCTGCTCGTCCGGATCGTTCAGTTCGGTGTACGCGTTCCCGAGCTCGGCACCACGGTAGTACATCTCGAACCGTTCGATGCGGCCGGGCTTGCTCCGATGGCGCTTCGCGAGCGGGGTTGTGGCGGCCGGGTGGTCGAGTACGAACGTCAGGTCCTTCAGGTGGGGCTCGACGTAGTGTTCGAACAGCTTGTCGAGGAACGTACCGGCCGGCGAGGCGTCCGGAACGGTGGAACCCGCGGCGCGGGCGAGGCCCCTCAGCTCGTCGACGCTCTTCGAGAGGATCTCCGAGACGCCGCTGCGTCGCTCGAGTTCGTCCACGAAGTCGACGGTCGCAAAGGGAGGGTGGAAATCGTGGGCCCCCTTCTGGGCTCCCGGGGAGTCCGGCAGGAGCTCGAGGACCCGCGCGGCCAGGTGTTCGAACAGACCCTCGGTGAGCCGTCGCATCTCGTGATAGTCGGCGTACGCCCAATAGACCTCGAGCTCGGTGTAGTCCGGCGAGTGGGTCGTGTCCATGTCCTCGTTGCGGAACGAGCGACCGAGCTCGTACACGCGCTCGAGTCCGCCGACGAGGAGTCGCTTGAGCGGCAGCTCGAGGGAGATCCGAAGCTGGAGTTCCGCGTCGAGATAGTTGGAGTGGGTGACGAACGGCGCGGCGGCGGCACCGCTCGCGATCGGGAGCAGGGTCGGCGTCTCGACCTCGAGGAAGCCCGCGGTGTCGAGGTAGCGGCGCATCTCCCGGATGAGCAGGGACCGGGCGCGGAACAGGGCCCGGGTCTCCTCGGAAGACAGGAGGTCGAGGTACCGACGTCGTAGGCGTTCCTCCACGTCCTGGAGGCCGTGGAACTTCTCGGGAGGAGGGGCGATCGCCTTCGCCAGCAGGGTGACGGAGCGGACGTGGAGCGACGGTTCGCCCCGTCGAGTGACGGTCGGCGATCCTTCGGCGCCGACGATGTCTCCGGGGTCAAGGTCGCGCAACCACCCACGGAACTCGGTCTCCCCCAGGGTATCGGCCCGAAGGACGAGTTGGAGGGAACCTCCCGCATCCTCGAGGTCGGCGAACGCGGTCTTCCCGTGCACCCGGGTCGCCTTCAGCCGACCGGCCACTCGCAGCGAGTGCTCGAGGTCCTCTTCGCCCGGTCCGAGGGCGCCGCAGAGCGCGCGCACGTGGTCGGTGGCCACGCGGCCGACGAACGACCAGGGGTACGGTTCCCGCCCTTCCGAACGCCATCGCTCGATCTTCGCGCGGCGTTCGTGCTCGAGCGGGGTCTCGTCGTTCACGGGGAATCCGGACCGTCGCTCCGGAGCGACCTCGGAGGAAAAGGCTGTCGCGCTACGCCGGGAGACCTTCGAGTGCCAGTCGCTCCACGCCGCCGGGCCGGATCAGGGCGAGGTGTTCGGGGACCGCCGGATCCTTGCCGGCGGGACGGGCGGGCTCGTGGAGGAGGAGGAACGTCCCGAGGAAGAACTCCGCCGCGGCGTCGCCCCCGCCGATCCCGTAGCTGACGTAGTCCGAGAAGTAGACGTGGATCGAACCGGAGTGGCGCCGGCGGAGCGCCTCGAGAAACTTCGCCATCTCGCCGGGGCCCTTCCGCTCGAGTTCGTCGACCAGGTCCCGCAGGAGGGGCCGCTGGCTCAGGCCGGCAAGACCGTCGTACGCAAGGTAGATCGCGGGGCGAGGGTCGAGGGCGACGACATCCAGGCGGAGCACCCCTTCCACCGGTTTCGTGCGCATGGGACGCGGCCTACCGCTTGCTCGTTAAGAAGGCTTCGGCCCGGCGACACGAGGGCCGCCGGACCTCAGAAAGGGTTCGCGTCTAGTGGTCGTGACCGCCGCCCCCGCCCGGGGAGGGGGACGACTTTTTCGACGCGATGACATCGTCGATCCGCAGCACCATCGCAGCGACCTCGGCCGCCGAGCTCAACGCCTGGCGCTTGACGCGCAGGGGCTCGACCACGTGGAGCTTCCACATGTCGGTCGCCTTCCCGTCCACCAGGTTGATCCCGACGTTCTTGTTCGCACTCGCCCCGTCATGGGCGCGGCGAAGTTCGATGAGCGTGTTGATCGAGTCGTAGCCACCGTTCTCGCTGAGGGCCCAGGGAACGACCTCGAGCGCCTGGGCGAACGCCTCGACCGCGAGCTGTTCGCGGCCCCCGACGGACGCGGCCCACTTGCGCAGCTTGACCGCGAGCTCGATCTCCGTCGCGCCTCCCCCGGGGCAGACCACTCCGTCCTCGAGGACCGACGAGACGACCTTGAGGGCGTCGTTGAGCGAGCGCTCGACCTCCTGGGTCACGTGCTCCGTGCCGCCTCGGATGAGGATCGATACCGACCGAGGGTTGGAGCAGCCGGTAACGAACGTCATATCGTCGTCCCCGACCTTGCGCTCGTCGACCTTGGCCGCCGACCCGAGGTCGGACGCCGTCAGGTCCTTGAATCCGGTGACGATCTTCGCGCCGGTCGCGCGCGCGAGTTTCTGGAGGTCGGACTCCTTGACCTGCTTGACCGCGAAGATCCCCTCCTTCGCAAGGTAGTGTAGCACTACGTCATCGATGCCCTTCTGGCACACGACCACGTTCGCGCCGGACGCCTTGATCGCGTCGACCATCTTGCGGAAGGTCTTGTCTTCCTCGTCGAGGAAGTTCTGGATCTGGCCGGGGTTCTTGATGTTGATCTTGCTCTCGATCTCGGTCTTCTTGATCTCGAGGGAGGAGTTCAGCAGCGCAATCTTGGCCGGAGCGACCTCGCTCGGCATGCGGGGGTGTCCGCGCTCCTTGTCGAGGATGATCCCCTCGATGAGCTCGGTGTCCGAGATCGTGCCGCCGTGGCGCTTCTCCACTTTGATCTGGTCGACGTCCGCGACGACCTTGGCTCCCCGATGCTCGGCGATCTTCTTGACCGCATTCACGGCGATCTTCGCGAGCTCGTCCCGGGAGCCGAACACGCCCTTCGACCCCATAGCCGTAGTGGCGCAGTCGAGGAGGATCGCGTCGTCATCGGTCTTGACCGTGGTGCCGATCTCCGTTTCCAGAAGGCGCTGGGCCTCCTGAACTGCGAGTTGAAAACCGCGAACGATGACCGTCGGGTGAACGTTCTGTTCTAGGAGGGACTCCGATCGCTTCAGCAGCTCACCCGCGAGCACGACCGCGGTAGTGGTCCCGTCGCCGCACTGTTGGTCCTGAGTCTTCGCCACCTCGACGATCATCTTGGCGGCGGGGTGCTCGACGTCGACTTCCTTGAGGATCGTGACGCCGTCGTTCGTGATCGTGATGTCGCCCATCGAATCGACGAGCATCTTGTCCATTCCGCGAGGTCCCAAGGTGGACCGGACGGCGTCCGCGACCGCGCGGGCCGCGGCGATGTTGTTCGACGTGGCGCCCTTTCCGCGTTCGCGCTCGGTTCCTTCCTTCAGGATGAAGATTGGCGTACCCTGGAGCATTCTAACTCACCACCAAAGGCTAAATTGCTCTTCTATATAAAGAGAATCACATCCCGGGCTTTGTGTGGTGTAACGGAAATTAGTTCCCATTCGTGCTCGGGATGGAAGTGCGGAGGAAGGGGCCCGGGGCCTCTTTCGTCGACCCACGCGCTTCGTGTCCGCGCCTCCACGAATTCGAGTTGGAGACCGAGCAGAGTCTCCGGGGGTAGCTTCCGTTGGAACGCTTCTCTCGGGGTCTCCAGGCTCCACACACGAGGCTCTACGAAATTGTAACCTCGATGGATGGGTTCTGAACCGGGGGGCAAGCTTCATCGTTCAGCACTTGGTTCTCGCGACGCTATCCGAACTGCTAGGTGCCGAGGTGGCGTCGCACCCGAGATTGGTCATGGACCGAACGGTGCAGTCGAAAGCGGCGCAGACATACAACTCGGCTTCGGACCACTTCGATGACCCGGCCCTCTCATTTTGGAGTCGGTTCGGCGAGCGCACGGTCGAGCGCTTGGGTCTCCAACCAGGGGAAAGCGTTCTCGATGTGTGTTGTGGCAGCGGGGCCTCCGCCCTTCCTGCGGCAGCGCGGGTTGCCCCGACGGGCCGGGTAATCGCAGTCGATCTGGCGGGCCGTCTCATCGACCTCTGCCGAGCCAAGGCGGCGGCGCGCGGCCTCCGGAATCTGGAGCCTCGCTTGGGAGACATGGAACATCTCGGATTCGCCAAGGAATCATTCGACGCGGTCGTGTGCGTCTTCGGCCTGTTCTTCGCAGGCGACATGACTCGGGCCGCGTCGGGCCTTTGGGAGCTAGTCCGACCCGGAGGGCGCATAGCCATCACGACATGGGGGCCTCGAATGTTTGAGCCGGCCAGCGGAGCTTTCTGGGAGGCCGTTCAGGAGGTACGACCCGACCTTCATCGCGTCTACCATCCCTGGGATCGCATCGTCGATCCCGAAAGTCTGAGCCGCGTACTTCGGGATGCCGGAGTACCTGTGCCCACCGTTGAAGCGGAGGCTGGTCGACACCCACTTCGATCCCCTCAGGATTGGTGGTCAGTTGTGCTCGGTTCCGGGTTTCGCTCCACCGTCGACGAACTCGGCCCTTCCGTTGCGGAGCGGGTCCGATTGACCAACGTGGCCTGGCTCACGACCCACGACATCCATGAAATCGAAGTGAACGTGATCTTCGCGACCGCGACCAAGTAGCCGAGCCGGGGCGCGCCACATGCTTGGTCCTATCCGCGCCCGTTGAGTTCTAGTGACAACCTGCCGGGGCGACTGTGTGCGTCCGTTCCTAACCCCGCCGTTAGGCGAGAAGAGACCTCATCGCCCGGTTCGCCAGCCCATTTGTACGTGGGGGGGTTCCTAAGAGTTCCCCCGGAGTCCAATGGGAGGTCCAAGTCGATTCTTTCACCGGATCGGTGCTACTTTCACAAGGTTCGGTATTTTCACGGAGCCCAACCCGTGAGTGTTCGTGTAGCGGAAGGGGGCGACGCGACCCCGCGTCCGACGGTCATCGAAGATGCGAGCGGACCTCTTCGACCACATCGGCGACCGGACGGGTGGCATCGATATCGGTGCCGGCGTCGAACTGTGTCGTCTTAGCAAACACCTCGCGGGCCGCCTCGGCGCCGTGCGAGAGCGACCTGAGTCGGTCGCGGTCGATGCAGACCGGGAGCGGGGCCTTCAACGTGAAGATGAAGTGACGGTAGGCGAGCCGCCCGGTCAAGTCCCAGATCTGCGGCTGCCAGTAGAAGTTCCCGTCGAAAACCACCGGCCTCCCGTTCTCCAGGAATCGGCGTCCCTCGGCGATCGCGAAGTCGTTGGCCCTCAGGAACTCGGGGAGCGCGCCGCTCTCCCAGAGATCCTGATCCTCGAGGATCCGGTCGATCGAGATGAGCTCGCCGCCGATTCCGTCCGCGAGCGCGGCGGCGACCGTCGATTTTCCGACCCCGAGCGGCCCGCGGAGAATGACAAAGAACACGCCGGCCCCGTCCGCTCCGTCCCGCGGATCGACTCGTCGAGCCATAATCCCACCGGCCGGACCCGTGGCGGCGCGCGGTCCGGTGCAGCGAGGAAATCGTTATTCCTCTCCGGTCGCCACGGGTAGGAAGTGTCGGACGACACGGCGCCGGATTCGCTCGACGACCCCGAGCCGGGCGAATCGGCGGGGGCGGTTCCCGAACTGCCCTCCTCGTTCTGGCAGTGGGTCGTCGTCGCGCGAAGCCAGATCCGGCACTACGTCCGGACCTATCGCTTCCTCGGCCTCCTCGTGTTCGTCGGGGTCGTCTCCGCGGCGTGGTTGCTGCTCCTCGTCGCGTCGGGCCGGGGAATCGTCCAGCTCACGTACCTCAACTCGATGTCCGAGTTCCTCACGGACTATGCCCAGACCGTACCGCTGTGGATCATCCTCGCCGCCGGGTTCTTCGGTGGCGACGCGCTGAGCGTCGACTTCCACAGTGGCACCGGGTACTACACCCTGGTACTCCCCGTCAATCGCGGAGTCCTCCTCGCCGGCCGGTACGCCTCCGCCCTCTCGGTCACTCTCGCCATCGTGATCTTTTACGACCTCTTCGGCCTCCTCGGAGTGACCTATGCCTTCGGGCCGGGATCGATTCCGTGGGGCACCCTGGGGCTTTCCTTCGGTCTCTCCGTCCTTTTTGCGTTCGCCGCCGTCAGCGTGGCGTTCTGCTTCAGTGCCCTGTTCGAGACGCCGTCGACCGGAGTGCTCCTCACGATCCTCGTCCTGTTCGTTGCGTTCACGACGTTGCAGAACGTAGTCGAACTGGCCGGCTTCGAACCGTGGTGGTCGCTCTACTACGCGGGAGGCGCCATCGCCAACGTGCTCGATTGGCAGTTCGTCGCCCAGCAGACGATCCCGATCGGAGGCGGGCAGTTCATCCGGTCCTGGTCGGCGACCGCGCGGGAAGGGGCGGCCATCATGCTCGCCTACCTGGCGATCTTCTTCACCGCGAGCGTCGCGCTCTATCAACGCAAGGAGTCCCGAGGGTAACCCATGGGTTCGATCGAGGTGTCGCACCTCACCAAGTGCTACTCTCCCGGCGTTCCGGTGCTCAACGACCTCAGCTTCCGCGAGGAGGGGGCGGGGGCGATCGGCTACCTCGGTCCGAACGGGGCCGGAAAGACCACGACGCTGAAGCTCCTCGTCGGCCTCCTTCGACCGTCGGCGGGGGAGGTGCGGCTCAACGGCTTCGACCCGGTGCGGGACCGGCGGCGGGCGCTCGCCCGCGTGGGGGCGATCATCGAGAGCCCCGAGCCGTACCCCGCCGAGACGATCTACGACGCGCTCGACCGGGTGGGCGAGATCCGGGGCCTCGATGACGACCAGATCGATGACGAGATCGACCGCTGCCACTCCGAGTTGCATCTTCCGCCGCTCGAGTGGCGATGCGGCTGGCTCTCGAAGGGGGAGCGGCAACGGGTGGTCCTCGCGGCGGCGTGCCTCGGCGATCCGGAGGTACTCTTGCTCGACGAACCGACCAACGGAATGGATCCCTCCGAGCGGATCGAGGTCCGGGGGTTCCTGAAGCGGTTGAAGCGCGACCACCTGATCCTGATGAGCTCGCACCTGATCGCCGACGTCTCCGCCGTCTGTGACCGGTTGATCTTCCTCGACGAAGGGACGATCCGGCGCCGCGCGTCGACCGAGGAGGTCGCGGCGAGCGTTCGCGTCGCGTCCGTGGACGTGGAGTTCGCGCGGCCCACCCCGCTCGAGGCGCTCGAGCCCCTCCGCCCGTGGGTGCGGAAGACGATCCGCCTCGGCGAACGCTCGTTCCGTTTGAGGTTCGAGGGAGCAGAGGATACGGCATCCCGCCTCCTGGCGGAATGCCAGAAGGTCGGGCCGGTCGTAAGCTTCGCGCCCTCCGTGCCGGCCCTCGAGGCCGCCTACCGCGATATCATGGCCGCGGGACCGACGCCGGGGGACTCCCGATGACGGAGCCGTCGGGGCCGGGAGGTCATGCGACCCCGGGGGAACCGCGACCGGACCCCGGGGCGTCCGGCCCGCGGACCCTCCCCGAGGACCGTCGGACCCGCTCGGTCGCTCGCGAGTACCGTCGGCGACGGGACCGACGGCTCGCGCCGTACCGGATGGTAGTGTTCGCCCTACTGTTCCTGGGGGTCGTGAATTTTGTGGCCTACTACGCCCTGAACGCTCCGGGCCCGACCTCCGGCGGAGGGTCGGTGAACTCCGCGCCCGGGGGCCCTACGGACAGCGTCACGCTCGGGACCCCTTCCCTCCACTCCGCGGTCTGCGGGAACGGAGCGACGGTGACCACCGAGTCCGTGACCTGGGTCGGCGCCGACGTTACCCCCACGACCGGTCAGGTCTACCTCGAGGTCGTGGAACTGCTCGACGGCGATGTGGACGGGGGGTCCGCTCCGGTCCCGACGGTCACGAACTCGTCGGTGTGCGGGGGCTCTCCGCTCGCGGTCAACCCGAGCTGGTACGTGGTCCTCCAGGCACCCGCCGGGGCCAACATCGCTTCGTACAGCTACCCGACGGGTTGGGTGATCCTGGACCCCGCATCGGGCACGCCCCCGATCTCCAACGGGTCGACGCTCGTCCTCGTCTCCGACCCGCCGCTCGCGGGCACCTCGTTCGCGTTGTGTGCGATGGGAGGCATCGACGGACTATCGATCGACGCCTGCGCTCAGCTGTGACCGCCTCCGTACGGGCCGGGCGGTCTGTCTCCCCCACCGCCGCCGCCCCGGGCGTAAGGGGACACGCCCCCCGGTGGGGTTAGGTCTCCGACGAGCGACGGGCGAAGGAGAAGGGGCGTCCGAGGAGAGGTCCGGAGTCCGTCCTGCGGGGCAATTATCGCCGGTCGCGTCCCCCGATCGCCGTTCGCGGAGCTCGATCGTCCGGGGCTCTTCTCCGGAGTAGGAAGAGGGTTACGCGCGCGCCCAGCGCGGTCGCGACCCCGCTCTGTGCCACCCACGCGTAATTCGCGGACGACGAGGGGGAGGGGCTGCTCGGCCCGACGTTGGACTTCTTGTTAAGTAGGCGTCGGCGCCACTCTACCGGCAAGGGCGGATCGATCGCCCCGAGGTCCACGATGTTCTGCTCGGAGTGTGGCAAGGAGCTCCCCCGCGCGTCGTCGCACTGCCCGAACTGCGGAGCCCGTGCGATCCCCTCGACGGCCGCTCGTCCGGCCCCGGTATCGCTCGATCAGGCAATCTCGGACGCGAAGGGGGCGGCGAAGGAGCTCGCGTCGCTCACCGCGGAGATCTCCCGGAACCTCGCAGGGAAGGCGCAGCGCGCGGCCAAGGATCCGGGAGGGTCCGCGCGGCGCGGCGCCCACCGGGTGGCCGAGGAGCTCCACAAAGCCGGCGCCGAGATCGAGCGGATCCTGAAGGACCTCTAGCGACCGAATGCGCCGACTACGGGTCGGCGGTGACGAACGCGATCGCGAAGCCGTCGTATCCCTTGCTGCCCACCGTCTGGATCGCGGTCGCGCTGACCCGCGGCTCGGCCGCAAGCAGTTCGTGGAACCGTCGGACCCCCCGGACGTTCGGGTCGGGGTCGTCCGGGTCGGCGACCGCGCCACCGCGAACGACGTTGTCGGCGAGGATGACCGAGCCCCGACGGGAAAGGCGCAGGGCCCAGCCGAGGTAGTCCGGATAGCTCGGCTTGTCGGCGTCGATGAAGATCAGGTCGAACGGAGGGTACCCTCCCGCGGCGAGGCTCGGAAGCGATTCGAGCGCCGGCCCCTCGCGGATCTCCACCACCTCCGCGAGGCCGGCGCGGGCGAGGTTGGCGCGGGCAACCTCCGCGTGGTGGGGGTTCGCTTCGAGCGTGACGAGGTGGCCCCCGGGCGGGAGCGCGCGGGCCAACCACGTCGTGCTGTAGCCGCCGAGCGTGCCGATCTCGAGGATGTTGCGGGTCCCCTGGATCTGGGCGATGACCTGGAGGAGCTTGCCCTGCGGCGCCGAGACCTGGATCGCGGGGAGCCCGGCCGCCGTGCTGGCCGATACGGTCTCTCGGAGGGTCGCGTCCGGCCGGACGAGGAGCTCCTCGAGATACCGGTCGACCGCAGTCCACTGCTTCTGCGTCACGTCCGCCTCCGTCGGTCCCGCACTCGTGCGGAGGCGTATGTAGTTGCCACCTACCGCACGAGGGACGGGATGCAGCGTCGGGCCTCGCCGCCCTAGTCCGCGGGCCGGAGTCGAGGCGAAACGGTCGGTCGATGCTCGAGGTAGGTTCGGAGCGTCGCGAGCACCTCCTCCCGCTCGGTCCCCGCGAGCTCGAGGCGGGGAGGGCGGACCCGGGGACTCCCCTGACCGAGTTCGGCCCCGACCAGCTTGATCTTCTGTACGAATTTCGGCCCGGTGTCCATTCTCAGCAGCGGGAGGAACCGGTGGTAGAGCTCGGTTGCCGGATCCCCTCGGCTCCCGAGAGCAAAGAGCGCCACCGACTCTTCCGGCAGCGCGTTCGCAAGGCCCGCGACCCATCCGACGGCTCCCGCCCGGATCCCCCCGAGGATCGCCTCGTCGAGCCCGACCGCCACCTCGATCCGGTCTCCGAGCAGCGCCCGGAGCGACGTGATGCGTCGCACATCCCCGCTCGACTCCTTGACCGCGACCAGGGTCGGGTGTTCCTCCGCGAGTTCGAGGACCTGCTCCGGCCCCACGTCCGTCACGTAGGCCGGCGGGTTGTTGTAGAGCATGCACGGGAGCTCCGTCGCACGGAACACGGCAGCGAAATGCGCATTCGTCTCGCGTCGGTCGCCGTGGTACACGTACGGAGGCAGGACGAGGAGGCCCCGCGCCCCGTCCGAGGCCGCGCGTCGCGCCTGTCGCACCACATCCAGGGTCTCCGCGGCGGCGACCGCGGCGATCACGGGTATCGTCGAGGGGAGCTCGGGGACGAGGTCCGTCACGAGCGACGCGCGCTCTTCGGCGGTGAGCGAGGCGCCTTCTCCCAGCGACCCCCCGACGACGAGCGCGTCGACCCCCCGTTCGACCAGCCATCGCGCGTGGCGCACGGACGCGGGGTGGTCGACGCTCCCGTCGGGCGCGAACGGCGTGGTCACCGCGACGAGGACGCCGTGCCAGATCGACCTCCGCTCCGCGGGCACCATCCGACGGTCTCCCTCCTCACCGGCGGAGAGGGTCGCTCCGGGCGCTTCGGGTGGCCGCGAGACGCTTCACTGCGGCACCCCGTAACAGAACGGGTCTCCCTCGTCCAGGATCAGGTCGGCTTCGGAGATGACGTGGGCGGTGCCGCGGATGCGGGGGCGGATGCCCTTCGCGGTCACGGCCGCACGACCTTCGAAGACGCCGCCGAGGATCCCTTCCTGTCGCCACGGGTCGCCCTCCCGGAGACGACCGTCGGCGACGAGGCACGCCATCTTCGCGCTCGTCCCCGTGCCGCACGGCGACCGGTCGTAGGCGCCGCCGGGGCAGAGGACGAAGTTGCGACCGTGGTTCTCCGCACGTTCCGGTGGTCCCCCGAGCTCGATGTGCTCGATCTCGGACCCATCTCCCGCGGTGATGCCCGCCGCGTGCAACGCGCGTCGCAGCGCGTGGCAGTATTCGGTCAGGGGACCCACGTTCCCGGCGCGAAGGTCGAGCGGGGAGTCGTCGACCACGAAGAACCAGTTGCCGCCCCACGCGACATCGCCCTCGACCGTGCCGAAGCCCGGAACGTCGACCCGTACGCGCGCCCGGGTACGGTAGCTCTCCACGTTCTCGACGGTCACCACGTCTCGGTCGCCGAGCTCCGTAAGGACGGGGCCGACCGGAGTCTCGATCGTGTTCCGACCGGGGCGCAGGCGACCGAGATGCCGCAGCGTGACCACGAGGCCGATCGTGCCGTGACCGCACATCCCGAGGTACCCGCTGTTGTCGAAGAAGATCACCCCCGCGGAGTGCATCGGGTCGTGCGGGGCGCAGAGCAGCGCCCCCACCATCGGGTCCGAACCGCGCGGTTCCGCCACGAGCGCGCGTCGAAAATCGTCGTGACTCGCTCGAAACCGCTCCCGTCGCTCCGCGATCGGTCCGCCTCCGAGTTCGGGACCCCCCCGGACGACCACGCGGGTCGGCTCGCCCTCCGTATGGGAGTCGATCACGTGGACGCGACGGACCGCCCCGGATCCGGAAACGGGTGGCATCGCTACCACCGGGGCGTGCCCAGGAGCGAGCGGTCGATCGCGGAGACCGACGTTCGCCCGGTCACGGCCATCACGGTCGCGAGGTCGAGTTTGAGCAACGACAGGAGGCGAAGGACTCCGGCCTCGCCCCCCGCCGCCAGTGCCCAGAGCACGGGGCGACCGACCCCAACCGCCTTCGCGCCGAGCGCGAGCGCCATGAGTATGTCGCTGCCCCGCCGGATCCCGCCATCGAAGTAGACCTCGGCCCGGGACCCGACCTCCTCCACCACCTCCGGCAGCGCGTCGAGCGCCGCGGGGGCGGCGTCGAGCTGGCGGCCCCCGTGGTTGGAGACGATGACCGCCCGCGCCCCGTGGTCGACCGCGAGTCGGGCGTCCTCTCGGGTGAGGATCCCCTTGACGACGAGGGGGAGCCGCGTGGCCCCCCGGAGCCGGTCCACGATCTCCCAGGTCGCTCCCGTCTCGCGACCGAGGACGAATCGGTCCCCCCGGGGTACGGGACCCCGGGAGGGTGCCCGGACCTCGGGTCCGTTGCCGATCGGCTCGGGCGCGCGGACGGCGACGCCTCCCCGCGCCTGTCGATCGCGGTTGGCCAGCACCGGCATGTCGACCGTGAGGACGATCGCCCGGTATCCCGCGCGCTCGGCCCGTTCGACCAGCCGTACGTCCCCCTCGAACTCCGGTTGAAGGTACAGTTGGAACCAGCGCCCGCCGGTCGGCGCCGCGGTGGCGATCGTCTCCAGGGGCTGCGTAGAGAGCGTGCTGAACACGGCGAGGACACCGGCCTCGCACGCCGCCCGGGCCGTCGCCGACTCGGCGTCGGCATGGAGCAGCCCCTGGTACGCGGTCGGAGCGACGAACAACGGAGCGCGGAACCGTTGTCCCAGTATCTGCGCCTCGAGGTCCAGTGTCTCCACGCCGACGAGCACGCGGGGCCGCAACGTCCGCCGGTGGAACGCATCGCGATTCGCGAGCACGGCCGTCTCCTCCCCCGCCCCGCCCTGGACGAATGCCCAGACGTCCTCCGAGACGTGGGCCGCCGCCGTCTCCTCGAGCTCTCCGAGGGTCCGAAAACCGCCGGGAGGTTCGTCCGACATCGCACCCCTCGCTGACCGCGGTCGATGGCCGGCGAGGGTCTTACGTTACGCTCCCCGCAGTGCGTTCAGGAGGGCCGTGCCGTCCGGGGTGCCCAGACCGGTGCACGCGTCCCAACCGGGACCCGCGCGGTAGCCACCGTTGTCTCCGGAGGTGATGTCGTGGAACGCGGGCGCTTCCCCGATGGAGTAGAGCCGCGGGTTCACGTACCCCACCGGTCCGCCGAGGAGCTGGTTCAATCGCGCAAGCAGTGCGGCCCACAACGGCGCGACCGCGCTCGTGCCTCCGATCACCGTGGCTTCCCCGTCGATGAGAACCGCGTAGCCGGTCGTCGGGTCTGCGTCTCCGGCCACATCGGGAACTCCCCGCCCTACGAACCCGTTCGGAGCGGCGGGGACCTTCGCCACCGCCTGGTAGGAGGGCCGGGCGAACGTCTCGCTCACCCCTCCGCCGGTCGCGCCCTCTCCGGCGGCGAGATCGTTCCAGACCGTCTCCTCGGTGATGACGACCCCCGAAATCATGAGCCGAGTGCCCCCGCACGCGACGACTCCCGGGCTCGCTGCCGGAAAGTCGACCGTGGGCCCCGCCGCGCTGCCGTCGTCGTCCGCTCCGGCATCGCCCGCCGCGACGAGCACGGTCACTCCGAGCGTCGCGGCATCGAGAAATACGGACTCGAACGCGGCCCGTGCCTGGGCTGTCCAGGTCTCCTCCGGACCGCCCCAGCTCACCGAAACGATCGTGGGCCGATGGGTGGTGTCATGGATCGCGGTCGTCATCGCGTCCAGGAACCCCTGGTCCGTGTTCGGCGCGAAATAGACCACGACCCGCGCCCCGGGAGCCAACGATCCGGCGACCTCGAGGTCGAGCTCGACCTCGGCGTCCGGGCCGCTCGAAGACCCCGTCGGGGCGTTGGTTGCCCCGTCCACCGAGACCGAAGTCACGGTCGGTGCCCGAGTGCCGAGCGCTTGGAAGTACTGGGAGAGGTCCGACGCTCGGTACCCGCCGCCCAGTTCGATGAGTCCGATGCACTGCCCCGATCCGTCCGCCCCCGAAGGGTATCCGTACACCGCGCCGACCTGAAGCGGAGTGTAGGAGGGGCTGCCGGACGCACTCGCCGGCCGCCGTCGGAAGTGGGTCTTCGCCTGCGGACGATTGTCGAGTCCGAAGACTCCCTCCACTCGTCCGTCGAGTTCGCGCGGGATTCGGAGCGGACCGAGCCGGCCCCGGAACTTGGTGTCGCCGTACTCGTAGGCGTCGAGCGTGGTGCCGAACGCAGCAGACAAGGACCCGACCGTGCCCCCGACCCGCACCGACCGGCGCGCTCGGTCTTCCGCAGCGACGCGGAGACCCCGCGCTCGGGCGAACGATCGAACGGCCTCCAGATCCGCCTCGCGGGCTCCGTACGCCGCTGCGAACTCCTCCCTCGACGGATGGGTCCGTCCCGGGGTCGGTCGCCGGCCGATCTCCTCGAGCGAGGAGAGAGGGTGAGGGCCGGAGCCGCGACGCAGCAGCAGCGTGACCTCGGTCACCTCCCCCGGGTCCGAGGGGCCCACCCTCCGGGACCCTCGGAGGGCCCGTCGCTCGCTTCCGGTCAACTCCATGAGGGCATCCTTCGCGTCCATCGCCCCAGCGCTACTCCGGCCCCTCGAAGGTGCCGTGAAGGAATACCTTCATCGGACGGCTCCGGAGCCGTCGCGGTCTCCGAGCCCCGGAGTTCGGAGGGAGGCGGTACGCGCGTTCCGGAACATTGTTTGGTAGACGCTAACAATTAGGGCTCACCTTATATCGGTGCCCTCCGTATCACGGTCATGGAGCCGCTGCAGCGCCTGACCCGCCGACAAGTAGATGCGCTGCAGGCCGTCGCGCGGGCAGAGTCCATCGACCGAGGGGCCGCGCTAAAATCCGTCGCGCAATCCCTCGGGGTCCGGTCCCCTACGGCTCTTCCCCATGTCCTGGCGCTCGAGACTCTGGGGCTGGTGGTGCGTCGGTCGGGGAAGTCGCGACTGACCGCGACCGGTCGACGCTGTCTGATCGAGTACCAGCGTCATCACCGCGTCGCGGAGACGCTCTTCGCGGACGCCGGGTTTTCTCCAGCGGCGTCGTGCAAGGCCGCCCGGGAGGTCGACCTAGCGATTTCGCACCGGACCGTGGAGTCGGTCTGCCGCGTCG
The DNA here is from genome assembly GCA_049591535.1 of Thermoplasmata archaeon. GTDB lineage: Archaea > Thermoplasmatota > Thermoplasmata > Lutacidiplasmatales > UBA184 > Lutacidiplasma. Next base: position 15,907 of record JBAWFC010000079.1, on the reverse strand, counting down.
AGAGCCACCCGCAGGTCTGCCCTCACGGGGCTCCCATTCCGCCGTGCCACACCTCGGGGAGGGAATAGGTCGTGCAGAGATCGACGACCGTCGCTCTTGCCGTGATCGTGGTGATCGTACTGGTGGGCGTCGGTTTGTACGGATCCTACGTCCTGAGCCCCGCTCCCTCCGCCTGCGGCTCGGTCACGACCCCCACGGGCCCGAGCGCGACCTCGTCGTCGCAGTTGACCGCGTCGTCGGGGTCCTCGGCGGCGGAACCTGCGGCCGTCCCCGGACCCGGTCGCGGAGCTCCCGTGCCTCGGGAAGCTCCGCTCGAGACGTCCGAATCGGACCCATCCAATTCCTCGGGGATCGTGATCCCCGTCGTCGCGGCCGAGAACTTCTGGGGAAGCTTGGTCTCCCAGCTCGGAGGAACCCACGTGAGCGTCACGAGCATCATTACCGACCCGAATACGGACCCGCACGAGTACCAGTCCAATGACTCGACCGCCATCGAGATCCGGAACGCCCAGTACGTGATCCTCAACAACGTGGGCTACGACGACTGGGCCACGACGCTCCTCGCGGCGGACGGCGACTCGAACCAGACCATACTGAACATCGGGGACAGCCTGGGAGTCAGCGTCACCGGCGGCATCGTTTCGGGCAACCCGCATCTGTGGTACAACCCGACGTACGTGAACGAGACCGTGGCCTGGATGTACCATAACCTCACGACGATCGCCCCGTCCCTCGCCGGCTACTTCGCAGACCAGTACGACAATCTCACAGCCTCGTTGGCGTCGCTGTACTCCGAGGTCGGGACGATCCAGGCCCAGTTCGCGGGCACGGTGGTCGCGTCCACCGAGAGCATCTTCGTCTATCTGGCCAACGCGACGGACCTCGACCTGGTATCCCCGCCGGCCTTCATGGAGGCGATCGCGGAAGGGAACGACCCGCCGGACCAGACCGTGGTGACGTTCCAGTGCCAGCTCGAAAGCGGCCATGTTCGGGTCCTGGTGTTCAACGCGCAGACCGTGACGCCGATCACGACCGAAATGAAGGGAATCGCCCAGCAGAACAACGTCAGCGTCATGAGCGTCACCGAGACGATCGTGCCACCTACGGAGACGTTCCAGCAGTGGATGGGCGGTCAGCTCAACGCCCTGTACGTCGCGCTGGACGCTCCCGTGCTCGGGAACTGAGGCGAGGCAAGCGGACCGTCCGTGAGGGGTAGGACACACTCCCGTGCTGCCTGAGGTCGCTCGGGCGGACCGGCTCGAGGTTGGTTACGGCAGGGGCATAGTCTGGAGCGACGCGAACTTCAGCATCCGTCGCGGCGAGTTCGTGGCCGTCATCGGCCCCAACGGTGCGGGGAAGACCACGCTCTTTCGCCTGCTCCTGGGATTGATCCGTCCGGCGGGGGGGCGCCTCGAGGTTCTCGGCGCTCCCCCTCGCCGCGGCAACTCGAAGATCGGGTACGTTCCCCAGAGCCACGCCGTCGACCGGGACACCAACGTCGAGGCGGTGCAACTGGTGCGTCTCGGATTTTCGGGCAATCGGTGGGTTCCCAGCCTCACCCCGTCCCGGTGGCGTGCGGAACGCGAAGCAACCGACGAGGCGCTCCGGTCCGTGGGGGCGAGCGAACTCGCAAAGAAGTCGCTCGGAGCGATGTCGGGCGGTGAGTTGCAGCGGATCTTCCTTGCGGAGGCGCTGACCGGCCGTCCCGAGATCCTGTTGCTGGACGAGCCGCTCGCCAGCCTCGACATCCGACGGGCTCGCGAACTCGTGGAGGTCGTCAACGACCTCGTACGAACGCGCGAGGTCGCGACCCTCCTGGTGGCCCACGACATCAACCCCCTGATCCACTATCTGGACAAGGTCGTCTACATCGCGAACGGCCGCGTCGCGACGGGCGCTCCGTCCGAGGTCCTCACCACGGAGCGCCTCACGGCGCTCTACGGCGTCCGGGTCGAGGTACTGCGAGACTCCCGGGGAAACCTCGTCATCGTGGGGGGCGAGGATTCCCACAAGGACCCGGCCGCATGACAAACATCAGCTGGAACTGGTGGAGCTGGAACCTGATCGGGGACCTCCGGGTCATGCTCCAGTACGAGTTCGTGCGCAACGCGTTCGAAGCCGGGACGATCATCGCGGTACTCGCCGGAATCGTGAGCTACCTCGTGGTCCTGCGCCGTTCCTCGTTCGCCGCGCACGCGCTCGGCCACGTCGGCTTCTCCGGGGCCGCCGGGGCGGTCCTGTTCGGGGTCGCTCCGATCTATGGTCTCCTATTGTTCACGACGGTCTCGGGAGGGAGCATCGCACTCCTCGGACAGAAGGCCTCCCACCGGGACGTCGAGATCGGAACCGTCCTGGCCTTCATGCTCGGCCTGGGATTGCTGTTCCTCGCGTTCTACAACGGGTTCGCGACCGAGGCATACTCGATCCTCTTCGGGGATATTGTAGGGATCAGCGACGGCCAGGTGCGGTTCACGTTGGCCACGGCCGTGCCGGTGTTTCTCGTGCTCGGTCTCGTCTACCGGCAACTCCTGTTCGCCTCGCTGGACGAAGAGGTCGCCCAGGCCAAGGGAATGCACACCCTGCTTCTCGGCGTGATCTTCATGCTCGCGCTGGCCGTCGTCATCTCGGTCGCCGTCACGATCATCGGCGTTCTCCTCATCTTCGCTCTGGCCGTCACTCCCGCGGCGATCGCCATCCGGCTCGCGAAGCGCCCCCTCTACGCCGTCCTCATCTCGGTCCTCGTCGCACTGTTCGCCACCTGGGCCGGGATCTTCATCGCGTTCTACGAGGTCGAACCGACCAGTTTCTTCATCGTGACCATCGTGTTCTCGATCTACGTCGCGGTCCGGGCCGGTTCCGCCCTTTCGGAGCGGCGCGTCCGTCGCACCGCCCCCGGGCCCCCCACGGAACGCGCAGCAGGGTCCGGCTAGGCGGTTCGGCACGACGGGGGCGAGCCCTCGCGCCGGAGGGGAGAGAACTACCCGCCGTCACTTCGGTTCGACCGTACTGCCGAGCGCCTCCAGGGCGCGGGACAGCGCGAAGAAAGCCTCCGGCGGAAGCTGTTCGGGGCGCAACGTGGGCCAGCCGGTCGGCCAGCCGGATTCTTCGGCGAGCGACGCCGCTTCCCGTGCGCTCGAGGCCAGGCGAGGGAGGAGGTTGGCGAGCTGCTTTCGTCGGGAGGAGAACAGCGTTCGAACCACGCGTTCCAAGGTCGGCACCGAGCCGACGGGCAGCGATCCCGACCGTGCCCGATGGACGCCGAGTCGGCTCTCGACCTCAGGGACCGGAGCGAAGGCGGCGGCCGCCACGGTCCGGTAGAGCTCCACGTCCCCGTAGAGCCGGGCGAGCAGGGCGAGGCGCCCGTACTGCTTCGAGCCGGGATTCGCCGCGAGGCGCTCGGCGACCTCGCGCTGGATGAGGAACACCACGCGCGGGGTACGACGCTCGAGGAGGCGGACGAGGATGGGAGTTCCGACGGAGTACGGGAGGTTTCCGACGACGACGTCGGCCGGAGGGAGGCGGAGCGTGAGGGCGTCCCCGCAGATCACCTCGACCCGATCCCCGAACGTGGTCCGCAGGAATCCGGCCAGTCGGGGGTCTCGCTCGATGACGGTGACCGGGCCGATCCCTCGCCGCAGGAGGGCCGCGGTGAGGATGCCGAGGCCCCCGCCGATCTCGACGACCGGCCGGCCCGCGGGCACCTCGACGAGCGCCGCCTCGGCGTCGGCGACGAACGGGTCGGTGAGGAACGACTGCCCCCAGCTCTTCGAGGGGCGGACGCCCAGCGCGGCGAGGGTACGCCGAACCTCCTCGGGGCGTTCGGGTACCCCGAACTCGCGAGGGGGTCCCCGGCTACGGGGCGACGAAGAGGCGGTACTTGTCCTCGACACCGCTGAGTTCCTGCTCGATGCGACCGACGATCAGCTTCTCGGGGCTCTTCAGGCGGAGGCGCTGCTCCAGGTCCTCGAAGCTCGCGAACGGAGCGCGCTTGCGCTCGTCCACGATCTGTTGCATCGTCTTCTTTCCGATCCCCGGCAACAGTTCGAGCAGGTGGAACCGCCGCGAGACCGCGGGCGATTCGTTGAAGAACCGCAGGTAGCGGGGCGCGTTCGACCGCACGATCTTCTCGAGCGTCGCCGGGAGCTCGGAGCGGCCCGAGACCGTCAGCTCGTCGTATCCGATGCGGCGCCGCACGTGGTCGATCGGGGGCGGGGTCCCGTCGGTCGGGACGAGCGGGATCCGGCCGCCGGCGACGAGCGTCGCGTTCGGCCGCGGCACGAGCTCGAACAGTTTCAGTTCGTCCTCGCCGATCGCGAGGGCGAGCGGCTCACGATGGAAGCCGCGCTCCGTCTGCCGGCCGTTCGGCAGGTAATCCAAGATGTACGCGTAATTCTCCACGGGCCATACCCCCGCTCATCGGTGCTGTGCCACGATCTCGAGGAGGCGGGTGATCTGCGCCTCGTCGAGCACGACCCGCTCCTTCGAGAACAGGAGTCGGATCTCCTCGGGGTATTGCGGCAGGCTGTCGGCGACCTTGACCGCGACGGCCGCGTCGACGAACGGCAGGGTGCGCAGTTCGGCGATCAGCAGGTCGGTCGCCTCCGTCGAGAGGCGGGCGAACACCTCGGCGTGCTGGAGCGCAAGCCCCGCCTCCCGGGGGAGCGTGCGGTGCGTCGCCTCGTCGGTGAGGAGGTCCTTGACCCGGGAGAGGGGCACCGGCTCAGGCATCGGGCCCTCCGGTCTTCGGTACGGGCAGCAGGTGGATCGGGGTGGCGATCAGCTCCTTGCGCTTGCCGCCGTCGAGGAACTCGATGCGGTAGGCGCGGCCCGAGCGCGCGACGACCGTGCAGACCCGTCCCTGGTAGCGGGGGTGGGGTTGCCCGTGGGGGTCGGACGGCTCGATGCGGACCATCACCTTCTCGCCGACATGGAACTCGCGGAGGAACCGGGTCACGGGCGGCATGCCGCGCTCGCGGACCTTCTTCGTAAAGGTGCCGCGGGAACGGGAGCGGAACCCCTTGGAACTCTTGACCATCTAGGCGACCTCCGTGTCGTGGATCTCCAGTACGTCCAGGAACTCGACCTTCAGCGGGACCCCGACGAGGGCGGCGAGACTCGGTTCGGTACGCCCTCCATCTCCTTCCACCCATTCCTTGACGTAGGTGCCGGCCTCGGTTCTCAGGTCGAGCGTGAACCGCCCGTCGGTCGCCTCCACCAGACGTGCGGCGACGATCCTCCGCGTTCGCACGCGGTCGGCTCGACGATGCGCTACGCGGGTGGGCGTCCGCTGGGCAATCGCTCGGGCCAGCGCGAGGTCCAAGGCCTCATTAACCTTTGCCACCGAGACCGCCCCGAGGACCCCCACGCGGTAGCTCTTGTCCGGGCTCGCCTCCTTCACCCGCACGACGTCGGTCGCCTCGGCGGGGGCGAGGTCGAGGACCTCCACCCGACCCGCGCCGGATGCCGCGAGGGCTGGGGCGACCGAGGCGAGCTCGAGGGTCCGACGGCGCGGGCGCAGGATCTCGAGGACGAACGGCCGGCCCCGGCCGAGCATTCGCGCGTCGATATCCTCCCGTCCCATGCCGTGGAACCGGCTCCCTTCGCCGCCGGTCGCCGCGAGGAACGGCGCGGCGATCACCTCCTCGACGCTCTCGGCGTAGGTCTTCCCCGTGCCGTGGCAGGCATCGCACCCTCTCCCCTGGCAGCGGCGGCAGGGCCACCGGGTCTGGGGGAGGGTCCGGTCGAGCTTGCGGTACCTTCCCCGGAGGTAGACCGGGAGCACCGTGATCTCGACGCGCCCCACCGCCAGGTCGGCCAGGAACACCACGTCCGGCCGCTCGGTCCCTCCGGCGGCGCCCGTCCGGGCCTCGATCCGTTTCCCCAGCTCCCGGTTGAATGCCGAGCGGATGCTCTCCCCCCACTCCGTCCCGACCTCGATCCAGAGCGCCTCCTCCCGCGCGAGGAGCTCAGGTTCCCACCGCGACCCGCAGGTGAACCGATGCCACTCGTACCCCTCGGCGGCGCGGACCGCGCGCTCGACCCACACCCCGGAGCGTTCGAACAGCCCCGCGCAGACCGGGCACGATGCGCTCCCCGCCGTCGCCGCGTCCCCGAGCTGTCGGAATAGACGGTCGGCGCGCTCCGGGTTCGTCCATCCGTGCCCGAGCCGTCCGAACAGGCGGCCGAAGCACTCGGGGCAGAGACCTCGACCCTGGGCACGGCGCGCCGCGACGAGCGCGGACTCCGGAACGTCGAACGGAGCCGGGTCGGACACGCTGCCGCCACCCTCGAACGCGGTTAAAGTTCTCCGCGGCCGAGACGGCGCCGGTCGCGCGACTATTTAGTCGGTCGCGGCGTGGGCCGTGTCGAGCGTTATGGCATCGATCACGGAAGCAGAATTGACGCGGGCGATCGAACGCACCCTCGTCGCCCGGGGGAAGATGCCGCCCGCCGAGGCCCACTCGACCGCGCGAATGGTGCTCGGCTACTTCGGCCTCGACGACGCGGTCCTCGACAACAAGCTCTCGAGCGAGGACCGGGACCGGTTCTACCAGCTCGAAGAGGAGGGGCTTCTGACGAGCGAGGAGGAGGACGCGACCGTCTCCCGGGGAAAGACGTGGCGGATCCACTACTGGTTGCTGAAGAAGGCCCGGATCCGCGACGTGGGACAGGCGGGCGATGCCCCCATCACCGACGACGCGGCGACGGTGTACAAGGACATCGGCGAGTCCGACTGGAAGCACCGCGCGGACCCTCCGCGCGGTGCGTAGGCCGGTACCCTAGCGGGGCCGCCCGGCCGGCGGCCGGGGCCGGTGCGACCCCGGCAGGAGCGCCGGGTAGCTCGAGGTGGCGATCACGTGGCGAACGTGCTCGATCGCGAGGAACGCGAAGGCGACCGCGGCCAGGAGGGCGAGTAGCGAGGTGAGGCTGACGGCGACGCCCGAGATGCCGAAGACCACGACGATCGCGGCGAGGGACGCGAGGACGTTGAACGCGGAGTGCATCGCGACCGCGAGCAGGTAGTACGACCCCGTCCCCGCGCCGGGGACGTGGAACTTGCTGCGCGCGTAGCCGTACCCGAACATCCCGGTCGAGCTCCCGTGGAGCAGGACGCTCGAGACGCTGCGGATCAGGATGAGGGCGATGCCGGCCTCGAGGCCGCCCGCGAGATACGCGGCGAGACCGTAGAGGAACGTCTCGAAGAAACCGAATCCGAGGCCGACCGACGCGCCGAAGACCGGTCCGTCGGCGACCGACCGGATCTGCGCTCGGTAGGAGTAGACCCCCGACCCCTTGAGGCCCTCCTCGACGAACGGGGCGATGACGAGTACGAGGAAGAACGCCCCGAGCGTCGAGTTCCCGTTGAGGAACAGGAACTCCGGCCCCGGGTACTGCGCGCTCACCGAAGTCCCGAGGCCGACGATCACCGCCTCGAGGATCGCGGCGACGACGGTAGCGAACAGCGCGCCGTAGGCGAACGCGCCGAGGATCGGGCCCCACGACCCGTGCTGGAACCGCTCCGTCCGACGGACCCACGAGAGGTAGAGGAGCGCCGGGACGAGGGAGACGAGGACGAGGACCGCGAGGTCGGCGACGGCGTCGAACGCGCTCATGCACCCGGTCCCTTCGGGGGGTAGAGGTAGAAGCCCTCCCCCGACTTTCGCCCGAGCTTCTTCGCCGAGACCATCGTGCGGAGGATCGGACACGCCCGATACCGGGCGTCCCGGAACCCGTCCCACAGGACGTCCAGTATCGCGAGCGCGGTGTCGATCCCGACGAGGTCGGCGAGCTCGAACGGTCCCATGGGGTGGTGAAACCCGAGCTGGTAGGACGTGTCGATGTCCTCCTTCGTCGCGACGCCCTCGTAGAGCATCCACGCCGCCTCGTTCAGGAGGACCGCCAGGGCGCGGGTCGTGACGAACCCGGGCGTGTCGCGCGACGTCACGACCGTCTTACCGAGGCGTACGGCGAACGCGCGGGCCCGCTCGACGACCTCGGGCCGCGTCGTGTGACCGGGGATCAGTTCCACGAGGTCCATCGCGAGCACGGGGTTGAAGAAGTGGAGCCCGACGAGGCGACCGGGGTCCTTGAGCTCCTGGCCGATCGACGTGATCGGAAGGGACGAAGTGTTCGACGCCAGCAGCGCCGACGGGTGGGCCGCCTCCTCGAGCTGGCGGAACACCTCCCGTTTCATCGCGAGGTTCTCGGGCGCCGCCTCGATCACGATCTGCGCCGAGTCGGTCCGCCGGAGACCGATCGCGATCTCGATGCGGGCGAGCGCCGCCTCCTTGTCGCCGGCCCCCACGGTCCCCTTGCGGACCGCGTGGTCCAGCGCCCGACCCGCGTTCGCGAGACCGCGCCGCGCGAACTCCTCGTTGACGTCCTCGAGCGTGACCGGGTATCCGGCGAGGGCGCACTGCGCCGCGATCCCGCTCCCCATGATGCCGGCGCCGACCACGAACACGCGCTGCTGGACGGACGCCCGGGGGTCGCTACCGGCGTCGATCGTCGTCGGGTCGGCTGCGCCGCTCACGGCGCCGCTCCGGCGGCTTCGGCCGTTCGCACGACCTGGAGGTACTCGCACGCCCGGCACAGTTCCGAGGCGGACGGCTCGCCGCAGGACCGGCATCGGCCGGGGGTCCCGGCCCCTTCGTCCCGCACGAGGCGTTCGACGAGCCGTGCATGGGTGCGGAGGAGGGACTGCCGGGTCCCCGGCTGCGCCTCCTCGAGGTCCCAGACGACGGTGCGGAACAGGTTCCGCGACGCCCGGGCCGCGTGCGGGCACTCTCCGTGGTCGAACGGAAGCGCCCGGAGCCGCGCGTACAGGTAGACCTCCCGTTCGGGGACCTGGGCCAGCGGCGCGATCCGGGGGACGAGGCCCGGCTGGGTCGCGCGGTGCGGTGCCATGCGAACCAGCCGGTCGAGGTCGCCGTGCACCAGGTTCATGAGCACGGTCTGCGCGAGGTCGTCGAGATTGAAGCCGAGGACGAGCGCGTCGGCGCCGGCGTCCCGGGCCGCCCGGTTGAGCAGCCGGCGACGCCAGACACCGCAGAACGAGCACGGGATCGTTCCCGGTAGCTGCGACGCGGCGCGATCCGTCGTCGTGCCCAGGGCCTCTTCCGCCCGCACGACCCGATGGTCCACTCCAAGCCGGTCCGTGAGCGCCACGGCCGCCCGGAGGGTCGCGGACCGGTACCCGGCCACCCCCTCGTCCACGCTCAGCGCGACCAGGCGCACCGTCGGGCGGCGACGGAAGTGCTCGTGCGAAAGGGCGAGGGCCACGGCGGAATCCTTTCCACCGGAGAGCGCGACCGCGACCGTTCCCCCCGAGAATCGGGGGAGCTGTCGGTGGAACTCCTGCCGGACCCGCTCCTCGACGGACGCCGTGAAATGGCGCGCGCACGCGTGCTGTCCCCGGTACGGCTGGTCGATGACGGCGTCGGCGTCACAGGACGAGCAGCGCACGAGGGTGGGAACCCCGGTACTCTATTTGAGCACGGAGCGAAGTGATGATTCCTCTGCGCGCATACGATTAATAGCTGAAGCCCGGCCAACGAACCTCAATGGCCTATACACGACTCCCGCGCACGCACGAAAATTCGCACCGCTCTTCCGCCCGCGCGGACCCGCCCGCGACGGGCTCTCCGTTGGACGTCGTCGAGCTCGTCGATCGGTACCAGCGGATGCTGCAGGCGCAGGAACGGAGTCCCTGCACCGTGAAGCAGTACGGACACATCGCCCGGACCTTCCTCTCGTACGCCCAGAAGCCGCTCGAGGATGTCACGATCCGGGACCTCGAAGCGTTCCGGGAGTACCTCGTGCTGCAACGGCACTACTCCAAGAACTCGGTCTACACGACCGTGCGGGGCCTCACCTCCCTGTTCCGCAACTTCGGGTTCGCGGTCGCCGACCAGCTCGAACCGCCGCGCCGGCCGGAGCGGCTTCCGCGGTACCTTTCCGAGGAGGAGATGCACCGGCTCTTCGAGGCCGTGCGCGAATCCCCGCGCGACAGCGCGATCGTCCACGTGCTCGCGTTCGCGGGGCTCCGGGTGAGCGAGCTCTGCCACCTCCAGCTCGAGGACATCGAGTTCGAGCGGAACATCCTGCACGTCCGCTCGGGGAAAGGGGACAAGGACCGCGAGGTCATTCTCGAGGACCGGACCCGCGCCGCGATCGACCGGTACCTGGCCGACCGGACCCAGGCGGGGGAGTCGGGCGTTCGGCTGTTCCCCGTTGGGCCGGTCACCGTGGAGCGGATCGTCCGTCGCGCGGCCGCGGCGGCTTCCATCCCCCGGCGCGTGACCCCCCATATCCTTCGGCACACGCTCGCCACTGCGCTCCTCTCGCGAGGCTGCGACATCCGCTACATCCAGAAACTGCTGGGCCACGCGTCGGTCGCGACCACGCAGATCTATACCCACGTCGATACCCAGGCGCTCCGGAACGCCTACCAGCGCGCGAAGCCGGAGTATTAACCGCCGGCCGCCCTCGGGCCGCCCGTGCCGGTCGACTCGGCCGAGGTCGTCATCCTGGGCGCCGGCATCGCCGGATGCGCGCTCGCCTACCACCTCGTCCAGCGACACGTGGGCCCCGTCGCGCTCTTCGACCCGAGCACCCCGGGCGCCGGCGCCACGGGGCGCGCGGCCGGGATCGTGACCGAGCAGCTCTGGAACGAGTGGGACGTAGAGGTCACCCGGGAGTCGAAGGAGCAGTACTCGGCCCAGAGTGCTCGCTGGGATCCTTCGGCCTACACCGTGAACGGGTTCGTCCGATGGGCACGGGGCGCGGTGGCGAACACCGTCCTCTCCGCGGCGCTCGGTCGGCTACGGTCGTGGGGCGTCGACGTTCGGCCGCTCGACCCGGACGAGCTCCGCCAGAAGGTACCGTGGGGACGGTTTGACGACGGTCCGCGGGCCGTATGGAGCCCCCACGACGCGGTCGTCACCCCCAGCACGATGGGGGAGATCTACGCCGAAGGGGCCCGGCAGGGCGGCGCGGAGTTCCTCCTCGGCACGCCGATGGAGTCGTTCGGCCGGGAGTCCGATGCCTGGGAGCTCCGTACCGCCGGGCGCGTGCTCCGCGCTCGGACCGCGGTCATCGCCGCGGGCGCGTGGTCGAAGAAGCTCCTGCGAGGGCTCGGCCATCCCCTCCCGCTCGCCCCGTACCGGACGCAGGCGGCGGTGCTCCGCCCGCCCTCGGGTCCGGTCGTGTTCCCCTCCGTGCACGACATCGACGCAGACGTGTACGCCCGCCCCGAGGCGAACGGCCGAGTGCTCGCGGGCGACGGAACGCAGCTCGTGGAGGTCGACCCGGAGGCGTTCCGGACCGGCGCCGACGAGTCGTTCGTCACGCACCTCGCCGAGACGTTCGACCAACGGTTCCCGGGATGGGCGGACGCCGAGATGGTGCGCGCGTGGGCCGGGGTCTGCGCGTCGACCCCCGACCGGCGGCCGTTGGTGGGACCGGTCCCCGGGGCCGATGGGCTCTACGCGGTCACGGGCTTCAACGGGTTCGGGGTCATGCGCGCGGGCGGCGTGAGCCTCCGGCTCGCGGAACTGATCGCCTCGGGAGGGACCGGCAATCGGGAACTCGCGCGGCTCGGGCCCGTCTTGCCGTCACGGTTCACCGGCACCCCGGGCGACTTCACGCCCCGGCCCGGGTTCACGTTGGACGACGGGGACGCGCCTCGATTCTGAGGCGCCCCCCTCTACCCGTGGGGTCACCGGACGGACCCCCCGAGCGGTGGGCAGGGTGGGAGTTCTGGATCCACCCCCTACGGCAGCCGCGAGCAGCGCCGCACCCGCACCGGCGGGCGTCGGGTCAATCGACCCCGCGGATCCGTTCGAGTTTCTCGAGGAACTCGACCCCTTCCCCGGAGCCCATCGGTTTTCCGTCGTCCCGCGTCAGGGCCAGGCCGGCGGCCTCGCACGCCTCCGTTGGGGTCTTTCCCTCCAGCAACGCGCGAAGGGCCCTTCGCTCGCGCCTCCCGAGGTGGAGGCCCTCGACCTGGAACTCCTCGAACGCCTCGAACGCCACCGGACAGACGACGCGCGCGAGCCGCGCGATCTCCGCCGCATAGAGGCGGATCTCCTCCTGGGAGTGCGCGTCCAGCCGCAAGGAGAGGAAGTGGAACAGATTGTGAAGGTTGATCTTCCAGTACCACTGGGTATAGTACGCGACGGGGAGGATGAGGCGGGCCGTTTCGCGCGCCACTCCGGCGTCCAGTGCCCTCGAGTATCCGGCGTACGCGTCCTTAGAGACCGCTTCGAGGTCGGACCGGAACCGGTCCACGACCGCGGGCGGCAACGGCTCGCCCCGGCCCTGGCGGTTCCGGGTCGACTGGTGGCGGATCTCCTCGGGGGGCGGTACTTCGTACTCGTCGGGCACGATGGAGTAGCGGGCCGAGTACTCGTTCAGCGAGCTCGCGCGATGGCGTACCCACTGGCGGGCAACGAAGATCGGCAGTCGGACGAGGAACTTGAACTCGACCATTTCGAACGGCGTCGTGTGGCGGTGCCGCATCAGGTACCGGACGAGTCCGCGGTCGTCTCGCACCGTCTTGGTGCCCTGCCCGTAGGAGACCCGCGCCGCCTGGACGATCGCCGAGTCGTTGCCCATGTAGTCCACGAGGACCACGAATCCGTGGGCGAGGACCGGGTGCTTGACCCCGATCAGGCGGTCCGCTTCGGGGACCGAGATGCGGGTCATCGGCGCTTCCTCGGGCACGGCGACCGGGCAGTCGGGCGCGGCCATTAAACCCGTCGTCCCGGCCGCCGGCCCGTCGGGAAAGGGTTTAGGACCGCCCGTCGCTCCGCCGCCCGGAGGGGTCGCTACGTCCCGGATTCTCGTCGCGGTCGCGTGGCCGTACGCCAACGGTCCCTTCCACATCGGCCACCTCGCGGGCGCGTACCTTCCCGGGGACATCTTCGCCCGATTCCACCGGCTGCGGGGGGACGAAGTGTTGATGGTCTCGGGCTCCGACATGCACGGCACCCCCATCCTGTTCCGCGCCGAGAAGGAGGGAACGACGCCGGCAGCGATCTCGGAGCGGTTCCACGAGGTGAACCGTGCGTCGTTCGACCGGCTCGGGGTTGCGTTCGACCTCTACACGACGACCCGGACGCTCGTCCACGAACGGACCGTTCAGGAAGTGTTCCTCTCCCTCCTCGAGAACGGTTTCGTCCGCCGCCGGACGGAAGAGAGTCCCTACTGTCCGAAGGATCGGCGCTTCCTGCCGGATCGCTATCTCCTCGGAACCTGCCCCCACTGCGGTTTCGCGGACGCCCGGGGGGACGAATGCGATCACTGCGGTCGGACCCTCGAAGCGCGCCAGCTCGGTACGCCGCGGTGCGCGCTCTGCGGCACGCCGGCGGAGTTCCGGGCCTCCGAGCACTTCTATCTCGAGCTCGACCGACTCCAACCGAAGCTGCGCGAGTACGTGGACCGGCAGCATCACTGGCGACCCGGGACCCTTCGCGTCGCGCAGAACTTCCTTGCGGAGGGTCTGCATCCCACCCCGATCACCCGCGACCTCGAATGGGGTGTCCCGATCCCTCTCGAAGGGTACGACGCCAAGCGATTCTACGTGTGGTTCGACGCCCTGATCGGCTACCTTTCCGCCTCGAAGGAGTGGGCGATCCGGGCCGGGCGACCGGAGGCGTGGTGCCGCTACTGGGACGAAGGCGAACCCGTCCGGCCGTACTACTTCGTGGGAAAGGACAACAAGTTCCAGCACACGATCGTCTGGCCGGCGGTCCTGCTCGGGGTGGGCCACCTGCACCTGCCGTACGACGTGCCCGCGAACGAGTGGCTCCTCGTCGAGGGAGGGAAGATCTCGAAGTCGCGGACGAGCGACGCCGAGGTGTTCATCCCCTCGCTGCTCGCGAAGTACTCGCCCGACCACATCCGATTCTACGCCGCGCTGATGGCCCCCCAGAACCACGACACCGAGTTCGACTGGAACGAGTTCCGCAAGGTGCGCGAGGACGTTCTCGCCAACCAGTACGGGAACCTCGTGCAGCGGGCGCTCGTGCTCACACGGGACCGCTACGGCGGACGGATCCCGGCTCCGCCCGACGATTGGAGGCCGGACGCGCCGGACGGGACGGGTGCCCGTCTCCGGTCCGCCCACGAGCGGATCACCGCCGAGTATGAGCAGGTCCGTCTCAAGGAGGGACTCGACCTCGCGCTCGAGGAGGTCCGCGAGGCGAACCGACGATTCCATGAGGGGCGGCCCTGGCAGCTCGACGGCGCGGAGCGTGCGCGGGTCGTCTACGAGACGCTCTGGCGGCTGCGCGCGGTCGCGACCTGGCTCGCTCCCGTGCTTCCGTTCTCGAGCGCGGAGGTCTACCGGATGCTCGGGTACGCCGAAGGACCCGGCCCCGGGGACTGGGATCGAGCACTGGAGTCCCCGCCGGTCGGGCAGACCCTCGGGGAGATCCGCCCGCTCTTCCCTCGGGCCGATCCGGCGAGCGCCGCCCCCCCGGCCTCCGCCTCCCCCTCGCCGGTCGGCGCTCCGCCGGAGCGCTGGCCGCCGATCGCCGCACGGTCGGGCGTGATACGGAGTGCGACGATCCACCCGTCGGCCGACAAGCTCTACGTGCTGGAGGTCGACGTCGGCGAGCCGAAGGTCCGTACGATCGTGGCGGGTCTGCGGTCGTCGTACCCCCCGGAGGCGCTGGCGGATCGACCGGTCGTCTTTCTCTCCAACCTCGCTCCGCGGACGATCCGCAAGATGACCTCCCAGGGGATGGTCCTCGCGGCCGACGTCGGGGAGCGCGCGGTGCTGCTCGTGCCTCCGGAAGGAACCCCCCCCGGTGCCTTCGTCTACGGGACGACCGAGGCCGACCGGACGATCTCCTACGAAGAATTCGCCCTCACTCCGCTCGTGGTCGGGCGCGCCGTAGGGCCGGGAGCCTCGGGGTCCACGCAGTTCGACGTCGGGGGCCGCACCGTGGAGGTCGCGGGAGACTGGACTCCCGGGACGTTCGCTGTCGTCCGACGAGCGTCGTCCGACGCGTCGTCCGGGGAGCTGCTCGCCTTCGGGCCCGGCCTGGCGGTCCGGCCATCGGAAGAGGTCGCCGCGGGGGCCAAGGTCCGATGAGCGGCGGGACGCGCCTCGATCTCCACGTCCACTCGATGCGGTCGCCGGATTCTCGCCTGACCCTGGACGAGATCGCCGGTCATCTTTCCTACACCGGGATGCGAGGCTTCGCACTGACCGACCACAACACGGTCGCCGGGCACGCGGCCCTCGCGGAGCTCCGGTCGAAGTACCCGGGGTACCTGTTCTTGCCCGGCGTCGAGGTCTCGACGGTGGAGGGCCATCTCCTCGCCTACGGCGTGCACGATGCCCCGCCCCCCCATCGGCCCGTCCTCGAGACGATCGAGTGGGTCCGGGACCACGGAGGCGAACCGGTGCTCTCGCATCCGTTCCGACACTCCCATGGCGTGGGGCGCCGGATCGCGGAGTCCGCCCCCGTCTGGGCGATCGAGACACGGAACGGGCACAACTCGGAGATCGCGAACCTCCGTGCCGAAGAGCTCGCCGCGCGCCGGAGCCTCGGGGGGACGGGAGGCAGCGACGTGCACGCGATCACGGACCTGGGGCGCGCGTACACCGAGTTCGACGAGGGCGTGGAGAGCGTCGACGACCTGCTCGAGAACCTGCGTCGACGGAGTACGACCGGCGACGGCAAGTCGATGACGGTCCGGGGCCGGCTCCGCCTCGCCGCGCGGACGACCCTCCTGCGCGCGGGCCGGGGATTCCGACCGATCTAGTGGCGCAGCCGCGAGAGGGGGTCTGCCCTACCGAGGCCCGAGCCCGGTCGGGTCCTTCGCCCTGCGTCGGTGGTCCTTGCGCACCGTGTCGCGGAACCGCTTCCCTCGCGCCTTCCTCTCCTCGTCC
>JBAWFC010000078.1:0-19415 GCA_049591535.1 Thermoplasmata archaeon | reverse complement strand
GTGCTTCGCGATCGCTTCCTGGATGATGGATTTCATCGGTAGTTCTCCCATCCCGTTTGTCAGACGAGCGTCATACGCTCTGGAGAAGGACTTCGGAAGTTGATACTTAAACATTTGCGTTCAATGGTACGGTTGCGTTAACGGGGTATCAGTCCCGGCGCCTCTTGGACGGTAGGGTTCGGGCCCCGGGCCATCGTCGCCTCCTCAGCGATTCGAGTTGCACCTTGATCGGGTTTGCCCGCGTTCCCTTGCGTTCCATCGCAACGGGTTCCGCAGGCCGGACCGACCACGATGACGGAGGTGGGCGTGACCGCCGAGGGAGGAGGTGGTGTGCCTGGCAATAGCGGGAGAAACCCCGGACTCGACGCCACCATGTTTCAGACCGAGGAGCTGGTGGGCTGGAATCGTGGTCGAGTCCGGGGGTGGGCGCTGCTCGGCGCGGTCGTGGCTGCGCTCGCCGCGAATTTCTCGTGGCCCGACGAACCCGCGGTCCGGGTCTGCGTCGGCACCGCTGCGGTCTTCGTGTGGATAGAGACTCTGACTACGGGCCGTCTCCGCACCCGGACGGAGGAGGCTCGCGGGGAACTCGACGGGGCCGAACCGCGAGATATGACGACCGGTGGCCGCGACTAGCTCCGGTCCCCACTGCCACGGTTGATCGTGGCTGAGTTCCATGCTTCGCGACCTCACCCGGGCTCCGAGGCGACGCGTTTTAGTCCCCACTACCCGAGAGCTGTCCGACCCACGGAGCGCACCGCTGCGGTCTTGGCCCTGCAGAGACGCAGGATCGGCTCGAGTTGGTGAACGGAATGAGTGGCGCCGTCGGTCAGGACCCGGTCTCGAGTCGGCCCGGGCCTCGGTCTAGGCGGTCGACCGACCTCGGGCTCCAGACGAGGGCGATGAAAAGCGCCCCCAGGAGAGTCGCAGCGAGGTAGACCCAGAGGTCGGCATAGGTGCCCGAGAGCACTGCGGGGGCGATCGTCCGGGCGGGATTGAGCGAGCTTCCCGTGAGGGGTCCGATGACGAACGTGGAGATCCCGACGACGAGAGGAGGCAGGCCGAGGCGCCACCGCACGCGGCCCTCACCCCGGTCGGCAAGGTAGAACACGGCGGCCACCAGGGCGACCGTGAACGCGAATTCTAGTCCGAAGGCAAACAGCACTCCGGTCGAGGGAGTGGTGCTCCCGAGATGCGCTTCGGCACCGAATGCGATGGAGACGAACACAGAGCCAAGGAACGCGCCCGCGAACTGGCCTCCGACGTACAGCGGCACTTCAGCCCATGAGGTCCGCCCGCTGACCGCGAGTCCGAGCGTCACGGCCGGATTGAGGTGGGCCCCCGACACGCGGACGAAAAGGACGATTGGGACGAAGACGGCGAAGAACCATGCAACCGCGAGTTCGAACTGCGGAGCACCCCCCGCTCGTGCGGCGAGAACGATCGTCCCGGTACCGATCCCGACAAGGAGACCCGTTCCCGCGCATTCTGCGAGAAATCGCCTGCCGAACGACGCATTCACCGATCCGCTCCCCCGACGATCGGAGGCTCTCTGCGGTCGGAGAGGATGAGCTCGGTACGCAACCCTCGGACAAGCCCGACCAACCGCTCACGGACGCTTCGAAACCCTGCATCGTCCAGATTGGCCGGGTCGGGGAGTTCCCAGTCCCGCAGCTCCAGGGTCTTGAGGCGCGAAGGGCAACTCGCGTCGTCGAGGCATCCCATCGTGATGCGGACCCGGGCGCGGTCGATCATGTCGGTGGTCAGTCGTTGCGGACCGTGCGGCGGGACCTCCAGTCCCAGTTCGCGAAGCATGGGGCCGGTCCGCGGGTTCACCGCTGCGGCGGGGCTCGTGCCGGCCGATATCGCGCTCCAGCCCTCCGGCGGGTTCGCGTTGAACATCGCCTCCGCCATCACGGAGCGCGAGGCGTTACCCACGCAGACGAACAGAACGAGCTTCTCGCCCATCAGCCGCAGGTCGTGCCACAGCAGCAGCAGCAACAGCAGCAGGTCGACGGGTCACAGCACGGCGCCTTCGTTGTCTGGTCGGGCATGGGAACCTCGACCACTTCAATAGGTGAAGTGGTCATAAGGCGCCGCTACGTACGGACAGAGTGTCGCACCCCGTCCAGTGCACGGAAGGGGAACTCCAGTGCCCGTGTCCGCCGATCGGTCTGATCGATGTGGTGGGCAAGAAGTGGGCGTTCTGCGTCGTCTCGCTCCTCGGTACGTACGGAATCGTCCGATTCGGGCCGATCCAGAGGTGTCTCTCCGGAGTCAGCCCCGCGACGCTGACCTCCACGCTCCGCTCGCTAGAGCAGGCCCGACTGATCCATCGAGTGCTGACCGAAGGGCCCCGAGGCCCGGTGAAGGCCTACGCGCTCACCCGTTCGGGTCGGACGTTGTATACGTCCATCGAGCCCCTCACTCACTGGTTGCGCACCACGTGAATCCGGATCGTCCGAACTGCGGTCGGTAGGGCGGGGAGCGGTCCTCGCCGCCTAGGAGAGCCACTGGGGAACGACCTTGCGCGCGTACTCCGGCGCGGGCCACCGCGCATCGGTCAGGATCGCCCGGCCCTGATCCGCCTCGACCGTCCAGGGTCCTCCACGTCGCGGAGTCCCGTCCCGAGCGAGGAGAACGAGCAGCCTCTTGCCGTACTGAAAGTTCGACGGGGCGAGTTCGTCCCAAGGGATGGTGACGGTCTCGCGCTTGCGCACGAAGGTGACACCGGCGGGGCCGATTCCGATGCGATCCACATCCGCTCGGTTCGACGCGATCCCCAAGGTCGCGAAGGAACTCAGGGACGAGATGCGGGTCTGGGGACGGGCGGTGACGATCCACGTCGTGTCGGGGCTATCGGCCCGGGTACGCTCCTCCATGGGAGGAGGCGATATCGGTAGGGTAGTTAGACCCTAGGTGCGCCCGCGCCGGCGGCCGATGCGGATTTCCGGTCCGAATGCGGGCCGACATCCTCCGGCTCCACCGGGCCGAGGAACGCGGTGGACCGCGATTCAGAGGCGGAGCGCCATCAGGACCTCGTCGACCGGTCCCCCATGCAGGATGACCTCTCCCCGGAGTCGCCCCTCCTCGACGAACCCCAGCTTCCGGTAGAGGGCGATCGCGGTCGCGTTGGTCGCGAAGACCCCGAGCCGCAATCGGGTGACCCCGACGCTGCGGGCCCATTCCATGCCGGTGCGCATCATTGCTTCCCCGAGGCCGAGGCCCCGGAACTCCTTCCGGACGGAGACACCGAGATCGGCGGAGTGAGCGTTCTTCGAAGCGACCCCACGGCGGAAGCTGGCTCCGCCGACGACCGTCGCACCGACGTCCGCCACCAGCCAGAGAGCGAACCACGGGTCGTTGTCGCGGAACTGGGTGCGAATCTCCTCGGGAGTCCGCGTGAACTTCTCGGTCATGATGAAGACCTTCTCCGCCCCGATCGCGTTGACGTGCTCGATCCACGCTTCGGCATCCCGGGGCTCCGCCGGTCGGATGGTTCCCGTGCCGCCGCTCCGCAACGCGATCGTACGCGGTTCGATCACGACCGGCGATTCGCAGGAGAAGGGATAGAGGTTCTTCCCGCGTCCGGGTCGGGGGTCTACGGCTTCGTCGCCTTCGGGAGGTCCGCGCCGCAGTGGAAGCAGGTCTCCCGGATCGCCACGTTCTGCGTCCCGCAAACGCGGCAGACCTTCGTCCCGCTGACGGCCGCCTTCGGGTCGACCGGGAACATGCGGTTGGAGGCCTGTTCCTCCTCGGCCGACTCCTCGGAGCGGCGCCGGGCAAGAATCACGATCGCGATGAGGGCACCGACAACGACGGCGATGACGAGCGGGACCCACCCCGTGAGCCAGGAGTACGCCGGGGGCGGTGCGGAGACGGAGAGGGCGGTGAACGACGAGTTGTTGGTCGCCCCGAGCCGGTCGGTCACCGTGAGCGTCGGGTGGAACGTCCCGGTCGTGGCGTAACTGTGCGTGGAGACGTTGCCGAACCCCACGGTGCCGTCTCCGTAGTGCCAGGTGTAGTTGTACGGACCGCCCGCGCCGCCGCTGGCGGTCGCCCGGAACGTGATGGCGGTGCCCGTGTGGGCGGAGGAAGGGAGTGCCCCCCAGCTGGCAGCGACCGGGGAGACCGCGATCGTGGTGGAGGTGGTGGCCGTCCCTCCGTTGGTGTCGTTGAGGTGCAGTGTCACCTCGTAGTGGCCCGGCTGCGCGAAGGCGTGGGTCAGGGAGGGTCCCGTACCGGTGGTGCCGTCCGCGAACGACCACGAATAGCCGCCGTATCCTCCGGACCCGTTCGACCCCTGCGCGGTGAAGGAGAGGGCCGTGCCCGGCGCGGCGGCAAGCGAGTTTACGGAGAGGGAGGCCGTCAGCGTCGGGCTCACGATCACCGAAGCGGAGAACGCCACTTCCGCGCCCACGCTATCGGTCGCGAGGCACGTGGTCACGTACGACCCCGCGGCAGTATACGCGTAGGTGGTCGCGCCGTCCGGGAACCCATTCCCATCCCCGAAGTTCCAGACGAGGAAGAACGACGGAGTGCCGTTCACCGGCGTGCACGAGAACTCGATCGACTGGCCGATGTCGACCGTGGTGCGGTTGAGGCTCGCCACGAGCGTGGGGTAGCCGTTGACGGTGATCGACGTCGCAGACTCCGCGATATCATGGTCGGCGTCGGTGACCCGGCACCCGACCTGGGTGGTCCCGGCGGCCGGGAAGCTGAAGCTCTCGCTGCTGTTCCCGCCCACGTAGCCCCCCCCCGACACGTTCCATGCGAAAGTGAAGGGCGACATTCCGCCGGACGGTGTGCAGGTGAACAACTCGGACTGTCCGACATCGACGACCGGTCGGCTCTCTGAGATTGATGCCCCGAGCGTCAGGGGGGTCCCGGCGGTCACGAGATTCGATTCCGTGACGCTGTTGGTCGGCGTCCCGGTGCCACACTTCGCGAAGCAGTCCGTGGTGTTGAGGTAGAAGGTGTAGCTCGTCGACGCGGTGAGACCGGTGACCTCGTAGGTCATCGTACTCTCCGCGACGATCGCTGCCACCCGGGTCGGAGGAGCTCCGGCGACCGATTCGAACAGGGAGTAGTTGGAGAACGAGAGGAGGCCACCGTAGGACGCGTTGTTCGTCCAGTCGAATCGGTCGGCGGTCCCCGAAACGGCGGTGTAGTACAGATAGGCGAGGGTCGGCTGCGTCACTTCCAGGACGTTCGATGTCGTGGTGCCCGAGGCCGCCTTCGAGGCGACCTCCCACCAGTACGACTCGCCCGGAGAGAACCCGGTAACGGCGAGTTGGGTCGTCGCCTCGGCGGTGATCACTCCCGCGGTCTCGAACGGTCCGGTCGACGAGTTCGACGAGTACGAGACCGTGTAGCTGTCGAAGAAGAGCGCGGTGCTCTCGGTCCAGGAGAGACTCACGGCCGCGGGCGTTGCGCCGGGGGCCGTCAGGGTGAGCGCCGCCGGGGCCGAGGCGCTCGCAGAGGGGGCAGCGGCGGGAGTCGAGTCCACGGCCGAGGGCTGCCCTCCCGGCAGGCCGACCGGTCCCGCGGGTCCGGCACCCGCCGAGCCCAGGAGGATCCCGGAAATCGCCACCGCGGCGAGGACGAGCATCACCGCTGCCGGTCCGATGCCCGCGGCGTGGGCTCGGCGTAGGAAACTCATGCGCAGGCAGTCTAACTGTCGGCATCCCGTCCATAAATCTTGTGGTCCCGTCGCTCCGTCCCTGCACCCCGGCCTGCGGTCGGCCGCTGCGGGCCCGGAAGAAGGGGTCGACCGCGTCGCTCGTCCGACGCGAGGTTATGTCGGCGGTCCGTCTGTCCGGCTCGTGGAAACTTATTTTCGTGCGATCGAGGCGGAGGTCGACCGTGCGTACCTCGCGGCCGAGGCGGCGCGGCGGGAAGGGCTCGACCCCGAACTTGTCCCGGAGATCCCGCGGGCCAAGGACATGGCATCCCGCGTGGAGAAACTCCTCGCGCATCTCGGGATCGACGGGATATCGACGGAGATCCGTGAACTCGCGTCGCGCATGCCGCGCGAGGAGGTCGCGGTGTCGATCGCCCGGCGTCTTGCGAGCGAGACGCGCAGCGGTCGTTCGGTCGCGGAACGGGTCGATGCGGCGTTGCGCGTGGGACTGGCGATCCTCACGGAGGGGATCCTGGTCGCCCCCCTCGAGGGGCTCGCAGAGGTCCATGTGCGGTCGGGTCGGGACGGCCCCCAGTACATCGAACTGTACTACGCGGGGCCGATCCGGGCGGCGGGAGGAACCGCCCAGGCGCTCAGCGTCCTGCTCGCCGACATCGTTCGTCGGGACCTAGGGCTCGCAGCGTACCGCGCCGACCCCGACGAGGTCGGTCGGTTCCAGGAGGAGATCCCGCTCTACAAGCATTTCCAGCACCTCCAGTACACCCCGACCGCCGACGAGATCGAGCTCGTGGTCCGGAACCTTCCGATCGCGATCTCGGGGGAGGCGACGGAGGGAGACGCGGAGGTCAGCGCGTTCCGCAACCTGCCCCGGGTACCCACGAACGGGCTGCGCGGCGGAGCGTGTCTCGTGATCGCCGAGGGGCTGTGCCAGAAGGCTGCGAAACTCCGAAAGGTCGTGGAGAAGCTCGGGCTCGAAGGGTGGGGATTCCTCGCCGAACTCGGTCACCACGCCTCCGACGACGAAGATCCCCGGACGCCCAAGTATCTCCAGGACGCGGTCGGCGGCCGCCCCGTGCTCGCGCACCCGAACCGGCCCGGGGGATTCCGACTCGTGTACGGCCGTGCCCGAACGACCGGGCTCGCGGGATGCGCGGTCAACCCGGCGACGATGGTCGTCCTGCAGGAGTTTGTTGCGATCGGCACCCAGGTGAAGCTCGAGTATCCGGGCAAGGCGACCGCGATGGGGGTCTGCGACACGATCGACGGCCCGATCGTAGAACTCGACGACGGCACCGTGACCGCGGTCCACGACGTAACGTACGCGCGAGAGGTGCTCCCGCGGATCCGGCGGATCGTCGACCTCGGTGAGCTCCTCGTCTCCTTCGGAGAGTTCCTCGAGAACAACCACGCGCTCGTCCCCGGTGCCTACAGCCTCGACTGGCACGGCGAGGAACTGCGGGCCGCCGGCGTCGTGGAGGCTATCGGCCTCGATGTACGAGACTACGACGACGCCGTCCGAATCTCGCTCGTGCACGGGGTCCCGCTCCACCCGCGCTGGCTGCTGTTCTGGCATGACCTCTCCCCCGCGGAGATCCGCGCGCTCGCGGAGTTCGTCGAGCGGGCGGGCCGTTGGGTCGATGACGCTCTTGAGATCCCCGACGACCCGGCCTGGCGGGAACCGCTCACCCGGCTCGGTTTCCTCTCCGCCCCTCGCGCCCCCGGCCGACGCCGCGGTGAGCCCGACGCCAGTGCGGCCGTCGTCGGGGGTCTCGGGCTTTCGCGCGACGACGCGCTCCTCGTCCGACGCACCGACCTCGACCCGGTCGACCTCGACCCGCTCACCTACGTCGCGCGGCTTTCCGGCGTCACGGTCCGCGCCCGCGCGCCCTCCCGGATCGGCGCCCGGGTCGGTCGCCCCGAGAAGGCGTACCAGCGGGTGATGCAGCCGAACGTCCATGCGTTGTTCCCGGTCGGGGCCGCGGGCGGTTCCACCCGATCCGTACCGGAGGCGGCCCGGCGCACGCTCCGGGAGGGGACTTCGGTCGACCTCGGGGTCCGGGAGTGCTCCGGGTGCGGTCACACCACGGTCTGGGCCCGATGTTCCTGCGGTACCCACACGAACGCGACCGACCGCGTGGCGACCGAGCTGCTTCCCGTCGCCCGCGTGTGGGCCGACGCGCTCGCCCGCTTGCACCTCGGCAAGGTGCCGATGGTCAAGGGCGTGAAGGGACTCGCATCGCCCGGGAAGTGTCCCGAGCCGATCGAGAAGGGGATCCTGCGCGCCTCGCACGGGATCTCGGTCTACCAGGACGGGACCGCCCGTTTCGACCTGACCGACCTGCCGCTGACCCACTTTCGCCCGACGGAGGTCGGGACGACGATCGCACGCCTCCGGGACCTGGGCTATCCTGGGGATTGGAGCGGGGAGGAGCTCACGGACCCCGACCAGCTCGTCGAACTCCGCCCGCAAGACCTCGTCGTCTCCCGGTCGTGCGGGAACTATCTCGTCCATCTCGCGCAGTTCGTGGACGACGAGCTCGTCCGGGTCTACAACCTCGAGCCGTACTACCGGGCCGAGCGACCGGAGGACCTGGTCGGGCACATCGTGGTCGCGCTGGCGCCCCACACCTCGGGCGGCGTCGCCGGGAGGATCGTTGGGTTTACCGACGCCGAAGCGTGCTTCGCCCACCCGATCCTGCACGCGGCGAAGCGGCGGAACTGCGACGGCGACGAGGACTCGGTCACGCTCCTTCTGGACGCCCTGCTCAACTTCTCCCGTTCGTACCTCCCCCAGAGCCGCGGCGCGCTCATGGACAAGCCGCTCGTCCTCACGACCCGGCTCGACCCGACGGAGGTCGACAAGGAGGCCCACAACGTCGACGTCGGGAGCCGGTACCCCCTCGCCCTCTACCGCGCGTCGCTCGAGCGACGGTCTCCGAAGGAGGTGGAGGGGTTGGTCGACACCGTCGGCCACCGCCTGGGAACGGAGGGCGCGCTGAGCGGGTACGGGTTCACGCACGACACCCGGGACATCGCGGCCGGTCCGGTCCGGTCCGCGTATCGGGCCCAACGCGGGATGAAGGACACGGTCGAGCGTTCGGTCGTGCTCACCTCGCAGATCCGCGCGGTCGATGTGGCCGAGGCGGTGACGCTCGTGCTGAACGGCCACTTCCTGCGCGACGTCATGGGGAACCTGAAGAGCTACGCGACGCAGCGGTTCCGGTGCAAGACCTGCGGGACGTCGTACCGTCGACCTCCGCTGGACGGGCGGTGCGCGGCCGTGCGCCCCGGGGGCCGGTGCGAGGGCACGCTGCTCTCGACCGTCTTCGAGGCCTCCGTACGCAAGTACCTGCCCCTCTCCCAGCGTCTCTCCGAGATCGAGGGGATCACGCCGTACGTCCGTCAGCGGATCCAACTGCTCGCGGACTCGGTCTCGACCCTGTTCCCGTCGACGACGCAGCAGACGACGCTCGACAAGTTCCCTCCCGGAGCCCCCGCGGAGTCGTAGCGTGCCGTCCCCGGACGTGCGGGGGATCGGGCGGGTCCGCCGCGCCCGGACCCCGGACGAGGTCGCGACCGTTCGAGGCCTGTTCGAGGAGTACGGCCGCTCGCTCGGCGTCGATCTGTCGTTCGAAGGGTTTCCGGAGGAGACCCGCTCGCTGCCGGGCGTCTACGCCCCGCCGCGGGGGGACCTCTTGCTCGCGACGTGGGACGACGTGCCCGCGGGGTGCGTCGGGATCCGTCCGCTCTCCCCGGAGATCGTCGAGATGAAACGCCTGTACGTCCGCGCCGGCTTTCGAGGGCGGGGGCTCGGATGGACCCTCGCCCGACGGGCGATCCGTCGCGCGGGGGAGCTCCGGTACCGGTCCCTGCGTCTCGACACCCTCCCCTCGATGGCGACCGCGATCGTGCTCTATCGCTCGCTCGGCTTCGTGGAGATCGCGCCGTACCGAGAACACCCGGTCGCCGGCACCCGATTCTTCGCGCGGGATCTCGTCCGGCCGGTGGCCCCGGACGACGCGCGCCGCGGAACGACCAAATAGCCCGCCTCCGTGGAGGCCCCGCGGGCTTGTGGGGTAGTCTGGACTATCCTGTCGGCCTTCGAAGCCGACGACCTGGGTTCGAAATCGCGGGCACCCGCGACGGAACTCCCAGCAAGCCCGTCCCGCGCCTAGCGGAAGTACCCGGGGGACTGCGCCGGCTCGCTGCGCTTCTCCTCTTCGGCCTTCGCGACCTCGACGATGTCGATCGCGAGCAACGCGGGGATCGGCACGAGGCGGATGCGGCCCTTCTCCTTCTCGTCGCCGTCGGCCCCCTCGAGCTCGATCGCCATGATGTTGTCCCCGCCGATCGATACGAGTCCGCGGAACACCCCCGTCGAGACGATCGCGGCGTCCTCGGGGCCCGCCGAGCGGACCCGGACCCGCGAGCCCGTGGTCAGCGCGATCGGCGGCCGTTTCGCAGCGGTCGTCGGTTCGCTCATCGGCTCGCTCCGCGCTCGCGCACGGGGACCCGAGCGCTCGGGGCGATCTTCGGTGTCGGCGCGCTCCCCATCCTCTCCACGAGGCCTTGCAAGTGATTCACCGTTTCCCGGTATCGGCGGAGTGCGTTCTGGGCGTTCGCCTCGGTGAAATCCCACGCGCGAGCGAGGTTCCCGTAGCGAAGGCGGTAGCCCTTCCGTCCCTTTCCGTCCGCGACCCCTCCGACCTCCTCCAGGAGGTCGAGCGACTTGAGTTTGTTGATATGTCGGTAGACCGTCGGTTTCGACGTCTTCAGCACCGCGGTGAGCTCCTCGACGTACCACGGGCGCGCCGGGTCCTTCAGGAGACAGTCGCGGACGAGCCGGTACGCGAGGCTCTGCGCGATGGGCCCCTCCGACCCGCGGCCGTCCTCCCCCTCGGGGAGGTAGCCGATGAGGCGGAGGAACTCGCGGAGCACCTCCTCGACATCGTCGAGGGGGGTGAGCGGAGTGCTGTAACGCAACGAAAGTTCGAACGGCATGCCGACGCAGTGCCAAAACCGTGCCAAGAGATAAAACGCGAGGTTGCCGACCCCGAAAACCGGTGCATGAAATGATATGCTTGGACGGCCCGCCACCCGTGTGCCATGTCGCCGTTCGACCTGGTGGTGCCGTCGACCGTCGCGGAGGCGATCGCGAGCCTCCACGTCGGCGACGGCGCCGGTGTCGCGATCCTGTCGGGAGGGACGGACCTCCTCCTCGACATCGACGACGGACGGATCGCACCGAGCCGGGTGGTCTCCCTCCGGCGGCTCCCGTGGCGCACCCTCGACTGGGTCGAGGGCGTCCTGACGGTCGGGAGCACGCTGCCGCTCCGCTCGCTGGAGGACGACCCCGACGTCCGGACCCGACTGCCCGGACTCTGGCAGGCGGTCCGCGCGGTCGGTTCGGTCGCGCTCCGCCACCGGGCGACGCTGGGCGGGAACCTCGGCCGCTCGGCGCCGGCGTCCGACCTCGTTCCGGTCTTGCTCGCGCTGGACGCCGAGGTCGAGCTGGTCGGCCCCGACGGCAGCCGCCGGCTCCCCGTCGACCGATTCGTTCGCGCGTCGCGACGTACCGCGCTCGCTCCGGGCGAGCTGATCCGCTCCGTACGGATCCCCGAGCCCCGCCCCTCGGCGTACCTCTGGCAACGGGTCCGGCCCGCGAACGACATCTCCCAGGTCGCCGTCGCGGTCGCCTTCTCTCCCGGGAGCTCGCGGTGGAGCGTCGCGGTGGGGGGCGTCCCGCCCCGGCCGGTCCTCCTTCCGGACGTGGCCGAGATCCTGGGTCGCGGCGCCCCCTCCGAGAGCGCGCTCCGCGAGGCACGCGACCGGGCCGCGCGCGACATCGCGCTCGTCGCGGACCGGAGGGCCTCGGAGGAGTTCCGCCGCCGGCTCGCCGGCACGCTCCTCGAACGGGCCGTTCGCGTCGCCCTCCCGCGGGGGACGCGGGCATGACCGGCGGCACGCTGCGGCTGCGCGTCAATGCGCTCGCATCGAGCGTGGAGGGAGTCCCCGACGACGAGCGCCTCCTCGATACGCTCCGCTGGCGCCTCGGCCTCAAGGGCACGAAGGAGGGGTGCCGGACCGGCGACTGCGGTGCGTGCACCGTGCTGATCGACGGGACGACCGCCCTCTCCTGTCTCACCCTCGCCCGAGAGGTCGACGGGGCGTCGGTCACGACGATCGAAGGAACGGAGACCGATCCCGATCTCCTCCGAGCGAGAGAGGCCTTCGAACGGGCCGGCGCGCTGCAGTGCGGCTACTGCACGCCGGGCTTCGTCGTCTCCCTCGCCGGGCTCTTCAAGGAGCGCGGGCGGTCGGCCCCGCTGGAAGAGCTGGTCGAGGGTCTCCAGGGAAATCTCTGTCGATGCACGGGGTACGCCGCGATCCTGCGCGCCGTCGCGATCGCGCGCGAGGGGCCACCGTGAGCGGCTCTCTGCGGCCGGATTCGAAGATCAAGCTCGCGGGCGCCGCGGTCTACGGGACCGACCTCGACATCCCCGGAATGATGTGGGGCGCGCTCGTCCCCGCTCCGGTAGCCCACGGACGCGTGCGCTCGCTCGACCTGGCGCCCGCCCGGGCGCTGCGCGGCGTCATCGCCGTGGGACCGGACGACCTTCGTTCCCTCCTCCCGGCCGGGAGCGGCGACCCCGAGCGCCCCCTCTTCGCGTCGGACGAGATCGTGTACCGGAACCAACCGATCGCGGCGATCGCCGCGCCGACGTTGCGAGAGGCCCATCGCGCGGTCGCCGCGGTTCGCGCCGACGTCGAACCGTTGCCGGCGCTGATCGACATCGAGACCCTCTTCCCGGAATGGCCGGGGCCCGAGGCGGTCCGCTCCCCGCACGTCGTCGCCCACGTCCGTGCGCGCCACGGCGACGTGGAGACCGCGTTCCGGACCGCCGACCGGATCGTGGAGGAGACCTACCGGACGGCGAGCGTGCATCAGGTGGCGCTCGAGCCGCACGCCTGCGTCGCCACGGTGGCCGACGGACGGTGGTACGTCCAATCGTCGACCCAGAGCCCGTTCGGGGTCCGCGAGGACGTCGCCTCCCTGCTCCGGCTCCCCGAGGAGTCGGTGGTGGTCGACGGGACGTGGGTCGGCGGAGGGTTCGGGGGCAAGGGCTCGTCGCTGCTCGAGCCGTACGCGCTCCTCCTGTCGCGGGCCGCGGGGCGACCGGTCCGTCTCGCCCACGACTACCGCGAAGAGTTCCAGATCGGCCGCACGACGCTCCCCGCGGTGATCCGTCTGTCGACGGCGGTCGCCCACTCCCAGATCGTGGGCCGTCGGGTACGGCTCCTCCTCGATGGCGGCTCTTCGCTTCCCGGACGGGACTTCGCAGTCGGGTACTCGATCGGATTCCTGCTCGGACCGTATCGGGCACCGGTGTTCGAGGTAGAGGGCTACGGGATCCGCACGAACAAACCGCCGTTCGGTCCGCACCGTGCACCGTTCGCGCCCCAGTGTGCCTTCGCCGTGGAATCACACCTCGACGAGGTCGCCCGCGTCGTGGGCGTGGATTCGGCGGGGTTCCGGGCGGCCCACCTCTGGAGCGAAGGAGACCGGACCGCGCTGGGTCAGCCGGTGCGGTCGTTCGGGCTCGGCGTCGCGCTCGACGCGGCGCGTGCGCTCGCGAATCGCTGGCGTTCCGAGGCTCCCCCGGGACACGGGGTCGGGATCGGTCTCGGGTTCTGGTCGACCAGCACGGGTGCCGGCGGAGAGGTACGGCTCGTGCTGACCCCGACCGAGCTCCGGATCGTCCAGGCCGAGCGGGAGATCGGCAGCGGCAGCGTCCTGCGGGGCCTCCCGGCCGTCGCGGAGCGTATCTTCGGGCTTCCGGCCGACCGGATCCGTACCGAGTACGCCAACACCGCCGACGCTCCGTTCGACTCGGGCGTCTTCGGGAGCCGGACCGTCGGGGCGCTCGGACGCGCGATCGTCGAGGCCGCCGCGACGCTGCGCGCGACCCTCGCCGAGCGTCTCGCGGTGTCCGGCCCGGTCGGTCTTGCGGTCGACGGCGAGGAACTGGTGGCGACCCACGCCGCAGGACGTCGACCCGTGCGCTCCCTGCTCCTTCCCTCCGAGCAGGGGAGCGGGATCGTCGCGGCGGGGAAGCATTACGGGCGACCGGGCGCGATCGATGAGCGGCGGGTCGTTTCGGGCACGTTCTACGGGTACACCGACTTCACCGGGGCGGCCCATGTCGCCGAGGTCTCGGTCGACCGTGAGACCGGTTCGGTCCGTATCGAGCGATACGCCGCCTTCCACGATGCCGGCACCGTCATCGACCGGGAGACGGCGCGGGCCAGCGTCGAGGGCGGGATCGCCATGGGCGTCGGGATCGCGCTCACGGAGGAGGCGCTCTGGTCCGACGACGGGCGCCTGCTCAACCCGCACCTCCTCGATTACCGGATCCCGACCCTCGGGGAGGTCCCCTCGCCCGAGGTCACGTTCATCGAGGGGTTTCCCGGGGCGGGACCGTTCGGCGCCAAGGGGCTCGGGGAGCCGCCGATCATTCCGGTGCCGGCGGCCGTGGCCGCCGCGGTTCGGGAGGCCTCGGGCGCGCACGTGACGGAGTTGCCGCTTTCCGCGGAGCGCGTGGCGCGAGCGCTTAAGCTTCTCTGACGGTGCCCCGAGCGATGCCGGTCGCTCGCGACGAGATCCGCCGGCTGCTCGAACAGTACCCCACGCCGCCGGCCGTGGGAACGGTCGGCTCGCATTCCGCGATCGACGTGGCGGACGGAGCGGTCACGGAAGGGCTCACGAGCGTCGTGCTGACCCAACGGGGACGCGACGCCACCTACTCCCGATACTTCCGCACCCTGCGGGACCCCAGCGGGGGGCGTCGCCGCGGGTGCGTCGACGAGGTGTGGGAATATCCGAAGTTCGCGGACCTCGCCGCGGCCGAATCCCAGGAACGCCTCCGGAAGCGCGGCGTCCTTCTCGTGCCCAACCGTGCGTTGAGTTCGTACGTTCCGCTCTCGACGATCGAGGACGAGCTTCGGGTTCCGATCGTCGGCTCGCGCGCGATGCTGCGGATCGAGGAGCGCTCCGAGCGGGAGAACTACTACTCGCTCCTCGAGTCGGCCGGGATCGCCACCCCCCGGGCGATCGCCGGTCCGGACGCGATCGACCGGCTCGCGATCGTGAAGCTACCCCACGCCCAGCGCCGGCTCGAACGCGGATTCTTCACCGCGGCGAACCCGGCGGAGTTCCGGCAGAAGAGCTCCGCGCTCCTCGCACGCGGGACGATCTCGGCGGACGACCTCGCCCGCGCTCGGATCGAGGAGTACGTGCTCGGCCCGGTCTTCAACTTCAACTTCTTCTTCTCCCCGCTCGTTCCCCGGGACGAGGGGCTCGAGCTCCTCGGCGTGGACGAGCGACGCGAGAGCAACCTCGACGGCATGGTGCGGCTCCCGGCCGCCCAGCAGCTCGAGCTCTCCGACTCCGACCGGATTCCGGAGTACACCGTGGTGGGCCACGGAACGCTCACGGTGCGGGAGTCGGTGCTGGAGGAAGTGTTCCGGATGGGGGAGAAGTTCGTGGACGCCGCGCGGGCGAAGTACCCTCCCGGGATCCTCGGACCGTTCTGCCTGCAGACCTGCCTCGACAAGGAGGCGCATCCGACGGTCTTTGACGTAGCGGCACGGATCGGCGGCGGAACTAACGTCCACCTCGGCGTGGGTCACCCGTACGGGAACGCCCTCTACCGCGGCCCGATGAGCACCGGGCGACGCATCGCGCTCGAGATCCGTCACGCCACGGCCGAGGGACGTCTCGGGGAGGTCGTCACGTGAGCACGCCGCTCCCCGCCGCGGAGCCGCGCGCCGCTCCGCTGCTACGCACCGCGCTCTACGGGTTCCATCAGCGGCTCGGTGGCCACCTCGTCCCGTTCGCGGGCTGGGAGATGCCGCTCTACTACGGCAGCATCCTCGCCGAACACCGCGCGGTCCGGACCGGGGTGGGACTCTTCGACGTTTCGCACATGGGGCAGCTGACGGTCGATGGCGGTCGCGCCGCGGCCCTGCTCTCCCGCCGGACGACCGCTCACGTCGAGACCGAGGTTCCCTCCCAGGTCCGCTACACGTTCCTCCTCGAGGCCACGGGAGGGATCGTCGACGACCTGCTCATCACGCGACTCGATACCGGCGCCGAGCTCGTCCGCTCCTTCCTCGTCGTTCCCAACGCCGGTCGCGCCGACGAGGTGGAGCAGATCCTCCGACAGCACCGAGGACCCGACACGACCATCACCCGCTGGAACCCCCGCTTCGCGCTGCTCGCCGTCCAAGGGCCCGCCGCGCGGACCCTGCTCGAACGGACGCTCGACTGGGACCTCGCCGACCTCAAGTTCTACCACGCGCGCCGCTTTCCGATCGACGGGGCGGGGGCCGCGCGCTCCGGTGAGATCGGGACGACGCTCCCGACCGACCTCGAGCGGTCGATCCTCGTCAGCCGCACCGGGTACACGGGAGAGCTCGGGTACGAGCTCCTGGTCCGGGCGGAGTCCGCCGAAGCGCTGGCGGACCGACTGGTCGCGGCGGGGGCGGTCCCGTGCGGGCTCGGAGCGCGCGACACGCTCCGCCTCGAGAAGGGGTACCTGCTCTCCGGACAGGAGTTCCACCGCGACCACTCTCCGATCCAGGCCGGCCAGGATCGGTTCGTCGACTTCGACCACCCGTTCGTCGGACGCCCCGCCCTCGAGAAGGAGAAGGCCGAAGGCCCTCCGGTACGACTCGTGGGACTCCGGGTCGAGGTCGAGGGCGCGATCCCCCGGCACGGGACCCCGGTGCACTCGGAGGGCAAGGCGGTGACCGAGGTGACGAGCGGAGGGCTCTCGCCCGAGCTGGGCCGCGGGATCGCGCTCGCCTACCTGCCGCCTGCGCTCGCCGCGCCGGGAACGCTGGTCACTCTCGAGATCCGGGGGCAAGAGGTCCCGGCGCACGTGGTCGACCTGCCGTTCGTACGCGCCCTACGGACGCCAGCGTAAATAGTCGGGTCGACCCATACGAGCGAACGGCATGGCGGCCGAAGCCGGGAGCGGCCGGCCGTTCGTCGGGCGGATGGAGGCCGTAGAGGCCCTCCATCGTCGGTTCGAGGACGCGCGGGCGGGTCATGGAGGCGTCACGTTCCTCGTCGGCGACACGGGGGTCGGAAAGACGATCCTCGTCGACGCGCTCGTCCGCGACATCCGTTCCCGCGGGGTCCGGGTGCTCGAGGGCCGGGCTCCACCCCTGGACGCTCCGCCGCCGTTCGCGCTGATCCGCTCCGCGCTCGAGAGCGGCCGTTCGGTGAGTGGGGATGACCGACCGGTGGTCCCCAACGCGCCCGGCCCCGAGGGATTCCTGATCGGGTTCGCCCCGCGGATGGACGACGGCGAATCGTCCTCCCCGGTCCGGATCGAGGAGCGTCTGCTCGACGCGCTCGGAGAGGCCGACGACCGCGGGGACGCGATCCGCGACCCGCTCTGGACCGGCATCGCGGAACAGTTCCTCGCCTTCACCCAGCGGGGGCCGACCGTCCTCGTGCTCGAAGACCTGCACCGGGCGGACGAGCCGTCCCTCGAAGCGATCGAGCAACTGGCCCGTCAGCTGCAGAACCGTCCGCTCTGGATCCTCGCCACGGTCCGGCCGTACCCCGGGCTCGCCGAGCCGCGACGGGTACGTCTCGAGGGCCTCGAGGCGACGACCCATGCCGGCCGGATCGTGGTCCGCCCGCTCACCTCGAACGAGGTCGCCGAGTTCCTGCGACGGCGCGAACCCGGTCGCGTCTTCTCCGCCGAGGAGGTCGCCCGTCGACACTCGGAGACCGGTGGCAACCCGCTGCTCCTCGAGCAGCTCGAGCGACGCCTGCTCGGCCCGCGAGACTCCCCGTCCGGAAAGGGCATTCCCTTCCCTCCACCGCCGGGGGGGACCGCCCCGCCGAGCCTCGATGACGAGGAGCAGCGCGTGATCTCGGTCGCCGCCGTGCTCGGGTCGGAGTTCCCGTTCTCGCTCCTCCTGCGGGCGAGCGGCGAGGACGAGGAGCGACTGACCGAGGCGCTCGACCGCCTCGTCGGGCGGGGCCTCCTGTTCGAGCGACCCGGCGAGCTCCTCGCCTTCCCCGACGACCGGGTCCGTGCCGATGTCTACGAGCGGCTCACCGAGAGCCGCCTGCGGCTGCTCCACCGCCACGCCGCCGAGGCGCTCGAGGCCGGCGGGAACGCGGACCTGACGACGATCTACGCCCTCGCCCGTCACTTCTATCTCGGGAAGGTCGACGAGAAGTCGATCCACTACAACCGGGAGGCGGCGGAGGTGGCGGTCCGCTCGTTCTCCCCGGAGGTCGCGCGCGACCACCTGGAACGCGCCCTCGAAAGCCACCGGCGATTGCGGCCGGACGATTGGGACGGCGAGACGGAGCTCGTCATCGAGCTCGCCCGGCAGGTCGACCACCAGGGCGAACTGAAGCAGGCGGAGGCGCTGCTGCGCGAGCACCGCGCGCGCCGGGGCCTTCGCCGTCGGCTCTCGCCGCACGTCCTTGCGCTCCTCGACCTCTACCTCGCGCGGATCCTCACCGACCAGGGCGAGTGGCGGGAGGCCGAGAAGACCAGCCGCACCGTCCTCGACTCCGTCGACCTTGCCGGTCAGCCGCGCACGCAGATGATCGGGCGACGCCTCCTCGGGGAGGCACTGTACTACATGGGCCGCTACGATGAGGCGCTCCGCGAGTTCGACGAGCTCCTGCGGCTCGCAAAGGAGGCCGGCGACGAGCGCGGCTCCGCCTCCGCGCTCATCTGGCGAGCGAACGTCTTCGCGATGATGGGCCGCTCCGAGGGCGCGTTCGCCGAGGCCCGGGCCGCCGCGGGGACCCTCGAAGTGCTCGGCGACGCCCGGGAGGCGGCCCATGCCCACCTGTTCCTCGGGGTCCTGATCGCGGGGTCGACCTCGGCGACCCCCCGCTATGCCGAGGCGATCGCCGAGTTCCAGGAGGCGATCCGGCTCGCCGAGACGGCGCACGACGTCCGCCGCGTCGGCTGGTCGCTGTTCAACATCGCCGACATCCTCCGTTCGGCCGGGCGGCTCGACGAGGCGGCGGAGCGGAACCAGCGATCGCGGGAGATCCTCGAACGGATCGGGGACCGGTTCGGCCTCGTCCAGTCGCTGATCATCCAGGGAAAGATCGGGCTCGACCGCGGGGAGTACGACCGGGCCGAGGCGGACCTGCTCGACGCCTACCGCATCGTGCGCGAGCTGAAGGCACCGGCGGACGAGGTCGACGTCGTCCTCCGGCTCGCGCAGCTCTCCTACGCCCGCGGCGACCGGGCGAGCGCCCGTCGCCGGGTCGCGGAGCTCGAGCGGCAGAACCTGCCGCACCTCCGCCCCGACATCTCCGTCGACTTCGAGCGACTGAAGAGCGCCCTCGCCGCGAAGGAGCCGTCCGACGGTGCCCCCCTCCACTGACGGGGGTCGTGCGGGCCCCGGGTCTCCGGGCGACCTCGCCCGCCGGGCGCTCGCCGAGGACCGGTCGGACCGCGACCGCACGACCCGCGCGCTGCTCCCCCGGGCGGTCGCGGCCGAAGGGCGGGTCGTCGCCCAGGCATCCGGGGTCCTCTCGGGCATGGCCGTCGCCCGCGCCGTGGCCCGGTCGGGCGGGGTCCGCGCGCGCGCCGTACGGGCGGACGGAAGCCGCGTCCGGCGCGGCACCGTCGTCCTCCTCCTGCGGGGGGATGCGCGTCGGATCCTCGCGGTCGAGCGGACGGTGCTGAACGTCCTTCTGCACGCGAGCGGGGTCGCC
>JBAWFC010000077.1:0-10845 GCA_049591535.1 Thermoplasmata archaeon | reverse complement strand
ATGCCCCCGACAATATGAACATGTCGTTACAATCACCGATACAGATGCACCGGCCACATCAATTCATCAGAGTGCCCCCAACTTACTTCTGAGGTGAATCGTGAAGGACCGCCAAACTCGGGTCAGAACGGCGGCTGCAGGGGAAGCTACAATCGCGCCGGGGGCGGATCGGGAGCGGTGCCTCGCTAAGCATTATGTCTCTCGGCGACCTCGGCGGGCGGATGAGTCGACGGGCCGACCCTAAACTGGAGAGGTTGATCGAAGAGGCCACGGTGGACGCCTACGGTCCGGCAGAACCGGCGACCGGCTTCTACACGATGATCCAGGAGCACGTTCGATTCCCGTTCATGGCGAAGGCAATCGGGGAGGATGTCGAGGTCTTGTCCATCGACATCGACGACGAGGGAGAGGAGCTGGTCGCGGAGTGCCGACGACGCGGAAAATGCTATCAGGTCCGCATCATCGAATTAGAGGTCCCGACGGAGGTCCCCGGCAGGGAATGGATCTCCGCTTACTTCCAGTTCCGGGGAAAGAAACCCTGAGCCATCGGCTGTGGGACCCAGCATCCTCGGATTCTCGCCCGCCCCACCTTTGGCGAGATGACACATCCCACCGCCCAAAGCATCGATCGAGTCCCCTCGGGCCCGTAACCATTTCCTTATAGAACCCATACCCGGCACCCCTCAATCGCCCTACCCGGAACAATCCCGGGAGGCTCGGACTTGAACGACGCGCGCGCCGTTCCCCGGGGTCTCCTTCAACCTCCGTTGGGATCCCCCTCCTCGTCAGAAACCCGGGTCCCTGGGACCCTCGGGTCCTCCTCCCGGACCCTCGTACTCCCCCCGGTTTCCCCCGGAAAACCCACCCGTTTCCCCCGGGAAACCCCTCGCCCGCACTGGGTGATGGCATACCCGAGCGACGTGGCCCGGTTCCGGGCGCTCGTTCGCAAGTTCGCGAAGAGCGGACTGGTTGCCTCTACCGGTATCGACGTTCAGACCGGGAAGCGGGTCGGTGGGCGGCCCCCGGTAGCCTCCGAGGCGTTCCGGGCACTCATCGACAGTGCGGAGGCTGCTTCCCGTCGCCCGCGCGCGTCGAGCCGGGGCGATCACCTTCGACGAGTCGACGATGCGGCCCGAGTTGGTTTCGGGCGACTGTTCCGCTCCTTCCCGACCCGGCTACTGCCCTACCGACCGTCGGTCGAAAGGGTCGTGGCCCAGGCGACCGGTGCGGATCGATCTCAACGTCGGATCTCGGCGACCGTCGACTTCTGCGAGCGGCACCTGATTGCCGGGTTCGCCACAGGGGATGACCGGCCCCACCGGCTCGATCTCGTTCTCCCTACGATGGTTCCCGACCTCTACTACGGGTGGGGACCCATGGTCTACCAGGCCACGCTCGACGGCGACGGGGGCGTGGCGGTATGAGACGATGCGTCGAGCTCGCAACCCTCCGCCGTCGCGAACTCGAGAACCTCCTGCTCGCCGAGCAAGGTGGGTTGGCCCGTATTCTCGAGGTTGTCCGCATCGGGACCGCACCCCAGTGGAAGGTTCGCCGTGAGGTCGAACAGATTGTCGAGGAAGCAGTTGGCCGCCTTCAGTTCCTCGCGGCCTGCGTCCGAGGAGTCGAAGCGGATCAAGCACGGGTCCGGGCAGACCGAAATGTCGTCCGGCGGGGTGATCGGCGGGAGATCGAGACGTGATTCCGAGCAATCTCACGCCCGCCATTCTCCAGGGGCATGTCTCGGACGTCCTCCGAACGCTCCCCGAAGAGTCGATCCACTGTGCGGCCACCTCGCCACCGTACTGGGGCCTCCGAACCTACGGCACCGAACCGCAGGTCTGGGGAGGCTCCCCCCAGTGTATCCACTCGTGGGAGACGGTCGCGATCCCGTCGGGGAACGGCCAGATCACGCATCCCATGGTCGCCGAGACGTTGAACGGCGCTTCGGCGACGCGCTCCCCGCGCACCTCGACGTCCTGCCTCCACTGCGGGGCTTGGAAAGGCGAGCTCGGCCTCGAGCCTGCCCCTGAGAGCTACGTGGACCATCTCGCCGGGGTCTTCGACGAGGTTCGCAGAGTCCTGCGCTCGGACGGGACCCTCTGGCTGAACCTGGGCGACACCTATTGCACGCACCCCGCCGGCCTCACCGGGGCAAAGCGCTGGAAGGCATCCACCCTCGAGATCCGCGACCGGACCGGCGCGGAGCAGGCGGGATCGATCGACAAGCGGATTCCCAATCTGAAGGAGAAGGACCTAGTGGGAGTCCCGTGGAAGATCGCCTTCGAACTCCAACGTCGGGGCTGGTGGCTCCGGGCGGATTGTATCTGGTCGAAAAGAAATCCGATGCCGGAGCCGACCCGCGACCGACCGACTCGGTCTCACGAGTACGTCTTTCTCTTGACGAAGTCGCAGCGCTACTTCTACGACGCCGAGGCGGTCCGGGAGCCTCTCCAGGAGAGCTCGCTGAGGAGACTCCGCCACCACCTGCCGAACCCGGTGGACAACCCGGCCTATCAATCCAAGCACCCGAGAGGCGACTTCCGCCGGTTCCCCCTCCTCACGAACACCGACCCCACCGGTCGCAACCTCCGCTCGGTCTGGCAGATCGCCACGCAACCGTACCGCGGCGCCCACTTCGCGACGTTCCCCGAGGCGTTGCCCGAGATCTGCATCCGCGCCGGGACATCCGAGAAGGGGGCGTGCGCGAGCTGCGGAACGCCATGGGTCCACAAGGTCCGCGCCGAGGGCGGTGGTATCGGCCATGACTGGCATCCGGAGAAGTCCCTCGCCGTCGGCCGGGGTCAGGGAATCGCGGCCCCGGGCATTCACGACGGGACGTACCGGAGGGTCGACCTCGGGTACCGCAAGGCCTGTTCGTGCTCCACGAAGCGTGTGGTCCCCTGCGTAGTACTCGACCCCTTCATGGGGAGCGGCACCGTGCTCGCCGTGGCGCGCCGACTCCGACGCCGATCGGTAGGCATCGACCTTAACCCCCAGTATGCGACGCTCGCGCGGGAACGAATCGACGCGGCCGTCTCGGCGATCACCGGGGCCGAGGAGGCGGTTACGTGACCCGAGTGGCGATCTATGCGCGAGTCTCCACCAAAGACCAGTCGACCGAAGTCCAGGTGGCCCAGCTTACGGCGTACTGCCAAGCCCGGGGTTGGGCCGACGTCGCGGTCTTCCGCGACGATGGAATCTCGGGGGTGAGGGACAACCGGCCCGAGCTCGACAAGCTTCGCGCTCGCATGCTCCACGGGGAGTTCGAATCGGTCGTCGTTTCGAAGATGGACCGACTCGGCCGCTCGCTCGGCATGATCCTCCGCTTCTGGGACGAGGCGGACGCCGCCGGAGCCCGGGTGATCGTCGTCGACCAGGGGATCGACACGTCGACCCCGGCAGGCCGGTTACAGAGGAACATGCTGGCTGCGCTCGCCGAGTTCGAGCGCGAGCTCATCCTGGAGCGGACGAGGGCGGGCATCGCGAGAGCCCGGGCGCTCGGAAAGAAGTTCGGCGCGCCAAGGACCATTCCGGAGTCCGTGGCGAGGGAGGTCGTCGCCCGCAGGGCCCGAGGCGAGAGCTTGCGCCAGATCTCGATGCGGATGAACGTCAAGCTCGGAGCGGTGCGGTCGGTCCTGTCCCGCGACCGAGGCTCCACGTCGAAGCCTGCATCTCCGGTCGCCGCAGGTGGCGAGGGGTCGCAAGGTTCCTCCCGAACCTGCTCGGACCCTACCGCGAGTTGACTGGCACCGGGAGCCGGGTTCCATCCGCCCTCCGGGTGACACGGCAAGTCACCGTTTCCGGATCACAGCCCCGGAGAGTCCGGTCCACTTGACGGAGAACCCTAGGGCGGGGAGCACCGAGGCAGTGAGGTCCCACCGCCGGAGCGCTCCTTCGACACGCTCCAGCTCCGGGAGGGACTTGCGAACCTCCTCGCGGATCTCGGGCAGGGCGCTCTTGCGGAGGGCGAAGTCCCCTGCGCAGACGAATCCCAGGGACTCCAAGAGCTCCCGGGCCTGCGTCGAGGGAACGCGGTTCGCCCGGGCCACCTCTCCCACCACCACGGCGGGTCCGGAGGGGACCGACAACTCACTGGGCGCAATCTCTCGTCGTGGCGGCTCTCGGGGGAGCTCGGGCGTCGGGAGGAGGGACTTGAGATGTTCCAGCTTGAGGCCCCCGCGTCCGGCTATGAACAGTCTCGGGTGGTCGAAGGCAGCCGCCACCGCGAGGTCCCTCGGGGCCACCACCACGTACGGGCCGGGGGCCCGCTCGGTGCGCTCGAGCTTCCGCTCCAGCCACTCCCTCGACCAGTAGCCCACTGCCTCCACGTAGAGGCTGTTCCCCTCCCGGGACACGACGAGGTCCGGATACTCGAACCCCCCTCCCACCGCGAGGGGCGCCGGGGCCCGGTCCACAAGCAGCCCGGCCCGTTCCGTCGACGCGGCAATCGCCTCCAGCGCCGACGGGAGCTCCGACACGTCGATCTCCTCGGGGGCGACGTCGAGGTACTCGGCCATCCCGTGGTCGAGACGGAAGTCGAGGTGCCGCTTTCTCCCCGTGGAATCCCGGTAGAGCACCTTCGCCGACAGGGTCCACCCGGGGAGCGAGAGAAGGTCGGGGAGGATCTGCGCGAGGCGAGTTCCGTAGCGCTCCGTGGACCGGAGGAAGGAGACCACCCCCTCGACACGGAGGACCGGGGCACCTCCGTCCTCGGGAGCCTCGGCGGTGAACATGAGTCCCCGCCGCTTCACCCGTCTCACGGCGTCTCGGTACGCCTCGGGCGTCCCGAACGTCAGGGACATCTGGGTGGCCTTGAACAGCAGGGTCTGGCATTGGCCCAGGTTGAAGCGTCGGAGGAGGCCTCCCGGGTCCATCGGCGGGACCGCCCGGAGGATCTCCTCCTCCTCGAGGTCGGCCCACAGGTGGTCGGACAGGGCCGCCGGGGCCAGCCCGAACTCGGGGGCGAACCTCGCCACGACCGACGCCCTCTCCTCCGGGGTCACGGCCGCCCCCTTCACGTCGTCGAAAAGCCGACGCCTCAGCTCGGTCGGCGACGGCCCCTCCCGGGCGGAGAACGCGCATCGCCGCTCGACCAGGAGGGCCAGGCCGCGGACCACCTTGTACTTGTCCACCTTGGCCTCCAGTTCCCGTACGCGGACCTCCAGCTCCCGACGGCTCCGGCCGATGCCGGCCTCGTAGACCTCCGTCACGGCCCCGGCCTGCGGGAGGGCGGCCTCACCGAGGAAGACGGGGCGGACCCCGTCCTTGCGGGCCCGGGCCAACAGGAGCGCGCTCGGGAACATCGATCTCACCTACCCCGGGACCCCGCCGCGGCGGGGGCGTCCTCGGCGTTTCGGCGTCGGCGGGGTCTCGGGGGCCGTCCCGTCCGAAGGGGCTTCCGGGGACCCGGCCCCACCCATTCCGCGCTTCCGACGTGCCGCTGTCCCCATCTCGCTCGTGTCCCGGGAGAGCACCTCGTAGAGGATCGCCTGCTTCCCCTCGCGCGGCCGGAGGATCCGGCCCAGCCGCTGGCGGAACTGGCGCGGGCTGCCTGAACCCGAAAGCACAATCGCCACCGAGGCCTCGGGGACGTCCACTCCCTCGTCGAGGACGCGCGAGGTGGCGAGCACCGTGTTCCGCCCTTCCTTGAAGCGCTTCAAGAGCTCCTTCCGTTCCTCGTCCGGCG
Source organism: Thermoplasmata archaeon (assembly GCA_049591535.1). Taxonomy (GTDB): domain Archaea; phylum Thermoplasmatota; class Thermoplasmata; order Lutacidiplasmatales; family UBA184; genus Lutacidiplasma. The sequence continues at coordinate 5,159 of JBAWFC010000077.1, read as the reverse complement.
TCTTGTACGTCAGGCAAGGTACGAGGAGCTGGCGGCCGAGGTCGTAGACCTGGTCGGTCTGCTCGGCGAAGATCAGCGTCCGTGCGCCCCGGTGGCGGGAGAGGAGCGTCCGCACCGCCTCCAGCTTCGCCCGGGGATTGAAGGCGAGTTCCCGGGAACGCCGCCAGGCCATCAGCGCCTCGCGACCCTCGGGGTTCCACGAGCGCCGGATGAACGCCTCGAAGTCCCACGGACCCCGAAGGACCATCCGCTTCGCCCTCAGGTAGCGGATGAACGTGGCGTGCGTGTCGTCGTATTCCTCCTGCTCCTCGGGGGAGAGCTCCACCTTGACCTTGACGAGAGTGAAGTCGGCCAGGTAGTCGGTCAGCTCCTCGTAGCCGCGCTCGAAGAGCTTGCCTCCCATGAGCGCCTCCAGTTCGAGGTGGAGCAGGTCGGCCCGCTCGTAGGTGGCGGTGAGGCCCAGCCGGGCCGGGGCGCAGTACATCTCGGCGATGTGCCGGTACTGGGGTGAAGGAAGGTGGTGGACCTCGTCCACGACGAGAAACTGGAAACGGTTGCCGAGGCTCTCGGCTCGGATCAGCGCCGAGTCGTAGGTGGAGACGGTGACGGGCCTGATGTCCGACTCGCCGCCTCCCAGGCGGCCGACGTCGACGCCGAAGACCTCCGAGAGCTTGGCGACCCACTGGTCAATCAGGTCGATGGTAGGCACGACCACGAGGGTCGCCCCTCCCACCTCACGCATCGCCTCGAGCGCGACGTGGGTCTTGCCGGCGGCGGTGGGAAGGACGATGACGCCCCGTCGTCCCCCGTCCATCCAAGCCGCGACCGCCTCCTTCTGATACGGACGGAGCCGTTCGGCATGTTCGAGCCGGGGCGCCGGGAGCGGGTCCAGCGCGCGGTCCTCGAAACCGCCGGGAAGAGTCTTGCCCCAAGCGGCCAGGTCCGCATACGTCAGGGCGAGGGCGCGGTAAGCGCCAACCCGCTCGTCCCAGAGGCCCGTCGGCGGCCGTGCCCCCCTTACCAGCACCGTGCCTTTGTCGAACGAGAGCGTGGGGATGGGAGCGGGTCCTGCGTCCGACATCCCGGGGCCGATGCCGGTCTCGCCGAAAAAGGATGGCTCGACCTCCTACGGCCCGATGTTAGGGTGCGTTGTCCCCTGGTCGGGAAGACGCGCGGGGTGCGATCTATCCTCGAGACGTGGATTGCGCTCGCCGTCGCGACCGCAGGAACTCGTCCACCTCCCGGCCCGCGTCCCGTCGGATCGGTCGGACGTCCTCGTGGTCGAGGGGAAAACCCCGGCGTCCCATCTCCTTCTCATACGACGTGTGGCGATGCCGGAGGTGAGCCCGGACCGCCAGACGGACCTTTTCATCCAGCGGAAGCAGGGAGGTGCGTCCCACACGGCCGCTTCGCCTCACCGTGGCGTGGGCGGCCGTCTCGCGGGCGATCGTTCGGGCCACCGAGGCGTATCGGGGAGCGAAGTCGAGGTATCGCAGGCAGGCTTCCTCGAACGCCCGACGATCTCGCTCTTCGGCTCGTTGCCTCTGCTCCTCGGCCCGTTCGCGCGCCTTCGCGCGTGCCGCCCGGGTTTCTTCCTCTCGCTCCTCGACCTCGTCAAGGATTTTGCCGGAGCAGAGAACCCCCAAGGTCTCGGTGTATCTCTTGCGCCGTTTGAGAAGGACCCAGTGAGGGCCTCGACGCTTGACCTCACGGGTCCGGAAGGCGTTCCCGGCGGGCACGAAGACCCAGTCCCCGGGCAGGGAGACGTTCCCGAGCTCCGGATTCCAATACCCTTCCCCCTCCTTCGCGTTCCAGACCTTCAGTCCCCTCGTCGCGGACGGATCGGTCGGTTCATCCTCCGGGGTCGACATGGTGCCACTCAAGCGTCAGATCGGCACACGCGGCATTTCCTAGGGACCGGCTCCCCGCTCTTCTTTCGACCTTATTGAACGGGCTCGGAGTGACCGTCGCGCCTGTCAGCCGCCCCCTCGCCGACACGGTCGAGCATCAGCATGTCCCTGTCCTTGTCGTAAGCAGCACAGACCACATCCCGTGGTCCGAAATAAACAGTGATCTCCACTTCGTCCTTCGACCGGGGGAGGACGTGCGCGGGTAGAGCACAATAGTTGGGAACGAGGAGCAGCCCCTCAATGGCGAGCCGTGTCCCTCCCGAATCTTGCCCGGTGACTCTCGCCGGCAGGAGCGCTCCTTGAATCGGAGCCACCGCACCGAGGAGGTTGGAACCAACAGCTACCCCGTCGGGAAAGAGGTCGGCAGGCTCTGGCTCGAGGGCCACGAAGAATTGCGTGAGGATGGGAAGCAGTGAGACGGGTACACGATCCGGAGTCGGCGAAGCTCGAAGCCGGGAAGCGGTCACGCGAAAGAGTTGGTGGCTAACGTCTCGCCACAGGAGAGCGCGGAGTCGCCCCGCCGCTGGCATTTGACTCAGCCGGTCTATGGCCGCTTGAAAGCGCTCTCTCCAGAACGGCGTACCGTCCTCTGCCAGTTGGATCGCGGATGAAACATCGGCCATTTTTTCCTCCCCGAAGACGTCATCCACGATATACCCGCGCGACCTCGACCTTGATGCGGGAAGCGCGCGGGAGCCGAGCCCAACTGCGCGCTCCTTGTGGAATGGACGGCGGTGTGAACGAACTCCACCCCCCGAGTCCGATGCGCCCGGCTCGGCGGAAACCTTGGCGGCGTGAACGAAGGGCTGACTTCGATGCCATCCGAATTCCAGCCAGAGTTTCCTCCAGCGAGATAGCCGGATGGTACTGATGACACGCGCAATCGTTTCAGTCCCGTCATCGGGGCGCGGCTGGGTCACGGAGACCCACGCTTGAAGATGCGCTTGATCCGTTCGCCGATCCCTTCCGTGGGCTGCAGGGGTCGGGCGGGCGGCGGTGGAGGAGGGGGTGCGAGGGGCTCTGCCGGTGCCTGCTTTGCGAGGGGCAACCAGTCGCGGAACTGCTGGGCGGATCGGATGATGATCGTGTTGCCCTTGACCTCGTGGTCCATGTTTAGGGGGAGCATCGCGGAGTACGGCTGGACGTCCTCGCGGCTCATGTCCTTGCCGAACTGGACCAGGATACGGTCGCCGCTGTCCGTGACCTGGGCCTTATGCAACTCGTTGATCATGTCGGCCCACTCCTCGCGGCTCGTGTCATACAGCTTCTCGAACGGCTCCTCCGGGAAGTAGTCGGGCACCGGGCGTCCCGCAAAAGTGTAGAGCTTCTTCATCGCCGAGCGCGCGAGGAAAAGGTCATCGTCAGGAGGCGGCTGTTCCTGGTTGTCCAGCAGTTCTAGATAGGTGTAGGCAAACCACTCGAAGAGGTGGTTCTTGGGCTCGTCCTCGCGGAGTAGGTTTAGCCTCTTCTTCTTCTCAGGCGTGGGCTCAATGTAGACCGGGAAGTAGACGCGCTTGACGCGCGTCGTCACCGACTGGCGGATGCTGCCGCGGTTCGTCGAGAACACGAGCTGGGGAACGGGGTCCCGGCTGTTCCAGTTCTTCTCCCAGTAATCCTTGACTATCCCCTCGAACTGAGTCGAGGTCACCGATAGCATGTCGTCGAAGATCAAGGGGAATGTCGTCTTGTAGGTCAGGGCCTGCCGGATGAAACCCTCTTTGAAGTAAGTCTTGGCCGAGAGCGGCTCGACCCTCCTTCCGGCGATCAAGGCGAGCGCGAAGGCAAGGAAAGTGGTCTTGCCACGGTGGGTCGGACCCTGGACCAGAAGGAACCGTGGACCCCGTTTTTGGACGAGCCCAAAGTGATGCTGCATCAGGCGCATCAGCTCGTGGGAGAAAGGCGACGCGAACAGGTAGAGGAGCACCTCCATCATAGCGGTCTTATGGACCAACTTCTCTCGGGCGGAGGCCTGCTCAACGTCGACCCCGGAGATGTACCGCTCGATGTGGTCGAGCCACCGGGACACCTCCTCGCGGTCGGCCGGCGGGGGTGACGCCCGCTCGAGAACGTCGCCGTCGATGATCTCGGCGACCCGCCGACGGTCTTGGTAGACCGTCATGATCGGGAGCTGGACGATCCGGGAGATCACGCTTCGGAAGCGATGGCTGTCAACTCGATAGACGCTCTCCCCTTCGTCAACGGTAAAGCCGGCTTTCTCGATCGCCTCCTCCAAACGCTTCCTCTCCCGTGGGTTGTCCGGGATCTGGATGCTGAGTACCTCGATGTCGGGGTTAGCGAGGGCCTCCTGCGTCGCCCTGGCAAGGTAGACCGGTTGGGCCTCGGTTTCCGCGTCCGGGTCGGCGAGATAGGCCTTGATGATCTGGGCCTCCGCCTCGGGCTCCTGACGTAACCTGTTGCGGAGATCGTCTAGGAACGGGACCGTTACGGTCAGGTGCTCATCGAAGCGAGCGTTCGCTTCGGCGACGAACGGGTGATCTGGCGAAAGATCGAACCAGAGGGCAAAGTCGAGCGACCGAGTCATCGAAAGATTTCGGCTGGTCAGTATGACGCGAGTCTGTTTCGGGTTCTCCAGGATGTACAGTTTCGTGTGGATCCTTGAGTGCGGTTTCGGTACGTAGACACGGAGCGCGCCGGAGTCCATCCGCTCGGTGAGGGCCCTGAGCGTCTCCTGACCCTGCTGTTTGAGCCGTCCCTTGATCTCGTTGAAGTTCTCGCTGATGATCAGGTCCACCGACGTGAACCCGTCCTTGTCCAAGAGGTCGAGGATGAGCTTGGGTTCGCCGACGAATGTAATGAGTCGGGCCTTACTGAACCCCGTAAAAAGTCGTCGGAAGCTCCCATCGCTACGGATGGTCTCAAAGTTGGGCACGAGCGGTTGAGGCTTGGCTGCCGGCTTTGGTCCAAGCGTTTCCCACTCGCCCAATGACGTCCTTTCCTCGCGGCTGGTAGCCGCGACCATGGGAAGCGGTTCCGACTCCTAAAGGCGAGTACCGAACCCACTCATGGCTCCCTTTTGCTGTACTTTTCCTTCGGGATCTCGCTCGCTCCTGGGTCGGCGGTCTCCATCGGGCGGCGGATCAGGTCGCCCACCATGTGCTGACTTACTGACCGTCGAGAAGTTGTCTTGTCCCGCCCTGACGGCAGTTTGAGCTGACCGCATCGTATCGCACGATTCAGTCGGGCAACTTCGAGGAGCCGGCGAGCTTCAATAGCAGCTTCGGGCGATCT
>JBAWFC010000076.1:0-166610 GCA_049591535.1 Thermoplasmata archaeon | reverse complement strand
CCCCCACCGCCGCCCCCGCCTCCGCCGGCGGCGCGCCGGAACCGGACCCGACGATTCCGCCTCCCCACGGACCTGCGTCGGGTCTTTCCTGCGATCCTCGTGCTCGCCTTCGTCCTCGGGCTGATCTCGCTCGGGACGGCGTGGTGGTCGTACTCGGACTCGACGACCAATGAACACCTTTCCGTCAACTTCGTGCCGGGAGGGACGTACTACCTCGCGTGCTCCGGGTCGGGGTGTGCCGGTTTCAACTCCGGCTCGTTCCCCTACTCCGTCCAGGGTGGAGGGTCCGTAGGCTCCGTCTACGAGACCGTGCTCGGCGTCGGGGCGATCGCGGTCGCGTTGGCGGGGATCGTGGCCTTGCTGGCCGTTCTCGCGGCACTCGGACGCACGCGCTCGAGCCCCACGCTGTCGACCCTCCTCGGGGGCGGTACCATCCTCCTCCTCATCGCCACGATGATCTGGATCGTAACGGCCCAGCCGGGAGCGGTCCCCGCCCACCTCTATGACGCGGGGACCAGCGCGTCGGGCGCGTCCCCTCAGAACTCGTTCTGGGGGTCGAACGGGGACGGCACCGCTTCGTGGGGGGCCGGACCCGGATGGTACCTCGCCCTCTCCTGCGTCGTATTGCTGACACTGGTCCTCATCGTGATCCCCCTCCTCGACCGGCGCCGGCACGGCGTGGGGATCCGGGGGGCTGCAGCGCCGTCCCCCGTGAGCGGTCCTGTCGCATCGAGAACGTACCTTCCGCCTCCGGCGTCGACCGCCCCCCGAAGATACTCCGCGCCGCCACCCGCCGTACCGGTCTCTCGACCCACAGCGACCCGCCCCCCGATCCCACCCTCGGCCCGGCCGGACCCGGCGGACCCCGTCGCCGCCGCCACATCGACCGCGCCGGTACCACCCCCGACGCCCGCCGTCGAAGCGGCTGAACCTGTGGCGTGCCCTGCGTGCGGGACGCCGAATCCCGCGAAGTCTCGGGTCTGCTCCTACTGTCAGCGCCCGCTCCGGGCGCCCTGACACCGGCGTTTCTTAGAGCCGGAGCGACGCCGCGCACCCGCCCGCGGGCTTGCCCGGCAGTTTCCGCGGCCCGTCGCCGAATGCGACAGGCATTATCCGTGCCGGCGGTTGGCCCGGCCGAACCGCGTCGTAGGACACTGGAACCATGACATCCTCCAAGGCCCCCGGGAATGCTGCCTCGTCCGAGTTTCGTGCCTTCCTTGACCGCGACTGGGTCCAGTGGCTCGCGGAGGCTCCCGAAGTCGCGACCGTCGTCGGATATCCGGGACTCAACGACCGCTGGATGGACGACTCCCCGGCCGGGATCGCCGATCGGCGCCACCACCTGGCGACGAGCCTCAAGACGCTCGACGGTTTCGACCGGGCCTCGCTCTCCCCCGCGGAGCGACTGAACTACGACCTCTACCGCGAACTCCTGGTCAGCACGGAGGGAGGGCTCGAATTCGGGAACGACCCGTTCCCCTTCCGCATGGGGGCGCCGCACAACAGCTGGATGCCGCTGAACCAGCTCGAGTCGATCCACCTCACGGTCGCCGACATGGTCGACCTCCAACCGCTGGCTACCGTCCGCGACTACGAGGACCTGCTGAAGCGGTTCGACGCATTTCCGGTCGTCGTCGATCGCAACCTGGAGCTGCTCGAATCCGGTCGCCGACGTGGGTTCACCCCGCCGAAGATCACGCTCCCCGGAGTACCGGACCAGATCTCCGCGCACATCCAGTCCGACCCCGCCAAGAGCAGCCTCCTCAAACCGTTCCTCGAGTTCCCCTCGGCGTTCTCGCCGGCGGACCGGCAGCGCCTGCTCGCGGAGGCGAGCCGGCTCCATGTCGAGCGGATCGTCCCCTCCCTCACGAAGTGGCGGGAGTACCTGGTGACGACCTACCTCCCGAACTGCCGGGACGAGGTCGGTGCCGGCGCGCTCCCGAACGGTGCGGCGGCGTACGCCTTCCTCGTCCAGTGGCATACGACCACCGACCTCACCCCCCGGCAGGTCCACGATATCGGGACGGCGGAGGTCCGACGTCTTCGCACGGAGATGGAGGCGTTGATCGCCAAGACCGGTTTTCCCGGGACGTTCGCCGAGTTCAACGAGTTCCTTCGCACCGACCCGCGCTTCTTCTACGACTCGGCCGAGGCCCTCCTCGACGGCTACCGGGTCATCGCGAAGAAGGCGGACCCGGCGCTCGGAAAGCTGTTCGGTCGCCTCCCCCGCTCCCCGTACGGGGTCGTCGCCGTCCCGGACGTCCGGGCCCCGACGTCGCCCGGGGCCTACTACATGTCGGGCGCTCCCTCAACGGGGCGCGCCGGGTACTTCTACGCGAACACGTTCAAGGTCGGGGTGCGCCCCCGGTGGGAGATGGAAGCGCTCACCCTCCACGAGTCGGTGCCCGGCCACCACCTGCAGATCTCGCTGGCCCAGGAGCTGAGCGACCTTCCCGACTTCCGTCGCGAGACCGGGTTCACGGCGTTCGTTGAAGGGTGGGGACTCTACGCCGAGAGCCTCGGCGAGGAGCTGGGATTCTACCGCGACCCGTACTCGAAGTTCGGCCAGCTGACCTACGACATGTGGCGTTCGATCCGACTCGTCGTCGACACCGGCATGCACGCACTCGGCTGGACACGCGAGCGGGCGATGCATTTCTTCCGCGAGAACAGCGGCAAGAGCGACCAGGACATCCGGGTCGAGATCGACCGCTACATCGTGTGGCCCGGCCAAGCGCTCGCGTACAAGATCGGCCAGCTCAAGTTCCGGGAACTGCGCACCACCGCGGAACGTCGGCTCGGCGACCGTTTCGACGTCCGCGCGTTTCACGACGCGCTGCTCGAGCACGGCGCGATCCCGCTCGGCGAGCTGACGCGACGGATCGATGCGTGGATCGACGCACGGGCGGCCACCTAGGAGAGTGCGTCCCCGGAAGTCGGAGCTGAGGGACCTCCCACGCCCGGGAACTCGTATCGAACGCGACCATCGAGCTTCAGCGGATATCTACGATTCTTGACGGTGGTCCCGGCATCGGGGCGGGGACGCGGAGGCGGTCGGGACGACTTCCACCGGGCGGTCGTCACCGTGCGTGGCGCCGTTTGCCGGGGAGTCGTTGCGCGACCTTATCGCGTCGCGGCCGAACGCCACCGCCCCGGCTCGGACGCACCCGCGGCACCGCTGGCCGACGCCCGTGCCGTTCGGACGGGGTCAGTCGCCGGTCCCTCGCCAGCGATTCCTCACGGCGGCGACCCCAATCCGGGACAGGATTCCCGAGGGCGTCAGGGACCCGCGGACCGGGCCACTTTCCGCTTGAACGTCGTGACCAGGGTGCCGAGCACCCGGACGAGCGCGAACGCTGCGTCGACCCGGACCGGTCGTCGGGCGGGCTGGTTCGCCACGGTCCCGATGTCGGACCGGACCCGTCCCGCGACCCAGGTGACCGTGTGCGCGCCGGGGGTCCCCCCCGCGGCTCCGGCATCGCTACCGGCACCGGGGAGCCGGTCGATCAGGACGAACACGACGTCGCTTCGGAAGCTCCGGCCGTACGAATACCAGACCACCAGCGCGAGGATCGAGAAGATTCCGACCCACGCCGGGAACGCCACGGCCGACACGAGGATGGCCGCGTTGAGCGCCCCCAGCGCGATCCCACATCCGAGCAGGATCGCCACCGTCGCGCGGACCCGCAGGTCGGCCGTGTCGTGACGGACGTTCCGTTCGGCGAGGATGACCGTTCGGCCGGGGGCGGCTACGGTGGGCGTGTCGGACAGCGCACCGGAACGTACCACGTCGAAACTGAGGGTCGACAGCGTTTCCCGCGCCAGTCGAGTGGAGAGCTCGACCTCTGCGCCGGGGCACGCGATCACCTGCCGATACGGGAACGTGGCCGGGTCCGGCGTGCCCAGTGGCGGGAGTCCGAACCGCTTGCGGCGCGGAGCGGCGTCCCCGGAAGAGTCCGCACCCATGTCACGGGACCATCCTTTGCGGAGTAGTCGTACCTTTCGGGTTCGTCCCGTGGTCGGGGAGGAGGGCGGCCGGCGCCGGACGGACGCTCGGCTACGGGTGGGACGGCGGATTCTGTGCCGGGCCGGTACCCGAGCTTCCGGAGCCGGTCTCCGCGCCCGTTCGGGGCAGGGCGCCCGACATGAACCCGTAGGGGTGGCCCGTCACTCCGGCGACGATCCGGTCGATTCCGATGACGAGCAACGCAAATCCGAGCAGTAGGACGAGCGTGGCGAGGGCGAGTCCCGGATCCAGCAGCACGACGAATGCGAGAACGATCGAGATCACACCGACCAAGATCGCCACGGCGCGGTACCATCTCGGAAGCGTGATCGATGGCGACTGCATGATTTCCACCTCGTGCCCCATCTCGAACTCCGTGTTTTAAACTTCCGCCTACGCCCATCGACCGGCGGAGATCGACCGTCGCGGCCCTCGTCGGCGGTCTCCCCCCGGTCCTGCCCGAGCGAACGGTGTCGGAACGAGGGCTCGGAGAGATCGTGCCCAAGGACTCCTCCGTGCTGCGGCGACCGGGAAGCCTCCTCGGGCGCCCCGGCTCCGACCGTGCTCCGTGATCCGTCGTCGTTCGCGTGTCACTCATACACTGAGCGGCCTACGGACGACGGGAGACTTGCCGGGCAACCGCCCGGGTGCGCGATCCTCGGGTGACCACCCAGTCGCGTCCCGTACGAGGCCCTCTCGTGACGGCCGGATGATGGGCGATGGCAGCGCACGGTCGCCGCGAGAGGTCCGATCAGGGCCTCCGCGACCCCGGACGGACACGTAGAATCGGCACAAAATCGGGTCCAATCAGTAACTATTTAAACAGCGGAGGACGCAGTATATCCATCTCGACCGCGCCCCCGCGACACGGGGGTGGGGGGCTGCCAACATGGTTTCAAGCTACGTACGGAAGGACCGGCAGCCTCTTCGGTGGGGGTGGGCGGCGGCCTTCGTGGCGCTGCTCCTTCTGCTCGCGATCCCTGCGAGCGGTGCCGCGTCGGAGCCGTCGGCCGCCGCTTCCCCCTTGGTCGCCGCGTCGGCCCCGAGTCATACCGTCACCGACGGACAGACGATCTCGACGTCGGCCCCGCGACATTCGACGCTCACCGACTCCTTGACCTACGGGGAGAGTACGACCGGCCAGCGCAGCTACACGATCCACATCACCGTCTCCGTCGCACTCCCCGGCGTCGCGCTCCAGGTGACGACGTACCCGATCGCCCAGTGGGGTCTCCCCGATCAACTCCCCGGTGGCGCCGACAGCCTGCCTCCGCTTTCCCTCTGGACCTGGAACGTCTCGGACGACGGGCACATGGTCACGTCCGGATGGACCGCCACCACCTGGGACCAGCGACTCAGCGGCGACAGCGCGTGGACGAACCAGACGATCTGGGTCCGCGGCTCCACCGCACCGCATCCGAAGGTCACGGTGACACCGAGCGAGGGGGACGGCACCTTCGCCCCGGGCGTCGGGTTCGTCCTGAATACGCCGGGAGTCGCCGGACAGATCCCCACCAACGACTCCACTTTCACCACCATGGCGAGTGCGCTCGACCCGAGCATCGTCCGATTCAGTACGACGATGGCGGGGGTCGATGAAAGCTGGGACGTCTTCGGTAACCAGCCGAAGTTCAACTTCGCCGAGTTCGACCGGTTGGCGAGCTTCTCGAAGGAGGTCGGAGGGTCGATCCTTCTGACGCTGCCGGCCGGGAGCTGGGGCGACGGGAACTTGCTCCCCACCGGGATGCCGCTCAACCTCTCGATCTCCGTGCCCGGACCGGACGGGGCGATCGGCTACTTCCCCAACAACGCGGCCTGGGTCGCGTACGTCGAGGGGATCGTCAACCACACGATGGGCTTGGGAGAACACATCGCGTACTGGTCGATCGGCAACGAGTTCCCGGACGCTAGCGCGGCGCTCGTCACGGCGTACACGAACCTGTTCAACCTCGCCGCGAAGACGATCCACTCGAAGCTCCCGCACGCACTCGTGGGCTCGGATGCGATGACGAACACCACGTACGAACGGTACTTCGCGACGCACGCCGAGGGTGTCGGGTTCCTTTCGTTCCACTACTACCCGTCGGTCGGCCTCTGCGTGAAGGACGGGGTCTACTGCCCGCCGCAGGGTGCCCCGCTGGGTTCGACCGACGAGGGGATCTTCTCCCACGCGGCGTACTCGTACCTGGGTACGATCTACGCACCGAAGACGGCCCAGCAGATTTGGTACGACGAGACCGGCGCGCACCTTCCGATCCTGAACACGGAAACCAGCCTGAACGGAGCGGGAGGGACGGTCACCGACGCCGCGACCGGGACCGACCCCCGAACGCAGACGTTGTTCGGCGCGAGCTGGCTGATCTCCCTCCTCATCGACAGTGCTCACCAGAACGTCTCGGAGCTGTCCTATTTCGCGCTGAGCAGCGGGTGGGGGATCCCGAACACGCTGACGTCCCCGTACGGGGGCTGGGGCTTCGGGTTGACGGCCGAGGCGCCGGGCGACACCAACACGCTCTACGCACCGTACCTCGCCCTCCGGATGTGGGCCGCCGCCATCCCGGCGCACGCCGCCGGCCGCGAGGCGACCTCTTCCGAGCCCTCCGTAGTCCACGTCTACTCCGCCCTCGACGGCTCGAGCCTCTCGGTCGTGATCGAAAACCGGGTGAACGTCCCGGTCACCGTCTCCGTCCACGTGGCCGGAGGGAAGTACACGCTCTCCTCGGCCACCGTCCTCGACGGCTCGAGTTACGACATGGTCTACGAACCTTCCGAGCACCGGACGGTCCTCAAGTCGGACTCGACGCGCGCGGCCGACCCCAAGAAGGACGGGAACGTGATCCTCGGCGGCTACGGCGTGGCCGTGGCGAAATACACCTTGACCAAGGCCGGGCCCCAGGTGCCGACCGCGAAGAAGCCGGCGGACCACGGACGGGCGCCGTCGGGTGCCGCGACGAGCGCGGCTTCGAACCGAGCCCACCCCTCGCCCGTCGGAACCGGCGCTCCGTTCGTGGGAGCCGGGCCCCACGTGACCCCCTTCGCCGCGCTCTTCGCGAGCTCGTGGTCGGTCCGCGAGAGCGTCCTTCTGCCCCCCGCGGTGCAGGCCCAACGAGCGCCTCGGTCGTTCGGGACCAACGAACGCAGCCTCGGCCGGACGTCGCCCATCGGGTGAGCCTCCCCGGGAAACCCCCCGGCCCCCCCTACCGGAGCCGCTTCCCGAGTCGCGTGACGACGGCGAAGAGCACCGCGGTCGCGGCAACAAACCCGGCGATGCCGACCAGCACGGTCACGCCGCCGGCGCCGAACGTCGGGCCCCCGGGCGCCCCGGTCGAGGGGAGGGTGGTCGCGTTCACCGCCAGCGCCGGCTTGCCCTCCCCCCCACTCCCCCATGCCCACACGGTGAAGTGGTAGTCGGTCGCAGGGGAGAGGTCACCGATGAGGTCACTCGAGACGAATCCGCTGGGGACGTCGGACCGCAGGGTGTAGTTGCTCTCGGAGGTACCCACACCCGCCGTGTAGTTCAGCACCGTGCCACCGGGGGGGGTCCAGGTCAGAAGCACCGCCGTCGAGTTGACCGCGGTGGCCGTCAGGTTCTGCGCCGCCCCCGGTATCGAGACCAGCGGGAGGGTCAGGGCGTCGACCTCGTTCGACATCGGGCTCTGACCCCACGCGTCCCACGCCGTGACCCCGAAGTAGTAGGTGGTTCCGGCGGCGAGGTCGACCACCGCCGCGGTGGTGGCGACTCCCACGGAAACCCCGCCGAACGGACCGAGGGCTCCGGTCGCATAGTACACCGTGTCGTTGAGCAGCGCGGCCGAGGGGTTGGTCCACGCGAGGCTGATCGTCGAGTTGGTCTCGACCCGGGCCGTGAGGTCGGTCGGCGCCGCCAGGGGTCCGAGGGTCGTGGCCGTGACCTCGTTCGACACCGCGCTCTCCCCCGTGACGTTCCATGCCGCGACCTGAAAGAAGTACATCGTCCCCGTTTGGAGCCCGGTCGCCGTCGTCTGCCCCGTCACGCCTTCGGACAGCTGGATGAACGGGCCCCGCGGGTGTGCGCCCTCGTAGAGGGTATCGTTGCCCGTCGTGCCCGGCGGGTTTGACCAGGTGAGGTCCACCGACTCGACCCCGACGCCCACGACCTGCAAGCCGGTCGGAGCGGCGGGGCCCGTGTCGGAGGTCGTCGTCGAACCGACGGTAAGCCGACTCACCCCGTTAAGGTCGGTCACCGTCACCCCGTAGTACACGCGCACCCCCGGCGTAAGGCCGAGGATCGTGTACCCCGAGGCGTCCGACGAGAGATTCGCCTGCTGAGTGAGCGTGTTCGCGTCGAACCCCCAATAGACGGTGAAGTTCAGTATCGGGTACAGGGACGGCCTCGCCCAGCCGAGGGTCACGCTCGAAGTCGTGTTGGACTCGCGGACGGTCAGTGGTCCCGGGGGCGCGGTCTGGGCGAGCGGAGCGGACGCCGGGTACGGAAAGGACCCATCGGCGACGTCGGAGACGTAGTAGACCGTACCGACCGTGGTGTTCGGGGAGGTCCCGAGCAGGGGACAGTCGATCGCCTTCGCGGTCGCGTTGGCGCAGTTGACCGAGTAGGCGGTGATTCCGCTCGAGGCGTTGAGGAACTCGTGGGCGGCCTCCCCGTCGAACCCCGCGACGCTGTCGAACTCGCGCGGCTCGGACGGGTTCGGGTATCCCTCCTCGACATTCGTGTCGTAGTACTGCTGCGAGAACGGGTTTGACACCCAGCTCTGATTGTAGAAATCGGGGTCGTAGAAGCCGTTGACGACCGGGGCGCCGGTCGTGACCGACAGCCGGTGATCGTCCGAGACGACCGCGCCGTACGGCGCCCCCCGTTCGAAGGAGTACGACACCATGTGCGAGAGCACGCCGTTGGAGAGCACGTAGACCGTCTGCACGTTCCCGGCCGACGCTCCGTAGTCGTAGGCCATTTCGTTGAGGGTGAGGTTGAAGACGAGCCCGTTGACGCCGTTGCTCGTGACGCCTCCGGGCCCGTTGACCGCCGGGCCGAAGACGGGTCGGAAGCTCGTCCCGCTGCCGAATCCTTCGAGCTCGACCTGCTCGATCTCGTCGGTCGTGGCTCCGTCGGCCTGGATGTTGATGTACGAGTTGAGGAACGGTACCCAGTACAGGTTGTTGGCCTCGAAGTACGGGAGCGTGCCCGCGCGCCAGGTCGTGTTGTTCCACGGGTTGTGGAGCCACAGCGCCCCGTTCGACGTCACCAGCGTCATGAGGGAGTCGTTCCCGTTGCGACCGACCATGTTCGCGTTCGCGTTGGTCGATGTGTTGGCCGCCCAGATGCCGGTATCCCAGGTGAACGATCGCCCCGTGGTGACGTTCACCGCGTACTCGACGAGGGGGTCGTGGCTCGTGAGACCGCAGCCGGCCGTGGTGCACCCGACCTCGTAAGCGTAGGCTCCGTCGAGGGTCAGGTACAGGTAATTGTTCAGTTCGCCGAGGTAGCCGATCTTGTCGTACAGCATCTCCCACGGCGAGATCGGCGTCACGGTGCGGTTCGGGAACGAGTAGTAGACCAGGTCGTCGGAGCCGTTGATGTAGTAGGTCCCGTCGGAGGTATAGGAAAGGACCGGGACCTGGGTTCCCGAGTGATCGTAAACGTACGCCGACACCGGGTTGAAGTCGGGCAGTACGTAGGTCGTGTTGGTGTACGACAGCTCGAAGAATGCGTCGAGCGGCGGTGCGGCCACCGACGCTCCGGCTACCGTCAGCGTCTCCGAATCGCCCCCGAACGCTCCCCGGGGTGCGGAATAGACGTAGTAGCTCCCGTCGGAGAGATTCAGAGAATAGCCACCGGAGCCGTCGGTCACACCCGCGGCGCTGGGGGGGCACGCGTTCGCGTTGCTGACATACGGGGGACACAGGGTCGGGACCGCGCTGACCGTGTCCCCCGAGACCGGCACCGTCGCCGACGTGATGTTGCTGCTCGAGTATCCGTAGACCTCTCCGGTGACGAGAAACGTCGCGATCGCGGGGATCTTGACCGATGCGCTCCCGTGCGGCTCATGGGGAGCGGGCCCCCAGTTCCCCGCGAGGAGAGGGAGCCCGAGGAGGGCGACCGCGACCGCGAGGACCGCCGGGAGCAGATGCCGTCGCCGTCCCCCCTCGGTGTGCCAACCCCGCTCCGGTAGACGCGCTGCCGGGGGCCGGACCCCCCTTTCGCGTCCGCCCGCATACCTCAGTCCGGGAAACTTTGTCGTCCCTTTGTCAGACTTCGTAACCCCCGGTTCGCACGGCAGAGGACGCACGGCGGAAGCCGGGGGGTCGGCGGTCAACGCTACTCCACCCCCCGTCTCGCGGTATAAATTCTCCCCGCCATCCGGATCCTCCGAACCGGTTCGATCCGCCCCTAAGAAACGGCGCGCGCGAGCAACGCATTTCTCCCGCACGCCGCCCTCGACACGCCCTTCTTCGACCGTCCCAGGACCCTCGAACCTCGGGGGCCGACGAGCTACGTGACGGCGGGTTCACTCCCTCCCGCCATCTTGCGGGGGCGGTCACGACGGACCCAGGGACGCCGGGCAAATTTTCTCATCGGCGGCGAGTGCGAAGACCGACGGTCGTCGATACGACTTCGGTGGCGTCCGGGACCACGACCCACGGCACCGGAAGGGACCCTCCGAAGGCCATCCAGCCGACCACGGGACCCCGCGGGAACCCGGTGGGTAGGCCCTTTCCTTCGTCGCCGCGCCGACGGACTCTGATCTCGGCGACCTTGACGTGTGTACCCCTGTTTCGGACCACTCGGGTAAGAGGGGATCGGGGGGAGAGGGGCTTGGTTCCTCGTCGGTTGCTTTCGTTCATTTGGTGACCTCCGTTGCCTTGCGCTTCGCGTACTCCGTCGGGGACAAGTAGTTCAGCGACGAGTGCGGCCGACTCGTGTTGTAGTCCGCCATCCCCTCGCGCACCCCGAGGCTGGTCTCGATGTACGAGCCCGGCTCTCGGATCCACAGGTAGTCGTGTTTGAAGTGACCCTGGAACGACTCGATCATTCCGTTGTCCTCCGGCCGACGCTTGCGGGTGGCGCGCGGTACGAGGCCGAGTTGACGGACTCCCTCACGGAACCGTTCGGCCACGAACTGCGGACCTCCGTCCGTCACGAGGAGCATCCCCGGCGCTCGGCCCGTTGTCGGGAACCGCTCGAACGTCGCGCGCTGCACCACCGAGAGGGCATCGTGGGCCCCGCACGATCGGAACAATTCGAAGGCGACCACTTCGCGCGTGCATCCGTCGAGAATCGACATCAGTGGCACCGGTCCCTCGTCGGTGGTGTCGACGTACGTCAAGTCGGTGTACCACCGCTCGTTCGGCCGCTCGGCGCTCAAGTTGCCGCTCTCCGGCACGCGCGGCCTCGGGAAGTGCCGCTCGTGCTGAAGTCCCTCGAGTTGGAGCAGGCGTCGGACCCTCTTCCAGCTGACGCGTCGCTCTTCCTCGAAGCGGAGCACAGCCCACACCCGACGGGAGCCGAACGTCGGGTGGCGCAGCGCCGCCCGACGAACGGCGGCCCGAACCCTCCGCTCATCGGGCCGAGGTCGACGGACCGGTCCGACTCGGGGCGGATAGTAGAGGGTGGTTCGCGCCACACCGGTGAACCGTCCGGCCCGACGGAGGCTCGACACCCCTCGGGCGAGCATGGCCTTCACGAGCCTCCGCCGGCGTTTTTTCCCCGAGGACGACCATAGAGGTCCTCGCGGAGGACGTCGTTGGCGATCGTCAGGTCGGCGATCAGCTTCCGCATCCGGGCGACCTCAGCGGTGGCGCGGTACTCCGCCGTGTCGGGCTTGGATTCGAGCCCGACCTTCATCCCGGCGAGGGCTCGTTCGCGCCAGGTGTAGTACTGCGAGCTGTGGATCCCGTGCTGACGGCAGATCTCCTCGACGTTGGCGTGGGGCTTGAGCCCCTCGAGGACGATGCGGAGCTTCTCCTCGGCGGACCAGTTGCGTCGTGTCGTCATGGACGGTCTCCGGCGAAAGGGTCCGAGGCAATCCAGCCGAAAGTCAGTTCCCCCCTGCACCCCCCATTTCCACTGCAGGGCAGGACCAAACCACCGGGCGGGTCTCCCTTCCCTACTGGTCCGAATCTAATGGGGTACGGACCACACCCACTCAGTGGGACCTTTATCGAGGTCCCAAAGACCCGTGCCGTCCTGATCCATCGTGAGAGGCGCCAGGCTTGGCTTCAGGCTCCGACCAAGCGGGCGGCCGGCCTCGGTTCGTAATAGAGATACCAGTGCAGGGCACTGACGGGAAGAGGGAGACGGGCCGGGAGTTGTCATTCCGCTCAACGGCCAAACCAGATGTCTTCGCCGCCTCAACTATTCGTTCCGAAGCACCAGAAGGTAACCCTTCACGCTTCGGCTTGACGGGAGCCTCGGAGCGTTCGGTACCGCTTCGTACATAGTACTAAATCCGGGAAGCGCTTGTGTCGATGGCGTGAGCAAGCGTCGCCCAGTTCGGCCGGTCACCTTCACCGCTGACGAGTGGCGTGCGCACGAGGCCGTGGACCGCCAGCGCGAGCATCAGAATCAGCTCCTGCGCGATCAGATGCGCGACCTCTGGGAGAGGATCCACGCGCTCGAAGGACGCTCCCCTCCACCGCCCGACTGGGTCAAGGCCAACGTCCCGGAGCGCTCGGAAGCGGAGCGGAAGAAGCGCGGGGCGGTGGAGGGCCACGAGGCCCACCACCGCCCGGCGCCCCTTCGGATCGATGCGATCGAGGACGTGCAACTGGAGGAGTGCCCTCGATGCGGCCGCGCGATGGGCAATCCCTTCGCCGTCGAGGAGCGCCTCGTCGAGGCGATCGTGCCCGGCCATGTGCGCGTGACGAAGTACCGGATCCGGCGGTATCGGTGTGGCCACTGTCGCAAGGTCCGTCGGGCGCGGCTCGCGCCCGAGGTGGCTCCCCCGCGCTCGCGGTTCGACTGGGGCAGCCACTTCCTCGTCGGCTACTGGTCGCTGCAGGGGCTCACGACCTCGGGTCTCCAGGACCTGCTGGCCACCAACTACGGTCTCACCGTGAGCACCGGGACTATCGACGCGATGCTCCGCCGCTCGGCGGAGTTGTTCGCGCCCGCCTACGCGGCGATCCGCGAGGCGGTGCGCCACGGGAAGAGCGTCCATGTCGATTGGACGGGCTGGCGCGTGGACGGGATCAACCACCACCTGTGGGACTTCCTCAGTCCGGAGGCGAAGGCGGCGTTCTTCACGGTGGCCCGCAGCGCGGGCCACACGGTGCCCGAGCGAGTGCTCGGGAAGCGGAGGAAGGAACGGGTGCTGGAGTGTGACGGGGCGACGGCGTTCAATGCGCTCTGGGGGCGCAAGCAGCGGTGTTGGGTCCATATCCTCCGTCACGCGCGACGCGGGCTCGAGCGGTGGGAAACCATCTCCGACGCCCCGGATTGGCGTGGGTTGAGGGTGCTGGAGAAGATCGCGCGAGGAGTGCTGGCCGCGGCCCGGCTCCCCGAGGGGGAGGCGAAGCGGGCGGAGGCACGACGCCTCCGGGCCCACCTCGCCCGATGGCTACGGGTCGAGCGGGACGGAGAGGCGGCCGAGGCACTCCAGAAGTTCCTGACGAAGCACGGGGACGAGCTGTGGTGGTGGGCCGAGGTCGGGGTGGCGGCGCAGAACAACCTCGCGGAACAGGGACTACGGCCGCACATCGCGAAGAAGCGGAAGCTGTCGTGGGGGTCCCGCACCCTCGGTGGGGCGGAACGGTTCGCCACCCTGGCGAGTGTCGTCCAAACGGCCAAGATGCGCGGGGTAGGACTGGGAGAGCTCGGCGCTCGCGTGTTGGGCGGTCAGCCGGATCCGTTCGGGTTCGGCGCAGGTCCGCCCGACGCAAGGTAGCCCGATCCGCACCGGTCGACGCGATCAAGCAGTGATGACGCTCGTCATGCCCAAGTGTGAAGGGTTACCTCGCGTTTAACAAATCATACACAATACATAAATAATCGTTATATTGTGTTAAACATCGTGCGAACTGCTCGGGCCGACGCTCCCGCGACTCGATTCCTCGGCGTGCGCCTCACCCTCGAGGAGGAGTCGCTCCTCGAACAGTTCCGGACGACGAACGAACTCCCCAACCGCTCGGAGGCGGTGCGGGCACTGGTGCGCGGGGCGGCGGATGCACGCCCGGCGGACGTCTCGGTGCCGGCGACTCTTCGGAACGAACTGGAGGAGCTCGTCGAGGACGGCTATGCCCGGGACCTGGACAGCGCGGTGACGCTCGTCCTGACGCTCGGGCTGGGGGAGGTCGGGCGGATCCACGCGGAACGACTGGCGGCACTGCGCGAGCACGCGCGGAACTCCGCCGGGCGGCGCGAGAATCGGCGTCGAGCAGACCGCGAGGGTCGAGGGCTCCTCGGGCGATAGGCCTTCTACACGGGGTTGGGTTGCAACATGGAGACGATTGGAAAAGCGTGGAGCGCGCGGAGCGGATTCATCTGCCGATTGTGCCGTCAGGACGCCAAGCATAATGAGGTGCTGCACATCTCGTACTGCCCCGTCCACGGACTGAGCTCTCCGCTAGATGCACTCCCGTGGCGGCCGGAGATGAGAATATCCCGCGTCTCTACACCCGGACCGGCGACCGAGGCACGACGGGTCTCGCCGGTGGTGCACGCGTAGAGAAGGACTCGGCGCGCATCCGCGTGTACGGCACGTTCGACGAGCTCGGGTCCCAACTCGGGCTCGTCGAAGCCGAACTGCCGGATTCGCTGATCGACGCGCGCACGGCGGTACGCCGTCTCGAACACGAGCTCTACATCGCCCAGTCGGAGCTCGCGGTAGCTGCGGGTGCGAAGCCTCCGGCGCATCGGATCGAAGCCCACCACGTCGCGCGCCTCGAGTCGGACATCGACCGCTTTGACGCGGCCCACCCCGCGCTGCGGTCTTTCGTTCTGCCCCGAGGCGCTCGCGCCACGGCGCAACTCCACGTGGCGCGTACGATCGCGCGTCGCGCCGAACGCGAACTCTGGACGCTCCAGCGGTCCGAACCCCAACGCGAGGAACTGCTCCAGTGGACGAACCGACTGAGTGACCTCCTTTTCGCCCTCGCACTCGCCACGAACCATGCGCTGGGCGTCGCGGAAGTAGCCCCGGACTACTCGACCTAGTCGGTTCGGGAGGACACCGAAGTGGAGGTCGGGATCGTCGGGAAGCCGAACGTCGGGAAGTCGACGTTCTTCAACGCGCTCACGCTGCTCGACGCACCCATGGCCCCCTACCCGTTCACAACCACCGTTCCGAATCGCGGGGTGGCCGCGATCCGCGCTCCGTGCCCTCATGTGGACAAGGGGGTCCCCTGCACACCGGGGAACGCGAAGTGCGTCCACGGGGTCCGGTGGATCCCGGTCAACCTCATCGACGTTCCGGGACTCGTCCCCGGGGCGCACACCGGCAAGGGGTTGGGGCATCGTTTCCTCGATGACCTGCGTGCGGCGGACGGATTCGTCCAGATCGTCGATCTCTCGGGCGCGACGGATGCGGAAGGACGGATCGTTCCTCCCGGGACCCATGACCCGGCGGAGGAGGTCGGCTGGCTCGAGGAGGAGCTGATCGCCTGGGTCGCCGAGATCCTCTCCCGGGACTTCCTCCGTCATGCCCGTTCGACCGAGCTCGACGGCAAGAAAGTCGAGGAGTTTCTTTCGCAGCGACTCACCGGACTCTCGATCTCGCCCTTCGCAATCTCGGCCGCGCTCCGGGACGTCCCTATCGACCGGCTCCATCCGGCGCGCTGGTCGGAGGTCGATCGGGTGGCGCTTGCCCAGCAGTTGTTGCGCGCAGCGAAGCCCCGACTCGTCGCGGCCAACAAGTGCGACCGCGCCACGCGGGCGGCCTCAGAGGCGCTCTCGGAAAAGATCACCCCGATCCCCGCGGTCCCGGCGTCGGCCGAGGCCGAACTCACCCTGCGGAGGGCCGCGCGCGCGGGCCTCGTCGGCTACGCGCCCGGGGACGCGTCGTTCACCGTGGTGGACCCGGGCCGGCTCTCGGTCGGTCAGCAGAAGGCGCTCGACGACATCCGCGCGATCCTGACCCAGTGGGGGTCGACCGGCGTGCAGGCGGCGATCGAGGCGATGGTCTACGAGCGCCTGCACCAGATCGTGGTCTATCCGGTCGAGGACGAGACCCACTGGACCGACAGCCGGGGCCGAGTCCTGCCCGATGCGCTCCTCGTCCCCGCGGGGACGCCGGCGAGTGAGGTGGCATACCGGGTCCATACCGACCTCGGGAAGAACTTCATCCGGGCGATCGACGGCCGGACGCACCGCGCGCTCGCGGCGGACCATCCGGTGGAACCGAACTCGGTCATTCGGATCGTGTCCCGGAAGTGAGCCCCGGGACTCCCCCCTCGGCCCCGGGCTCGATCAGGGCCGCGCCCTCCGCAGAGGGCCGGACCACGAACGCCAAGCCGCCGGCGCGGGCGAGGCGGCGCACGAGCTCGGTCTCCTTGCCCGGTATCGGGAGCAGGACGATCGACCCTCCGGCTCCCGCCCCGGTCAACTTCCCCCCCTCGGCGGCGGGGGCCGCGGCCGCGAGCAGTTCCTCGAGCCGCGGGTGGGAGACCCCTACTTCCCGGAGCAGCTCGTGATTCCGCCGTAGCAGCTCCGCGACGGCGGTCCGGTCCGCGTGGTCGACCGCGCGCATTCCGTCCTCGGCGACCTGTCGGAACTCGGCGAGCAACGTCGGTCCGTCGGCGCGCTCGAGCCGCGCCGCGACCGCCCGAACGGCGTCGGCGGTGGATCGAGGGATCCCGGAGTGGGCGACGACCCAGACCCAACCGGGGTCGGTCACCCGCCGGACCTGCCAGACCCGGTCTCCGTTCTCCACCGTCCAGAGCGGAGCCCCGGACCCTCCGTTGATCGACAGGAACCCGCCGCCGACGACGGCGGTGGTGTCGCCGGGACTGCCGACCCCCTGGGCCCCGCGCTCGATCTCGAAGCTGCGACCCGCCAGGGTGGCGCGGTCGATCCCTCCGGTCGCCGCACCGAGGGCCGCGGCGAGCGCGGCGACGAACGCGGCGGAGGACCCGAGACCGGCGGAGCGCGGGATCCGCGAGACCGCCCGCACGTCGATCGGAGGTCCCTCGGCCCACATCGAGGAGAGGGCGCGCGCAAAGTACGGATGCTCGTCGACCGCTCGGGGGCTCCCGTTCAGTCGAGTGACGTCGGCGGCGCGAACGAACACCTGGGTCTCGAGGTCGAGGGCGAACACCAGCTCGGGAGCGCCGTGCACCACGGCGTGCTCGCCGAACACGATGCACTTTCCGGGCGACGTCGCCGCGAGAGGGAGCGTTCGGGCCGGGATCGGAGGGAGCTCCTCCGTCATCCCGCTCTCCGGCGCACGGCGACCTTCTTGCCTCGGACCCGAGGTACGACTGCGCGTTCCGCTCCGGGCCACCTTCCCGGCCCGGGAACTCCGAGCAGACGGTCGAGAACGACCGCGACCGCGGCGACCTCGCTGTGCGGTTGGTGCCCGACGGCGACGTTCAGCGTCGAGAGCCGGTAGAGGTCCGGGGGGACCTTGGCCCCGCCGACCGCCAGCAGCACGCGAGGGGACCGGAGGATCCGGGGAAGGACTCGCTCGAGCGGCTGTCCGTACATGGTGAGGTGGACGACGATCCCGGCGTAGGATCGGACCTGCTGCTTCCAGTCCCGCACCCCGACGACCTCGAACGAGCCGCCCCATCCCTTGGCGAGGGCGGCGACACGCGCCGCAAGGTCCGGGTCCGGAGGCTCGAGGTACATCCGGTCCGCGCCCAGGGCGCGGGCGGCGAGCGCGAGATGGGTCGTGAGCCGTGGGTCGCGACCGACCCGGTGCCCGACGCGGAGGACCGAGACCTGCGGACGCGGGTTACGGTGTGGCTTCCGCTTGGAACCGCTCGATCCGGTGGCCACGGTACTCCAACTTGTCCGAGCGCTTGACCAGGCCCTTGAGCCGCGTCGGGGACATGCCGAGCTCCTCCGCCACGTCGGAAAAGAAGCGGCCCTCGGCGCCGACCGCGTCGTGGATCTTCTGCTCGAGCTTGGCGTACTCCTTGAGACCCATCATCGCGATCGCCAGGATCTCGGAGACCTCGGCGAGCGGCGACGTCGTGTTGATGTTGATGGTCGAGTAGTAGAAGTGGTAGCTCTTGTCGGGCTGCTTCCGGCCCTCACGCGCCACCCATCGGGTGTCGATCAACCGCAGCTTTTCGAAGAAGACCAGCGCCTTGATCCCCTCCTTGCCGAACTCGCGCTCCACATCCTCGCCGGTCAGCCAGTTCTCGCCGAGCCGTTGGACGAGCTTCAGCTTGAGCGGGGAGTCGACCGCCCGTAGGATCGATACGAGGTCGCTGACGTCATTGACAACCTTGATGCGGTGCATGGACGCGGACATACTCATCACGTTCCCGAGCCCCCCGTCGTACGGGTGGCCTCGGTAAGCATCCGCCGGTACTTCCCGTATCGGTCTCCCGGGTCGAACCGAGCCGGATGGGGGGTGCGGGTCGCCGCACCACACTCCGGGCACTTCGAGCGGAGGGTGTAGCGACTGCAGGCACGGCACACATGGAGGAGGGACTCGGTCATGTTCGCGTGAACGTTCCCTCGCCGCCGGCGCCCTTGATCGACTTGAGCGCGGCGTCGGTCGCCCGCTTCAGGGTCTCCTCCGCCTGCTTGTACTGGCTCGCGATGACGCGTACCCGATACTTTGGGGCGCCCACGTAGTGCACTTCGACGGACTCGGGGTCCACCTCCTCGGCCGCCAGAAGCGCGGCCCGGACGTGCTCGATCCCGTCCGGGTTCGGGTCGGAGACCTCGAGCGTACCGAGGATCGTGACCTGTGGGGGGACGATGTTCTCCCGGGCGACCTTGAGGAACGCGGTCGCCCACGGGGACTTCTCGTTCTCCTTCTGGAACCGCTTCGCGTCGGCCGACGCGACCTCGAACGCTTGGAAGAGCGAACCGTACTTCTCGACGAGCGCGGCTCCGAACAGGTCGCTCGCCTCGTCCGCGGTGATCTTGAGTGCCTGCGCGACCTGCTCCACGAGCCGGAGCGCCCGGCCCTCGTTCTTCCACTGCTGCGTCTTCTCCCGGCGCTGGTGGTCGTTGATCCGCTTGAGCGAAAGGTCGATCTGGCTCTTGGCCGGATCGACGCGAAGGACCCGCGCGACGATCTTCTGACCCTCGCGAATGTGGTCCCGGATGTACTTGACCCACCCGGTGGCGACCTCGGAGAGGTGGATGAACGCCTCCCGACCGTTGTACTCGTCGAGCTTGACGAACGCACCGAAATTACGGATGGAGGTGACGGTCCCGACGACGAGGTCTCCCTCTTCGGGGTACTCGGCTCTCAGGGGCATCCGATTTCGCGTCCTACGTTTCGGCGATGACCGGGCGGACGAGTTCGCCGCGGAGCTTCGCTTGACCGCCGGTCGGGGTGGCGAGCGTGGCCCCGCAGACGCCACAGTTCACGACCGTCGCCGGCCGGCTGAAGATCGTCTGCTCCGTGGAGCAGTCCGGACATTTCACGACCCAGAACGGGGAAGGGGCTCGCATTCGTTCCCTCCTCTTAGTGGTGCTCCACGAGTTCGAGGGAGCTCGCGCGCCAGCTCGCGGGTTGGACGATGTACTTGCACTTCTTGCAGCGGAACTTGAGATTGACGCGGCGCACCGCCTTCGCGCGTCCCTCGGGCTTCGGCCGGGGGAAGCCTCCGTACCCTGCCGTCGCGCGTCGGAATCGCCGCTGCCCCCACTTCATTTCCGAGGCGGGGCGCTTCTTGCCCTTCTCGACCTCGTGCTCCGTGTGCACCTTGCACTTTGGGCAATACGTGGACACGACCTTTGGATAGTGCATCGGCGGGCGGCGAGACGCGTTTGCTATATAGGCATTGGGGCGCCACCTCGGGGCCGTTCGGTCGTGACGGGGCGACGCCGGCCCTCCGAAATCGAACGGACCGCCCGCAGGGCCCGCGGGGCATCCGCGAGCCACCGTCCCGGCGGTGTACCGAGAGAGGAGAACCCGAAGACTTATGTAGGAAGGCCTTCTCGGCCGCCGCGCTCACTGAGGAGAAAATGGTCGACCGACCGTCCCTGGAAGTCGTCACCGAGGTGCTCGGGAAGGCTCCCGAGCGCGGCTTCTCGGAGACCGTGGAACTGTCGGTGAACCTGAAGGACCTCGACCTCACGGTTCCCAAGAATCGGCTCGAGGACGAGGTGCAGCTCCCCAACGGCCGGGGCAAGACCGTGAAGGTCGCCGTCTTCGGATCGCCGGAGCTTTGTCAAAAGATGCGCGGCGTCGCGGACCTGGTCGTCCCCGCCAACGAGCTCGATGAGTTCGCAAAGGACAAGAAGGCGGCGAAGCGGGTCGTCACGGACATCGACTTCTTCCTGGCCGAGGCCCCGCTGATGCCGACGATCGGTAAGCGGCTCGGGATCGTCCTCGGGCCGCGGGGAAAGATGCCGCGACCGGTTCCGCCGGGCAGCGACCCGACCAACCTCGTGAACGCGCTCAAGCGCTCGATCCGGATCCGTTCGAAGGGGAACCGGACCTTCCACGCCCCCGTCGGCACCCGCGGCATGGACCCGGAGCAGATCGCGCAGAACGTCGATGCGGTGTTGAACCGGATCGTCGGAAAACTCGAGCGCGGACGTACGAACATCGAGTCGGCCTACCTCAAGACGACCATGGGCCCGGCCGTTCGGCTCTGGTGAGGAGACCCGCATGCCCGGTCGAGGTTCCGTTCCCCCCGAGCGACTCGCGTCGGTCGACGCGCTCGCGACCGTCCTGCTCTCCCGCCCGATGACCGCGGTCGTGGGGGTCCGCGGCGTCCCCGCGGCCGCCCTCCAGTCGATGCGACGCGAGCTCCGCCAGCGCGGGCACCCGATCCAGGTCGCGACGAACACCTCGATCCGTCACGCGATCGAGAAGGCGACCCGGCAACGCGCTTCACTCGGCCCGCTCCTCGCCCAGGTCGAGGACCAGACCGCGATCCTGGCGGCCGAGGGAAACCCGTTCACGCTCTACGCCGAGTTCACCCGCACCCGGTCCCCGACGCCGGCGCGGGGAGGGGAGATCGCCCCCCACGACATCCTGGTTCCGGGAGGCAACACGAGCTTCAAACCCGGGCCGATCGTCGGCGAACTCCAGCACGCCGGTTTCCCTGCCGCGATAGAGAAGGGGAAAGTCGTTCTGAAGAAGGACACGGTGATCGTCAAGGCGGGCGGGACGATCTCGCGGGAGGTCGCGGGCCTGCTCACGCGACTCGAGATCTTCCCGCTCGAGGTCGGACTCACGCTGCGCGGCGTGGTCGATGGGGAGACGTTCTACCCGCCGTCCGTGCTCGCGGTCGACCTGGATGCCCAGCGGGCCGACATCGGCCGGGCGGCACGCGGTGCGCTCGGTCTCGCGGTCGAGCTGGGATACGCCACGCCCGAGACCGTTCCGCTTCTCGTCACCAGGGCCCACCGGCGCGCCCTCGGGCTCGCCCTCGCGGCCGGGTACGTCACCAAGGAGACGATCGAACCGCTGTTCGCGAAGGCGATGCGCGAGGCGGCGGCGGTCGGAAAATTGACAGGTAACTGAGGGTCCCCCCGAAGTCCACGGAGTGAGAACAATGGAGTACGTGTATGGTGCGCTGCTGCTCAACGCGGCCGGAAAGCCGATCGACGAAAAGGCCCTCACGGGCATCCTGACCGCCGCGGGCGCGACGCCCGATGCGGCGCGGGTGAAGGCGCTCATCGCCTCGCTCGAGGGAGTCAACCTCGCCGAGGTACTCGCCAAGGCCGAGACGTTCGCGGCCCCCGCCGCCGCGGCGCCCGCCGACCACAAGGACGCGAAGGGCGAGAAGAAGGAAGAGGAAAAGAAGGAAGAGAAGGGCGTCACCGAGGAAGAGGCCGCCGAGGGCCTCTCCGCGCTCTTCGGATGAAGTTGCTGTAAGCAACTCCGCTCTCCTTAAGAAGCGGGGCCGGGTGGCTCCGGCGGGAGGCCCACTCTCGCCCTCGGAAACCCATGCCGGCGCGGGACCACTGCGGCGTCGTAGGGGTCTCGCTGCAGGGGAAGGGGGCCGCCCCGTTCCTCTTCCGTGGGCTCCGGGCCCTCCAGCACCGGGGCCAGGAGTCCTCCGGTATCGCGACCACGAGCCACGGCGTGCTCCACCACCGCAAGGGAATGGGGCTCGTCCACGAGATCTTCACCCAGGAGATGCTCGACGGGCTGCGCGGGTCGACCGGGATCGGTCACGTTCGCTACCCGACGACGGGATCGACCGACCTCGAGAACGCGCAGCCGATCGTATTCAAGCTCCGTGACGAGGACGCCGCCCTCGCGGCGAACGGCGACCTCGTCAACTACGAGCGGATCCGCCGCCGCATCCAGATCCAGGGCGTCGAACTCCTCGGCAACGCGGACACCGAGACGATCGCCCAGGCGATCGCGCTCGAGTTCAACCACACGCGCGACCTTGACGCGGCGATCCGACGCGCCTGCCCGGAGCTGATCGGCGGATACGCGGTCGTCCTGATCGTCGGGAACCGGATCTACGCGTTCCGAGACCCGCTCGGGATCCGACCCCTGGTCTACGGCACGGTCGAGGGTGGGGTCGCGGTCGCAAGCGAGTCGGTCGCTCTCGAGCTGATGGGCGGGAAAGCGCTGCGCGACGTCCTCCCCGGCGAGGTGGTGGTCCTCGAGAAGGGGCAGCTCGCGCGGACCTCGCGCATCCCGAGCTCGGGGGAACGCGCGCATTGCATGTTCGAGTGGGTCTACTTCTCCCGCCCGGATTCGATCGCGGAGAACGTGCCGATCTACGACGTACGGCACCGCATCGGCATGCGACTCGCGAAGGAGAGCCCCGTGGAAGCCGACCTCGTGGTCCCGGTGCCGGACTCCGCGCGCCCTCAGGCCCTCGGATTCGCGGAAGGCTCGGGGATCCCCTACGCCGAGGCGCTGATCAAGAACCGGTTCGTGGAGCGCACGTTCATCCTCCCGGACCAGAAGCGCCGGGAGTCCGAGGTTCGCGTGAAGTTGCATCCGGTCCCCGGGCTCCTCAAGGGAAAACGCGTCGTGCTCCTCGACGATTCGATCGTCCGCGGGACTACGCTCCGGGAGATCGTTCAGATGGTCCGAGCCGCGGGGGCGACGCGCGTCCACGTTCGGATCGGCTGCCCCCCCATCCGTGCCCCCTGCTACTTCGGCGTCGACATGAAGGACCGCCAGCAGCTCGTTGCCCACGACCGGAACGAACAGGAGATCGCCGAGGTGATCGGCGCGGACAGCGTGCACTACCTCTCGATCCAGGGGCTCGTCGAATCCATTACGATCCCGGCAGAGAGTCTCTGCCTAGGCTGTCTGACCGGCAAGTACCCCGTGGACGTCCCCGAGGAACACCACCGATTCCAAAAGTCGCTCGAGGAGTTCTAGAGTGTGGCGAGCGTCTTCGTCGTAGAGCGGGGCGCCACCGTCTACCTTCTGCGTTCGTCCTCCGCGCCTCCCGCCGCGTTCCGCCTCCCGTCGACTCGCGCCGCGGGTCCGGGCCGGGAATCGCAGGACGACCGCCTTCCACCGGCACTGCTCAACGCACTCGACCGACTGCCGCCGGACGCGACGATTCGAACCGACTCGGACTCCCTCTCCTCCGAGCTCGGACGACGTCTCGAACGCCCGGTCCAGCCCGCGACGATCCCCGAACTCCGTCACGCCCGGGGCGCGCTGCCTCACGGAGAGCCGGTCGAGGAACGGCGCTTCGCCCTCGCGCTCGCCCACGAGGCGCTCGAACGGTCACTTCGCTCACCGGAAGAGATCCTCATCACCCTCACGCGGGAGGAGGAGAGGGTGGAGCGGGCCGTGGGCCGAGAAGCGCGCGCCGTCGAGTCGTTCCTCGTAGTGCCCGGATCCGCCCTCGCGGAGTACGCGAATCACTGGACGGAGGTCCGGAGCTCGCTCGAGCGTCATCACGAGAAGCTCCGGAGCCTCGTCCGCGATCACGCACGCCGCGTAGTTCCGAACCTCTCGGCCGTCGTCGGCGAACGCGCCGCCGCCCGTCTCGTTTCTGCCGCCGGCGGGGTCACCGCGCTCTCTCGAATGCGCGCCGGGCGCATCCAGCTTCTCGGAACCCGGCGTCGCCCGTCCCCGGAGCGGGGGCCCCGATACGGGATCCTCTACCGCGCGGACCGGATGAACGACGTTCCCACCGGACGCCGGGGCGCCTACGCTCGGAGCCTGGGAGCGCTCGCCGCGATCGCGATCCGCGCGGATGCGACCACGCACGCCGCGATCTTCCCGGCCCTCGTCGCCCGACGCGACCGGCGGATCGAGCAGCTCCGACGGAGACAGCCGTGAGAGCACCTCGCCGCTTCACTCCGGATCGCCGGTCGCCCCGACTGGTGCGTGCACGGACCGCCGAACGGACCGAGCTCTTCACCGAGGCCGCCGGAGCGCCGCCACCGGTGTACGGCGAACGGTGGGTCGACACGGGCGCCCGCGCGTTCCGGTCGTTCGAGCCCGGACGGAGCAAGCTCTCGGCGGGACTCGTGCACGAGTGGGCGGGGCCCGTCCCGACTCTGGGGGAACGATGGCTCTACCTCGGCGCGGCCAGCGGGACCACGACCTCGCACGTCGCGGACCTGGTCGGCCCCTCGGGCCGCGTCTACGCGCTCGAGCGGAGCCCCCGACCGTTCGCCCGGCTTCTCGCGCTGGCCGAGCGATGGCCCAATGTGGTACCGATCCTCGGCGATGCGCGCGAACCGAGGTCGTACTCGCGGCTCGTTCCTGCGGTGGACGGCCTGTACTCCGACGTCGCCCAGCCCGACCAGGTCGAGATCGTTCGTCGGAATGCAGAGCTCTACCTCGCGGGAACGGGCGCCGCGCTGCTCCTCGCCCTCAAGACCGCGAGCATGGGGCGGGACCGGGACGCGCCCGGCCATCTCGAGACGGCCGAACAGCAGCTCAGCCCGGCCGTCGACCTCGCCGTGTCGGTTCGCCTGGACCCGTTCCACAAGGCGCACTATCTTCTGGGCGGACAGGCGCGCCCGGAGCTGTTCCGTCCCCGGGGATCGGGGCCCGTCACGCTGTCGCGCGTCCAGCGCCCCGGGCGATCACGACGGTGACGATGTCCTCGTCCGCAAGGACGTGGTCGCGGCCCACGGTCTGACCGGGGAACCGTGCACTCTTGCCCCAGACCTGGGCCGCCTTGAACGTCCGGTCGAGTTCGGTCGGCAGGCGCCCGAGCAGGCCCTGGATCGTGTCACCCTCCCGCAGGATCACCGGCTCGTCCTTGTCGGGAGGCCGTCCCGGGGGTTTCACGTAGATCCGGATGAAACGGAGCGCATGCCCGATCCGGTCGACCAGTGCGTCCAGGCCGACGCGGTCCCGGGCCGAGACGAAGATCGGGTCGTACGGGCGTTGCTCGAGAACGAACTTCGCACGGTCCGGCGGACTCAGGAGCTCGCTCTTGTTCACGCTCAGGAGGGCGGGCACGTAGACCCGATTCCCGGCGAGGACGTCGATCAACTGGTCGGGGGTCGCGTCCTCCCGGAAGATGATCGACCCGTTGTGGAAGCTGAATTCCCGCGCGATCTGGCTCGCGAGTCCGCCCGCGAGCTGCGTGAGCCGCACCGTGCTCGAGACCGTGAGTCCCCCCCGGTCCTGGTGCGTCACCACGACCCGGGGCGGGCGCGCGTTGATCCGTACGCCCGAGCCTTCGAGCTCGGTGACCAGGGCGCGCAAGTTCGTGTGCTCCGGGTCGATCATGAAGAGGATCAGGTCGACCGACCGAACGACCGACAGGACCTCGCGGCCGCGACCGCGGCCGCGCGCCGCCCCCGGTACGAGCCCGGGCATGTCGAGGATCTGGATCGAGGCGCCTCCCCATCGGAGCATCCCCGGAATGATCGAGAGCGTCGTGAAGTCGTAGGCCCCGGTCTCGCTCTCGGCCGAGGTCAGGCGATTGAGGAGCGTGGATTTGCCGACGGACGGGTACCCGACGAGCCCGACCGTGGCATGGCCGCTCTTCCGGACCGCATACCCGGTTCCGCCCCCCTTACCCTTGGCCCGGGTCTCCCGCTCGAGCCGGAGGACGGCGAGCTTGGCCTTGAGACGACCGATGTGGCCCGACGTCGCCTTGTTGTAGGAGGTGTTTCGGATCTCCTCCTCCACCTCGGTGATGTGCTCTTCCAGGGACGACATCGAGGTCCGCGCTCCGCCGTCCTCCCGACACGGGGGGCCACTTGAGGGTGGCGACAGCGTGCACCGTTCACCAACCGCCTCCGTGGCAGGGCTCGAACCGCCGGCCGTCGAACCCTCGCGGTGGACTCCAACGGATCGCTCTCCCCGGGGGAGCGTGCGCCGCGCTCCTGGACATTCCGTCCGGGACTCGTTGCCGAAGGTCGAGGCGATGATGCCGCCGCCTTCCGCGCTCGCCTCACGGCGGCGGTTCGCGCCGGCCACGCGGTCGGGGCGTCGTTCCGACTGACGGTCGAATCCGGGGCCGACCCGATCCTCTGGCTGGAGGCCCTCGACCCCTCGACCGCCCGGTGGGCGACCCGGGCATTCACGAGCGCGTACGGCCGCCACCAGTGGCAGCCGGCGCACGATCCAGAGGCGTCGTCGCTGGGGCCGGCGGAATGGATGGCGGTTCGCTCGAGGGACTGGCCCGAACCGTTTCGTAGCGCGACCGATGCGGTGGCGACCGTCGACGCGGTGGTGCTCGCGCTCGGAGCCGTTGCTCGTGGGGTGCGCTGTCAATGGCGCTTCGTTCCGGCCGCCGTAACGCACCGAGGATGGTGGGAGTTCGACGAGCCCCCGTTCGACCCCATCCCGCGACGGGGGACCGCTGCGCCGATGGGCATCGGCAGACCGCGTCCGGTACCGCC
This sequence comes from Thermoplasmata archaeon, assembly GCA_049591535.1. GTDB lineage: Archaea > Thermoplasmatota > Thermoplasmata > Lutacidiplasmatales > UBA184 > Lutacidiplasma. The sequence continues at coordinate 139,725 of JBAWFC010000076.1, read as the reverse complement.
CGACGATCCCCGCGAACGCCCCCTGTTCTGGAACGTGAGTTGTTCTGTTCACGCCGCGCCCCGGCTCGAGGGACCCGCCGTCCGCGCGCTCGAGTCCGCGACGAGGTCCTCCCGGGGGAGTGGTCTGCGTTTCCGACGCCGCAGATGGTGGCAGGGAAGCGGGGGGCCTCGGTTCCACCTGACCGAGGCCGAACTGGTCCTCGCATTGCCGACCGCGTGTTGCCCCGCCACCGGCGTCCCAGGCGCCGCCGGGGGCGGGTCCCCGCCGATGCTTCCCCTCGGGCGAAGTGAGAGGGGGAGAGTCATCGGTCCGACGCTCGAGCCCGATCAGGGGCGACACCTCGCCGTGCTCGGCGAAACCGGAATGGGGAAGAGCTCCCTTCTGAGAGCCCTCGCTCGTCGCGTCGTCGACCGGTCCGGCTTGATCCTCTTCGACCCGCTGGGGGAGACGGCTCGGTCGGTGCGAGACGCGCTCCCCCTGGCCTCGCGGGACCGGCTCGTCTGGATCGAGCCGGGGGCCGATGCGGGCCTCAATGCCCTCGAGGGAATTGGCCCGCCGGAGGTCTCCGGCAGCGCCCGAGGGGAGCGGTTGCTCAACGACCTCGTCCACGCCCTGAGGAGGGTGCGCTCGGGACGGTACGTCGATTCGAGCTTCTGGGGCCCTCGTCTCGAGGAGATGCTCACCCGCGCACTCCGGGCGGCGGCCGCCTTCCCCGCCGGGACTCTCGTCGACGCCCACCTCCTGCTTGCCTCGGGAGGCCGGGGGTTCCGGGTCGTTCCTCCCGAGGCGACCGTCGCGGTGCGTGAACTGGGCGACCGGATTCGGAGTCGGCCGGAGGATGCGGAAGGGGCGCGACGGCTCCTCTACGAGGTGGTGCGCAGCCCCACCCTCGTGCGGATGGTCTGTCGGCCGCAACCGTCGTTCCGCGCGTCGGACCTGGTCGCTCCCGGGAAGGTCGTACTCGTCGCGGGCAACGCCGCGGAGGTCGGAGAGTCGACCGCTCGCTACCTGCTCTCCGTCTATCTCGCGCTCGTGTGGTCCCAGCTCCTCGCCCGTCCCCGAGGGCCGAAGACGTTCGTGGTGCTTGACGAAGCCCAATGGTTCGTTCACGAGAGCCTCTCCGAGATGCTGCGGCTGGGACGGCGGCAAAATGTGCACGTCGTGCTCGCTACCCAGGCGATCGCCAGCCTGCCCGAAGCGGTCGCCGAGGCCGTCTGGACCAACGTCGCCGATTTCGTCGCCTTCCGAGGCTCGCCGGAAGAGGCCCGGGAGTTCTCCCGGGTGGCGAGGGGCGTGCCGACCGAGGCGATCCTCTCCTTGCCCCGCGGGGAGGCGGCGGTCCTTCTGGGGAAGGGAAACGTGGTCGAGTGGGTCCGCGTGGCACGCCCGGTAGATTCGGAAACTCGGCGGACCACCGTTGACGGGCAAGCGGAGCCGGGTACAACCCCGGAAACCGCGCGCCGGACGGTAGCTCACCGGTCCGCGGCGGTGGAAGTTCCGCGACCCCGCGACCCGGTCGAGGTCGTGCTATTCGAGGTCCGGGAACGGGTGCGGGCGGCGGGGACCCGGGAGCTGGTTCGGGTGTCGCTGTCCGAACTGCGGCGCGCGTCCGACCCCACCGACCGTGGCATCCGCGCGGCGGGAGGTCTGCTCGGCCGGTCCGGTGCGCTGGTCCGCACCGTGCGGGACCGACAGGGCACCTTCTGGTGGATCGATCCGGACCGGATCCTCGAGACACCCGATTCTACTGCTCGTACGGACGTGAATTCCGATTCCCCCCCAACACAACCCTCTTAGGCAGGCGGCGGCTCGTTCTGTCGATGGATACCCCGGACGACGGAAGCGCCGCACCCGAGGCGGCGCCCCGCGCCCTGATGGCCCCTGCGACCGTTCTCGAGCGGTGCGCGACGGGGATCGAGGGACTCGACAACATCCTCGGCGGAGGGATCCCCCGCGGGAACATGATCCTCGTCGCCGGCAGCGTCGGCACCGGGAAGACGACCCTCTGCCTCGAGTTCCTCGTTCGGGGCGCCGAGCGCGGCGAGCGCTCCTTGTTCCTCTCCGTCACGGAAGCTTCGGCGAAGCTGATCCAGAACCTGTCGACCTTCGAGTTCTTCCGAGCGGACCTCGTGAGCGACGGCTCGCTCGTATTCGTCGACCTCCCGGCCCTCTACGACAAGCTCGGACTCGAGCACGAGGAGCTCACCCCGGACGAAATCGACATTCTCATCCGGACGATCCGGGACCTGGTCGATACCCTCGGGGTGAAGCGACTCGTCTTGGACAGCCTGACCTCCGTCTGCTACCGGATCCGTCGGGACGAGGCGATCCGGGACTTCATGCTGCGGCTCGGCCAATCCCTGAGCGAGATCGGCTGTACTTCGCTGCTCGTCTCCGAGATCGGCCCGACCGCCGGACGCTACTCGCTGCACGGGGTGGAGGAAGCGATCGTCGACGGCGTCATCCTCCTCTGGAACACACGACGCCAGGGCGACATCCTTCGGGTGCTCCAGATCGTCAAGATGCGCGGAACGGCCCACTCCCGCGCCCAGTACGTGATCGAGCTCACCCCGATCGGGCTCCTGATGGCCCCCCACCTCAAGGGGGGGCACCCGGAGGGAACGTAGGCCCGTGCCCCCGGTCGACATCGGCGAACGTCTCCGTGCGCTCCCCGGCGGGAGCGCCGTCGCGCTCAAGCTCGACCCGCGGGAGTACGCCGACCACTATTTCGCGGTCCTGAACGCCACGCTGCGCGACGTCGGAAGCGAGACCGACGCCCACACGATCTACATCACCGTCACGAACCCCGCGTCGTTCGTCTGGTCGCTCGCGCAGGCGCTCGACGTCCCCGCGGACCGGATCTCGTTCGTGGACGTCATCAGCCACATCATGATGAACTACGCGAACCCGCTCCCCAACGCGACGTACATCGAGACGCCGCGGGCGCTCGAGGAGATCATGCTCCGCGTCGATTACCTCCTGCGGAAGTTCCCGCATCCGCGGTCGATCGTCGTGCTCGACAGCGTGAACGCACTCGCGATCCACAACCCGCGGGAGCTGCTCTCCGAGTTCTTCCACATCTTCCTCACGAATCTGAAGAGCCGCAACGTCCTCACGCTCGTCCTCGAGACCTCGGACGAGGAAGCGAGCGGGCTCGAGCAGATGCTCAACCTGCTGGTCGACGAGACGATCGACGTCGGGCGGGGACGTTGAGCATGGGGGAGAACGACCAGATCTTCGGGATCCCCGAGGTCGACGCCTCGCTGTGGACCGCCCTGCCTCCGGGGTGGCTCGCGCTCCTGTCGGGGCACTCGGGCTCGGGCGCCCCTCTCCTCGCCAAGCAGTTCGCCCACGCGGGGGTCGGCCGCGTACCGGTACTGTTCTACACGACCTTCGAGCGGACGGGGGACGTTCGAAAGGCGTTCGAGGATTTTGGATGGGACCCGGCCGAGGTCAAGGTCGTCAACCTCGCGGACGAGTACTACGAGCGGGTCCTGGTGCACGGTCTCGAGATCGCGCGGGCCCGCGAGCAGGGACTGTCGCTGGACCAGCTCGTCGGTACTCGCCCGCGGGACCGGTCGACGCAGTCGTTCAGCCTGACGAACCGGATGCTGTCGGACCTCGCAGGGATGGACACTCCGTTCCGGCTCGTCCTCGATTCGGTCGACTTCTTTTTCGAGGTCCTCGAGCCGCATGACGTCACGACGGTCGCGCGCCAGATCCGGCATCGCTGCCAGACGATCGGCGGCCAGGCCCTGCTCACGATCCACTCGGTCCAGCAGGACCGCGCGATCTACGGACTGCTCCAGGACCTCGCCGACCTCGTCTTCGAACTTCGGGCCGACGCGCACGGCAGTCGCTACCAGCACACGCTCCTGGTCGAGAAGGTGGGCAACCGGCCCGACCTCAGCCAGATCCTGAGGGTCCACGTCGGGGAGGCCGGCTGGCAGGCCGGACCGGACGACCGGCCCTCGGGATAGCGGCCTACCTCGCCGTAACCGAGTCTTTATCGGCGGCGCCCGGCTCTGTCGGCCGGGGGTCTCGTGGAGGACGTCGTCATCCGCACGCTCGAGAAGGTCTCGCTCCGCGACCCGATCCTGGTCGAGGGGCTCCCCGGGGTCGGCAACGTGGGCAAGCTCGCGGCCGACTACCTTCGCGACCAGCTGCCGGCGAAACCGCTCGCGACGATCTACTCGAAGTTCTTCCCTCCTCAGGTGTACGTTTCCGAGGAGGGGATCATCCGACTTGTCTCGAACGACCTCTCGTACTGGAAGGCCCCTGCGGCCGCCCAGCACGACCTCCTGATCCTGGGCGGCGACTACCAGGGAATCAGCCCCGAAGGTCAGTACGAGATCACCGAACGCGTGCTCGACTACTGCCACGCGCTCGGGGTCCGCGAGGTGTTCACGCTCGCCGGCTTTGCCCAGGGACGGGTCGTGGAGACCCCCCGGGTCCTCGGTGCCGCCACGAGCCCCTCGCGAGTGGAACTGATGAAAAAGTTCGACGTGGTCTTCTCGAGGAACGACCCCGGCGGCGGGCTGATCGGGGCGAGCGGACTCTTCCTGGGCCTCGGGCGCCTCGTCGGAATGGAGGGCGTTTGCCTCATGGGCGAGACGAGCGGCTACTTCGTCGACCCCCGGAGCGCCGAGGCGGTCCTGAAGGTCCTGGCACGGGTGCTCCACATCGACCTCGATTTCACCGCCCTGCAGGCGAAGGCCCAGGAGATCGACCGGATCGCCCAGAAGATCCACGACGCGGAGCAACACTCCGGGGAAGGAACGCCGGCCGGCGGACCTCCGCCCCGAGACGACCTCGGCTACATCGGCTGATCCGCCGGAGCCCGGCCCGGCGGACCGATGGCGCACGCACTGCCTCCCCCGGACGCGTCGGAGCGGGAGCGTTCCGCGCGCGTAGTGGATGCGCTGCGGGCGGCCGCCGATCCCTCCGGATTCCTCCCCTTCGACCGCTTCATGGAGATCGCGCTCTACGCCGACGACATCGGATTCTACCATCGGACGCGCCCGCCCCTCGGACCTTCGGGAGACTTCTACACCGCGGCGCACGTCCACCCGCTCTTTGGACAGACCCTGGCCGCCCGGCTTCGCGAGATCCGCCGCGCGGTCGGTGGGTCTCACCCGTTCCGCATCGTAGAGCTGGGTCCCGGTGACGGGACGCTCGCCGCCTCCGTGGTCACCGAGCTGAGGGACGAAGCGCCCGGTCTCGAGTACGTGCTCGTCGAGCGGTCCCCCGCTCGAGCCCGTGAGGCCCAAGAGAGGGTTCGTCGTGCGGCTCCCGGGATTCCCGTTCGGGTCGCGGAGTCCGTCGGTGCGCTCGGGCCACTCGCGGGCGCCGTCATCGCCAACGAGTTCCTGGACGCGCAACCGGCGCGTCGCCTGCGGTGGGACGGTACGTCGTGGCACGAACTCGGGGTCCGCGTGGAGGGGGCGGGCATGGCGGCCGCCGAGGTCCCACTCGCGCGCGCGGTCCCGGGGACCCCGCTCCCGGTCCCCTCTGAAGCCGGAGGGGTGTTCGAGGTTTCCCCCGCGGCGGAGGGGTTCGTGCGAGAAGTCGGGGACCACCTCGTAGCGGGCGCGGCGATCGTTCTGGACTACGGGTGCGAGGAGTCCGAGCTCCTGCGCGGACATCCGCGCGGGACGCTCGCCGCCGTACGGGGCCATCGATTCGTTGCGGACCCCCTCGACGCCCCCGGCACCGCCGACCTCTCCACGTTCGTGAACTTCACACGGATCCGCGGCGTCGCGCGAGCGAGCTGCCTCGAGGAGATCGCGTTCCGGTCCCAGGCCGAGGCCCTCGGAGCGTGGGGCTTTCCGTCGCGGCTCGATGCGGCGATCCGCACCGCCGGCTCGGCCGAGGCCGAGGTACGCCTCCGCCTCGCGGCGAAGAATCTCCTCTTCGGATTCGACCGCTTCCGGGTCCTGGAGCTCGCGCCCCCGAAGACCGCCGCGGTTCGTGCGTCGGCTACGTGACCGGGCGGTTCGGGCCGGTCGCGACGGGTTCGGCGACCTTCGCGTCGACGAGGAGCTTCGCCGAGTCCGCGGGCAGGGAGAGGATGTCGTCCTCGCGGAGGTCTACGGTCTCCGACCCGACGGAGAGTGGACGTCCGTTCTTCAGTACGCGAACGTAGGTGAGGGGAGGCACGGCGCGCGTCGCCCGGAGCGGGGGCGCCGCGGGGACGGACTCGGTCGGGGCGACGACCGGAGGAGTCGGGGGGGGCGGAGCCGGGGTAACGACCGGGGACGGCGCCGGCACCGCCATCGCCTCGAGGTACGGCGCCGAGCCCCGCCGATGCTCGACGAGCGCGGTCAGCACGGTGTCGAACATCGCCCGCTCCTCTCCGAGGGCGTTCGTCAGCTCCCGCGTTCCCCCGATGCTCGCCTGGAACGCGGCGGTCAGCACCTTCTGGGCGCGGGCTTCCACGATATCGCGGGCGATCTGGCTGGCGCGCTGGTAGGTCTGTCGGGAGATCTCCCCCTTCCGACCGGACGGGTTCTCCCGGAGGTCGCTCTCGTACGACCGGCGGACCTCGGCGAGGTACAGGCTCGTCGACCGATAGAAGTCGTGGGGAAGCTTCGAGAGGCCCCGAACCGCGGCTTCGTTGCGCCGCCACTCGAGCAGCTGGGTGTAATGATCGGGCATGCGCAGCAGGTCAGGGAGGTCGGGGAGTACCCAAGGACTATAGGACCTGTGCGGTGTCGATTCGCCCACTGCGGTACGACGCGACCGCGGGGAAGCCCACGACGATGCGCAGCGGGCGGGGCCCTTCGGACGCTCTCGACGAGTTCGTACGCCTCTGGGAGCGTCTCCGCAGCGAGAGCGCCGAGGACGGTACGGTCGTACTGGTCGAGGGCGGTCGGGACCGGACCGCGCTCCGGCGGCTGGGGCTTACGGGCCCGATCGTCACGGTCCACCACGGGCGGCCCCTCGCCGGCACCGCCCACGACCTGGTCGGGGGGAGTCGTCGGGTGATCGTCCTCACCGACTGGGACGTTGAGGGCGGTCATCTCGCCCGACGGCTGCGCGAATTCCTGGAAGCGGACCGGATCTCGTTGGACCTCGAGTACCGACGGCGGCTCGCCCGGATCCTCCGAGGGGAACTCGTCCACGTCGAGGGGCTCTACGGATGGGCGCGCCGGCTCGCGGAACGCGGTGGGCAGACGATCGACGAACGGCTCGAGCCGGTCGCTCGGGCGTAGCCGACGCGCTACGGGATGACCTTCGACTGGGTCCGTCGGGTCCACCGGCGGTTGCGGGCGTATGACGGACGGAACCGTTCGGCTCCCTTCCCCTTCCAGCGCAGCCCACGTCCTTCCTTGCCCGCGCTCGTGAGGCCCCGGAAGACCCGGCCCTTCTGGACCGGCGCCGCGATCCACGCGGTCTGGCGGTCGGCGAGGATCTCGGGGTGGTCGGGGTCCAGGAGGATGACCTCGAAGAACTTCTGTTTCCCGTCCTCCCCGACCCAGTAGGAGTTCAGGACTTCGAGGTTCGGGTAGTGCTTCTGGGCGCGCTCCTCGGCGATCCGGCGCAGGCTCTTCGAGAGCGTCATGCGCGCGACCCCCTTGTGCTTCGGGCGGCGTCCCGCGATGATCGCTCGCTTCCGCTGGCCGCCCCGACGGACCCGCACCCGTACGAGGACGAACCCGCCCTTCGCCTTGAATCCGAGGGCGCGGGCGCGGTCGAGACGGGTCGGGTGCTCAAGCCGGGTGACGGTGTTCTCCCGCCGCCAGGCGAGCAGCCGCTCGTGCCGGAGCTGGGAACCCTCTTCCCCGAGGGTCTGCCGGAACGACCGGGCCATGTAACGGTAGGCGGAAGTACTCATGGGGAGCGGGGGGGCGACCCTCGTTCGGATTATAAGGCTACGGGTTCGCGCTGCCGAGAACCGGCGTCCCGCCGTTGCCCTGCCACGGAAGGCGAGAGTCCGACGGGGTCACGATCTTCGCGGTCGCGTGGCTCTCGGTCGCGACGGCGCGGATGAGGTGGCTCGAGATCTCGGCGACGAGCCGGTCCATCCGCGGGCGCTCGTCGGACGGGATCTCGGTCGGTGCCTCCCAGACGAGGGCGGCTCCGCCGCTCGTGGGATAGAATCGGAACGCGAGCTCCTTGGCGACCGGGGGGACCGCGGGGTTCATCTTCTCGAGGTGGCCGCGGACCCGGCTCAGCGACGGTTCGTTCGAGTCGGTGCGCTCGACCGAATAGCCGATCGTCCCCAGGTAGTCGGCGAGATATCCCGCGAACCGTTCCCGGCCGATGCCGCGAGCCCGCAGCCAATCACCGTTGCCTTCGCCCATGGTTTCCCCGGTTCATATGACGCTCAAGGTTCCGAAAGAGCCCGAGCATCATCCGATACTCCGCCTCCGTGGGCGTAGCTCGGCCCATGACACGACGAAACAGGAGGATTAAACTCCGTCGTTTGTGCCCCGGGTAGCCGATCCGGGTCAGGAGCTCCTCCATCCGGACGAGAAACAGCTCCTTTTCGGTACCGTTGAGCTCGATCTCGAGCGGCTCGGGAGTCGTCTCGGGGTCGGTCGTCCCGCGCGCTCGGTGGGTCGCGTAGAGGACCACGGCGACGGCATGAGAAAGGTTGAGGGTCGGGAACTCGCGCCGGGCCGGGATGTGGACGAGCACGTCGCAACGCGCGAGTTCGGTCCGTGACAGTCCGTTGTCCTCGGGTCCGAAGACGATCGACACGCGCCCGGTGATCGGGACGAGCAGGTCGCCGAGTCGCTCCGGGCTGACCGACCGACGCAGGTAGGCGCTCGATCGCCCGGTGGAGAGATCGGTCGTTCCGACGACGAGGTCGGAGCCCTCCACCGCCCGGTCGAACGTCGACACTTTGCGCGCGGCCTTGAGGAGCGGTAGTCCCCCCATCGCTCGCCGCCGGGCCTCGGTACGGAGCGGCGCGCGGGGCGCGACGAACACCAACCGGTCGGCGCCGAAGTTGCGGGCGATGCGAGCGACCGCGCCGACGTTCCCGTCCTCCTTCGGCCGGACGAGGACGACGTCGATCCGGGCGGTCACCCGGCGGTCCCCTCCGCAAAGAGGCGCTGGACGAGCCAGTCGGGGTCGAACGCCCGAAAGTCAGCGTACCCCTGGCCCACCCCAACGAAGAGGATCGGCTTCTTCGTCACGTAGGTGGCGCTGAGCGCCGCACCCCCCTTCGTATCGGCGTCGAGCTTCGTCAGGATCAGCCCGTCGAGCCCGATCGACTGGTCGAACATCCGTGCCTGCTCCAGCACGTCGTTGCCGCTCAGCGCGTCGCCGACGAAGACGGTGAGCGCCGGCGCCACGACCCGCCGGATCTTCTTGGCCTCCTCGATCAGGTTGTCGTTGGTGTGCTGACGGCCGGCCGTGTCGACGAGCACGACGTCGACTCCTTTCGCCCGGGCGTGCTGCACCGCATCGAACGCGACCGCGGCGGGGTCGCTGCCCTCCTGCTGGCGCACCACGCGGATTCCGAGGCGCTCCCCGTGGACGAGGAGCTGCTCGATCGCCCCGGCGCGGAACGTATCCCCCGCCGCGATGACGCTGGAAAAGCCCTGGGCGCGCAACCATCCGGCGAACTTCGCAACGGTCGTGGTCTTCCCGGTACCGTTCACCCCGACAAAGAGGATCGTATACGGCTTCGGGGACTGGGCGCGCACGGCCTGGACGATATCGATCGACGGTCGGGAGAGCATCGCCCGGGTCGACCGTTCCAGGCAGGACCGGATCGCTTCCTCGGAGTCGACTCCCATCCGCAGCTTCTTTCCCGCGAGCTCCTTGCGGAGGTCGCGTCGAAGTCGCTCCACCACGGGCAGGGCGACATCCGACTGAAGGAGCACGATCTCGAGGTCGTCGAGGACCTCGTCGATCGTGGTGTCGCGCAGGCGATGGCCGAGAAACCCCTCGGTGAAGACCTCCCGGTCGCCCGTAGATTCCCCGGACGTCGGTTTTCCTTCGGAGGGAGTCGGGTGCGTCGGGGGGGCGGGAGCCGATCCGGACGGAGCCGGGGTCGCCACCGATTCCGCCGGCGCTTCACTGGCCTCGGTGCGGCGCAGCCGCGCCTTAATTGCGGCCCACATCGGAGCCCGCCGGGCCGGACCGGGCGATCTCATCCAGACGACGGGAGAGCAGTTGGATCCGTTCGTCCAGATTCGACATCTGTCCTTCGATATCCCGGACGGCCTGCTCGATCCGCAGCGATCGCTGGGCGAGCAGCTCGGTCACCCGAGCGCGGTCCATCTCCACGACGATCCCGGAGCCGACTCCGATCAATACCGGAGCGTCTCGGTCGATCGAGCCGCGTACGAACGTCTCACCGCCGAGCGGAAGGAGCAGCTCGGCCCCCGCATCCGCCCGATCGACCCCCTCCAGGCTCTCCCGGGCCCGGCCGTGTTCGGTGCGGGAGGAGGTGAGGATCTGGTACTGCTGGATCAGGGCGTTGAGCTGGTTCCGGTAGGCCTCGAGTCGCATCAGGTCCTCCTGGACCTGCTGTTCGGTCACCTCGCCCGGGTTGGCGCTCATCGCTGGCCCGCGGCCGCCACCTGCTCGATCCGGATCTCGTGGCGCTTGACGTGGTGGCAACTGCCGATCTCCGATAGGACCCACTCGCGCGCCGCGGCGTCCGTGGCGGCCTCGCACTCCTTGCTGAACGGCTGCCAGTAGCCCCGACGGGCGTAGAACGAACCCCGGATCTTCCACGTCGACACGGTCGTCTATCCTGCCGGCCGGCCCACCAACGCGGCCCACTTAAGGGTAACCCGGACGGCGAACCTACGGTGGGTCCTCGGCCGGGGCCGGGCGACGGGTCTTGGACGCCTCGAAGCGCGCGCGTTCCACTCGCCACTCCCTCTGCCGTTCGCGCAGCAGGAGGTCGGACGGACCTCGCGGCGGTTCTGGGACCGAGGGAATGGGGGCCGGTACCGGTGCGGTGCTGCCCGGATCGGGCACCGGGAGCGTGTCCCCTTCGGTCGGGGACGCTTCCTCCGCCGGTGGCGCCCCATCGGTCGGCCCGTCGAGTCGACGCTGCGTCATTCCGTGAGCGCCGCGGCGTTCTTCCACCGGGTCTCCACCTCCGCGTCGCTCAGCCCGACGGTGGGAGAGAAGAGGACCCGTTCGCCCCACTGCGCGCGAGCCGCCGGGTACTCGTCCACCCGCAAGGGGAGCACGACCCCCTCCGCGTGGGATTCCTCGGTAAGCGCGGTCATCACCGATCCCCACTGGGCGGGGTCGGCGGTGGACGTGGAGATGCGAACTCCCGGGTCGAACCGGCCCAGCACCTCTCGCGCCAGGGGTTCTCCCGCGGCGACGGCCACGATCCCGACGCGGCATCCCCGCTTCATCATCAGGTACGCTCCGAGGGCTCCCCGCGGACCGTCCACGAGCGCCACCAGTCGCCCCGCCACCCCGAGGGGAAGCCCCCCGGGGCCTCGCCTGCGGTCGAACGAAAGGTAGGTCCGCGGCCCCCGAACCTCGACGAAGAGCTCCACCGACGGCTCCTCGAGGTCCACGACGAGGTGGCGATCCGCGTACTTCTCGAGCACGTCGCCGCCGAGGTCGCGCGCGAGTTCTTGGCTCGTGAACGGGTGCGCCCCACCGGTCCGGCGTGCGCGAACGGCGAAGGAAACGCCCTCGGTGAGCCGGGGTTCCGCGAGCTCCAGCAGACGGTCGCGGATGGCCGTCCGGTCGCTCTGCACCTCATACACCAAGCTCACGGAGGTGATCCCGAACACGCGGCGCAACACCCGGAGCGCGCGGGTCCCGTCGTCGACCTCCACATAGAGGTGGCCGTGGTCTGCGCGCAGGCGACCGGTCAGCCCCTCCCGTACGAACTGATCGAGGATATTGCGTCGGAGCGTGCTCTCGAACTCCCGTCGTACCGGCGCCGACTTGAGCGCGAGCTCTCCGTAGCGAACGAGGATCTGCGACGTCATCGGGAGAACCGTTAAGATAGCCGCGCCGCTAAAGCGCTTCCCGGACGCTGATGGTCGTGACCGAACCCAGGGACGGCCCGGCCGGCGCGACCGACCCGACGGCCCCGTTCCTCGAGATCGCGGTCTCGGGCCTCACCCGCGCCCTCGCCGGTCTCGGAGCCCCGCTCTCGCGCGAGGTCGTTCTCGCCCAGCTGAACCTCGACGGGGGCGCCGAAGGGGACTTCGCCTTCCCCGCCCACCGTGCGGCCGCGCTGACGAAGCAGCGGCCGGAGGAATTCGCCTCCCGTCTCGCCGCCGCGTTCCCGAGTTCTCCGTTCGTTGCCTCGGTTCGGGCGAAGGGGGCCTACGTCAACTTCACCCTGGAGCCGCACGAGCTCACGGCGGGCACACTCGGCCTCGTCCTCGCACGTGGCGCCGCCTACGGACACGGGAGGAGCGACGGGACGCCGGCGTGCGTAGAACACACGAGCGCCAACGCGACCGGTCCCTTCCACATCGGTCGGGTCCGTAACGCGATCATCGGCGACACGCTGGCGCGAATCCTGCGAGCCGCCGGGACCCCCGTGACCACCCAATACTACGTGGACGACCTGGGTCGGCAGGCCGCCATGATCGCCTGGATCTGGTCGAAGCCGAAGGAACAATGGCCCGCGCCGATCCGCGCCGCCGTGGACGGTCAGGAACTCCCCGGGGAGAAGCCGGACGCCCATCGCGGCCGTCCGTACCCTGCCGTGAGCGCCTACCTCAAGGAACACTCGGACGCGCAGGCGGAGGTGGCCGACCTCGTCCGACAGGTCGAGTCCGGCACCGCCCCACCGCGACATCGGGAGCTGACCCAGGCGATCCTCGACGGGATGCTCGAGTCGCTCGCACGGCTCGGAATCACCTTCGACGAATTCGTGTGGGAGTCCGACTTTCTTCGGGACGGGTCGGTGGAAAGGGTCCTCGAGCGGCTCCGTCACGCGCCCCACGCGACTCGGGAAGAGAACGGCGCCTGGGCGATCGATACGACGTCGTACGGCCTTCCCAAGGAGTCCACGAAGGTCGTCTTCCAGCGCGGAGACGGAACCAGCCTCTACGTGCTTCGGGACGTCGCCTACCACCTTTCGAAATTCGCCCGGTTCGAACGGGTCGTCGACGTGCTCGGACAGGACCACCAGCTGCACGCGCGGGCCCTGGAGGCGCTGCTCGCCGAGATGGGAGAGTCCCGGAGACCGACGTTCCTGATCTACCAGGACATCACGGTGCCGGACGGAGGTCGCATGTCGACGCGCGGAGGATCCGCCGTCTGGCTGGATCACTTGCTCACGGAAGCCCTCGAACGGGCCCGGCGGGAGGTCCTCGCTCGCCGGGAGGACCTGCCCGAGAGCGAGACAGACCGGATCGCGGAGGCCGTCGCCACGGGCGCGGTGCGCTACCATATCGTGCGGGTCTCCCCGGAGAAGCCGGTGGTCTTTCGATGGGAGGATGCGCTCTCCTTCGAGGGGCGGAGCGGCCCGTTCGCCCAATACTCGTACGCGCGGGCCTCGAGCGTCCTCCGAAAGGCCGGCGCGGAGCAGGGGCCGTACCCGTTCGACGCGCGTCGGCTGACGGACCCGGACGAGGTCGCCCTCGTCCGAGTGCTGGCCCGGTTCCCGCGCACGGTCGCCGGGGCCGCTCGTACGATGCACGTCCACGCGATCGCGGGCTTCGTGCACGACCTGGCCGACCAGTTCAACCGGTTCTACCACGCCGTTCCCGTCCTGAGGTCCGGCGACGAGCGCCCGAGCCGGGTCGCCCTCGTCGCCGCGACCCGGCAGACGCTCGGGAACGGGCTGGACCTGCTCGGGATCCCCCGACTCGAAACGATGTGAGCCCCCTCGACCTCGAACGTCGGCCTGGGCCCGGGTGCAAATACTAGGAGATCGTTGGGATTTTTCGACCGGTCAACGCGGAGGGGAGAAGCTCGTGGGAGTGGCCAGCGACCTGAAGGCGTTCGTGACGAACTCCACGTTCGTCACGCTGGCGGTCGCCTTCGTCGTCGGCACTCAGGTCAGCCTGGTCGTCACCGCGCTCGTCACGGACGTGGTGATGCCGCTGGTCGGGGTGGTCTTCAAGACCCAGTTCAGCAGCCTCGGGGACGTCACGATCAATGGCAGCACGATCTACTTCGGTGGATTGTTGGGAGCGATCATCACGTTCCTGATCGTGCTGGTCGTAGTGTTCTTCGCGCTGGTGTATCCCATCGCGAAGTACGAAGCGCGGAAGGCCGCTCGCGCCGCAGCGGCCCCGCCGACGACCCGGGCCTGCCCGGAATGCTGCTCGACGATCAACATTCAGGCGACCCGCTGCGCGTTCTGCACCGCGACCGTCCCACCGGCGCCGGTCACCCCGCTTAAGGCCGGGGGCTAGGGGGCGCCGCGCGGACCGGGTCCGGGACGCCGGCCGCCCGGAATCCCCGCGCCCGGAGACGACAGGAGTCGCACCGCCCGCACGCGGTTCGACCGCCGGCGTAGCAACTCCAGGTGAGGCCCCACGGGACCCCGAGTCGCTCCCCCTTCCGCACGATCTCCGCCTTGGACATACGGAGCAACGGTGCGGCGAGCCGAACCGCGCGCCCGTGCTCGACCCCGTCCTTCGTCGCCAATCGGGTCAGCCGCTGGAACGCGCGAAGGTACGCCGGTCGACAGTCCGGGTACCCCGAGTAGTCGATCGCGTTCGCCCCGAGCACGATCGTTCCGAGCCGGTGGCTTTCGGCGTATCCGAGGGCCACCGAGAGCAGGATCGTGTTTCGGGCCGGGACGTACGTCGACGGTATCCGCCCCGGCCCAGCCGAACGGGTCGGCACGGCCCGCCGCCGGTCGGTCAGGGACGAGTCGAGGAGGGGGCCGAGCGGCAGGCGAAGTACCACGTGGCGGTGTACCCGGAAGCGTCGGGCGAGGGCGCGAGCGGACGCGACCTCCCGCGCGTGGCGTTGCCCGTAGACGACGGTCAGCGCGTGGAGCGGCCCGTCCTTCCGGGCGAACCATGCGAGACACGTCGCCGAATCCATGCCGCCGGAGAGCAACACGACGGCACCGGGTCGCGGGGCGCCGCGGGCTACCACGGGACCCCCGCTAGGGTCACGACCACCGCCGCAATCGCCACCGAGGAAAGCATGCCGAGGAAGTTCGTGCTGCCCTTCGTCAGATACCCGCGGTTCTCCAGGGTCTCCCCGAGGACCGAGTCGACCTGACAACCGAGGAATCCGGCGAGGACGACCGCGCCGACGAACACGATCGAGGAGGGGACAGGGGTCGAGAACAGCCGGAAGAGCGCGAACCCGATCAACGCCGTGATCGAAGCTCCGACGAACGCCCACGCCTCGCCTACCGCCGAGACCCCTCCGTTGGTCCCGGGGGTCACCGGCCGAAAGCTCAGGATGCTGCGGGCGGTGCCGGCGAGCACGCCGAGCTCGCTCGCGAACGTGTCCGCCGCCCCGAAGGCGAGCGCGCTCGCATAGAGGACCGTGAGCGTAGGCAGGGGGATGAGCGGAGGGATCCAGCCACCGGCGACGGCGAGTCCCGTCGGGAGCACGATGTGCGCGACGACGTTCGAGACGCCGCGTTCCCCCGCCACGCCCTCCTGAACCTTCTTCTTCCGCTTCTCCTCGATGTGGAACCGGGTCGCGAGCACGCTCCCCACCACGAACAGGATCATCAGGGCGAGGAACGGGAACCCGACGAGGACGACGATGACCACTCCGAACGCCGTCGCGACGACCCCGGCGACCGGAGTGAGGGCCCGGGCCGCGACCGCGGCGACGGCGAGCGCGACCGTGAAGATGATCCCGAAGGCGGCGGGAATGAGTCCGAGTACCACTGCGCGCCCCCGGCGGGCAGCAGGAAGGAGGTTTAACGCCTTCCGAGGGAGCGCGACCTCGTCGGCACTATCCGCGCGCGAGGATGCGCAGCACCGCGTTCGCGAACGTCCCGGCGACGAGGTCCGGCCGTGGGCTCTCGTCCGTCCGACCGCGCTCGGGCGGGGGGTCCTGGCCCGTCCGGGGGACGAGGGCGGTGAGGAGTCCGAGGCGTCGTCCGGCTTCGACGTCGAGGAGCCGGTCTCCCACGATCGCGCTGGTGTTCAGATCGATATTCCAGTCCCGTCGCGCCTCCTCGAACAGGAGGGTTCCCGGCTTCCGGCACGAACAGCCGCGTTCGGGGGCGTGCGGGCAGTAGTAGAATGCGTCGACCTTGGTCCGGAACGGCCGGAGCAGCGCGTTCAGGCGAACGTGGATCCGCTCCACCTCCTCGCGAGAGTAGAATCCGCGGTCCACGCCGGACTGGTTCGTCACGCACACGATAAAGAACCCATGGTCCCGGGCCAGAGCGAGCGCGCCGCCGACCCCTCGGAACAGTTCGAGGCGTTCGGCTTCCTTCAGGTAGTGAAGGTCGGGGTTGAGGGTGCCGTCCCGGTCCGTGAAGAGAGCACGACGCAGAGGCATCGCCGGCGCCGGCTCAAGGGGCGATGCACCCATACCCCCGAGGTAGGCTCGAGAACGATAAGCGTTCGCCGCGGGGTGGGGCCGGTTGCCCGATCGACGATCGGGGTGCGCATGACCGACGCAACTACATTCGGGCCGCTGGATGCGGCGTTTTCGCGCGCGCTGGCGCCGTGGGTCGGCGCGACCGGTCCCGTCGGCGTCCTCTTCTCGGGCGGTGTGGACTCGGGACTCCTCGCCTGGGAGCTCCGCCACCGGCCGGGGCTCGTCCTTTCCACGGTGGGCACGCCGTCGAGTCCGGACCTCCGTGCCGCTCGGGGAGCCGCGGGGATCGTCGGGGTGCGCTGGGTTCCTTCGGAGGTTACGGTTTCGGACGTGCGAGCGCTCCCGAGACCGGTCCGGGCGGAGTGCGCCGACCTCCCCCGTACCGCGCGGAGCGTCCTGACCGCCTTCGCTCTGGCCCTCCAAAAGTCCCCGAGCGGCGTGGTCCTGTGCGGTCAGGGTGCGGACGAACTGTTCCTGGGATATGCCCACTACCGGGGACTCGACGCCGCGTCGGCCCGGGAACGGTCGGAGGCCGACCTCCGCCAGCTACAGGAACGGGATTGGCTCCGGTCCCAGCGGATCGCCCATCATCTTGAGCGGGTCGTGACGGCACCGTATCTCGAGCCGGAGTTTGTCCGGGCGGCGCGGGATGTACCGATCGAGCGGCGGATGCCCGTACCGGTCCCGAAGGCATTCTTCCGGGAGTGGGCAGTTCACCGGGGTCTACCCGCAGAGATCGCCCTCCGTCCGAAGCGGGCCCTTCAGTTCGGGAGTGGAATCGACAAGCTCCTCCCGCACCCGGCGGGCGGGGCACGTCCCGAACGGTGACCGGTAGATCTCGGATTCTGCGCGCGCTCACGGCACGGATATATATCCGGGTCCGGGTCACCGGCCGTGGCGGGGGATTCCTCGGCGCTCTTCTGCCCGCTCGAATTCCGATACGGTCGGGACACCGTTCGCTCACTCTTCTCCCGCGGGGCCCGCCTCGAGCGCGCGCTCCGAGTGGAGGCGGCGCTCGCGGCCGGGGAGGCCGAGCTCGGCATGATCCCGAAGGAGGCCGCCGAGGCGATCGGGCGCGCCGCCTCCCTGGAGCACGTCTCGCTGGAGCGGGTCGACGAGCTCGAGCGGACCCTCCGTCACGACGTAATGGCGATCACGCGGGCGCTGGCCGAAGCAGCCGGGCCCGGCGGTCGTTGGGTACACTACGGCGCAACGAGCGCCGACATCACCGAGACCGCCCAGGCGCTCGAGTTCAAGGAGAGCGCCGCGATCCTACGCGAAGACCTCACCCAGCTTGCGCGTGCGCTCACGGACCTCGCGAAGCGGCACCGCGCAACCCCCGAGATCGGGCGGACCCACGGCCAGCACGGCATTCCGATCAGCTTCGGCTACAAGGCCGCGGTCGGTGCGGCCGAGGCGGTTCGTCACCGGCAGCGCCTGGACGAACTTCTCCCGCGCCTCGCCGTAGGCAAGATGGCGGGAGCGGTCGGTACGGGAGCGGGGTTCGGGCGACACGCGGAGGCGCTCGAGGCGAACGTCATGAAACGACTGGGACTGACCGCGGACGAGGCACCGACCCAGATCGTGGGACGGGACCGGATCGCCGAGTTCACGAACTGGCTGGCGCTGGTCTCGGCCACCGCGGAGCGCCTCGCGACCGAGGTACGGAACCTCCAACGTACCGAGATCGGCGAGGTCGCAGAACCGTTCGACGAGTCGAAGCAGGTCGGGAGCTCTACGATGGCGCAGAAGCGCAACCCGATCGTCACGGAGAACGTGACGAGCCTTGCGCGGCTCGTGCGGGCGTTCGCCCTTCCCCCCCTCGAGAACATGGTCCAGTGGCACGAGCGGGACCTCGCCAACTCCGCCAACGAACGGATCGTCCTGCCGCACGCGATCGTGCTCGAGGACGACCTGCTCTCAAAGCTCACGGAGGTCTTCCGGGGACTCCGCGTCGACCCGAAGCGGATGGCCGACGAGATCGCACGGTCGGGCGGGGCGGCGATGACCGAGCACCTGATGCTTGCGATGACCTCGAACGGGCTCGACCGCTCCGAAGCCCACGAGGTGCTTCGCACGCTGACGCGAGACCCGGGGGAGGGCGCGTCGCTCGCCGAGCGCGCAAAGTCCGACGCCACGGTGCGCCGGCTTCTGACACCGGAGCAAGTCGATGCGTTGCTGGACCCGGCGAGCTACGTACGCGCCGCCACAGAGAAGACCGACCGGGTCGTGGCCCGGCTCGAGCGCGAGCTGAGAACATGAGCCCGGACGCGGCCCCCTGGACCGCGGTCGTGACGGTCCGCACCGGGAGCGACCGGATCGCGGAGATGTTGGAGCGCGCGCTGCGCCCCGAGTCGGAGCGGGAGGTGCCCCGCGCGCGCTCGGAGCTGCGACGGGGCCCGCCCGACACGGTCGAGCTCGCGATCTTCGCCCGAGACCCCGGCGCGATGCGGGCGGCACTGAACACGTATCTCGGGTGGGTCCACCTCTCCCTCGCGACGCTACGGACCGGATCGACGGGGACCGGCTCCGGCGCGGTACAAACCGCCTGAACGGACGCGATCCGGGGACCGACCGCACGCGGTCGGTCACGCTGCGAGTAGATTCCCTCTCCGGGGGCCCGCGTGGCCCCACCGGGCCTCCGAACCCGGCGGAGCACGCCGGCCGTCGGCGCCGGTCACTGAAGGGTCCGGGTCAATACCGAGATCGCGGCATTGAGGTCCGACCGCTCGAGGAGAAAGATCGTATCCGTGTAGCAGCTGAGGGCCTCGACGATGTTGATCCCCTGGGCCGAAAGGATGCTGGTCAGCAGCGCGAGGAGGCCGGGGGTCTCCTCGATGCTCTCCGGGCTCGTGACGGCGACCTCCACCAGGTTCCGCCGGACCCGGAGGACCTGGTCGTCTCGGAGGGCCTTGGTTACGCGGGTCACGGACTCCTCATCGGTGATCACGACGGTTCCCTGCGAAACCTGGATCAGCCGGCAGGGAGAGTTCTCGTCGAGGAGTTCCTCGATCACGTCCCCCAGCCTTCGAAGCACATCGGCGCCCTGGCGCACGGTGACGGTGACTACCTTCGTCCGCGTCTCGATCCGGCTCTTCCGGACGAGGCGGCGAGCCCCCGAAGCCCGGGCGACCTCCCCCCGCCCCCGGGGGTAGCGTCGGCAGGCCGCGATGATCGCCTCGCTCGGGGGGAGGTCCAGGTCCACGGCCACGCGCCGCGCGATCGCCGAGTAGTTTCCGATCCTCAGCCGGATGGCGTCGGCGAGCACGGGCTGGCCGTCCAGGTAGTCGCGGACGCGACGTGCGACGGACGGGGCTGCCTCGGACATGCTTGTTGTATCTTGGACAATGTTGCCCAATAATGTTGGATGACGGTCACACAGTATAAATCCTTACGTTCCGTCCGCTCGTATCGACAGGTCCCCGATGCCCACCCCGAAGGTAGTACTGGCGTACTCGGGGGGGCTGGATACTTCGGTCGCGATTCCTTGGCTCAAAGAAACCAAGGGTCTTGACGTCATCACCGTGACGGTCGACGTCGGTCAGCCGGTCGACCTCGAGCGAGTACGGACCAAAGCGATCGATTCGGGAGCGGTCCGGGCCTACGTGACGGACGCCCGCGCCGAGTTCGCCGACCAGTGGCTCCTCCCGGCGCTCGCGGCCAACGCCCTGTACGAGGGGGTCTACCCTCTCAGTACCGCCCTCGCGCGCCCCCTCATCGCTCGCCATCTGGTCGAGGCCGCACGACGGGAAGGGGCGTCGTTCGTCGCTCACGGCTGCACGGGGAAGGGAAACGACCAGGTCCGCTTCGATCTTTCCACCACCGCCCTCGACCCGCAGCTGGAGGTCATCGCTCCCGCGCGCGAGTGGGGGATGACGCGGGAGGAGGAGGTCGCGTACGCCCAGGACCGAGGGATACCGGTCGAGGCGACCCGTCGTTCTCCCTACAGCACGGACGAGAACCTCTGGGGTCGATCGGTCGAGTGCGGGATCCTCGAGGATCCCGCGGTCGAGCCTCCCGAAGAGGTCTACGGATGGACCGCCTCCCCGTCGGCCGGCCCCGACGCTCCCGAGTACGTGGGGCTCCGCTTCGAGGGAGGAGCGCCGGTAGCGCTGGATGGAGTTCCACTCCCCTTCCACGAGCTCATCGTCCGCCTCAACCGGCGGGCGGGAGCCCACGGCGTGGGACGTATCGACCATGTCGAATCCCGCGTCGTCGGCATCAAATCGCGCGAGGTGTATGAGTGTCCGGCCGCCCTGGTGTTGATCGCCGCCCACCGTGCCCTCGAGGGCATGGTCCTCCCGCGCGACCTGCTGGACTTCAAGCAAGGGGTCGAACACCGATTTGCCAACCTCGTGTACGAGGGGCTCTGGTTCAGCCCCCTGAGGGAAGCGCTGGGGGCCTTCATCGCATCGAGCCAGGACCGCGTATCCGGTGAGGTCTCGGTCAAGTTGTTCAAGGGCTCCGCGACCGTCGTCGGCCGCCGGTCGAAGCTCGCCCTCTACCAGCCGGCGCTCGCGACGTATTCCGCCGGGGACCGGTTCCGGTCCGAGATGGCGGAGGGGTTCATCTACGTCTGGGGACTGCCGAGCCGCACCTACTCGGCCATCGGAAACTCGTCTGGGCCGAAGTCGGTCGCCGAACCTCCCGCGAGCCGCTAGCCCCTCGGAGACCCCGCTTCGATGTCGTCCGTACCGGGCCTCCCCGTATACGTCCGGACGCCCTCGGCCGCCTTTCTGAGCTCTCTCTCGGTGGATCGAGGGTTCCTCCGCTACGATCTCGCCGGGAGTATCGCTCACGTGGAGATGCTCGCCGCCACGGGAGTTCTCGGTTCCGACGAAGCGGCGTGCCTGATCGGCGGCTTACGGACGATCGCCCGGGAGGATCGCGCCGGCGTCTTCCCCTGGCGGGACGAGCTCGAGGACGTTCACACGAACGTCGAGGTCCGTCTGACCGAGCTCCTCGGGACCGTCGGCGGGAAGCTGCATACGGGTCGCAGCCGGAACGACCAGATCGCACTGGACGAACGCCTGTTCCTGCGGCAGGCCGTCCACTCGATCGCCGACGCTCTCCTCGAGGTCGAGTCGGACCTCCTCGCGCTCGCGGAGCGGGAGGCCGGCACCCCGATGCCCGGCTACACCCACCTCCAACGGGCGCAACCGGTGACCGTCGGGCACCTCCTCCTCGGCCACTTCTGGGCCTACGACCGGGACCTCGATCGGCTGTTCGCCACCGAGGCCCGGGCCAACGTCTCTCCGCTCGGGGCCGGAGCGCTGGCGGGTTCCACGCTCCCCATCGACCCCGAGATCGTGGCGCGGCGGCTCGGATTCGATCGCGCGTTCGAGAACTCCCTGGACGCCGTCAGCGATCGAGACCCGATCGCCGAGATCCTCTTCGATCTCACCCTGCTGCTCGTCCACGCGAGCGGATTCGCGGAGGAGATCGTCCTGTTCGCGACCAAAGAGTTCGGATTCCTCCTCCCGACACCGGAGCTCGGCTCGGGCTCGAGCCTCATGCCCCAGAAGCGGAACCCCGACGCCGCGGAGCTGATCCGGGGGAAGACGGGGCGGGCCCTCGGCGACCTGGTCGCCCTGCTCACGACGCTGAAGGGTCTCCCGTACGCCTACAATCGCGACCTGCAGGAAGACAAGGCACCCGTACTCGATGCCGTCGCGACGGGCCGGTCCGTTCTGCAGACGCTGCATCTCATCGTCCCCAACCTCCGCTTCGACGCGGCCCGGCTGTCCGCGGCCGCCGCCGATTCGGATCTGTATGCCACGGACCGTGCCGAGGAGCTCGTCCGGAACGGAACCCCGTTCCGAGAGGCCCACGCGACGGTCGCTGCGGGCTGGGGTGCCCACGGCGCTCCCGACGTATCCGTCTCCCCGTCGGCCGCGCTCGCCCGACGCGCAACGCCCGGCGGACCCTCCCCGGAGGCCGTGACGCGCCAGATCGCACAGGCCCGCACCCGGTGGGCGAGCCGTCGTACATCGCTCTCCTCCCTCGGTCGCAAGGTCGCCCTGGCGGAGGAGTTGATCGAGGAACCACGAAAATGACCGACTGCCCGCTCTGCGAAGCCCCCGTCGAACGCGCCGACCGAATCCCGGGCGAAGTCTTCCCGTGCAGGGACTGCGGCACCGAGCTCGAAGTGCTCGGCACCGCGCCCTTCTGCGTGCAGACCGCCCCGAAGGAAGCCGAGGACTGGGGTGAGTAACGGTCCGACTCTCGGGGTCTTCTTCACGATCGTCCGCCCGGAAGAGAAGGCGATCCTCGCCGCTGCCGGGTTGCGGGGAGTTTCCGCCCAGCCCATGGACGACGGGTCGATCACCTTCGGGTTCGACCGGCCCGAGGGGCTGCCGGACGTGATCGTGAACCGCTCGGTAAGCCACACCCGCTCGGTCTACGCATCCCGCTGCTTCGAGCACTACGGAGTTCCCACCGTCAACTCGGCCGACGTCATCGACCTCGCGGGCGACAAGGTCCGTACCTCGCTCCGACTCGCGGAACGCGGGATCCCAACGCCGCGCACGGTCGTCGCCCTCTCCCCCGAGGCCGCGATGAAGGCGCTCGACGAGATCGGCTATCCCGCGGTACTAAAGCCGGCGGTCGGTTCCTGGGGCCGGCTGATGGCGAAGGTTCGCGACCCCGAGGAGGCCGAGCAGGTCCTGGAACACAAGGCCGCCCTCACGTCACCGGTCCACTCGATCATCTACGTCCAGGAATACGTGGAGAAGCCGGGCCGAGACGTTCGGGTGTTCGTCATTGGGGATCGGGTCGTGGCCGGAATGTACCGCCGCTCGCCGCACTGGCGGACCAACGCGGCCCGGGGCGCCAGCACCGAAGCCGCGCCGCTGAACCCCGAGCTCACCGCGCTCTCGCTCCGAGCCGCCGCGGCGGTCGGGGGAGGGGTCCTCGCGGTCGACCTGATGGAGGGGCCGCAGGGCTTGGTCGTCCACGAGGTGAACCCGACGCCCGAGTTCAAGGCCCTCGCCGCCGCGACCGGCGTCGACGTGGCCGGCCAGATCGTCGAGTACGCCGTCGGCCTCGGGACGCGATGAAAGCGGCGATCGTCGGCGGGTCGGGGTACGTCGGCGGCGAGCTGCTCCGACTGCTGCTGGGACACCCCGAAGTGGAGGTCGTCCAGGTGACCTCCGATTCGATGGCCGGCCGGGCCGTCACCCGGGCCCACCCCAACCTCCGACACCGGACCGAGCTCGTCTTCGAGCCGCACTCCCGGCTCGGCCGGGCAGACGTTACGTTCGTGGCGACGCCGCACGGCGAATCGATGGACCGAATGCCCGAGATGCTCGCTTCCGGAGGCCGGGTGCTCGACCTGTCGGCCGACCATCGTCTCCGCGATCCGGGAGCCTACCCTGAGTACTACGGGCGAACCCACCCCCATCCCGAACTGCTCCCCACCGCCGTCTACGGACTGCCCGAGCTGCATCGCGATGCGATACGGAACGCCTCCCTCATCGCGGTCCCGGGGTGTATCTCGACGGCCGCGATCCTCGCGTTGGCTCCCCTCGCCCGCTCCGGGAGCGTCGACCTGGAGCACGTGGTGGTCGACGCAAAGAGCGGCTCCTCCGCGAGCGGCCGGGATCCGGGTCCGGCCGGCCAACACTCCGAACGCTCGGGAGTCATGCGCCCCTACTCGCTCGCCGGACATCGTCACACCGCGGAGATCGAGCAAGAGACCGAGGCCCGGGTGGCGCTCTCCTGTCACGGAGTCGAGGCGGTACGCGGAGTCCTCGCGACCGTCCATGCCTACACGAGGGAGCCCGTAGGGGAGAAGGACCTCTGGCGAATGTTCCGCGGGGCGTACGGATCGGAACCGTTCGTTCGAATCGTTCACGAGGGGGACGGGATCCATCGGGAGCCTGAACCGAAGATCCTCGCGGGCACGAACTACTGTGACCTCGGCTTCTCCGCGGACTCCCACGCGTCCCGCATCGTCGCCGTCGCGGCGCTCGACAACCTCGGGAAGGGAGCGGCGGGGGCGGCAGTGCAGTGTCTCAACGTCGCCGCCCGGCTTCCCGAGACGACCGGGCTCGAGTTTCCCGGACTCCATCCGATCTAGGGGACGGTATGACACTGGTCGTGAAGATCGGGGGCGCTGCCGGGAATCGGGCGGAGCCGCTCCTCGACGAACTCGCCGAGCGCAGGGACTGCGTGCTCGTCCACGGCGGCTCCGCGGAAGTGGACCGGCTGGAGCGTGCGCTGGGCAGGGCGCCGGAGTACTACACGTCGCCGAGCGGTGTCGTTTCCCGTCGGACCGACGCGGCCCACCTCGAAGTCCTCGTTCTCGCCCTCGCCGGCGCAGTACAGACGGACCTCGTCTCCCGCCTTGCGCAACGCAAGGTACGCGCGATCGGGCTCTCGGGCGTCGACGCGGGCCTCGTTCGAGCACGCAAGAAGGAGGGAGTTCGGGCGCGCGTCGGAGCGAGGGTCGTCCGCCTGCCGGACGACCGCTCGGGCTCGGTCGAGGGAGTGGACGGACGCATTCTCCGAGTGCTCCTCGCCGAGTCGTTGCTCCCTGTCGTGGGCCCGCCCGCCGTCGCGGAGGACGGTCGGATCCTCAACGTGGACGCGGACCGGGTCGCCGCGGCCGTTGCCGTCGAGCTGCGCGCAGAGGCCCTCGTGTTGCTGACGAATGTCCCCGGGCTCCTGCGCTCGGTGGACGACGCGACCTCCCTGATCCCGCACGTCGCCCGTTCCGAGATCGACGGGCTCCTTCCCGTGGCCGCCGGGCGGATGCGCAAGAAGGTCCTCGCCGCGCGGGACGCGCTGGACGGAGGAGTCCCCCGGGTCGCCATCGCATTCGCCGGGGAGATCCGTCCCGTCGCGCAGGCGCTCGCCGGGAAGGGGACGGTGTTCGAATGAGCGCTTCCAACTCCTCTCGCAGCCTCGGTTTTGCGACCCCGGCGCGTCCGCGTCTCTCCATCGTGCGGGGACGGGGTGCGAGCCTCTGGGACGCCGCCGGACGACGGTACGTCGATCTCGGGGCGACCCATGGGGTCGGCAACGTCGGTCTGGGCCACCCGAAGGTCGTGGCCGCGGTCGCGCGACAGGCAGCGGAGCTGTCGTTCCTCGGTACCGGGTATGATGTCCCGGTGAGGGAGGAGTTTCTCTCGCGCCTCGTCGGGCTCCTCCCGTCCTCGCTCGACCGGGTCTTCCTCTCGAATTCGGGAGCGGAGGCGGTAGAGGCGGCCGTGAAGTTCGCTCGATCGGCCACCGGCCGCCCGAAGATCGTCGCGGCGATGCGGGGATTCCACGGACGAACGCTCGGGGCCCTGTCCGCGACCTGGCGCCCGGAGTACCGCCAGGCGTTCGAGCCCCTCGTTCCCGGTTTCGTCCACATTCCGTTCAACGACGTCGGCGCCCTCGAAGCGGCCACGGACGACACGACCGCGCTCGTGCTCCTCGAGCCGGTACAGGGTGAGGGAGGGGTCCATCCGGCCTCGGCCGAGTTCCTCGCGGCCGCCCGGGAACGAACCGCGGCGGTCGGCGCACTCCTTGCGTTCGATGAGGTCCAGACCGGTCTCGGGCGCACCGGCCGCCTGTTCGCGTTCGAGCGCTGGAGCGTGGTCCCCGATATCCTGACCCTGGCGAAGTCGCTGGGCGGAGGACTTCCCCTGGGCGCGACCGTGACGACCGAAGACGTGGAGCGCCGGTTCCGGGGCTCGCATCACTCTACGTTCGGTGGAGGTCCGGTCGCGTGCGCCGCGGGGCTCGCGACGCTCGAGGTCCTCTGCGACGAGCACCTCCCCGAGCGGGCGGATCGACTCGGGCAGTACGCCCGGGAGCGGCTCTCCGCGCTTCCGGCGCACCGAGTCCGGGAGGTTCGTGGGCTCGGGCTGATGGTCGGCATTGAGATGCGGGAGCGCGTGGCGCCGACGCTCGCCCGGCTCGGGGAGCGAGGGTTTCTTGCGCTCGAGGCCGGCGCGAGCGTCCTCCGCCTCCTGCCTCCGCTCATGATCCCCGAGGACGACCTTCGGGCGGGGCTGGACGCGATCGAGGAGACGATCGGTCGTGGATGAGGTCGAGCTCCTTCTCGCGCTCGTCGCGAGGTACAGCCCATCGGGCCACGAGGGCGCGGCCGTGCGATGCTTCGTCCAGTGCGCCCGGCGCCTCGGCTACCGGGCGCACGTGGACGCCGTCGGGAACGGGGTCGCGCGACGTGGTCGCGGAAGACCGCGCACGGTATTCCTTGGGCACATCGACACCGTCGAAGGCGCGCTGCCCGTCGTACGGCGGCACGGCCGCGTGGGGGGTCGGGGCGTCGTGGACGCCAAGGGGGCGCTCGCGACGGCCCTGGTGGCGGGAGCGGGCCACACCGGACCGGGGTCGCTCGAGATCGTCGCCACGGTCGGGGAGGAGACCGACAGCCGCGGCGCCCGACACCTGCTCCGCCGCCGGAACGTCGACGCCGTGATCGCCGGGGAGCCGAGTCACTGGGACGGGATCACGATCGGCTATCGCGGGGACGTGCGGCTCGTGGCCCACTTTCGCGGCCGACGCAGCCACTTTTCCTCCCCCCGCCCGACGACGGCCGACCGCGCGCTCGAATGGGCCGCGACGGCTCGAGCGGTCGGCAACGACCCCGGACCGAGTCCGTTCCGCTCCACGACCGCCAAGGTCGTAGCCGTACGGAGCGGGGCCTCCGGGGATCGCGAGTGGACCGACGTCACCATCGACATCCGGCTCCCTCCGGGCCGGTCGGCTCGGACCTTCCGGGACGAGCTCCCCTCCCTTCCCACCGGGTCGACTCTCGAGCTGATCGCGTCGATCGATCCCCTCGAGCTCTCCCGGGCCAATCCGGTCGCGCGTGCGCTCGAGGCCGGAGTCCGCGCGACCGGCGGCCAACCGACCCTTTGGCGAAAGACCGGCACTTCGGACCTCAATCTCGTGGTCCCGGCGTGGACGGTTCCGGGGGCCGCGTACGGTCCCGGGGACCCGCACCTTGACCACTCGGCATTCGAGTCGATCTCGGAACGCGAACTTCACCGGTCGGTGAGCGTGCTGGCGCACGCGTTCCTCGAGCTCTCGGCGAGACCGGGCGCCGCGGGTCCGGCGTGAGTCCCCTCGGCGAAGCGCTTATCTCCCGTCCCGAGTGAGCCGACCGTGGCCCTCCCCGCGAAGCTCCAGAACGATCTCAAGCAGTTCCAGCGGCTCCAGCAGGAGCTCGGAAACACGCAGCAGCAGCGGCTCCAGATCGACCTCAAGCTGCGGGAGGTCACGCACACCCTGGAGGAGCTCAAGACGATCGCGGACGAGTCGGTCCTCTATCGGCCGATCGGTGGCCTCCTCGTGAAGGCAAAGAACAAGAAGGAGGTCGAGGACCTCCTCGGTGAAGAGAAGGAGACCCTCGAGGTGCGCGTGAAGGCGATCGAGCGCCAGGAGAACCACTTGAAGGAACGATACACGACCATGCAGCAGGAGCTCACGCAGGCGCTGCAGACCGCCGGGGTCCAACCCTCGGGATCGCCCGAGGAATAGCGCTTCAGGAGTTCCGGCGCACGAGCCGGTCCGCGATCTCACGGACCAGCGGTTTCGCCGTCGGGCGGATCGTACGCGTCCGGTCGAGACGGGCGAGGGCGCGGGAGGTCAGTTGCGAGATCCGCTCCTCGGAGTAGGCCAGGCTGCCGGTCGCCCGAATGACTTCCCGCGCCCGGTCGACGTCCTCGGGCGTCGCGTTCGGGTTTCCCAGGACCCGAGCCAGGCGGGCCCGGTCGGCCTCGTTGGACTCCGCCCACGCGCGGACCACCAGCAGCGTCCGCTTGCCTTCGGTCAGATCGTTCAAGCTCTTTCCGGACTCGTCGGCATCGAAGCCCGCACCGAGGACATCGTCGCGCAACTGGAACGCGATACCGAGGTCAGTTCCGATCGCATCGACGTCCGCCAGTCGGGCGGGGCGCATTCCGCCCAGCAGCGCGCCGATCTGGAGCGGAGAGGCGACCGTGTAGACCGCCGACTTGAGTCGATGGACGTTCAGGACGTCCTCCTCGGTCACGGACGCCGCGTCGAGGGTTCCGTTCCGGATATCGAGCAGTTGCCCGTAGGCCGTGAGCCGGGTCATCCGAACGTATTCACCCAGGGCGGCGAGCCGTGCGGCCGGGGGGACCGGCGTCGACAGGATCGCCTCCACGGTGAAAGGCTCCTCGAGGTCTCCGAGCGTGATCCCGATCCCCATCCCGTACTCCTCGCTCGACCCCTCCCGGCGCTCGCGGCGGTGGGTGTTCGCCATCGAGCGGTGGACCGTCGGTCCGCCCCGGCGCTCCTCCGAGTGGTCGATGATGTCGTCGTGGATCAGCATCCAGCTCTGGAAGTGTTCGAGGGCCGCCGCGGCGCCGAGCACGGGACGCGGAGCGCGGTTGGTGGCGATATGGTACCCGGCCAGAAGGAGGATGGCGCGGAATCGCTTTCCACCGCGGAGCGTGAACTCCCGATTCACGTCGAGGTAGGGGCGCACCGACGCCGGGGCCGCCCGACGTTCCCGGTCGTACGCGGCGCGAAGCTCGGTCTCGACCGGGCGAACGTACCGATACAGCTCCGCGAGTCTCACGGCGGTTGCGCGTGGACTCCCACGTATTTAATGCACCCGGGTTTCGGAGGTCCGATGGCATCCGCGTCGTTCGTCCAGTTGGCCAGCGGGCTCGTAGAGGCGATGGGCCAGCGAATGGACGCCGCCAAGCCGTTCCCCGAGGGGTTGGTCCTGAGAACGGGTGACGGATTTCTCTACGCGTTCCTGGAGGACCCGGACCAGGTCTCGATCGACACGATCCGTCGGGTGCTCGAGGAGGGCGGCGGAGGCCCGGCTCGCTTGGTCGTACTGACGCCGGGTCACCTTCCGCTCGCGATCTCGGCGGAGATCGCCCAGCGGCAGGGAACGCTGGTCGAGGGGTCCCGGTTCGGAGAGCTCGCACGACAGCTCGGCCTCGACTCCCTGTTAGGCGAGGAGCCCCGTCCCCCCAAGACTCCGCACCCGCGGCTGCTTCCGAGTGCCCAGCTACTCGACGCAGCCATGGGGCGGGGGCGAACCTGGCTCGAATGGGGAGTTCCCGCGCTCGCTCTTCGATTCTACCGACAGGCGGCCGACCTCAAGCCCGGCTTCCTGCCGGCGAAGATCGGGGTCGGACGATCGCTGCTGGGCCTCGGTCTCACGGAAGAGGCGGACCGCGCGTTCACGGAAGTGATCGTGCTGCGGCCCACCGACCTGGACGCGTGGCTCGGCAAGGCGGCCGTGCTCGGCGC
This sequence comes from Thermoplasmata archaeon, assembly GCA_049591535.1. Classification (GTDB taxonomy): domain Archaea; phylum Thermoplasmatota; class Thermoplasmata; order Lutacidiplasmatales; family UBA184; genus Lutacidiplasma. The sequence continues at coordinate 110,036 of JBAWFC010000076.1, read as the reverse complement.
TGTCGCCAAGCCGAACGAAGAGATCGAAGTGTATCGGGCGCTCTTAGCGGAGGACGACGCCCGGGTCGAGGTTCGCGCCCACCTCGTCGCGGCCCTGGTCGAGCTCGGCGACTGGGCGGCGGCCCGGGTCGAGGTCGAGGCGATGCTCTCGGGCACTCCCGAGGACCCTCAACTTCGGTTCCTGCATTCGGCCACGCTCTTCCGGACGGACTCCACGACGGCCGCCGAGCACGAGCGAGCCGAGGCGCGTCGCCTCGGATTGACGCACGAGCGCGAGACCGCGCTCTGTCTGCATCTCGGACTTCCGCCCCCGTCGACCCCGTCGCCGGAGGGGTCGGATGCGAGGTCCCCTGCGCACCCACCCCGACGCAGGGTCGTCGCGCGGACCCGAAAGGCACCGAGCCGCCGGGCTCCCGCGAGGGCCACGCCCCCCCGACCGGCCGAGGCCCCGCGACGTCCTACGCCGCGGCGGCGCCCTCCGCACCGCAAACGTAAGTAGGCCGGGGCCGACTCGACGGCCCGACGGAATGGCCATGCGAATCGTCTCCGTTCTCCCCAGCGCCACCGAGATCGTGTACGCCCTCGGTCACGGCGGGGAACTGGTCGGTCGCAGCGCCGAATGCGACTATCCCGCAGAAGTTCAGGGTCTCCCCGTCGTCATGCGCCCGAGGACCTGGGACGGCGACCGTCCGTCGCGAGAGATCGACGACCGAGTTCAGAAGGTCCGCGGCGAGAAGCAGAGCCTGTACGAGCTCGACATCGAGCTATTGCGCAGGCTCGAGCCGGACGTGATCCTGACCCAAGACCTCTGCGGGGTCTGTTCGGTGACCGACGCCGAAGTGGCGGCGGCCTGCGCGAAGGCCGACGTGGCTCCGCTCGTCCTCTCGTTGACGCCACGCACGCTCTCGGATGTATGGCTCAGCGTCGAATCCGTCGGCCGGACGCTGGACGACCCGTTCCGGGGCAAGGAACTTGCCCGAAGCCTGCGAGCACGGTCGAGAGCGCCGCGCACGACGGGAGAGCGACCTCGGGTCGCCGTCGTCGAGTGGTTGGACCCGCCGATCCTCGCCGGACTCTGGGCGCCCGACATCGTCCGCGCGGGCGGCGGCGCGATCGTCGGAACGCGTCGGGGCAAGCCCGGGGTGCGCACGTCCTGGGAAGCGGTCGCGGAGGCACGGCCGGACCTCGTCGTCCTGAGCCCCTGCAGCTTCTCGGTCGAGCGGAGCCGACGAGAGCTCGAGAGAGCCCCGCTGAGCACGGCGATCGCGCGCGTCCCCGCCTCTCATGGAATCTACGTCGCGGACGAAGCGTACTTCTCCCGTCCGGGGCCCCGTCTGGCGGACGGGGTCGACCTCATCCGGCACCTGTTGAACGGAACGTCCTGGGACGCCCCGATCCCCGTAGAACCGCTGCTCCGAAGCGCCTCGAGGGCGACCGCATGACCGGCGGCCTGTCGTATCCGACCACCTACTCGTGGTCGACGACCGTCCCGGTAGCGAGGAAAGTCACGACCTCTCGCAAGGAGCTCTTCCAGATCGGAGGGGCGTTCGTGGTGCTCACGCTCGATTTCGTCCTCATCTTCAGCGGCTCCGGCCTCCTGGGGAGCGGGCAGGCGGCGTACGGCTTCTCTCTGCTCGAGCTCGTCCTCGTCGCCGCGCTGACGGCCCTCACCGCGTTCTTGGCGCACGAGCTTGCGCACAAGGTCACGGCGCAGCGGGCCGGCTCGTGGGCCGAGTTTCGCTGGTCGATCTCCGGGCTCGCGTTCTCGATCTTCACGGCGTTTCTCGGCTTCCTCTTCGCCGCCCCGGGAGCCACCGTGGTCGGTGGAATGTCGGACCCCGACCAGTGGGGCCGAACGGCGCTCGCCGGTCCGGCGGTCAACTTCGTGTTCGGCGCCGCATTCTACGCAGGCTCGGTGTTCGCGTGGTATGACGGAAGTTCGTGGTTCGTGGTGTTTCTGGTCCTTGCGTTCTACAACAGTTGGTTCGGGACGTTCAATCTGATCCCGGCCGGGCCCCTCGACGGAGCGAAGGTGCTGCGCTGGACGAAGGGCGGCTGGGCGGTCGCGATCGTGGCGACGGGAGCCCTCACGGTCCTCTGTGGACTCGCCCTATTCTATTACGGGACGCCGGTGCTACACGCCTGAAGGGAGGGTCGATGCCAACGCCGCGGGTTCTGGAGATCGGAAGGGGTCGGCAGCTCGTGGACATCGATTTTCGGGACACCGAGGGACTCGTTGCGGCGTACCTCCTGCCCGAGGAAGACGGCTGGACCCTGGTGGAGACGGGTCCCTCCTCCTGCCGGGAGGCGTTGCTCGCGGGGATCTCGCGCGCGGGCGTCGCCCCCCCCGAGATCCGCCACGTGTTCGTCACGCATATCCATCTCGACCATGCCGGCGGCGTCGGGGCATTGGCCGAAGCCCTTCCGCGTGCCACGTTCTATGCGCACGAACTGGGCGTGCCGCACCTACTCGACCCCACGAAGCTCGTCGCGAGCGCGCGCCGGGCCTGGGGCGCGGCGTCCGACCCTTTGTGGGGCCCGATCGTCCCTGTACCCACTCCGCGCATCGTTGCGCTCCGGGGAGGCGAACGGTTCCCCCTGAAGGACGGGGAGCTTTGCGTGCTCGCGACGCCGGGCCACGCGAAGCACCACCTCTCGTTCTTCGACTCGACCCTCCGGGGACTGTTCACCGGCGATAGCGCGGGGATCCGTCTCGAGCGGAGTTCCCGTGCCCGTCCGGCCGTCCCCCCGCCCGACCTGGACCTCGACCAGCTGTTCGCGAGCGTCGAGGCGATGCGCCAACTGGATCCCGCCCTGGTCCTCTACAGCCACTTCGGCCCCAGTCCGGCGGGCGCGGCGGACCTCGCGGAATACCGCGCGGTCGTCGAGGAATGGAGAGACGTGGCTCTCGCTGCGGCGCGGGAGGACCCGGCGGTGGATTTCGTCACGGCGCATCTGCGCGACCACGACCTCGCTTCCGGCGGGGCGACGGACCAGGTCGTCCTCAGCTCGGACGACCGGTCGACGCTCGTTTCGGGATACGAGCTGGCCGCGCGAGGTTTCCTCCGCTACTTCGAGACCCACGGCCTCCTCGCCAAGGGGATGGGCTGACGGAGATCGACGCCCGGACCCGCCGCAACGCCGCGGTCACGCTCCTGATCGCGCGGGCGGTCTACGCGTTCAGCTGGTACAACGTCGGTGCGGTGCTCCCCCTCATCGGAACGGGGCTCGGGGTCGACGCGGCCCAGCTGGGCATCGTCCTCGGTTCGTTCCTGCTCGGAGCCGCCGTCTTCCAGCTTCCGGCCGGATTCGCAGCCCTTCGATGGGGCAACCGCCGCGTCTCCGTCGTCGCGCTCGCGGTGATGGGTACCTTCGCCCTCGCGTCGGCCGCGTCGCCCGATTGGTACGTACTGGCGGCGCTCCGGTTCGGCGCCGGCGCGGGAGCCGCGCTCTTCTTCGCGCCGGCACTCGGGCTGGTGGCGTCCTACTACCCCGCCGGGACCCGCGGGCCGATCATCGGCCTCTACAATGCCGCGTTCAGCATCGGCGCCGCGGTTGGCCTCTTCGCGGGCGCGGTCATCGGTCTGGCGTTCGGCTGGCCGTGGGCCCTCGCGATCGGTGGGATCGGCCTTCTCCTCGTCGCGCTCGGAGCGGCCGCAACGCTCCCCGACCGGACGCCGCCGGTGGTGCGACGCACCTTCGGGGAGCTCCGGGCCGCGGCGGCGCCGGTGCTCCGGTCCCGCCCGATCTGGGCGCTCGGCATCGCCGTCACCGGACTCTGGGCCGGGTTCTACATCGTCGCCCAGTACTTCGTCGAGTTCGCATCCAGCGCCCATCCCGGATGGAGCCTTGCGCTCGCGGCCAGCCTGCCCACGGTGACGATCCTCATGGAGGTCGTGGGCGGCCCGGTGGGCGGCTGGTTCGGGGAACGGCTGCGGGACATGCGCCGCGCCGTGCTGCTGTTCGGCGTACCGAGCGCCGTCGCGATACTTCTCGTGCCGTTCCTCCCCCTCGCCGGGCTGATCGTGCTCTTCGTCTTCCTCGGGTTTGCGGCCGGGGTCGTCTTCGCGGTCCTGTATCTCATCCCGTCCTACCTGCCGGAGGTCGGCGGCGAGAACCTCTCGCTCGCGCTGGCCCTCATCAACGGGATCCAGATCTTTGCGGGAAGCGGGATCGCCATCGCATTCGGTTTTATCGCCGTCAGCGCGGGATACACGGATGCGTGGTTGTTTGCCGGTGCCGTCAGTCTCGTGACGCTCCCGTTGCTCCTCGGAGTAAGCGGTTCCCGGAGCGGGGCCACCCCGGTCGGGGCCCACGAGGGGCGCCGGCCGGAACGCCCGACGTGAAGCGGTTCGTCCGATGTGGCTCGGTTGGGTCGCCCCCGAGTTCAGCCTTTAGTATCGCGCATCGGTAGCAGCACCAGCCCCGTGGTGTAGTGGCCAAGCATGCTGGCCTTTGGAGCCGGCGACAGCGGTTCGAATCCGCTCGGGGCTAATGTTGCAGACAGTGAAGTGGAGTCATTATATCGTCGGTTTCCCATGACGTTCAGCGGAGCCGAAGCTGCCACAGGTCAGTCGAGCCCGGAGAGCAAGGATGGACGCCATGGAAGCGTCCGCACGGGATCAGTTGGAAAAGTGGTCGGAGAAACTCGGTGGTGGGCGGTCAATTTCGAGCCACTCGATCTGGCCACGCCGCCTCGTGGCCTTCTGCATTGAGATGAATGTCAAGCCACTCGACCTGGTCCGGGTCGCACGCCAGCGGAATGACCTTGGCCAACTCGAAGCGCTCGAGGACGTGTGGCGGGCGTTCCGTAAGAAGAACTCTCGGCTGAAGCCGTCGTCCATCGCGTTTGCTGGGAAGGTCGTCCAGTCGTGGCTACGTCATTGTGGCATCGAAGTGCCTCGCGGACTTTTCCGGGTTCCGGGGGCGGGTGACCGGCACGAGGAGAGCGCTCTGTCGAAGGAGCAACTCCATCAGGTGATTCAGCAGGCAAACATTCGTGAGCGGGTGGCCATCGCTTTGATGGCGTTCTCGGGAGTTCGACCCGGAGTTCTCGGAAACTTCGACGGCAGCGACGGTCTGTGCGTGAAGGACTTTCCCGATCTCCTAATCAAGGACGGAGTCGCGTCGTTCAAGCAGACGCCAGCTTTTGTCGTCGTCCGCGGCTCGCTCAACAAAGCGGGGCAGGAGTACGTGACACTCCTATCCGAGGAGGGCTGTGACTATGTGACAGCCTACTTGAACAGTCGGATGAACCCGGGAGCGGACTGGAAGAAGGGTGAGAAACTCCGACCGGAGAGCGCGCTCCTCACGCCCGACCGGGCGAAGTTGAACCATATCTGTGCGACCAACATCGGTGATCTCGTCCGGGCCGCACTCCGTCGGGCCGGGTTGAAAGACCGCCCCTACGTGCTTCGGACCACATGGGCCACCCGTTGGTATACAGCCCAGATGGAGGTCGGAGTCGATGCCGACGTCAGGGCGTTCCTCATGGGACATCAGGGAACGATGTCCCAGCGGTATGCGACTCGGCCGGGATTCCGTAGCAGCCCCGATCTCCTCCGGCTCATGCGGGAGCAGTATGTCAAGGTCGAGCCCTATCTCTCGACCACGCCGACGAGCGCGCTCAGCCGGGTCATCGAGAAGGAGCGTACAATGTGGGCCGAGAAGGGGACTACGGTCGAGGACCGGCTCGCTGTCTTGGAGCAGCAGCTCGCTGAGGTCACGAAGGAAAACCAAGCGCTCCGGTCCCAGCAACCCTCCCCCCATGTTTCTTCTCGCGCGTCCCAGCGTCTGGCGAGTGAAGCCGAGATTCCGGGGTTGCTCGAAGAAGGGTGGATGGTCGGACAAAAGGTCGGGGACCGCTTCGCTGTGAGCGCCCCGGAGACACCGAGTCCGAACTGAGACTGAGCCCTACTCTTTCCTGTAAGACTATTCCCCCATTAGGGGGGTAGTTATATGGACCAAGCTTCTTCTTCTAAACATGGAAGTTGACGCCTCTCTCTCCGCTTTCTGCGGGAGTGAAACTCGCCTCCGCCTTCTGGCGGTGTTAGCGAACGCTCAACATCCGCTGACCGGCTACCGAGTTGCCAAAACCGGAGAAGTCTCCATTTCCAAAGCCTATCCGGAACTCAACCGACTGGCAGAGTCAAACCTCGCCATTCACTCCGCACAGGGCTGGCGTATCGTCGATAAGGATGTGGCTGCTCTTCTCCGGAAGCGTGTCCGCATCGTCGATACCGGAGATTGGTTCCGAGGAAAGCCCAAGCGAGACGCCGAGGACCGCCGCTTTCTATCGAAGCTGAGGAAGCTCCCTCCGCCGGACTGGAGTCAGATTGACCCGAAGGCCATTCGATACGATGTGAGCCGGCGGAGGGAGAAGGACGCCCTTCTCGTCCGAAACGGGATGAAGCCCAGCGTCACTCATGGATAGACGTGAGTTCGACGCCGTCATGCGCAAGGCCGAATCTCCGGACCAGCGCGTAGCCTGGTTTGGCGCCCTTCTAACCAAAGAGTCGGGGGTTGAGGTGATCATTGTCGGTGGTTCCGCCATCGAGGTTTACACAAGTGGCGAGTATGTCTCTCACGACATCGACGTGGTCGGAGAGCGGGACCGACTCGCCTCTGTCCTCCGAAAGTGGGGGTTCAAGCAGCAGGAGGGACGGTCCAGCCGGACCTATTGGGCGAAGAAGCCTCTCGGCCTCGTTGACCTCGTCGGTGCCCACCTCAAGTCCGACCTCGCGACTCAGACCTTCCAGACTCCCTACGGCAGTGTTAGCCTCGGACCGCCGGAGGATCTCATCACCCGGCGTCTGATGCGCGCCGGTGCGGAGCGTTCGACCAAATTGTTCCAGGAAGCGGCCCTCATCGCGAACCGGTACAAGGACCGTCTTGACTGGGAATACATCCGTTTGGACGCGAAGTACGAAAACGTCCTCCCCCTCTACGAACAATTGCGAAAGTTGGTCCAGTAGGGCTCCCGACCCTCAGCGGGCCGTTGATTTTCCGTTAGAGAGGTCGTTTCGCATGATGCGATTCACCGATGGAGGTCCGACACGAAGTCTCCACTGACAACGACGTGGTCGGTTTCGGAGGAGTAAAATACCGAAGGGTGGAGGAAGGATACGATGCCGACCTCGAAGCCGACCGAGACCGCAAGCTTGGGTAGGTGCGCGAGCCCCACCGCGACCCAAGGAACGCGGCCGGATGGCTAAGTCGGTACCCAAGAATCCTGAGCCCCAGCCCGAACTCCCGCCTCTTCAGTTCAAGCGGAAGCGAACGTCGCTTCCTGTTGACTCTGCGCTCCATCACCGGCTCAAGGTTGTCGCTGCGGCTCGAGGGGTCCTCCTCGGGAAGCTGGCCGACCAGCTGTTGGAAATGGGGCTTCGGGAGGAGGGAGCGTGACCGACGTTCCGCTCTCCGACGTTAAGCGCTCGGCCACAGCGCATCCGGTCGGCAGCCCATACCGCGTGTTCGTGGAGGCCCTCCCCGACGTCGTACCTGCGGCGGACGTGCCTGCCCTCCGAAGGCAGGCGCTCCGACTGCTCGACAAGGAGGCGGCCTGAACATGGTGTTCCCACCGGTCAGGAAGGACCCGAAGCCACCCCCCGTCAAGCCCGAGACTCTCCCGGCCCAGCTCTCGGAGAGTGACTGTACCGGCCTCGCGAGGAGCGTCGCTCAGGGTGAATCGCGCGTGGTCGAACTTGTCCGGAGTCGGCTGCCCGACTCACTGACGCCGGGGGAGAAGGTCGGGGCCGAGCGCTGGATCTTGGAGAACGAGCGCACGGTCACAGCAAAGGTCCTCGCGTCTGCGAAGCGATCCCGGTGAGCCGCGACGTATCCCCGCGCATCCCGCCCGGCGTGTCGGCGCCCTAGCGCTGACGTCCGCCGGGCGGCGTACCGTGACGTCCTGCTCAGGACAGGACCTTGAATGCGCAGTGGAAGTTGCCGGACTTCATCGCGACCCGGATCCAGAGCATGACGAGCGCTTCGAGCCACCGAGACTCCGCGATCCCGCCGAGGTCGATCGCGCCCGCCCATCCGAACTCGCCCAATACCTTCACGACCTCGGCCTTGGCCGCCTCGTCGTTCCCCGCGACGTAAAGGTCGGGAAGAACCCCCCCGATCTTCGGCTGGACCATCACCGAGTTGGGGACGGTGTTCAGGGCCTTCACGACGCGGGCCCGGGGCAACTTGCGCTGGTGGCGCTCCCCGAGGGAGTCGGTACATCCGACCAGCAGACCGGGAGGCATCCCGTGCGAGAAGTCGAGGGCGTTGGTCGCGTCGATCAGCACCTTCCCGTCGAAGTGGGAGACCCCCGCCAGATCGATCACCTGCTCGCCGGCCTGACCGAGGCAGCAGAGCACGAGGAGTTCCCCGTACGCCGCCGCCTCGGCAAAGGTGCCCGTCGAGACGGTACCTTGTGCCTCCGACTTCCATGTCACGAGCTCCGGTTTGTCGGGTGTTTTCGACCCGAGCCGAACATCGTGGCCGTGAGCGGCGAACGCCGTGCCGAGAGTTTGGCCGACGGGTCCGCTTCCGAGGATTCCGACGCGCATTCGGGACCGACCGGGCGCTCGAGCATAATCGTTGCCGTTCACCAACGCCCGGCGCGCGATTCGACGGCGTCCCGCGGGCGACGACTTCGGGAGTCCCAACTTTATCTGCCCCGAAGGTTGGCGGTGGTTATCCATGGCCGACCCGATCGTCGCCGAGAACCTCGTCAAGGTCTACGGAGGGAAGGTTCGGGCCGTCGACGGGGTGAGCTTCACCGTCAAGGAAGGAGAGCTGTTCGGGTTTCTCGGCCCCAACGGCGCGGGCAAGACGACGACCGTCCAGATGCTCACGGGGAATCTGCGACTCACCGGGGGCCACGCGTCGGTCGCCGGGCTCGACGTCAGCCGAGAGCCGCTGGCGGTGAAGGAACGGATCGGACTCGTCTTCCAGGAATCCACCGCCGACCCGGACCTGACCGGCCGAGAGAACCTCGAGCTCGCCGCCGCGCTCTTCCGGGTCCCGTTGCGGTCGACGAAGTCGTCGATCGACGGCCTCCTCGAACGGATGCAGATCGGGGACGCCGCCGACCGTCTCGTGAAAACGTATTCGGGCGGAATGCGCCGGCGACTCGAACTCGCCGTCGGGATCATCCACTCACCCCAGGCCCTGTTCCTCGACGAACCGACCCTCGGACTCGACCCGCAGGGACGGGCCGGGTTCTGGCGCTACGTCCTCGAACTACGGAAGGACCACGGGATGACGGTGTTCGTTACCACGCACTACCTGGACGAGGCCGACACGATGTGCGACCGGATCGCGATCATCGACCACGGAAAGATCGTCGCGACCGGTACCCCGACGGAGCTCAAGGACCGCCTCGGAGGTGACATCGTGACGGTTCGACCGGTCAACGGGCCCAGCCCGGCCGCGGAGGCGCTGCTGAAGGGCCTTCCCCACGTCGTGTCGGTCACCGCGTTTGAGGGGAGCTATCGGGTGAAGGTCCCCCGGGGGGAGGAGTTGATCCCTACCTTGGTGGACGCCTGTACGCGCGGAGGGATCGGCCTTGCGGGAGTGTCCCTGAAGCGTCCGAGCCTGGACGAAGTGTTCCTCGAATTCACCGGGCGAGAGTACCGGGAAGACGAGGGTCAGACCGCCACGGACCGGGCCGTCCGCATCGGCCAGGTCCAGCAGGCGTTCGGGAGGGCCCGGCGATGATCCGCGAGCTCGGCGCGCTGACGCACCGTGAGTTGCTACGGCTCTCGCGGAACCCTCAGGCGATCATCACGTCTCTGATGCTGCCGATCCTCTACCTGGTCCTGTTCGGGCAGGCGTTCGACCTGGGGGCCGCCATCAGCCCGCAGGGGCTCCTGATCCTCACGCGCGGCGCTCCGACCTATTTCTCGTACTTCGCTGCGGGAATGGTCGGGTTCGTCGCGGTGACCGCGACCCTGTTCATCGGCGCGAACGTCATCTTCGACCGCCTGTTCGGCATACTCAAGCGAACGGCCGCGTCGCCCGCGACCGCCTCCTCGATCTTCGGGGCACGACTCCTCGCCGGGATGATCCAGCCGGTTGGCCTTGCGTTCCTGGTGCTCGGCCTCGCGGTCCTGCTCGGGCACGTCGGATTGAGCGGGCTCCAGGTGACCGCCTCGATCACCGGGGTCGGCGCCGGGGAGATCGTCCTCGCAATCCTCATCCTGTCGGCGATGTTCGCATCGCTCTTCCTCGCGGTCGGCTTCTCGATCGAGCAACCGCAGAGCTACTTCGCCGTCGTGAATGCGATCAACCTCCCCGTCCTCCTCACCTCGGCGGCCCTGTTCCCGTGGGGAACGATGCCGCCCTGGTTCCGCGACATCGCCTCCTACAATCCGATCACCCTCGCCGTGGACGTCATCCGGGAGAACCTCTTCGGCGGCGCGACGGCGTACTATCCGGACCCGCCGGCGGTCTACCTCCTCGGCCTGTTCGTCTGGGCGCTCGCGATGTTCGTGATCGCCACGATGCTCGCCCGCCGGGCGCTGGCACCGAAGGCGTAGGCCCGCGCGCGCTCAGTCGCCGGTCTCGGGGCTCGGTTCCGCCGGCGGCGGGGGCGACCGCCCCCGGAGGGCGATCGGGACCAGCGAGAGAAGGATGAGTGCCGCCGAGACGAAGAAGATCAGGTGGATCGAGCTGAGGAATCCGGCCGCGACCGAAACGGACGAGCTGTGGACCGTGCCACCGGTCAGGATGATCTCGAGCGCCGAACGGGGAACGACCGTCGACATGATGACCAGGGTGACCCCGAGGCTCAGGGTCGCGCCGGTGTTGAGGAACGTCGTTCCGATGCCGGACGCCACGCCGCGGCGGTTCGGCGGGACCGCGGTCATCATCGTCGCCCGGTTCGGTGCCGCGAACAGCCCCATCCCCGTGCCGACGAGGATGAGGGGCGGGGTCAGTTGCAGGAACGAGTCGGCCGGGCCGACCGTTCCGAGCCAGAGGAACCCGGAGGCCGAGATGATCAGGCCGAACACGGTGAACCACGTGGGCCCGTACCGGTCCGAGAGCCATCCGCTGACGGGACCGAAGGTCGCGAGCGACGCGGAGACCGGGATCAGGTAGAGCCCCGCGGTGAACGGGTCGAGGTAGCGCGGCGGGCCCTGGAGGTAGAACACGAGAACGAATGTGAACGCGCCGCGGGCGAGCGCGTTCATGAGGGTCGCGGTGGTCGACGTCGCGAAGACCCGGTTCCGGAACAGCGACAGGTCGAGCATCGGGGAGGGGACCCAGGACTCGATCCAGACGAACGCGACGAGCACCGCCCCGCCCGCGACGACGGTGGCGATCGATTCGGAGCCGGTGATGTCCGCGAGCGCCCCGAGGGTGACTCCGGCGAGGATCAGGGTGAGCCCCATCGCGAACGCGATGTTGCCGAGCCAGTCGATCTTCGGATGCTCCTCGCGGAGGGCGAGCTCCCTGAGGTCGGTCCGCGCCCGGATCGTCGCGATGATCCCGATCGGGACGTTCACGAAGAAGATCCACCGCCAGCCGACGGTCGACGTGATGATGCCGCCGAGGATCAGCCCGGCGACGGCCCCGACCACGATCGAGATCTGGTTGATCCCCAGCGCCCGGCCCCGTTCGTTCGGAGGAAACGCGTCGGTGATGATCGCCGCGGAGTTCGCGAAGAGGAAGCCGGCGCCGACCGCTTGGACGAGCCGGAACCCGACGAGCTCGAGCCCGTTCTGGGAAAGTCCGCAAAGCAGCGAACCGACGGTGAAGATCGCGAAGCCGAGCACGTAGAGACGGACCCGCCCGAACATGTCGGAGAGGCGTCCGAAGTTCAGGAGGACGACCGCGGTGAGGAGCGAGTAGCCGAGCAGGATCCAGAGGAGGGTCGTCGCGTTCGTGCCGGGCAGCTGACGCCCGATCGTCGGGAGCGAGATCAGCACGATGTTCGTGTCGATCGCCGCCATCAACGTGGCGACCGTCGTGTTCGAGAGGACGAGCCACTTGTACTTCATGGGCAGACGATGCGCAGGGCGGAGCTGCGGGGACCTCTCCCCGGAATGCGGGGAGGGCCGGAAGGCGGTCGCCCGAGGTCCGAGTACGCAAGTCGAGACGTGGGAGGGTAGGGGGTTGCGGCGAATGATAAGCTCGCCACTCGTACCGCCGCTATCCGAGCGTCGACGGGGCCGCCTGGTACCCCGCGATCTCGGAGGAGACCTTGTCGACGTACTCGCGGAACATGCGCAGCACGTTGCGCGCCGTGATGATCCCGAGCACTTGGTCGCCATTCCGAACGACCATGCGACGGATCCCCTTCTCGGCCATCGTCGTCACCACGACGTCGGTCGGCGTATCGGGGGTGCACGAATCCACCACCGAGGTGGCGATCTCGCGAACTCCGACCGAGGCCGGGTCGCGGCCGGCGGCGACGACCTTCGAGAGATAGTCCCACTCGGTGACGATGCCGGCGATCGTACCCGGTGGTCGGAGCAGCACGGCGTAGCCCTTGTGCTGTTGGGCCATCGCCTTCGCACAGGTCAGCGCATCGACCCCCTCGTCGATCGTCAGGACCACCTTCTCCATGATGTCCTTAGCGAGCAGCACCATCGCCGGCCGGAACGCCCCCGGGATTAATACGATGCGCGCGTCCCGCGACGTCGGAAGGGCATGAACGACGCGGCGGGGATTCCCGAACTCGACGTGGCCCTGCTGGCGGGCTTCCGTTTCTCCTGCCGACCGGATTGTGGACTCTGCTGCTACGCGGAACCGCGGGTGACGGGCTCGGAGAAATCCCGGTTGCTCCAGATCGCGCCGGAGGTGGAGTTCGTCGGTCACGGCGCGGATGAGTTCGTCGCCGCGCGCCCGAACGGTGGCGCGTGCGGGCTGCTCGACGAGAACCGGTGCGGCGCGCACGCCGCGCGTCCCCACCCGTGCCGGGAGTTTCCGCTGACCGCCCACGTCGGTACCCGTATCCAGGCGACCGTCGTTCTCTCCTGCCCCGGCGTGGCGATCGGTCACCTCGCTCGTACCGAGACGACGGTCGCTCGCGCGAGCGCGCCGGGTTTCCCGGACGAACTCGCCGCACTTCGCGAACGGCTGGACGGGTCCAGCCTCCCCCGGCTCGAGGCGACGACGCGACGCCGCCGCAAGGTCGTGCGTCGGCTGGAATCCGAGGGCCGCTGGGTCGGAGAGGACGAGGTTCGCCGCGCGCTCGCCCGAGCGATCCCGGTACCGACCGATGCCGATTTTCCCTCCCCGGACCCACCGCCGGTCGAGGACGGGATCGAGCTCCTCCCGTTGTGCTTCGACGGAAGAGCCGCCCCGGTCGCCTTCGCCGAGGGGCTGGGGGGCTGGGAGCTGCTCGAGCTGCGGCCGGAAGGGAGCGTCGCCCGCTCGCTCGGCGTGATCCCACCGCCCGAACGCCGGCCCTCCTGCGAGCCCGCCGCGGTCGCGCTCCTGGCCGGGTACCTCCGCTACTGGCTCGACCGCGACGCGCTGTTCGGAACCGTGCACCTCGCGATGATGGATTCCGACGAAGGGACCGTGCGCGACCGCGTCGAGGACGAACTTCGGTCCATCGGCGCGCTCGTACTCTCCCGCGCCGAGGTACGCGCGAAGGTCCGCCGAGGGACGGCCGACCGGCTCTCCGCGGTCGACGTCGAGGCGGGTATCCGTGCGACCGACCAAGACCTGCTCGACCGCCTCGGTTGGGGCGACCGGTTCTAGCGCGACCGTACGGACGGGAACCGGCGACCGAGGGCCGACTCGAGCTCGGCGACGAGCTTCGCCTCGTGCTCGGGTCTCCAACGCGAAGGCGTAGGCTCGACCGCGTCGACCCACGACCTCGGTGCCGACTCCCCGAGACTCTCCCGATACGCCCCCCGCCACGCTTCGGGGAGCGGCTCTCGATCCTCGGGAAGGTCGAGTCCGGCGAGTACGAGGCCGGCCCGGGCGAGCACCCGGCTGACCGACGCGCCGCGGTAGCCGCCCCCGCCGGTCACCAGCAGACGACCGTGGGTCAGCTCGTGGGCGAGGGCGACGACGGTCGCGTCGATCTCGGCGTACGCGGCCGGGGTATACTGCAGATGGGCGAGGGCGTCTCCCATGTGTCCGTCCACTCCGTGCTGCAGCACGATCACGTCCGGTCGGAACTCGCGGAGCAGGGGTGGAACGAGGCGGTGGAATAGCGGGAGCAACGCTTCGTCCCCGGACCCCGGAGGGAGCGGCGCATTCACCTTGTGCCCGGAGCCGTCTCCCCGTCCCACCTCGTTCGGGAACCCCGTTCCCGGGAATAGCGTGCGGCCGTCCTGGTGGAAGTCGATGTCCAGGACGCGTCCCGATTCGTAGAACCCGTACATCACGCCGTCGCCGTGGTGGGCGTCGATGTCGAGGTACGCGACCTTCCGGTGGTCTCCGAGCGCTCGCGCGACCGCGACCGCGACGTCGTTGAAGATGCAGAACCCGCTCGCCCGATCGGGCCGGGCGTGGTGCAGTCCCCCGGCGGGGTGGAACGCCGGTCGGGAGGTCTGGAAGACCCGCTCGAGTGCCCGGTCGGCGCCGCCGACGATCCGGGCGGCCGCTTCGTAGCATCCGGCGAACGACGGGGTGTCGCCCCCGTCGAGCAGGAACGGCTCGCTCCGACCGCTGACGCTCTCCACCCAACGGACGTACTCGGGGAGATGGAACGACTCGAGCTCGGAGACCGGCGCCGGGTCCACCGCGCGGACCCACTCGATCGTGCCCGGAGCCGAAGCCTCCGTCGCCGCGGTCAGCAGATCTGCGGCGAGCGCACGGCTCCGTTCGGTGAACGGATGCTCGGAGCCGAGGTCGTAGGCACGGAACCGGTCGTCCCAAACGGCAGTCAGCGACGGGAGCGCCACGACCGAGTCTGCCTCCCTCCGCGGCCCAGGGACCTCTCGGCTAAGACAAGACGTCCGCCGGCAGCATTAAGGTCCCCCCGCACTGGGTCCGCGGCGAGAACGATGGCGGTCGAGGACGACGTATCGGGCAACGTGCTCCGGGTCTACAAGACGATGAAGGACCTCGGGAACGCCTCCGAAGAGAGGATGGGGACGGCCGAACGGATCACCCAGTCGGCGAAGCTCCCGAAGACCATGGTCCTCAACGCGCTCCAGGAACTCCAAACGAAGGGCTACGTCCGGCGCAAGGTGCGCGAAAAGGCCGCCGGCTACTACCTGATCCGCTAGGACGAACCGGTGCGCCCCGCGCGAAGGCGCGGGCCCCAAACCTTCTCGAGCAGCCGGCTCGTCGAGCGGAGCGTGACCTCCGTCACCGAGCTGACGCGAGCGACCTGGGCGCGGGAGCGACGCTCACCGTTCTCCTCGGCCGCGAGATGGATGAGCGCGGCGACGAGCCCGTGCGGCGAGAGCCCCGAGAGTTCGGGGTCGGCTTTCGCCTCCTCGAGCATCGCTTCGACCGTCGACCGGACCTTGGGAGAGAGCGCGAGCTCCTCGGCGTACCGCTCGAGGAACGCCCGGGTCCCGACCCCCGGCACCGGGAGCCCGGTACCCCGCTGGATGACCTTGAACGTGCGACCGACCTCGTAACGCTTCGCGCCCACGGCATCGGAGACCTCCCCGAGGGTACGGGGGATCGAGAATCGGCGGCACGCCGTATAGACCGAGGCCCCGACGCTCGCCGGGAGGCTGCGTCCCCGGAAGAGCGCTCGGACCTTCGCTTCGCGATAGACGTGTTCCGCCTCCGCCTGGACGACGGCCGGAAGGCCCAAGCGCTCGGTCGCGACGACGATCTCGTTGCGTGCGGGCGAGCGGTCCAGCGGGCCGTCCGCGACGCGCGCGGTTTGCCGCTGCATGACCCGCTTCAGGTGCTGGAACTCGTAGCGGCGATGCCAGTCGAGTCGCTTACCCTGTCCGTCGCGAGCGATGGAGAGCGTCGATCCCAACGCGCGTCGCGACCCGCCGGGTCGAACGAACGGACCGATCCCCCGCCCGCTCCCCTCCGAGCCGCCGGCTTCGGGCGGTGGGGGGGCGGTCACCAGGATCTCGGTGAGCTCAAAGACGAGTCCGCACTCCGCGCAGTGGGTCTCGGCGCGGACCGGGTCGACGATCCGATGGGAACTCCCGCACATCGGGCAGGCGGGTCGCCCGGCCGACGCATCCGCGGGCAATGCATCGCGGGGCGTGACAGGGAGTGACACGGTACCTAAGTACCCGCACTAGTTAATTAGGCCTTCATCCCGCGCCGGGTCGGATTTCTACCCCAGCCCGTGGACTCGGAAACCTATTTCTGAGCGGGCCCTTCCGTTCACCGTGCGGAAGGGTCTGCTGCTCACGGGCGGGGCGATCGCGGTCATCGGCGTGGGGGTCCTGGTGGCGAGTCTGTCGCTGATGTCGGGGGTCGCCGTGACCCAGACGAGCGACGCGGCGGTCCCGAACGTACCGCCCCATTCCTCGTACACCCTGCTCGTCTCCGGAGTGAACCAGTCGTCCGCGACGACCAACCTGGTCTGGGCCTCCTCGCAGTACCTCCAGGTCGCGCTCTACGCCCCCGGGCCGTGCGCGGCCGGCGCGGGGATCTGTCCGAACGGCCCCCCGATCGCTACCTGGTGGAACGACTCCGGAACGTGGAGCGAGAGCGGACGCGCGTCGTTTCCGCTGATCCTGAACCTCACGAACCCGAACGCGTCGCGGGCGTCGTTCACCGCCACGGTGGTCGAAACCTACACGCCCGGGGCATCGAGCACCCTGCCGTGGCTGCAGTATCTCCCGCTGATCGGCGCGGGCGTACTGGTGGCGATCGGCGGGCTCGCGGTGTTCCTCGGGCTGTTCCTGCGCTCGGGGGTCTACGGTCGGGGTGGGGCGACGGTTCCTCCGGGCGACCTCGACGAGGACTTCGACGACCCGTACCCCGACAGCGACATCGACGGGCCGCCGGACCGCGAGGAACCGCCGGGTGGCGAGGAACCGCCGGACGAGGATCCCCCCTAGGGCATTCGCCCGCCGTCCGGGATCACTGTCCCCAGAACGGCTGGTGGACCCGGTGCAGCCGCGCGACCTCGTCCAGGATCTCGCGTTCGCGGGGCGTGAGCTCCTGCCCGCGGAGGGCGCGGGCGGCCGATTCAGGAATCGACACCAGCAATCGGTCCCCCTCCTTCAGGTTCCTTCCGACCACGGCTCCCTCGATCGACGCCGCGAGCTCGGCCCGCTCCTCCGCCTCGGTGACGGCGACGCCGTCCTTCTGGAGTCCCCGCAGAACACCGACCTCGGTACCGTCCGTTTTCATGAGCCGGACCCCCGGGCGCAGCGTCCCGCCGAGCACCTTCACGCCCACGATCGCCGGTCGCGAAGCCCGGAAGATGAATCCCGGAAGGACCTCGAGCATCGCCGGGTGCACGAGGTCCAGTCGGCGCTGCGCCTGGAGAGCGCGCGCGCGTTCGTCCCGCCACCCGGTATAGTCCTCGATGACGCGGTACATGATGTCCCCCCGGAAGATCCGCACCGGTCCGGACTCCCCTTCCGGCTGCGCGTCCGGCAGGACCGGGACATTAAACGCGAGCACGGCGCGGTGGGTCGGGTCCTTCACGGTCGCCATCCGGATGATCGTCGGCCGTCCGACCGGTCCCACCGTCGCTTCGTGGACGGGGATCTTCCCCTCGCGGCATTCGAAGGCGAGGGCTTCCAGCCCGCCGAGCGCGTCCGCGCAGATCGCGACTCCGCTCTCGGCGAGCTCGGCGACCGGCTGGGTCTCCTGCGCGAGTTCGACTCGCACCCGCTCGGCCTCCTCGGGAGTCCGTACGACCTTGAGCAGCCCGCCCGGCATCGCATCCTCGATACCGGTCGCCGCCAGGTACACCCCGGCCGCCGCCGCGACCTCGTCGAACGAACGCAGCTTCACCTGCTTCGACGCGGTACCCGGCTTCAGCGGGATCGGCCGGTAGATCCCGCGCACCCGGGTCGAGAACGGCTCGGTCCGGCCCGTGACGACGATCTCGTCCCCCACGCGGAGGCGGCCGTTGTACACGATCACGTTGCCGACCGGTCCGATCCCCTTCTGGTCGCTCCGTTCGAGGATGGTCGCCTCTCCGACCTCCGTGACACGGGCGAGCTCCTCCTGGAGGAACCGTTGGGCGAGCCCGACGAGGAGCGCGATCAGTTCGGGGACACCGACCCCGGTCTTCGCGGAGACCGGCACGATACCTACGTTGCGCGTGAAATCACTGACGCGGTCGTACCGGTCCGCCGAGAACCCGAGCCGTACGACCTCCTCGGCGACCGAGTACATGTGCTGGTCGAGGACCTTGAGGAACTCGGGCCCGCCCCGGGCGATCTGATCGGTGAGCGGTAACGGCGTCGCGGTCTTCCGCCACCCGGCGAGCAGGTCGATCTTCGTCAGAGCGATCGCGAACGGGGTCTTCTCGTGCCGGAGGATCTGGATCGATTCCCGCGACTGGGGCATCAGCCCCTCGCGGACATCGATGACGAGGATCGCGAGGTCCGCGAGCGCCCCTCCCCGCCGGCGAAGGGTCTCGAACGACCGGTGGCCGGGGGTATCGACGAACAGGAGGCCCGGCACCGCGAGCTGGGCGTCGGTGAGGATCCCCTCGCAGAGGCGACGGACGGTCGCGCCCGGAACCTCGATGGCGCCGATGTGCTGGGTGATCCCACCGGCCTCCTTGGACGCCCGCACGCTGCCGGCGATTCGGTCGAGCAGTGTGGTCTTCCCGTGGTCGACATGCCCCAGCAGCGAGACGATCGGCTCTCGGAGCTCGGGCACGGTCTCACGACCGGGCCAAGGCCATTAGCGTTTCCGGGGCCCCGCCTGTCCGTCCTCCGCGAGCGCGGACCGGACCGCGGCCGCCGCCGACTCGGGAGACACTGGGTTTACCGCGGTCCCCGCCGCGAGCTCGAAGCCGTCGGGGCGAACCAGGCGCGGTGCGACCTCGACGTGCCAATGGAAGTCGCCGGTGCCGGTCCGGTCCGCTCGGACCCCGTGGACGAACCAGTTGTACGACAGCCGCGGTCGGATCGTGACGAGCGCGCGGAGGAGCGACGGAAGGAGCGCGCCGAGCCGGTCCACCTCGGAGTCGTTCGCGTCGGCGAACGAGGGGGTGTGACGGTGGGGTACGATCCACAGCTCGTACGGATGCTCCGAGCCGAACGGCGCGACGACGTCGAACAGAGCGTCCGAGGCGACCAGCCGCGTGGCCTCCGCGGTCTCCACGGCGACGACGGCTTCGAGCAGGCAACCGCTCCCGGCGGTCCCCGCGTGACGGCGGAAGGCCCCGAGCTCCTCCTCGATCCGGGGGAGCGGCACATCGCTCGCCACGAGTTGCGCATGCGGGTGCCACAGCGTGCCGCCGGATTCCGGGCCCCAGTTCTCAAACAGGACGACGGCGCCGGCGGAGGGGCGCACGGAGGCCGCCCGCACCCTCTTCCGGAACATCCGGAAGACCTCTCGGAGGTGGTCGGCGGGAAGATACGGCAGGGCCGGTGCGTGCCGGGGGCTCTCGATGATCACCTCATGGACGCCCGTCCCGGGCCGACGCACGAGGGAGTGCGGGATCTCCTCGATTGGGTCGATCGGTTCGAAGGAGACCGTCGGGTAACGGTTCGGGATCACTCGAACCGTCCAGCCGCTCCCGTTCGCCGGACCGTTTCCCGGTCGAACCGCATCGACCTCCGGGGGGGTCCGGTCCTCGTGTCCCTCGCAGAACGGACACTGCTCGTCGGGGGGTGGGCGAGGCTCCTCCGCGATGTACTCATTGGGGCGCGCGAGCCGTCCCTCCGCGACCACTCTCCAGTGACCGGTGACCGGGTCGGCGCGGTACTCGGACATGCGACCTCCCCTGCATCGACCCCGCCCTATTAGGGCGTACGAACCGGTTCGTAGGTCCCACCGACCGGGGACCCCCGAGGACCGAACTCGTCCAGCGATACCTGTCGCTGGCGCCGTTCGGACAGGCGCTCGGTCTTCACCGATAGCGTTCGGACCGCGCGTCGCCGTCCGGCCCGCTCCCCTTCCCAGAGCTCCCGGGCGAGACGCACCGCCGACGCATCGATCGACCCGGTCCCTTCGTGCGCGGCCCCGAGCGAGCGACTCCGCTGGGACCGAGAGAAGTCGCTCCATCGGAACGCGACCCCCACCGTGGCGTACCTCAGCCCTTCCTTTTCGAGGCTACGGGCCAGGTCGGCGGCCAGCTCGCGGACCGCCGGTTCGATCTCCTCCCAGCGGTCGACGTCTCGCGCGAACGTCCGGTCGGTCGAGCGGGACCTCGGTCCGGTTTCGGTCTCGACCGGGTCCTCCCCTTCCCCTCGCGCGAGGCGCACGAGGTCGCGGGCGAACCCGCCCACGTACCGGGCGAGGTCCGACGGCCGTCGCGCCGCCAGATCGCCGATGGTGGTCACTCCCGCCGCCCGGAGGAGCTCCTCGGTCTTCGGCCCCACACCGGGGATCGCGCGCACGGCGAGCGGAGCGAGGAACGTCGCCTCCGTCCCTTCCGGGACGACCAGAATGCCACCGGGCTTGGCCCGATCGGTCGCGATCTTCGCCACCGCGCGAGTGGTTGCGACCCCGATCGAGGCGGGCAGGCTCAACTCCGACCGGAGCGCGGCCTGGATCCGCTCGGCAACCTGCCGCGCCTCCGCGGCCGTCCCGAGTTCGAGGCGGAGCGCCGCCTCATCGATACTCAGGGCAAGGAGGTCCGGGGAGAAGAGGGACAACAACGCACGGACCTCCTCCGATACCCGAGCGTACTTTTCGTGGTCGGGCGGGATCCACACGGCGGCGGGGCACAGGCGGGCAGCGGCGGCTGCGGGCTGAGCGCTGTGGACACCGAAGGCACGGGCCTCGTAGCTGGCCGAGAGCACGACCCCACGGGTCGGGCCGGCAGTGGGCGGGGGACCGACGATCACGGGCCTCCCCACAAGGTCGGGGCGGCTCCGCAGCTCACAGGCAACGTAGTAGGCGTCGAGGTCGACGTACAGCACCCAAGGGTGAGTCGAGGAGCGCGGCCGGGGAGCCCGACCTTCTCCCTGCGACTCGTCCAGCGCCATCGCCTCGGGCCGGTGAACCGACGAGGCGACTTGGCCGTTACGCAGGGTCCCCCGGGTCGCTTGCCCGGAGCTCGTCGCGCGGAGGTCGCGGGCGACGACGGAACCCCCACTTCTGGGCGACAGTCGGTCGACGCCCGCGTCGGCCGAGCGAGGACGATCCCTTCGGTCCGTGCGGCCGAGATAGAGCGTCACATGCACCCGTGGAACCTAAAGGGATGCGATTCGTCGATACGGTGGCCTCAGTTCATTCTGAGGGCAGGAGCCGGGATGGACCGCTACGAGAGGGTTCCGATCGAGGAAGAGAGCAAGCAGGAGCGCGTTCGCAAGTTCGCGCTCATCGACCAGCCGTACTCCCTCGAAGACGCCGTCCTCGAGGGTCAACGGTGCTTGCAATGCGCGATGCCCTACTGCGTCCAGGGGTGCCCCATCACGCAGGACGCGCGGGGCTACAACATCCTGATCGGCGAGCGGGACTTCGATGGGGCCGCCCGCCTCACCCTGCGCGAGAACCCTCTCGCCACGGTGCTCTGCAAGACCTGCTACCACTTCTGCGAGGACGACTGCATCATGACCGGGCGGGGGGTGCCGATCGCCATCCGCCACTTGAAGCGGGCGGCCCTCGACTACGGCAAATCCGACCTGCTCTACGTTCCCTCGAAGCGCAAGGAGGAGCGGATCGCGGTCGTCGGCGGAGGCCCGGCCGGGCTCATGGCCGCGTGGGATCTCGGCGTGCGCGGCCACCCCGTCACAGTGTTCGAGACCGAGCCGTTCCTCGGTGGTCAGATCAACACGATTCCAAGGTACCATCTCGACGCAGACGACCTCAACACCGACCTCGCGCGCTGGAAGAACCTGGACGTAACCTTCGTCGTGGGGAAGAAGGCCGGAGTCGACTACACGCCGAAGAGCCTTCTGGCCGAGGGGTACGAGGCGGTGCTCGTCACGATCGGGGCCTCGAAGGCCCGCGAGCTCGGTATCGCGGGCGAGAGCCTGTCGGGCGTCTACCACGCCTTGCCATTCCTCCTCGCGATGAACACGCGGCCCGAGGGGCTCTACGGCCGCAAGGGCCGTCACGTAGTGGTGATCGGTGCGGGCGACGTCGCGCTCGACGCGGCGCGCTCGGCGCGCCGACTCTCCGAGGGCGGCGAAGTGCAGCTGGTCTACCGACGCGGTCCCGAGGACATGAAGGCTACCGAGGAGGAGAAGGTCGGCGGCGAGATCGAGGGGATTCGGTTTGTCTTCTTCCGAGCCCCGAAGGCGATCCTGGGGACAGAGCGCGTCGAGGGCCTGTTGGTCGAGCGGACCGAGCACGGACCGCCCGATGCCAAGGGCCGGCGTCCACTCGTCGTCGTTCCGAATTCCGAGGAGACGATTCCGTGCGACATGATCATCGTCGCCGTCGGCGAGGTCGCGGACGTCTCGGGGTTCGACCCGGACTACGGGTTCAAGTTCGCGTCCATGGGATGGCCCCAGGGCGCGCGGCCGGATTGGATGACGGATGTGGACGGCGTCTTCGCGACCGGCGGCCGCTCGGTCGTCCACGCGATGGCCGCCGGCGAGCGCGCGGCCTCCGCGATCGACGCCTACCTGGCGAAGAAGCACGGACGGGCCCCGGCGCCCCGCCCCGACCCGTTCGGGGGTCCCGTAGCGCCTACCCCTCCTCCGGGGTACGGCGGTCCGACTTGGACGCCGTGACCGGGGACCTCCGAGGTCCCGTCGAGGGGACAGCGGCCGGCGAGCCGAGTTCGCGCGTCGTTCCCGGAGCAGGGCCGGCCGCGGGCTCGCGGACTAGGCGCCGCCGAAATCGACCGCCTTCGCGTCGACGACGAGACCGTGCGGACCGATCGAGTACGGCTGCATCGTTCGGGCATGCGCGGTCCGCCGCATCTTGAGGATCCGGAGCGACAGGCCGACGCGGTGCCCGTCCGCCCCCGTGCTGTACCCGAGCAGGAGCACGCCGTCCGAGACGTACTCGGAGAGGCCGTCGCGGCTGACGTCGGGGTGCAGCGGGTCGGCCTCGGCCGTGAGGACGGTGGTGGCCCCGACCTGCCGGCACGCACCGGCCAGCGCGAAGAGCGTGGCGCGCCGGCTCGGCTCGTCGTCGCTGAGCATGTTGAGGAGGCTCACCGAATCGACCACGATGCGCTCCGCCCCGAGGGCGGCGAGCTCCTTGGCGAGCTCTCCCTGGACCCGGTGGAGGCTTTGACGCGTCTCGCGCGGGTCGAGGCGCACCACCTTCAGCATCCCCTTGTCGACCGCCGCATCGACCGGCCAGTTGAACTGGCGGGCGCTTTCGAGCAGCTGCGGGATCTCTTCCTCGAGGGAGAGGAAGACCGCCTTCTCGCCTCGAGCCACGCCGGCGAGGAGGAACTGCAGCCCGAAGCAGGTCTTGCCGGTGCCGGGAAGACCGGTGACGAGGACCACGTGCCCGCTCGGGAACCCGCCGCCGAGCATCTGGTCGAGGCCGTCGATGCCGGTCGGCACCTTGGCCCGGGGAGGTTCAGACCCGCTCATACTGTGTCGTCACCAGCCCGTTCTTCGAATTGACCCGGATCACGAACCGCCCGTGGTACTCCGCAGGCAGTCGGGAGAGCACCGGCATGAACTTCTCGATGAGCATCGAGCGCTGCCGGTGCGAGTGGCTGGGACTCGAGACCCAATTGAAGTGAAGGACGCCGTCCACGGAATCGATCACCGCCTGCTCGACCGCGGGAGGCGCAACCCCTTCCGACAGGATCAGGTAGACCAGGCCCCCCCACTCCTTCGCACGTCGCCGCAGGCCCTTCACGAACGTCAGGACGTCCGCCGCCTCCACGCCGCGTCGCACCAGGAGGTCGGTCAGCGAGTCGATGATCACGATGTTCCGGTCCCCGCTCGCGTCCACTGCGTCCGCGAGGGCGCGCAGCGGCCCGTCGTTCGGAGCGGCACGCGCGGGAGCGCCCGAAAGCAGCGGGCTCGCAATCGACGACCACTCGGACGGTACCGGAGTGTCGGCGAAGTAGGACGGGGAGAGGTCGCGGAACGTGAGGTGCCGGGCGAGGACGCTCGGGTACGTCCCGTCGAACGCCCCCCGCAACTCGGTCATCACCTGCTCGCGCGAGCGACTCGTGCTCACGTACGCGACCGCCTCCGGGTACACGAACGGGCCCTTCGCGTTGCCGAGATAGAACTCGTGCAGGTGCGGGTCGTCGTAGCGGAGCATGAGGTGGACGGCGGAGGTCAGGGCGAACTCCTGGTGGCCGGCGCCGGCCCCTCCGAACAGGAGCACCACGGAGCCGGACGGGAGGCCGCCGGTGAGGTAGTCGAAGTCCGGGACCCCGGTCGGGACCCGTGCCGGTTGGTCGGTGAGATCCGGCGGGCGGAACGGTCGCGACGACGGGTTCGGAAGCAGAAACGGGCGAGGTGACTCCGTCGCCATTGCACGACCGCTTCCGGCGCTTCGACCCCGCACCGCAGTATTAGTAGACTCGCCTCGACTGCTACGTGGCGGCGTCCGCCACCGCTCCGTTCTTCAGGAACTCTCGCAGCAGCACCGTCGCGTACGCTCCCTTCGGGAGCGCGAACCGGAATCGGACCGCGGCGTCCGCGGCCTCCATCGCGAGCGGCGGGGTCGGAACGAGCGCGGGACGCCACGCTCCGCGGCTGGCCACCTCCGGGGCCGATGGGAGTCGGAACATCTCGGGACGAATGTCCTGGTCGCGCAGGATCTCCTCCAGCTGGCGGCCCGGCAGCCCGTCCGCGATCGCGGTCTCGTAGCCGACCAGCGGCCCCGCGACGAGCGCACGGCCCCGGGCCACGAGGTCCGTGCACTCGGCAAGATTGTCCGGCCCGACGGGCACGGAGTCCGGTCCCCGCACGGTTCCGTCGCGTGCGACGCGGACGATCCGGTCCCCGTCGACCGGGCGGTCGAACGGAAGTTCGGCGGCATGACGAGCGCCGAGCCACCGGTTGAAGATCAGCGCCTGGAACGCGTGGACGAACAGCATGCGCAGGTCTCGCGAGAGGGCCCGGAACGCTCGCTCGGGCGAGTGCCCTCGCGCGAGGTGTTCGAGCAGCGTACGCTCGAACCGGTACTCGCGCGGGTACTCCCGCAACGCCCGCACCGGGTCGCGGTGTTCCGCGTACGACCGCCGCGCCTCGTCCCCGACGCCGGGCGAGCCGTCCGTCGGGCGGTCGGTAAGGTACACGTCGACCGCGTGCGCGATGTCGCCGCGGACGACCCAGCGTCCCACTTCCTGGGTGATCGGGCGAACCTCTCCGAACCGTTGGGGACCAAAGAAGTTCGGTACGCCTCCCCGCTCCCGGAGCTCCGCCTCAGTCCTGCGGAACGCGGCGAGAGCCGACGTCGGCTCGGTCATGAGCTCCCCGACCCTGAGGTCGAACGCGTTCCCGTAGTGGTGGCCCAGGACGAGCCCGTCCCGGGACCGGTACGCCTCGACGAGAGTCACGTCACGGAGGCCCAGCCCCCGATCGGGGAGCGCCCCCCGATAGGAGAAGAGACGCTCCGAGACCGCGCGGCGGTCCTTCGTCCCGGCCCACTGCACGGCGTTCCGGGCGAGTCCGAGCCGGTGCGCGACCGCCGCCGCGAGTTCGTGTTGTTCCCAGTCGCGACTCGCGACACGCAGCACGACATACGTCCCGAGAGGATCGGGCAACGGGTAGCTCGATATCTCGGTCACTCGGAAGTCCTCCGCGCTGATCTTCAGTCGGCCGGGTATTCCCGGTGCGTCGGTGACGTAAAACTCGAGCCCGATGTGCCGTTCCGCCGCCGGTGGACGCCAGCGGCCGCTCGGCACAGACTCGGTCAACTGGACCATGATTAATAGGAAGGGGGGTCGTCCCGGCCGAGAGGCGGCCGATGATCCAGGCAACGGCTCGCGTCCTCAAGAACGTCATCGAGATCAAGGTCGGCGAGGTGGTTTGGGAGGGACGCCCGGTCCAATCCGCGCAGGAGGGATTTGGCCACCGGCTCGCGGCGTTGTTCTCGACCGACTACCACACCTACCTTCCGGCCCGGCCGTCGGAGGTGCATTCGACCGTCACCTACCACCGAAAGAACGACGAGATCCGGATCCACGTCGGGGAAGAGAGTTGGAGGACCGTCTCCACGGCGCCGGGCCCGATGACGATCGACTACCGGGGCGTGAAGTACGTCATCAACGAGCGGCTCACCGGCCGGTTCGTCATCCTTCGCGGTACCGAACCGATGGGGACCGGGCAGCTCGGGTTCCGCTCGTGCACGATCGATTCCTACCCGCCCGAGCTCGAACCGTTCCTCGCCAACCTCGCGCTCGGCTACGTCATCCGGACGCTGGCGTGGGAGATGTTCTTCGCCTGAGCCGGCCCTATCGACCGACCCGACGGGTCGCCGATGGCGGTCGGGGCACGGCGGCCCGCATGCTCCCGGAGAGGGCGCGGTTACGGCCGGTCGGGTGCGGTACCTGGAACATCCGGTAGGGGATCGGGAGCAGCAGGAGGCCACCGATGGCGACCGTGACCGCCCCGATCGAATAGGCCAGGTGGACGCCGTACGTCGCGTAGAGCCAACCTCCGAGCAGCGTCCCGACCAGTCCCCCGGCCCCGGCGACCGCGCTGTAGAGACCGAGCGCGCGCCCCCGGGCCGACCGACCGACCAGCCGGACGAGGAACAGCGTGCTCGCCGTGCTGATGAACGCCCAGCTTACGCCCAGGAGCGCGTTCAGGAGCGTCAGCCACGCGAGCAGCGCCGGGCTGCCGAGGCCGAACAGGATGTAGAGCGGGCCCCAGAGGAACAGGAGCATCAGGAGGACGCGGGCGCCGAGCGACTCGAGGAAGACTCCCTTCGGGGAGTGGTTGTCGACCGCCTTGCCCGAGTGAAAGAACAGCGCGGTCGACGCGGCCGCGGCGCCGAGATAGACGATGAACACGCCGGCGTCCGTGAACTTGGCGTCCTGCCACAGGAAGACGGGGAACGGTCCGTAGAAGATGTCGAAGCCGACGCTCATGACCCCCAGGGCGGCCAGGAACAGGTACTCCTTTCCCGGCAGCTTCTCCGCGCTCGAGCGCGTCAGGTCGATCACCCCGACGACCCGGGTGCGGAACTGGCGCATCCGCTCGTCGATGCTGCGGTGGAGATGGACGAGGTCCGCGATGCTCCGGCGCTCGATCCGGCCGTTCGGCTCCTCGATCCACGCCATCGCGATCACCCCGGAGAGAAGCGCGAGCCCGCCCGAGAGGATCAGGAGCGCCGTCATTCCGTGGATGACGTTCTGGTTCACGCCGATCACGAACAGCCAGACAAACCCGAGCGCGAGCCCGATCGTCGTCCCGAGGCCCGAGATGAGGCCGAACATCCCGATGTCGGTGGGCCACCAGCGCTTGTGCCGGGTCTCGAGCAGGAGCATCGTCCCGATCGGGGCGCTCGCGGCGGACGCGAGCCCCTCGATGATGTTCAACCAGAAGTAGGTCAGGATGTCGTGGGCGAGGGCGATCGCGATGATCGCGGCCCCCGTGGCAAGGAACGATCCGACGAGGAAGTACTTCCGGTGCGCGACGCGGTCCGACAGGTTGCCCCAGAGGATCGTGAACGGCACCTGGCTCATCGCGGACGCCGCGATGATGATCGTGACGGCGAACGGGGACGCGTAGAACTTCTGGAGCGCGAGGAGCGGGATCAGCGGGGCCGCGATCCCGTCCGAGATCGCGAGAGGAAGGTACGCGAGGAACCAGAGGTCGCTGGTGGACGGACGGATCTTGGCATGGGCCTTGACATCCATGGTCGAGCGGCGAATCCCCCGGAGCGGGGGGAAGATTCGGGGGGTCGGACGATAAAGACGGTGTTCGTGGGGAAGTCTTCGAGAGAGGAATGCGTGGGGGGGCGCGTCGCGCCGCGCGACGGAACCACTACGGGGGCGGGACCTTGAGCTCGTCCAGGAGCTCGCGGTGCTCCTCCGCGGAGATCCACTCGACCTTGAGGTATTCGCGCAGGAACGAATCCGAAACCCCCAGGGTGCGCGCCTCCTTCACGACGAACCGGTACGCCTCGACCTCGGTCCACCGCTTCACGTAGCTTACGCCCGGCTCCCAGAGGTTCGCCCCTCCCTGACGCTGTCGAATGTGACAGAGCTCGTGGTAGATGTCCATGAACAACATCAGTGCCGGGCTCTCCGAGAGGTGCCCCTTCCCGACCACGATGCAGTCCGAGTTCGGGGAGACCACCGGCTTCCACCGTCCGCGGAACGAGGGAGGGACGGAACGGGGTGCGACGTACATCCACATGTCCGCGTCCACGACCTCGATGCATGTGTCCTCGAACAGTCGCGTGCGCCGGCTCGCATCGGGCTCGAGCCGTTTCGCCGGCTCCAGCCGGTCCAGTTCCGGGAACACCGCGAGCAGCGGATGACGACCGACCGGGATGTCGCGTTGCACGCGGAATCCGCTCGGACCGTCCCGGTCCACGGCGGATTTCTTGGAAGCTCGGGGCATCGTTCCCCGCCGAGAACACCCGACAGATAAGGTCGGCGCCGCCCCGCGCGGCGGCCGACCGCCATCGCTTTTCCCGAGAGCGTCCTCGCTCCCCCATGGCCCGCTCGAACGATACACTGACCGCGGTGCGCGGGCTCCGGGTGGGCCAAGTGGAGACCCCGGACGGATCGAGCGGTGTCACCGCCGTCCTGTTCGACGCACCGGCGCCGACCGTGGTAGATGTGCGCGGCGGCGCATCGGCATCGTACGACACCGCCTCGCTCGCCCTCGATGCGACGTTCGGCCGTCGATGGGCCGTCTTCTTCTCGGGTGGCAGCCTCTACGGCCTCGACGCCGCCCGTGGAATCCGCACGCGGATCCTGGAAACCGGCGGTGGCCAGCGGGCGTTCCAGAACCCGAATCCCGTCGTTCAGATCTCGGGGGCGGCCCTGTTCGACCTCCCGACGGAGGCGGGCTCGGTGCCGGACTATCTACCGCTCGGCTACGAAGCCGCCCGTCGTGCGAGCCGCGCGCCGGTCGCGTTCGGGAGGGTCGGTGCCGGGGCCGGCGCGACGGTCGGGAAGTACCGGGGGCGCGCATTCGCGATGAGGGGAGGCGTCGGCTCGGCGGCCGCAGGGGAACGCGGGATCGGTCACCTCGGCGTCCTCGTGGTCGTGAATGCCGTCGGTGCCGTCCGCGACCCGGCGACCGGAATATGGACCGCCGGCGCCCGCGGCGCCCGGGGTGGCATCACCTCGCCGGACGCTCCGCGGTCGGGCAGGGATCGGACGACGGGGACGACCCTCGCCATCGTGGTCACCGACCTTTCGGTCGACCGGCCCACTCTCTCCCGGATCGGCTCGATGGCCCACGCCGGCCTTTCCTCCGCGATCCGTCCGTTCCACGGTTCGACCGACGGCGATGTGCTGTTCGCCGCTGCAACCGGCCGCACCACCGGGCGCCGCGCGGAGACGCGGCCGGGGGAGCTCGCCGACCGTCTGGGCCTCCGTGCTTCGGCGCTCGCCGTCCAGGCGGTCCTTCGAGCGGTCCGGGTCGGCAACCGCGCCCGGTGAGGCTAGCCGCCGGTCGTTCGCCGCAGGGCTGTTCCTCGGAGGCCCCGGATCAGGTCGGCTTTCGTGACGATCCCCTGGAGCTCGCCCTTCTTCGCGACCAGGACCGCCGGATACCGGCCGAGCACTCCGGGGAGGAGGTCCGCGGGGAACCCCTCGTCGACGACCGGGTACGCCGGCTCGAGCACGTCCCGCACGCGGACCCGTCGGGAGTTGGATTGGCCGAGCGCCCGCAACAGCGCGGACTCGGAGAGGGATCCGACGACCTTCCCCGTGTCTACGACCGGCAGCTGGGAGAACGCCCCGCCCTCGAGGCGCTGTGCGGCGGTCGCCAAGAAGGCGGAGGACTCGATCGTGACGAGCGACCGGTTCATCACGTCGCCGACCGTGAGCCGCGGTGCCGCGAACCCCTCCTGGGCTTCGAGGTGAGAGAGGATCCGCTGGACGAGCTCGTACGACGGCCGGATCCGCCCCCGTTCGATGCGGGAGAGCGTGGCGTCGCTCCGACCCACCGCCCGTGCCAGCTCCCCGAGCGATATCCCCAGCGCCAGACGGCGTTTGCGGATCTCCGCCAGGTGGTCCATCTCGGGTCGACCGCGACGGGCGGCCCGGGTTATTTCGCTTGGGGCGACGGCACCGGCTGCGCCCTTCGGCGCCCGAAAGGTAAAGGACCCGGCACGCGTTCGGGGGTACGAGTGCCATGGACGCCCCGGCCCGGCGCATTTCCTGGATCAGCCCGCCTCCCGAGATTTGCACGCTCTGCAAGGAACCCCTCGGTCTCCCGGAAGAGACGAGCGCGTGGAACGGAAGTCCCGCCCACCGGGACTGCGTGCGGATCCACTTGCTCCAACGAGACCCGGCATTTCGGGAATCCACGGACGGCGGGGAGTCGAACGAGGAGATGGGCGACTCCCTCGACGGGGTACTCCCCCGAGACGACGACGAGACCGACTTCGAGTGACGACCACCCCGCCGGGGGACCGTAGAGGCCCGGGGTTGTCGCGCCCGCGGCTTCGCAACGCATAAGAAGCCGGGCAGAGTGCTCGGCACAGCCATCGAGGCTACCGTAGAGGGACACTCCATGCCCGAAGTAGTGATCACCTGCGACTGGACGATGATGAGCAACCACCACGGGAAGGAATTCCTGGGGTTCGGTACGACGACCCCGGCCTACATTCTCCCGGAGCGGGTCTACGCCAAGATGTTCTACCCCGCCATGGAGTGCGACGAGAACGGGTTCCCCCAGCAGGCGCCGTACGGGATGCGCAAGGTCGAGGCGTCCCTGATGGACGCGGGGTTCGACGCGCGGATCGTCCACCCGAGCCACCTTGGGAAGTACATGCCGGGCCAGGCGAAGGTCCTTCTGATCTCGGGCCACGACTACTTCGGCCTGAACCCTCCGAGCTCGACGTTCGGCGGGGTCATGCACAAGGAACCGCTCAACTCGGTCAACTTCAAACGAATGCTGAGCCAGCCCGCGGTCGTCGAGGCCCGGAAGCAGGGCATGAAGATCATCGCCGGCGGCCCGTGCGCCTGGCAGCTCTCTCCGGCGACCCGGATGAAGCTTCCCTGGATCCAGGAGTTCGTCGACTCGATCGGGGGCATTGACTCGGTGGTCGAGGGAGAGGCCGACCTCTTCGTCCGGGACATCGTGCGGAAGGCGCTGGCCGACGAGTTCCTGCCGCCCCATGTGGTGCTCGGCGCGAAAGAGGCGCCCAAGGTCGAGCAGATCTCCTCGATCCGTTTCCCGAGCGTCAACGGACTCATCGAGATCGGGCGGGGCTGCTGCCGCGGCTGCTCGTTCTGCTCGGTCACGACGCGACCGACACGCTGGTACCCCCTCGAAAAGATCGAAGAGGAGCTCCGCGTCAACGCGAAGATCGGGGTCCGCAAGGGCCTCCTTCACTCGGATGACGTCTTCTTCTACGGAAGCCCGAACGTGATGCCGCACGAGGAGAAGCTGATCCCGCTCCTCAAGCTCGCGAAGCGGTACTACGAGCAGGTCGGCTGGAGCCACGTGGCCATCGCCTCGCTCATGACGAAACCGAAACTCCTGCAGAAGTGCGGTGAGGTCCTCCTGGACGAAAAGCAGGACTGGTGGGGAGTCGAGGTCGGAGTCGAGACCGGTTCGCCGCGGATGATCACCGCCGCGATGCCCGGGAAGGTCGCGCCGTTCAAGGCCTCTCAGTGGCCCGAGCTGGTGATCCAGGCCGCGGGCCTGATGAACGACAACAAGGTCTATCCGGCGTGCACGTTCATCGTCGGGCTTCCGCAGGAGACCGAGGACGACGTCGCGAAGACGATCGATCTGATCGACGACCTGTGGGACTTCAAGGCGATCCTCGTCCCGATGTTCTTCGTGCCCCTCGGGCACCTCAAGTCCCGAGACTGGTTCAGCCGCGACCGGCTGTCTCCGCTCCAGGAGGAACTGCTCAAGCGAGCGCTGACCCACGGACTCCGCCAGTCGCGGGGTCTGCTCAACGACTTCTTCGACTGGGAGGGCAACCACACCCGGCTCTACCGGGCGGGTTTCCTCGGGTTCATCAACTTCCTCGAGGGCCTCGCGAAGCTGAACGGGCTCTACAGCCCCTCCGTGCGCGGCGGACGCGAGATTGGGGACCCGAACCGCTACCCGGACCGCCTGCCGATGCCCACGATCCCGGTGCGGGAATAGTCGCGACGGCTCACGCCTCGTCGTCGGGAAACTCTTCGTCGGCGGCGGACGGGAGCGCGGCCGGCCCGCGGTAGGGGGTCGGCGTCGGGTCGAACGCGCTCGACGGCGTCTCGACTACGCGCAGGGTCGTCTCGCGTCCGTTGCCGTCGTACGCCCGCCAGGAGCCCTGGCCGTAGGGCGCTCCCAGGATCAGGTGGCGGCGCCCCCAACTCCGGAAGAGTCGGAGGTCGGCGTCGGACGGGTGCAACGCCCCCGACGGATGGGAGTGGACCGTCCCCGAGACGGAAAGGTCGGCGTGGAGCATCCAGAGCTGGAAGTTCGCGTGGCGTCGTCCGGCGGTCGTTCCCGGAAGGAGCAGCAGCTCGCTGATCACCCCGGGGGGATCGGCGCGCAGGACCCCGCCGAACTCGTTGGGGTAGGCCGACCGCGCGCTCGCGAGCGCGGTCTCGAGCGCTCGGCGCGTGATCGCGGTGGGCGTGTCCCCGAGGCGCGGACCCCCCGGGGCCCTCCTACGCTGCGGGCGGAAGATCGGCAACCGCGGGGCCCTCCTCGGCGTACTCCTCCGACCACGGAAGGATCCTCTTCCCCCGGAGTCGCTCGAAGAACCCCGAACCGAAACGGACGAGGACCGCACGCCGGGGCGAACGATAGATGGTGACGGGCGTCGCCGGAGAGATCCGGTACTCTGCCTCCCCGTCCGCGACGACGACCGCCCCCGGCGACTCCTCGACCGGTCTCAGGCGGATCGTACGCATCGGTTCGAGGACCAGCGCGCGCGGGTCCGTACGGAACGGGGCGATCGAGGAGAGGATGAGGGCGTCGATCGAGCTGTCGACGATGGGCCCGCGCGAGCTGAGCGAGTACGCGGTCGAGCCGGTCGGGCTCGCCACGATCAGGCCATCCGCCCGCAGCCGGCCGGCGACGTGCCCGTCGAACGCGATCTCGAACAGGCCCATCTTCGCGACCGCGGCCGAATGGATGACGAACTCGTTGGTCGCGTCGGGCAGGGGTCGGGCGCCGATCTGGGCCGCGAGCTTCATCCGCTCCTCGAGGAAGTAGAACCCCCGGAGCAACCGCTCGATGGCCCAGTCGAACTCCTTCGCGTGACGGGTCTGGACCTCGGCCAGTACGCCCACGGTGCCCGCGTTGATCGGGAGGAGCGGCGCGGGCGAGCGACGCAGGGCGTGAAGGAACGTCCCGTCACCGCCGATCGCGACCAGCACGTCGGGCGCGAGCTCCTCGAGCGGCGCGTGCGGCCGGGACGGGTCCACCCGCGCGACCTCGTCGCTCAGCACGACCTCGGCCCGGTCCCCAACGATCCGGATCAGCTCGGCGGCGAGGTCGACGGCCTTCGGCTTCTCCGGGTGGGCCATCACGCCGATCTTCAGAGATATCCCTCCTGCGCGGCCGTGCGGAACGCGACGTCCCCCCAGGCGAAGACGCTCGTCCGCCGTTCGAGCTGGAGGGGGAACGTCTCCACCGGCTCGCCCCGGGCATCGGAGAACCCGCCGCCGGCCTCGAGCAGGATCCGGTACGCGGCGGCGATGTCGGTGGCCCGAAGGTTGGCCTTCTCCGCAGCGTTCTCGAAGAAGTAGCCGTCGGCGCTCCCTTCCGCGACCGCGAGCATTTCGAGGGTGGCGCAGCCAAGCGAGCGGACGCGGCGACCCGTACCGGCCAGGCGCACGGAGCGCTCCGTCGCGTTCCGCCCGAGGTTGACGAACAGCGTCTCGGTCTTCGAGTTCCATGGGCGCGTGCGGACCGGCCGGCCGTCCCGGAACGCCCCGCCCCCGCGGACGGCCCACCACGTGGTCCCGTGATGGAGGTCGCGGACGAGACCGACGTCGATCCCTGAGAGGTCCCGCGCCCCCAGTGCAAGAGAGACGGTGAAGAACGGCAGATTGCGGAGCGCGTTGTGGCTGCCGTCAATCGGGTCGACGACGAGCGTACGGGTCCCGCCGCGGCGCACGTGACCGATCTCCTCGGAGACCAGGTCCCAATCGACGCCCTCGGCGTCGAGGACCTTCAGGATCTCCGACTCGGCCAGCCGGTCGAGCTCCTCCGTCGGGGTCCCGTCCGCCCCCATCGCGACGACGTCGGCGCGGTGCGGAGAGCTTCGGGCGTCTCGGACCACCCGGTGCACCGCTACGCTGACCCGGTACAGGACCTCGAGCTCGGGCGAGGATCCCACGGCCACGCCGGACGAACGGGGGTCGGGCTAATGACCCCTTCTTCCCCGACCCCGCTCACCGGCCGTCCTCTTGTGCTCGTAGCCGTCGACCGACGGCTACTGGTGGCTCCCGGGCGAGGCACACGTTATGTGGGCACACCGCTCGGCCGGGCGATGGAACTGCAGTTTCTCGGGGGCGCCTCCGAAGTCGGTTCGCTCGGGCTGGTCGTTCGCGACCAGGGGCGAACCCTCCTCTTCGATTACGGCATGACGCCGACCGACCCTCCGAGCTACCCCCGTCCGGCCCCGATGAACATCGACGTCGCGTTCCTCTCCCACGCCCATCTCGACCATTCGGGGATGACGCCGCTGCTCAGCCGTCTCCCGAAAGCGAAGATCGTGGCGACCCCGGTGACGATCGCCGTCGCCGACCTGCTCACGAAGGACGCGCTCAAGATCGCGCGGATCGAGGGGTACCTGCCGCCGTTCACCGCCCAGGACATCCATTCGCTGCATTCGCGATTCACCGCGGTGGACCGGCATGAGACGTTCCGGCACAAGGGCATCGAGGTCCTGATGACGCCGGCGGGGCACATTCCCGGCGCCTCGATGATGCTCTACAAGGGCGCGAAGGACGTCCTGTTCACCGGAGACCTGCAGACGATCCCGACCCACCTCGTGAGCGGCGCGGAGCCCGTCCAGTGCGACGTCCTCGTCATGGAGTCGACCTACGCCGGGAAGGAACACCCCGACCGGAAGGAGACGGAGCGTCGATTCCGGGACAAGGTCGCCGAGACGGTGGAACGCGGCGGCAAGGTCATTGTCCCCGCGTTCGCCGTCGGTCGTGCGCAGGAGGTCCTGATGTCGCTCGCCGCCTCGGGGTTCGAGACGTACCTTGACGGAATGGCCCGCAAGGTCAACTCGATCTACCTGAGCGCCCCGGAGTACCTCGCCGACTCCCGGCGGTTCCGTCGTGCGCTCGAAGGGGTCCATGTGGTCGAGCATCCGGGCGACCGGCGGAAGGCCCTGCGCGAGGGTGACGTGATCGTCACTACGGGGGGAATGCTGGACGGCGGCCCGGTGCTGTACTACATCGGCGAGCTCTACCGCGACGCGAACAGCTCGATCTTCCTCACGGGGTTCCAGGTCGACGGCTCCAACGGACGCCAGCTCCTGGACGAAGGGACCCTCACGATCGACGAGACCACGATCCACCCGGTCTGCGAGATCGAGAAGTTCGACTTCTCCGCCCACGCCGGTCACTCCGACCTCGTCCGCCTCGTCGAGGAGAGCCAGGCCCAGACGGTAGTCCTGATGCACGGGGACCACCGCGAGGCGTTGAAGGAGGCGCTGCCGGCATCGCTGAACGTCCTGTTGCCCGAGAACGGCAAGCCGTTCACCCTCTGACGAGTGGCGGGACCGGTTACCGCGGCCCGCGTTCCTGCCGGACCCCCCCGCCCCGCTTTCGGGTTGCGCGGGGCGGATCCTCCTCGACGTACGAGGTGGCCTCCGGCCCCGATTCTACGGTCGCCTCCTCCATCGGGGGGAGGTCCCCCCGCGGGCGGAGGTGTCCCCGGAGCGTCGTCCAGAGCGCCTCGATTCCCTCGCCGGTGGTCGCCGATACCCGAGGCCGTTCGGTCGCCCGGCGTCCGAGGTCGGACTTCGTCTCGACATCGACGATCGGGAGCGTCGGATACTCCTCCCGCCACCGCCCGAGCAGTGCTTCCTGCTCCTCGAGAGTGTACCCCGAGGAACCCGTGGGGTCGATGACGAACAACACCACCGTGGCAGCCTGGCCGACCGCGGTCGTCGCCTCCTCCTCGGCGAGGTTCGCGCGGTGGGCGCGGCCCAGGACGCCCGGCGTGTCGAGGACCTGGAGCCGGTCGAACCCGAGGTCGGCGTGGCCCACGGCGATCGAGAGGGTCGTGAACGGGTAGTCCGCCACCTTCGGTCGGGCGGTCGAGAGACGGGCGACCAGAGACGACTTCCCAACGTTCGGGAAACCGGCCACGACGAGGGTCGGGGCGGACGGGTCGAGATGCGGTCGGTCACGGAGGAACTCGGTGATCTCTCGCACGCGTTCGATGTCGGGGTCGACCTCGCGGACGAAGCTCGACAGGCGGCCGTAGTAGGCGCGGATCTGGTCCCCCAGCTCCTCCGAGCCGGAGGCCCGGCGGACTCCCTGCTCGGCGTCCCGCGCGAGGCCTCGGATCCGCTCCTCGGCCCGGCGGAGCCGCAAGAGCGCGCGGTCGAGCGTCTCGTCGCCGAACGCTCCCGCGACGAGCGCCCGCTCGAACTCGGTAAGTCCGGGCTTCGCGAACCGGCGCGCTTCGATGCGAAGGTGGCGGACGATCGTCGCCGCGCTGCGAACGACCTTCAGCTTCGCGCGCAACCGGTCCCGCTCGGGCTTCGTGTCCCCGTGCGGGGTCGCGAGCGACGCGCGATGGAACGCGGTGTCGAGGATTCCGAGCGAGGGCGGTGCCCGTCGAGGGGTGGAAGCCCGCCGTCGCTCCTTCGGTCTCGCCTTCGGCATCGGGTCTCCGTGGGGCGGTGCACACGGCGGCATCGAATAGGTTTGCTCCACCCGCCGCGGCCCGAGGTTCCGCCGCGCGGAGCGGGTCCGCGGGCGTCCGCCGCAGGCGGTCGCTCCCGCGCCATCCGAAGCGATTTATCCCCGGCTCCGCTCCGCCGGTCTCCGGGGATCGGTCGTGCCTCGCTGGATTCCGAACGAGCCCGGCGAGGAAGCCTCCCTCCTCGGAGCCTTGGGCATCTCCTCGGTGGACGAACTGTTCACCGACGTTCCGAAGAAGGCGCGGATCGGTCGTCTCGGGGTCGGGCCGGGGCACGAGGAGCCCGAGGTCGTCCGGTTGGTGGACCGGATCCTCGAACGGAACAAGCCGCTCTCCAAGTTCGCGAACTTCCTCGGAGGGCGGATCGCGCCGCGCTACGCGCCCGCCGCGGTCGACGCGATCGTCTCGCGCAGTGAGTTCTACACCTCGTATACCCCCTACCAGCCCGAGGCCAGCCAGGGGATGCTCCGCGTCCTCTTCGAGTTTCAGAGCCTGTGGGTCGAGCTCACCGGCCTCGACGTCGCGAACGCTTCCCTGTACGACGGTTCCACCGCCGCCGGCGAGGCACTCCTCTTCTGCCGGCGGACCCGGGAGGGCCGCCGGTTCCTCATCCCTGCCAGCCTCCCGTGGGAGGAGAAGAGCGTCCTCCGGAACTACGCCAGCGGCCCGGGGCTCCTCGTGGAGGAGATCCCCTACGACGATCGCAGCGGACGCATCGACCTCGAGTTCGTCCGCCGCGCCGTAGCTGCCGGCGACGTTTTCGGGCTGCTCGCCGACGTTCCTAACGGATTCGGGCACGTGGACGAGGGAGTGATGGATCTGAAGGCGATCCTCGGCGAGATTCCGCTCGTCATCTCCGCTGACCCGCTCGCGCTGTCGGTCCTAGAGCCCCCCGGGAACTACGGCGCGGACATCGTCGTCGGCGAAGGGCAGGGATTCGGCATCGCGCCGTCGTTCGGGGGCCCGCTCCTCGGCCTGTTCGCCTGCCGCTCGCGCGACGTCCGTTCGGCCCCCGGACGGATCGTCGGAGCGACCCGGGACGTCGACGGCCGGCCCGCGTTCGCACTCACCCTCCAGACGCGGGAGCAGCACATCCGCCGTTCTCGTGCTACGTCGAACATCTGCACGAACCAGTCGTTGATGGCCCTCGCCTTCGTCGTCTACGCCGGCCTGGTCGGGCCTCGGGGGCTTGCGGAGCTTCAGGGACGGCTCGCGGAGAAAGCGCGGACCCTCGCAAGCGCCTTGGGAGGGATCGAGGGGATCCAGGCTCCCCGGTTCGACGCTCCGTATTTGGGGGACTTCACGATCGAACTGAACCGAGGTACGGCCGCCGAGTTCCTCGACCGACTGCGCCGCAAGAAGATCCTCGGGGGGTACGCGCTCGCCGACCCACGACCCGGCGTCGACTCGGCCCCGGAGCGGATCCTCGTGTCCGCCACCGAGGCGGTCGGCGACAAGGAGATCCAGCAGTACGCGAGGGCCGCTCGCGCCGCGATCGACGCGGTCGGGAGGAGCTCGTGAGCTTCCGCCAGGCCCGATGGGACGAGCCGTCGGTCTGGGACCTCGCGCCCCCCCGCGACGCCGACGCGCCCGCCACGATCCCGGGGATCCCGGACCGGCTTCGCCGCAAGGAGGCGGTCCGCTGGCCCGAGCTCTCCGAACTCGAGGTCGTCCGGCACTACACCCGACTCTCTCAGATGAACTTCGGGATCGACACGGTACCGTACGCGCTCGGTTCGTGCACGATGAAGTACAACCCGAAGGTCTCCGAACTTCTCGCCCGACGCCCCGGAGCCGCCGACCTCCATCCGTACCAACCGGAAGAGACGACCCAGGGGGCGCTCGAGGTGCTCTGGCGCTTGGAGAACCTCCTCGGCAAGGTGACCGGCCTTCCCGAGGTCTCGCTGCAGGCGGCAGCCGGCGCCCACGGCGAGTGGGCGGCGCTGCTGATGGTCCGGGCCTACTTCCGCGACCGCGGGGAGCTCGACCGACGGACCGAGGTCCTGCTCCCCGACACGGCCCACGGGACGAATCCGGCGTCGGCGATGATGGCCGGGTTCACGACCCGGGAGATCGCATCGAAGGACGGATGCGTGGACCTCAGCGCGCTGCGTTCCGCGGTGAGCGACCGGACCGCGTGCTTCATGCTGACGAACCCGAACACGGCGGGGCTCTTCGAGAGCGACATCCTGGAGATCGCCGAGGTCGTTCACGGAGCCGGTGGGACGCTGTACTATGACGGCGCGAACCTGAACGCGATCCTCGGGATCACCCACCCGGGGCGCATGGGCTTTGATGTCGCGCACCTGAACCTCCACAAGACGTTCGCGACCCCCCACGGCGGCGGCGGACCGGGCGCAGGGGTCCTCGCGGCCGGTGAGAAGCTCGCCCCCTACCTGCCGGTTCCGCGGGTCGTGAGGTCCGGACGGAAGTTCCGACTGGACTACGACCGTCCGAAGTCGATCGGGAAGATCAAGACGGCGTACGGGAATTTCGGCCTGGACCTGCGAGCGTACGTCTTCGCGCTCACGCACGGCGAGGAGGGCCTCCGACACGTCGCCCGCCGCGCGGTTCTGAACTCGAACTATCTCGGCCTTCGACTGGGCACGAGCCTCCCCCGACCGTTTCGGACGCTGGTGAAACACGAGTTCGTCCTCTCCGGGGCTCCGCTCAGGGCCCGCGGAGTGCGCACCCTCGACCTCGCGAAGCGCCTGCTGGACGAGGGGGTGCACGCGCCGACGGTCTACTTCCCCTCCCTCGTGGAGGAGTCGCTGATGATCGAGCTTCCCGAGACGGAGTCGAAACGGGAGCTCGACAACTACATCGGCGCGTTCGAGCGGGCGCTCGCCGACACTCCCGAGAACCTCCGGGCCGCGCCTCGGTCCCTCGCGGTCGGTCGCATCGACGAGGTGCGCGCCGCTCGGGAACCGCTCCTGTCGTGGAAGGACCTTCGCGCCCACGCCGCAAAGGTTGAAACCCCCGGCCCGATGGGTCCGGAACTATGAAGCCTCGAATCCAGAAGATCTTCGCGAACCTCGACCCGAAACCCGAGGCGATCGTCCTCGCGAACGCGACGGACCCGCACCTCGATCAGAGCTTCTTCTACCTCTTCGACGTCCCCGCGGGACTCTTCGAGGGCTCGGTCGCCATCGCCTACCCCGACGGTGAACTGGACGTGCTCAGCTCCCCGCTCGAGGCGGAGACGGCGCACGAGGCCGCCAAACGCGACCCCCACGTGAAGGTGCATGTCGTTGGGCGCGAGGAGACCGACCAGCAAGTCAAGAAGCTCCTCGGCTCGAAGGACACGCTCGGGCTGAACTTCCGGGAGCTGACCCACGAGTGGTTCCTGCGTCTCGACAAGGCGTTCCCCGACGCGACGTGGGTCGACTCCTCGAATGCGATCCGGCGGGCGCGCGTCACGAAGGACCCGAACGAGGTCGAACTCCTGCGCAAGGCGGCCGACATCGGGTCGAAGGTCGGTCGGGAGATTCCGGGCCTCCTGAAGGCCGGCATCTCCGAGCTCGAGCTCGCTGCCGAGATGGAGTATCGGATGAACCGCCAGGGCGCCAGCGGACGGTCGTTCGCGACGATCGTGGCGTTCGGTCCTCACAGCGCCGAGCCCCACTATGCTCCCGCCGAGACGAAGCTGAAGGCGGGCGATTCGATCGTCTGCGACTTCGGGGCGTACTACCGGCGATATGCGAGCGACATCACCCGCTCCTTCCACTTCGGACGCCGCGACGACGAGATGAAGAAGGTCCACGAGACCGTCCAGGAGGCGCAGCAGGCCGCCCTCGCGACGGTCCGTCCGGGGGTGCCCGCGAAGGCCGTCCACCTCGCCGCGGCGAAAGTCATCGACGACTCGCCCTGGAAGGGACGGCTCACCCACGGGGTCGGCCACTCGATCGGGCTCGTCGTACACGACGGCTGGGGATACGGCCCCACCGCCGAGGACGCCCTCGAGGTCGGAATGGCGATCACGGTCGAGCCCGGTATCTACCTGCCCGGCCACGGTGGGGTCCGGATCGAGGACGACATCGTCGTCACCAAGGGCGGCTACGAGTTCCTCACGACGGCCCCGCGTGAGTACCTCGAGGTCCCGGCGTGAAGTTCGGGGTACTCACGGGGGGCGGCGACTGCCCCGGGCTGAACGCCGCGATTCGCGCGGTCGTGCTGCGCGCTGCGAAGTCCGGCCACGAAACCCTGGGATTCCGAGACGGATGGAAGGGGCTGCGGGACGACCTCTCCCGTCCCCTCGACGCCGCGGCGGTCCGTGGGATCGTCGGGCGCGGAGGAACGATCCTCGGCAGCTCTCGCACCAATCCCTTCGCGAAGGACGCCGACGCCGAACGGGTCCTCGCGACCATTTCCCGTCACCACCTCGACGCGCTGGTGGCGATCGGCGGGGACGACACGCTCTCTGCGGCGCAGGAACTGCATCGGCGCGGCGGCAAGGTCGTGGGGGTGCCCAAGACGATGGACAACGACGTCTCGGGCACCGATTGGACCTTTGGGTTTCACTCGTCCGTCGCGGTCGCGGTCGATGCGCTCGAGCGGTTGCGCGACACCGCCGACAGCCATCACCGGGCGATCGTCCTCGAGGTGATGGGGCGCCACGCGGGCTGGGTCGCGCTCGCCACCGGTCTTGCCGGGGGAGCCGACGTGACGCTCCTCCCCGAAGAGCCGTTCGACGAGGAGGAGCTCCTTCGCCACGTGGCCTCCGCCGTCGGGACCCGTGGGTACGCACTCGTCGTGGCGAGCGAAGGCATCGACCTCGGCCCTCGGAAGGGCACGGCGGGTGCGAAGGACGATTTCGGCCACGAGCTTCTTCGGGAGCGCGAGGTCGGAGCGGAGTTGGCCCGGCGGATTCAGGAGCGCTCGGGCGTCGAGGCGCGCAGCGCCCAGATCGGCCATATCCAACGGGGCGGCCCGACGGAGCTGTTCGACCGCATCCTCGCGACCCGGCTCGGCGCGGGGGCGGTCGACCTCGCGCTCGCCGGCCGCTTCGGGGAGGTTGCGGTGCTGCGCGGTCCGGCCGTGGTCGGCATCCCTCTCGCGGAGGCGGTCGGCACGACGAAGGTCGTGAGCGCGGAGTGGCTCGACCTCCTGCATACGTTCGACGCGTAGGG
Organism: Thermoplasmata archaeon; assembly: GCA_049591535.1. Taxonomy (GTDB): domain Archaea; phylum Thermoplasmatota; class Thermoplasmata; order Lutacidiplasmatales; family UBA184; genus Lutacidiplasma. The sequence continues at coordinate 67,969 of JBAWFC010000076.1, read as the reverse complement.
ACCCATGCCCGTCCGAGCCCTCTGGTACCGCGACCCCGTCCTCTTCCTCGTCGACCAGCGGGAGCTTCCGTCGCGGATGGCCGTCCGCCGGCTCCGAACGCTCCGGTCCACCGCCGAGGCGATCCGCACGATGGCGGTCCGGGGGGCGCCCTCGATCGGTGTCGCCGCCGCCTACGGGATGGTGCTCGGGGCCCGCGAGGGGACGTACACCCCCGAGCGCGCGGCCCGGGCGCTTCGGGCGACCCGGCCCACGGCGTTCGACCTGTTCGTCGGGATCGAGACCGTGCGGCGGGCGTGGGCGGCCGGAGAGGACCCGCTCGCCGCCGCGGACGCCTACCGCGCGGAGATCGTCGAGGCGTGCCACCGCATCGGGATCGCCGGTGCTCCGCTGCTCTCGGACGCCCATCGCGTCCTGACCCACTGCAACGCCGGTGCGCTCGCGACGGTCGAATGGGGCACCGCGCTCGCTCCGATCCGCGTCGCGCGGGACCAGGGAGCGAAGCTGTTCGTGTGGGTCGACGAAACTCGCCCGCTCCTCCAGGGCGCTCGCCTCACCGCGTGGGAACTCGGCCGAGAGCGGATTCCCCACGCGGTGATCGCCGACAACGCCGCGGGCCATTACTTCCGGACCGGCCAGGTCGACGCCGTCGTCGTCGGCGCCGACCGGATCGCGCGCAACGGGGACTTCGCCAACAAGATCGGAACCTACGAAAAGGCGGTCGTCGCCCGGGAGAACGGGGTCCCCTTCTACGTCGCCGCTCCGTGGAGCACGTTCGACGCGCAACGCGCCGACGGACGAGAGATGCCGGTCGAGGAACGCGCCGAGTCGGAGGTCCTCGAATTCGCGGGCCGGCGGACCGCTCCGCTCCGCAGCCGTGCCCGGAACCCGGCGTTCGATGTCACCCCGGCGAAGTTCGTCACGGCGTTCGTGACTCCCCTCGGGGTCCTGCGGCCCCGAGATCTCGCGCGCACTCTGGCCCGAATCCGCCCGACGTAGGGCGATCCGAGCCGGTCTCCCCTAGAAGGAGATCAACGGGCGATTCAAGAAGTGCGCCGCACCGTGCATCGCGGAGCTGATCGCCGACGTCACGTCGACGCCCAGGTGGTTCAGCGCAAGCACGAGGCCGAGGACAAGGATCACCGATAGAAACCAGCTCTTGACTGCGGTCATCGTTGGGTCCGCTCCGTGGGACCTGCTTCGAGCCCTCGCGGTACATAAATCGCGGCCTCGACTCGCAGCGCAGGTCGCCTCCTTTCCCCGGCTTCGGCCGGCCGAACGCGCGCGCGGCGCGCGCGCCCGGGCGCGAGCGCGCGCGGGCAAGATTCATAGCATGGAGTGGTTAGGCCAGCGAGGTTGCCCTGGTAGTCTAGTGGTCTAGGATGTAGGTCTGTCGAGCCTGCGACTCGGGTTCGAACGAGCGGAGGGGTCCTCCCCCTCCGTCCGAAACTCCCGACCAGGGCGCCTCCCTTTCGGGGGGGGCGTCGGTCCGCGTGCGGACCCCCGACGACTTATCCCGCCCGAGGCATCGGGCGACCGTGACGGAACCCCGGCCCGGCGCGAAGGAGGGGTCGTCGCCCTACCTTTCCCACGTCGTCAGCGACACGCTCCGCGACCTGACGGAGAAGCGGTTGCTCGAACTGGTCCGCGCCGAGCCGGTCCCGAAGCACCTTGCGATCATCATGGACGGCAACCGCCGGTTCGCGGGAGCCCGCGGGATGGGCGTGCAGGACGGCCATCAGGCGGGTCGGGACACGCTCGAGGAGCTCCTCGACTGGTGCCTGGACGTGCAGGTCCGCATCCTGACCGTGTACGCGCTCTCGACCGAGAACTTCACGCGGCCACCGGAGGAACTGGCGGGCTTGATGGACCTCTTCGACCGGGCGCTCCGCGACATCGCGACCGACCCGCGGGTCCATCACAACCAGATCCGGGTCCGAGTCATCGGGAACCGCACCGCGCTCCCGGCCCGCGTTCAGGAGGCGATCGACATCGCAGAGAACGCGACGCGAGATTACACCGCGTACCAGTACAACGTCGCGCTCGCCTACGGCGGACGCGACGAGATCGTCCACGCGATCCGCGCGCTCGCCCGGGAGGTGCGGGACCAAGGGCTCGACCCGGACACCATCGACTCCGAGACCGTCGCGCGCCACCTCTACACGAAGGACCTACCCGACCCGGATCTGATCTTCCGAACGAGTGGGGAGGAGCGGATCTCGAACTTCCTGCTCTGGCAGTCCGCGTACAGCGAACTCTACTTCTCGGACGTGATGTGGCCCGGACTGACCCGCCTCGACTTTCTGCGGGCCATCAGGGCGTTCCAGCTCCGTCGGCGTCGCTACGGGACCTAAGGGCCTCCTCGGGCCGGACACCGAGCTCCCGGAGCGCGCGGGGGAGGAGGAACACTGCGCCCGCGACGATCCAGAGAGCGGCCGCGAAGAAGTACGTCGACCGGGTCCCATACGCCCCGATCAGCAGGGCCCCGCCGATCTGCGACAGCGGCAGGATGACGACGCTCCCCAGCGAGTCGATCCCGAAGTACCGTCCCTGGATCTCGGTCGGCACGAGCAGCTGCGCCGCCGTGAGCCACGCAGTCCCTGCAAAACCCCCGAGCAATCCGATGACGAACAGGGTGGCGATCGCGACCGGGACACTGGGAACGAGAGAGAGAGCAAGGGCGACCGAGCCGGCCAGCACACCGTAGGAGACGACCCACGCCTTCCCCGCATACCGGGCGGCGCGCAACCGCCCCACGAGCAGGGAGCCAATCGCCGTACCCCCGACCTGCGACGCGAGGAGCGACGCGTAGACGAGCGCCGATCCGTGGAGGACGACCGTGGCGTAGACCACGAGGAATGTTCCCACGATGCTCGAGCAGAAATTGAAGAATGTCGCGGAGATCGTGAGCTGGAAGAACCCCTGCGCGCCCCACAGCCACCGGAATCCCTCCCGAAGGTCGGCGAAATAACTCGCCCGAGGGGCCCCCTGCCTCGGAGCGGCGGCGAGGTCCGGGATCCGAATTCCCGTCAGCAGCAGGGCCGACACCGCGAACGTGGCGGCGTTGACCGCGAGGCCCCAGAGCGGACCGGCCGTGACGATGAGAACGCCTCCCAAGGACGCCCCCACGAACTGCAGCGTCGAACGGCTCGACTGGACCAGGCCGTTCGCGTTCGCCACGTCGACCGCCGGCACCAGCGCCGGGATCACCGCCTGTTCCGACGGGTTGAACAGGGTGGTGAACGCACCGATGACCCCGTACGCCCCGAGGATCACCGGCAGGTTGAATCCGACCGACGCGAGGACGAGGACCGTCAGGCCCATCGCCGCGGCGCGCGAGAGGTCGGCGAGGATCATGAGGCGACGACGGTTGTACCGGTCGACCAGGGTGCCGCCCAGGGTACTGAAGAGCAGCGCCGGAACTATGTAGGCGACCCCGAGGAGGGCCACGTCGAACGCCGACCGAGTCTCGGAGAAGACGATCCAGACGAGGCAGATGCTCGCGACCGCCGAACCGGCGACCGACCCGAGTCCCGCGCTGAAGACCCGAGCGTAGTTTCGATTTCGGAAGAGACGGGCGTACGAGGAGTCGGTCGCGTCGGTTCCCCCTATCCCCTCCCGATTCCGACCTCGCTTATGAGGCGGGGGGGACGGCGAGTCTCGGACGGATGGCCGGTGAGGCCGACCTACCGATCGTGCGCACGTTCAAGGCGGCGGAGGCTGACCCGGCCCCGGGTCGGTCCCCTCCCGCCCGGTCGGCTCCCATTCCGTGGGACTGGCCTCGGGAGGGAAACCCGGGGCAGGCAGCTCCCCGGAACCTGGGGACCGTCGTTCCGAAAAGGCGATCGCCACGAGCGAGAGGACGAGGGCGACAAGCCCGAGACTGATCGCAATCCAGTCCGACGACGTGACCCCGGCAATGGGCGGCGAACCCCCAGAGCCCGGGCCCGTACGCGTCACGGAGACCAGAGGCGAGCTCGCCGACACGGAGGCACCGTCCGAATCCGCGACCGTAACCGTCACGGAGAACGGGGACCCGGCCGTCCCGTTCGGGGTGCAGGCCAGCGCGGGGGTGTTGGCGCTCGTGCAGCCGGAGGGGAGGCCGGTCCACACGAAGTAGTAGGCTCCCGTCCCCCCCGTTACGCTCGCCGTGAAAATCACCGTCTGCCCGACCGTGATCGTGGCCAGGCTCGCGGCGACGTCGTTCAGTTCGAGGTCCGGCGAGACGACGAGCGTCACCGCGGCGGAGGTGACGTTCCAGCCGTTCGGGTCGCTCACACCGAAGACCACCGAATAGGTTCCGGCCGCGCCCGGCAGGCACGTCAACCGGAGAGCGTCCTCGCTTTGGCAGTTGACCGGCAGCCCGGCCCACGAATAATTGTCGGTGGCGGCCGTCCCGCTGCCGGTGTCGGCGAGCTTCGCCACGAAGACCACGGGCTGGTCGATGTCCACCGCGGGAGGCAGGGCGATGACGGCTTCGACGGCCGGGTCGACGCTGACCAGGAGCGGGGTCGCTGCCGACGCGAGCGCGAACCCGTCCGAGTCCGTCACCGTGACGTATACCGAATCCGAAGCCGCTACCGTGGGGGTACACACGAGCGTCGGAGCGTCGCTGTCGATACAACCGACCGGAAGACCGCTCCATGCGTAGCTGAAACCGGCACTCCCTCCGATGGCCGCGGCGCTCAGGCTGGTGGTCTGTCCGACGTCGAGGGCGGGGGGCGAGGCGGTGACCCGGGACACGGTCGGGTCCGAAACGACCGAGATCCCGAGCGACGAGACGACCGTGTTGCCGTCGGAGTCGGTCAGCGCCAGAGTGAGCGTGTAGTTCCCGGTGAGGTTCCCGAAGCACGCCCCCGAGACCCCGTTCGCATCCAGAGGGTTGGGCGCGCAGCGCAGCGCGGCCGAGTCGCTCGAGGTCAGGGTGACTTCGAGCCGTCCCGTCCCCGCGCCCCCCAGCGGGGCGCCCACCAGCAGGCTCTGGCCGACGTCGAGGAGGGGGCTCGAGGGAGAGGTGGAGTCGGTGAGCGTCGGAATGTCCGAGACGTCGCTCTGTCCACTGTCGGCGATGAGGAGGTCCCCGTGGTCGCTCGCGTAGGCCACCGCGGTCGGGTCCGGTCCCGAGCTGAGCGAGGCGACAACGGCATTGGAGGTTCCGTCGATCACGCTCACGTTGTCCGACCCGGAGTTGGTGACGAAGACGTCGCCGTTCGCGCTGTCCCAGACCTCGCGCAGGGGATGAGAGCCCACGGGAATCGCACCGACGATCGTGTTCGTCGTACCGTCGATGAGGCTCACGTTGTCCGAGCCGAAGTTCGAGATGTAGACGTCACCGTTCGCGAAGTCGAAGGCCGCGCCTTCCGCTGACGCCCCGACGGGAAGCGTGGCCCCCACCGTGTTCGTCGCGCCGTCGATGATGCTCACCGTGGACGACCCCCGGTTGACCACGAACACTTCCCCGTTGGCACTGTCGTAGGCGCTCCCATCGGGAGCGTTCCCGACGGGTACGGACCCCGCGACGGTGTTCGTCGTGCCGTCGATGACGGTCACGTTGTTCGTTTGCACGTTCGTCACGTACACGTCACCGTCGCCCGCATCGTACGCATCCGACGACGGCTCCTCTCCCACGGGGATCGTCGCGACGACCCTGTTGGTGGCGGCGCTGATCACGCTGACATTGTCGGTCGCGGTGTTCGCGACGTAGAGGTCCCCGTCCTCGCCATCGTACGCCACGCCTTCCGGAGCCCCGCCCACCGGGACCGTCGCTACCACGGAATCCGTGCTCGCGTTGATCACGCTCACCGAGTCCGAGCGGTTGTCCGTCACGTAGACGTTCCCGTTCGCGCCCTCGTACACCGCGCTGTTCGGAGACTCCCCGACCGGGATCGCAGGGGCGGCGACTCCAAGGCTGCCCACTCCACGGAGGTACGGGGTAATCCCGCCCATCATCAGCAGCGTTGAGATGACGCTCAGGCTCGCGGCGCCCTGATTTGCGATGTAGACGTCCCCGGTGGAGCCAGCATACGCCGCTCCGTCCGGGCCCGCTCCCACGGGCACCGTCGCGACGAGGCTGTTGGTCGAGCCACCGATGACCCCGACCGTGTTTGAATCCTCGTCCGTCACGTAGACGTCTCCGTTCCCGACATCGCAGGCCACCGCTTGCGGTCCGGAGAATCCCGAAACCGTCGCGGCGACCGAGTTATTCGAGGCGCGGATCACGCTCACGGAGTCGGAGCCCTGGTTCGCGACGTACACGTTACCGTTCCCGCTGTCGAAGGTCGCCCCCGCGGGCCCGCTTCCCACCCCGATCGTCGCGACGACCGTGTTCGTCGACCCCCGGATCACGGACACCGCCCCGCTCCCGTTGTCGGTCACGTAGAGGTCGCCGTTCGCGCCGTCGTACGTCACCGCCGTCGGCTCACTTCCGACCGTCACCGTTCCGACGACCGTGTCGGTTCCGCCGTCGATGACGCTCACGTTTCCCGTCGCGGAGTTCGAGACGTAGATCTCTCCGTCCGCCGGGTCGAAGGCGGTGCCGAGGGGGGTCCCTCCCACCGGGATCGCTCCCAGGGCCTGGTTCGTCGTCCCGTCGATGACTCGGACCTGGTCTTGGCCCGAGACCGTGATGTAAAGGTCTCCGTTCGCGGTATCGACCGCGGCGTCCGCCGGTGCCGGGCCTACGGGGACCGTGGCAACCACCGCGTTCGTCGCGGAGTCAACGACCGTGACCGAACCGGGGCTACCGCCGACCACGTAGACGTCGCCGTTGCCGCCATCGTACACCACTCCCTCGGGCTGGCCACGGTCGGGCGGTCCCATGGCGACCGTGGTAGTGACGCTACCCGATTCCCAAACCGGCGCGCTCTGGGCTGGCGAATCGGGGGCGGTGAGAAGCGGGGAGGGCGTCGAAGCGGCCGAGCCGGGAACGGCCGCCACCGGCAAGCTCGGCGGAGAGAGGACGTCCGCTGAGACCGGGGGGGTAGTCGCGTTCCGAGGACCATCGTGGGCCAGCAAGGGAGCGGCGAGTGAACCCGTGGCCCCGGCGGCGAACCCGGCGACGGGCAGCGCGGAGGCCAGGACGACGAGCACCCAGACGGTGAACCGCGTCGCCGGTCGCGCCTTCCGGGGGCGGGCCAACATGCGCGACAATCGGGACGGCCCTATTTGTTCCTGATAGGAAGGCAGAATCGAGCTCGTCGGTCGAGAGATCTCCCTTCCCGGTCCCATTCGGCGCCGGTCCATCGCCCATGACGGCGCCGGTCGGGATCGGGAAAGGACACCTCGAGTCCGACGCCGCGGAGCCCCGCGCTCGACCGACGGAGGGTCGTTTGGAGACCCGGTGGGTCGCTCCGGGTCGGCGGCCCGTGCCCCCTTGCGCCCATCGGGGTAGACCCGATCGCGGGCGCCCAACTCAAGGCGTGAATAAGACGGGCCGGGACCCTCCCTCTGCCCCTCCGTCCCGAGCGCGAAGCGGAACTAATTTCCGTACACCACGAATCCGGTACGGCCGAGACACCATTAAATAGAAGGGCTGACTCACTCAACCCGACAGCCGAGAGTAATCTCGGTGAAAAGAACATGATGGCAGGAAACACGCCGATTCTGGTGCTGCGCGAAGGGACGAAGCGGGAAAAGGGGCGCGGAGCGCTCAACAACAACATCCAGGCCGCGAAAGCGATCGCCGACGCAGTCCGGTCAACGCTTGGCCCGCGAGGACTCGACAAGATGCTCGTCGACTCGATGGGCGACGTTGTCGTCACGAACGATGGGGTCACCATTCTGAAGGAGATGGACGTCGAGCACCCGGCCGCAAAGATGCTCGTCGAGGTCGCAAAGACCCAGGACCAGGAAGCCGGCGATGGAACGACTACCGCGGTGGTCCTGGCCGGCGAACTGCTCAAGCGCGCGGAGACCCTCATCGACCAGAACATCCATCCGACGATCATCTCTCAGGGGTACCGCCTCGCGTCCTCGAAGGCGCTCCAGATCCTGAACCAGATCAGCCAGCCGGTCGCGATGAGCGACCACGACACGCTGCTGCGGATCGCCATCACCTCGATGGCGTCAAAGTCCGTCTCGTTCAACCGGGACGCGCTGGGCGAGATCGCAGTCAAGGCGGTGGTGGCGGTCGCGGAGAAGAAGGGCGAGGGCCACTACGTGGACCTCGACAACATCCAGCTGATCAAGAAGCAGGGCGGCCAGATCTCGGACACCTCGCTCATCGAGGGCGTCATCGTCGACAAGGAGAAGGTCCACTCGGGGATGCCGGCGCGGGTCGAGGACCCGAAGATCGCCCTCCTCGACGCGGCGCTCGAGATCAAGAAGACCGAGATTGACGCCAAGATCGAGATCAACGACCCGTCGCAGCTGAACGCGTTCCTCCAGGAGGAGGAGAACATGCTGCACCGGATGGTCGACCAGGTCAAGAAGTCCGGAGCGAACGTCGTGCTCTGCCAGAAGGGGATCGACGACCTGGCCCAGCACTACCTTGCGAAGGAAGGAATCTACGCGGTTCGCCGCGTCAAGAAGTCCGACATGGAGAAGCTCGCGAAGGCCACCGGGGCGAACATCGTCTCGAAGGTCAGCGAGCTCACGGCGCAGGACGTCGGGACCGCCGGTCTCGTCGAAGAGCGCAAGATCGGGGACGACGCGCTCACGTTCGTGACGGGCGCGAAGAAGGCCCGTGCGGTGTCGATCCTCATGCGCGGCGGGACCGAGCACGTCCTGGACGAGATCGAGCGGTCGCTCGACGACGCCCTCAACGTGGTCGCGGTCGCCGTCGAGGACGGACGATACGTGTACGGGGGCGGCGCGACCGCTTCCGAGCTCGCCCTCCAGCTTCGGGACGAGGCGGCGAAGATCGGCGGGCGCGAGCAGATCGCGTTCGAGAGCTTTGCCGAGGCGCTCGAGACGATCCCGCGCACGCTCGCGGAGAATGCCGGTCTCGACCCCATCGACATCCTGATCGAGCTGCGCAAGGCGCACAAGGGCGGCCACAAGACCTCGGGCGTCAACGTGCTCGCCGGAAAGGTCGATGATATGAGCCAGCAGCACGTGATCGAGCCGATCCGCGTGGGCCGCCAGGCGATCGAGAGCGCTACCGACGCCGCGGTCATGATCCTGCGGATCGACGACGTCATCGCGTCCAAGTCCGGCCCTGCGCCCGGCGGCGGTGGCCCGGGCGGCCCCGGAGGCATGGGCGGCATGGGTGGCATGGGCGGAATGGGCGGCGGGGACTTCGGCGAGGATTGAACTCCTCCGCCGATCTCGCCCGAAACCAACCTTTTCTCGGACCCGGAGGGCGATCCCTCCGGGCTCGCACGCGCTCGGCACCCCGGTACCCTTTTGGGGACCCCGAGACTGGGCAGCCCCGCTGGGAATCACTCTTGGCGAAGCCGACCCGCATTTTCTTCGTTGCCGATCTGCACGGGTCGGCGATCTGCTGGCGGAAGTTCATCAACGCCGCGAAGGTCTATCGCGCGGACGTTCTGTTGGTCGGCGGGGACATCGCCGCGAAGACCCTCACCCCCATCCTCGAGGAGAACGGGGGCTGGGTGGCCTCGGTCGAGGGGCAACGCCGCACGGCGACATCCCTCAGCGAGCTCGACAAGCTGGAGGACTCCCTGCGGGACTCCGCGACGGTCCCGTTCCGGACCACGGCCGCGGAGTGGCAGGAGTTCCGCGCAACGCCCGGGCGCATGGACGGCGTGTTCGAACGACTCGCGTCGGAGGAGATGCGGCGGTGGCTCGGCTGGGCCCGGAGCAGGATCGGTTCGGACCCGACCCGCCTGTGTGTCGGACTCGGCAACGACGACCTGACCTCTCTCGAGCGGGTGATCGACGAGGACGATCTCGCAGAGCTGACCGACCGAGACGTCCTGCGTCTGGACGACGAGCACGAGCTCCTCACACTGCCCTACAGCAACCCGACACCGTGGAAGACCCATCGCGAGCTCTCCGAGGAGGAGATCGCCCGTCACCTCGAGGACACCGTGGCCAAGCTCGAGCGACCCGACTCGGCCGTGTTCAACATCCACGTTCCCCCGTACGGCACCCCCCTCGACCTCGCACCCCGGCTGGACGGGAGTCTGACCAAGGTCATGGCCCCCGGAGGAGAGCATGAGCTCGTTCACGTCGGAAGCACCTCGGTCCGCGCCGCCCTCGAACGCCACCACCCGTTGCTGGGCCTCCACGGCCACATCCACGAGTCGCGGGCTACGGCCCGTTTCGGTCGCACCCTCTCCATGAATTGCGGGAGCGCGTACACCGAAGGGGCGCTGCTCGGAGCCCTGGTCGACCTCATCGGGAACGAGGTGCGTTCCGCGGTGCTGACCTCGGGATAGGGCCGGCCCGGGTTCAGCCGAGCGAGGCCGTCCCGTCGACCGAGGGTTGGGCGTCGACCTCTTCCCACCAGGGTCCCCCGAGAAAGGCGAAGCGTCGCGTGGGGGTCACGCCCGAAAGGAGCTGCCGCAGTGAGTCGAGACGGCCTTGGATCTGGGTCCGGGGACCCTCGGGAAGGTCGCGCAGGATCACGGAGCGCACCACCATGTCGAGGTTGAGGCGGGCCGTCTTCCAGAGGCCCCAGTCGGCGGAGACCTCCTCCGAGATCCGGGACGGGGAGATCCCCTCCGAGGTCTCGGCCACCGGATGGTCGAGGAGGAGGGCGAGGATGTCGCGCACATCCTTCGATTCCGGCCCGATCAGAACGTCGTGGCGGCCGTAGGACTCGAGCACCCGTTCGGAGACCTTCGCCCGGTCCTCGCCGGGAACCTGCTGGATGAACTGGAGCTTCGTGAGGAGGAGGAGCGCGGGCGTCAGGGTACCGCTCTGAGACGAAGCAGCGAGGATGTCCGCCCGGAGGTCGAACCGGTGGCAGAACCGAAACTCGTCGGCGAGGACGTCCACGGTACCCAGGCCGACGTCGTCGCCCCGCTGGTCCAGCGCCATGTGCAGCCGGATCCTCCGTCCTTCGCCCAGCGAATTGAAAATCCGGTCGCCCGCGCTCTCGAAGAACTGGAGTCCGCTCCCCTCCCGTCCGGCGAGGGTTGCAAGGAACGCGCGCAGCGCCGGCAGCTCCTTGTGCAGACACGCGATGTCGAGGTCGTGCAGCGGTCGGCGGAGTCCGAGGTCGGTCCGGTTGCTCGCGAGGCACCGGATCCGGTGCGCGACCCCGCCCAACACGGCGAGATGGAACGGCGGGTCGGCGCGCCGCACTGCGGCGAGCAGGGCCACGCCCCTCGCCACGATCGGGTCGGAGAGGTCGACCCAGTCGGGAAGACCGAGCTCGCGGCGAGCCTGTTCGAGCGGAGTCCGGAAGGCAATCGGGATCTCGATCGAGACCCGCTCCCCCCGGCGCGGGTCGATCAGGAGGTCTACTATCTGGCCCACGTCGTCCGCCGAGGCGTGGGGGGCCAAAAGCGGACCGGTCGCCCGGAACCCCGGCTCAGTCCGGGGGAAGTTCCTTGCTGATCAGCTCGACCGGCACGCCCCGAGCCTTCTGGATCGCGTAGGAGACGAAGTAGAGCACGACCCCGATCACGAAGACGATCGGCAGGAAGAGCAGGTACGAGTAGGGGTACGGGCCCGTGATCTCGAGGTACTGGATCGTCGACGCGGCGTAGCTGACGAACCAGGAACCGATCCAGGAGGCGATCCCGACGATCGTGATGATCGGAACCGGTCCAATCCTAGCCCGCACGATCCGGGGGGCCTGCGCATAGAGCTTTGGCCGAAGGAAGGGGAACAGGGCACCGCCCAGGCAGACGATCCCGACCGCGATCCAGAACCCGAAGTTCGAATACGTGAGGTAGTCAAACAGGGTCGTGTAGACCGCGACGTAGAGGGAGATGACCGCGGCGAAGAACAGCGTGACCACCGCCACCCAAGGTACACCGCCCTTCGAAACGCGCGTAAAGAACCCGGGGAGGATCCGGTCGAACGACCACGCGAAGAGGTTTCGCGTTGGGATGATGAAGTAAATGAAGGCGAACCCGAAGAACGTCAGGACGAGACCGAAGGTGAGGAACGCCGCGAGGACCGGGCTGGTCGTTAGGTACGCGGCGAGAAAGAGCGGCGACGGGAGGGCGGACAGCGTCACGGTGCCGCCGAGGTATCCACCGCTCACGCCGACGATAAAGTCCCGCCCGAAGGTGTAGTACGTCGCCGCGTACAGCGCGCCGATGAGTGCCGCGAAGATGATCGGCGCACCGAAGATCGCGAGACCCTGCGTTCGGGTCGGGCTTCCGCGGATCTCCCCCGCGAAGTAGGAGCTGTTCGCGTAGCCGATGAAGCTCAGCATCGTGTACACGATGCCCAAGAACGTACCGCCGAGGGTGATCGCATCGATGCTGGACCCGCTCGCCGCGATCGTGGCATAGCTCTGCGACGCGGGGTTGGCTGCGTTCCAGTGCGCGGCGAACGTCGCCTGGCTGGTCGTGAGCAGGAGCGCGAGCATGACGACGTAGATGATCGCGGTCACCGCGAAGATGCCGAGGGTCGCCCGGAAAACCCACTTCGTCGGAAGCAGGCTGATCAGCAGCACCAGGAGGAGTACCAGTGCGCCGACCAGGAACGTGTTAATATCGCTCGCCGTGAACCAAGCCGCTTGGTTGAGGGCCTGGGCTCCCCCGCCGGCAACCGAGTAGCTCGCGAGCATCATCGGAAGACCGACAGCGGCTACGTAGTAGCTGAACAACCCCGCCCACGAGATGAAGACGACCGAGAAGAGGAGGTTGGTTCCGAGTCCGATGCTCGGGTGGAAGATCCGCCCCATGAAGACGTAGTCTCCGCCCGAACGGGGCATCGCGCTCGAAAGCATCCAGTAAACGTAGCCGACGCCGACGTTGATCAGAACCCCGATCGCGACCGTCGTGATCAGGTTCGCGTTGGGGTATCCGTACGAGGCGTAGACGATCCAGAAGTAGTTCACGATGATACCCATCGCGACCAGATTGGCAAAGAGCGCCGTGCGGGGACCGACGGTCCGAACCAGGCCGGACGACCGACGGACGTAGAGCTCCGGATTGCCCGTGGACGGGAGGTCGGCCTCCGCGGGTAGGTTCACTACGGCCCCTGCAGACTCGGTGTTCGTCGCCGCGGTCACTCCTGATTCCCCCGACTTCGCCCTGAGCCCGGGGGGCCGAGTCAGGGCTTAGCACGCGGAGTTCGCCCGGCTATTAATACCATCCGGAAGAGGTGATTTCCGGTGTCATCCCCCCGTCCGGGCCACCTCGGGCGGTACGGACCGGAGCCCACGGGTCGCCGCGAATGCTTGAAGTTCCCGGGGGCGCTGCACGCCCCGGGTTCCGGATGAAGTGGGACACTCGGCTGCTGCACGACGGCCAGGAGCCGGACCCGCTCACGGGGGCCGTCAACACCCCGGTGTACCTGACCTCGACCTTCGCCCAACGTTCGCCCGGCAGGGCGAAGGGATACGTCTATTCCCGAACCGGCAACCCCACCCGGGCCGCGCTCGAGAAGGTGCTCGGGCGCCTCGAAGGGGGCGTCGGCAGCCTCGCGTTCGGATCCGGCCTCGCGGCGACCTCCGCGCTGTTCATGGCCTACCCGAGCGGGAGTCGGATCGTCGCGGGAGACGACCTCTACGCCGGAACGTGGCGGCTGTTGCAGGTCGCCCGTACCCACGGAGTCACGGTCGATTTCATCGACACCTCGGACCTCGCGAACCTCCGTGCCGCACTGGGAGACGGCCGGAAGACGAACCTCCTCTACCTCGAAACGCCGACAAACCCCCTGCTGAAGGTGACCGACCTCCGCGGGGCGGTCGCGATCGCGCGGACTGCCCACGCGACCGTCGCCGTCGACAATACCTTCGCCTCTCCCGTGCTCCAGCGCCCTCTCGAACTCGGCGCCGATGTCGTGGTGCATTCCACGACGAAGTACCTCGGTGGGCACAGCGACCTGATCGGAGGAGCCCTCGTGTTCCGGTCTCGCTCGCTGCTCGAGAAGTACCGCTGGTTCCAGAACACCCAGGGAGGAATCCCCGGTCCCCTCGATTGCTTCCTCGTCCTCCGTGGAATCCACACGATGGGCCTGCGAGTGCGCGCGCACTGCGCGAACGCGCGCAAGGTGGCGGCGTTCCTCTCCGGTCACCCCCACGTCGCTCGCACGCTCTACCCCGGTCTCCGTACCCACCCCGGATTCGCTGTGGCGCGTCGCCAGATGGACGACTATGGGGGCATGGTTTCAGCCGAACTCCGGGGGGGCCTGCCCGCGGCGAGGAAGGCCGTGCGACGTCTCCGGGTCTTCACCCTCGCGGAGAGCCTTGGGGGGGTCGAGTCGCTCGTCAACGTCCCGGCCCTGATGACCCACCGGTCGGTGCCGAAGGAGCTGCGAGAGCGCCAGGGGATCCGGGACGGTCTGCTCCGGTTCAGCGTCGGCGTCGAGGACGCGGATGACCTGATCGCCGACCTTCGACAAGCGCTCCGGTAGCGCGGGAAACGCTCGGCAGCGAGAAATAGCGCGGTGCCGTGCTCGGCGCATGCCGTTGTGGGAAGACAAGCCCGAGGCGTGGCACGAGATTCAGCCGGGCGTACACCGTCGGATCCTCGCGCACGACACCGGGGTCATGATGGTCCTCTATCGGATCGCGCCGGGAAGTCGATTCGCCATGCACACTCACCCCCACGTTCAGTCCGGGACGGTCCTCGAGGGCGGCGGTCGGTTCCAAGTGGGGACGGAAACCTGGACGCTCGGCCCGGGGTCCTCCTATACGCTCCCCGGCGACGTCCCGCACGAGCTGATCGCGGACCCTACGACGCCGACCGTGGTTCTCGACGTATTCACGCCCCGGCGCGAGGAGTTCCTCCATGAGGTGGTTCCCCCCGATAGCGGGTGAGCCGTCATCCTACGGACTTCAGTAGGCCGCCGTCCACCGGGAGCAGCGCCCCGGTGACGTAGCTCGACATCTCGCTGCCCAGGAAGACCACCGCGCGCGCGAGCTCCTCGGGGGTCCCAATCCGCCCGAGGGGGATGTCCCGCTCGAGCCCTCGTACGACCTCCTCGGTCGTCGTCCCGCGGCGTCGCGCCGCATCCTCCGCCACCTCGTCGATCCGCGACGTGCGAATGTAGCCGGGAAGGATTCCGTTGACCCGGATCCCCTTCGGACCCAGCTCCCGGGCCAAGGTCCGCACGAGTCCGGCCACGGCGATGCGGCACACGCTCGACGTCGCGAGGTTTGCGATCGGTTCCCGGATTGCGACCGAGGTGAGGAAGACCATGCGTCCCGGGGCCCGTCCGGAGAGCATCGCCTCCGCGGCTTTCCGGGCGAGGTACGCCGGGCTCACGACCAGAAGAGCCGCGGCGCGATTCCAATCGCCGAAGGACTGCTCCATGAACACTCCGGGGTGAGGGGATCCCGTGACGTAGACGAGCGTGTCGAGCCCTCCCAGGTGGGCGACGGCTTCGGCGAGGAGCCGGTCGAGCTCCGATTCGCGCGTGAGGTCGGCGACGACGCCGTATACCTCTCCGTGGGCGTGGAGCTGCTCTACGGCCCGGGCAAGGCGCTCGGGGTGGGAGGAGTTGATGACCACACGTGCTCCTTCGCCGAGGAACGCCTCCGCGGTACCGTACCCGATCCCCTGGCTCGCCGCGGTCACGAGCACCCGGGCACCGCGGAGCCCGGACGAGATCGGCATCTCGCGGTCCTACCCTTCGATCGCGAACACGCGGGCCATCGCGCCGCTGGCTCCGGCGATCTTGAGCGGTGCGGCGATGAGGGTATACTCAACCCTCTCGGAGAGATCCTCGAGGTGGTCGAGCGCTTCGAGGATCCAGATCCCCTTTCGGAGAAGCACCTTGTGGGCTTCGAACTTCGAGTTCGCGTACGGGTCGATACCGAGGGCATCCGTCCCGACGCCTTTGACCGACTTGTGGACGAGCCACTCGGCGGCTTCGGGGCTGATCCCCGGAAAATCGTACAGGTAGTGTTTCGTCGGCGCCCGGTCCCGGCTCCAGCCCGTCTGGAAGAGCACGAAATCCGGGTGCATCCCCTTGGGCCACCGCTTCTCCACGGACTTCTGGGATACGATCGTCCCCTCGGCGTCCTTGCGGACATCGAGCATCACGGCGCTCCCGACCAGCTGCTCCGGAGGGATTCGGTCGACCGTGGCCCCGTCCTCCAGGAAGTGATACGGGGCGTCCATGTGGGTCCCCGCGTGCGTCATCGACGTGATGCGCTCGATCGAGTAGCCGTCGCGGGCCACGATCCCGACCGGCTCCACGGTGGGGAGCGGCGTGGACGGCCACACGGGCATGTACGTCTGGAACAGCGCGGTCAGGTCGTGGATCTTTCGGGGGTTGGCCATGCGCCCGCGAGCAACCACGGGTACTAAACCGACCCGGAACCGCCGGTCCCGGGCCCCGCGGGACCCGAACGGTGTCGCTCCAGGAATCGTTCCAGCCGGTCGACCCCGTCGTCGAGCACTTCGACCGCTGAGCTGTAGGAGATCCGGACGTGGTGCTCGCCGTGGGGGCCGAAGGCCACGCCCGGGACCACGGCGAGTTTTTCCTCCCGGAGCAGCAGCGCGCAGAAGTCGCGGGACGACAGGGGGAGGTCGTACCTCGGGAAGACGTAGAACGCCCCTTCCGGTCGAACTGTCCTGAGGCCCGGGACCCGGGAGAGCCGCCGGAGCAAGTGGTCCCGCCGCCCCCGGAAGACGGTACGGAACCGCTCTTCGTCCGGCCCGGCGTTGTGCAGCGCCCACACGCACGCCTTCTGGATGAACGGAGGGATGCAGGAAAGGGTATGTTCCATCACCTTGACCAGCCGAGTCCGTATCTCCGGGGGTGCGACCGCGAATCCCGCGCGCCATCCGGTCATCGCGTAGAGTTTCGAGAAGCTCCCGACCGTGACGATGGGGAGGTCGGGGGGGGCAACGGAGGCCGGGCTGACGTGCGTTCCCTCGTAGAGAAGCGACTCGTAGGTCTCGTCGCTCACGACGGTGAGGCCGTGGTCGCGCGCGATCTCGAGCGCCGCACGCAACTCCCCCCCGCGCAGCACCCGGCCGGTGGGGTTGGCCGGCGAAACGAGGACCAGCATCTTCGACCTCGGCGTGACGGCGGCCCGAAGCGCTTCGACGTCCAGGGAGAAGTCGGGCGCCAACGGAACGTACACCGGGCGGGCTCCGGCGAGCTGGACCGGCTGCTCGAACAGGTAGGTCGGGTCGGGCAGCAGGACTTCGTCTCCGGGACCAACCGTGGCGAGGAGCGTGGCGTAGATCGCGAACTTCGCCGTGAGCACCACCACGTCGTCCGCCCGCACCGTGAGGTGGTTCCGTGACCGCAGGCGCTCCGCGATCGCCGAGCGCAGCTCCGGCATTCCCTGGGCCGAAACGTAGTGCGTGAATCCGTCGTTCATAGCGCGGTACGCGGCCTCGCGGATCCCGGCGGGGGTCTCGAAATCCGGTTCGCCGATATGGAGGCCGAGGACCGATTCGCCCTCTTCCCGCATCCGGAAGATCTGGTCGATCAGCGAGAGGATGGGGGAGTCGGAGATGGAGTCGACCCGCATCGGCCACCCCAGCAGGGGGCGCGGGTTAAACCCGTCGACGGGCCGGTCGAGGGCCGCCGGCAGACGCCGGAATCTGCCGCGGCGGGCTGCCGAGCTTGTGACCTACTTGGCGGACGGCTCGCGCGCGATGAGAGATCGCGTTCTTTTCGGACGCCGAGCCCTCGGCGAAGGTCCGGTCCCACCCGGTCGGAACGAAGATCGGGTCGTATCCAAACCCCCCCTCGCCGGCGGGCTTCCGCGCAATGGAGCCATCGACCCGGCCCTCGAACGTCCATCGGAGCCGTCCCTTTTGGAGTCCGGCGATGGTGCGGAAGTGGGCGGCTCGCGGCCGGGACCTGAGTAACTCGAAGATCGGGCCGAACTTCCAGATCCGAAGGAAGTGGGCAGAGTAGACCCCCGGGAAGCCCTGCAGCGAGGGGATGAACAGGCCAGAGTCCTCCACCAGCACGTACCCGGGGACGTCACGGACGGCGTCCAATTTCGCCGCGACGACCGCACCTAGGTCGTCCGCTTGAGGTTCGGGCAGCTCGCGCCTCTTCCAGCGAACCGCGAGGTCGTACGGGCGCAATACGTCCCGCACTTCGCGGTACTTCCCCGGGTTCGTGCTGACGAACGTGATGTCCGGCACGGCGCGTTCCCCCCTACCAGGGGTATTCGTTGTACGCGATGATCTCGTCCGGGCTCTTTCGCCCGTCGTCCGTGGGCTTCGCGGAGCCGTTGACCTCCGCGGGGAACCCGATGGGCACGATCGCGATCGGATGGACCCCTTCCGGGACGTGCAGCACCGTCCGGACCTTGTCTTCGTGGAACTCGATGATCCAGCTCGTGCCGAGGCCCTCGGCGGTGGCGGCGAGCTGGAGGTAGTTGACCGCGACCGCGACGTCCAACGGGTAGGCGGAGATGTACCCCCCGATCGTCACGGGGATATCTTCCTCGATCGCGAAGGCGACGATCACGGCAGGCGCCTCCGCGATCAGACGGCCCCGGTTCGAAGCCTGGGCCAGAAGTCGCTTCCGCTCGTCGTCCTGGACGACGACGAATCGCCACGGCTGAAGATTGTGCTGACTCGGCGCAAGTCGAGCGGCGGAGAGGACCGTCTTGAGCTTCTCTGCGGGGATGGGCCGGGATTGGAACTGGGCGCACGGGCGGTAGGTGCGGATAGCGTCGAGGACATCCATGAGGTCCGACCGCGGAAGGAACGTCAGGGTGCGGGGGGCCCAGAGAGGCCTACCCCTCCGTCGTTTGGCAACGCATTCGTACGTGCGAGGTGCGCCCGCAATTAAAGGGTTTGCGGCCATTCACAAAGTCTCGGGGAGAGCCATCGAACAAACTCTCGACCCTGCGTCTCGACCGTGCGTGGAACCCGCGCTAATCTACTTGCCCCGGCGTCAGTGGACATGCCCGCTTCCGCCGCCGACGCCTACCGGAACTCTGCGGGGGCGGCCGCCGCGGGCGCCGCGGGTCGATGGTGGGAACGACCTCGGTTCTGGCTCGCGGTCATGGTCGTGGCGTTCTTCTGCGTCTCCGTTTACTCGGGCATTGTTTCTTACGACAACCTCCAGACGGCGAACTCGACGGACGCGGGGATCATCACCCAAGCGGTCGCCTCGACCACGCACGGGCACGTCGCGCCCTTCTACGAGTCGTTCGACTGCGAGGTGAAGGCGCGGTGTTCGTTTTTCCTGGTGCACCCGAGTTTCGTCCTGTACCCCGCCGTGCCGTTCTACGCCCTCGTGCCTTCCACCGTGACCCTCTTCGCCCTGCGGTCGGGCCTCGTCGCCCTCTCCGCAGTGCCGCTCTACTGGCTGACCCGTCAGGTATCGAAATCCCCCGCGAAGGCGTTGCTCGCGTCGGGATTGTTCCTCCTGTGGGCGCCGACCTATCTCGGGGACGCGTTCTCCCTCCACCTCGAGTCGCTCCTCCCGCTCGAATTGTTCACCCTGGCCGCTCTCTGGCAGTCCGGGCGCTATCGACTCGGGCTCGTCGTGGCGCTCCTCATGTTCCTGACGTTCGAGATCTATCCCCTCTTCAGCTTCCTTCTCGGGGCGTTCTTCCTTGCCCCCTACGTCGCCCGGCCGATCCGAAGCGAGTGGGATCGATGGCGAAGCGGGACGCCCGGCCGGCCCCTTCGCATGACGATCGCGCTCGGTTGGCAGTTCGCCCGGAACAGCTGGCGGGAGCGGCCGGTGCGCTACGGTCTGGTCTTGATGGGCTCCTCGGTCGCGGCGTACATACTCCTTGCGCTCTTCATCAACGTCCTCGGGGCACATCTGCTGGGGGTCGCACCGCCCACCGTGGCTCCTGGGATCACCGGGATCTTCACGAACCCGAGCAGCCCGGCGACCCAGTCGCTCTCGACGCTCTTCACATCACCGCAGACCCGGGACACGGCGGAGTTCTGGCTCGTACTGTACGCCCTGGTCGCGTTCATCCCCTTGCTCTCGCCTCGGGCGCTGATCCTCTCGGTCCCTTGGATCGGGTGGACGTTCCTCACGGACAGCGACCGGTTCACGACCATCGGGCACCAGTACGGCATGATCGCGGCCGCCCCGATCTTCGTCGGTCTCGCCTACGGCCTTCAGCGGGTCCCGCTCGGGAGGTCCTCGCCCGGGCCCGCCGGGGCCCCCACGCCGCCCGGAACGGCTGCCGGTCGACCCGGGACGGTGCGCTTCGCTCGACGCTGGCGGCGACCGACCCCGAGGACCGCCTGGATCGGGGTCCTCGCCGCCCTGTGCGTCGCGAACGGGCTGCTCGCTCCCATCAATCCGATCCTGCCGGACCTCGGGGTGAAGCTGGGGACACCGTTCCAGCCGCTGTACTTCGACCACGGCCTGGTGATCAGCAGTTCGTTCCAGTACGTCGAACAGCTCGTCGCAGTGATCCCCCACGCCGCGACCGTCCTCGTCGCCTCCCCTGCCTACCCCCTCTTCGCCAACTTCCCCCACGCCTACGTCATCGGGCCGCGATCGCTCGCGAATACCTCGAACTTGCCGTTCAACGTCTCGGCCGGCCCCGAGTACGCGGTCCTCACGGAGGCGGCACTCCTGACCCTCGCGGAGAACACGAGCCGAAACATCTCGGACCCGAGCCTGTACGGGATGCGGGGGTACGTGGGCTCCACGAGCCAGGGGCCCCTACTGTTGTACGAGAAGGGCTACACCGGGCCGGCCCAGCTTTTTGGGCCGCCGGTACCGGCGCTTTTGGCGACCTTTGACGCGCAAAGCGGTCTCAAGCCGGGCGCACGGGGCGCGGTGGCCCCGGACCCCTCGTCTCCTTCGGGCACCGTGATCGAGAGCCTGAACGCAACCAACCGGACCGGACTCGTGTGGACGGGACCGAACGAGTTCGTTTCTCCCGGCAACTACACTCTGTCGGTCCGGGTGATGATGACCGGATCCAATCTCTCCCTCGAACCGAAGGCGCACGCACTCCGCATCTCGGTGACGGGCTTCGGCGGAAACCCGGTCGACGAGACCTACAACGCTTCGAACTTCCCCCCGGGCCAGTGGGTCTCGCTGGCGATCAACTTCAGCCTCACAGAACCGCTCCCGAGCGCGAACGTGGAAGGTTTCCTCGGAGAGGACCAGTTTTCGGTGGCCGTCGCGTTCGTCGCGATCCAGCCGAGCGTAGGCTGACCGGCCGGGTTCGTCGCCCGGACGGGCTCCCCCTCGGGGGACGGTTGCCGCGGTCCACCACCGCACCGGCAGGCGACTCAGCCCCTCCGACGTACGGTTATGAGGGATGTCCCTCTCGGGAGAATGCGGTCTTCGACCGCTGCCGAGGGCGTGCCGTGCAGTATGTTCGAGTCCATCGATGGTTGTTCTGGGGCGGTGTCCTTCTCCTCGTGGCCTCGATCGTCGTCACCACGATCTACGGCCCGGCGCTGAACCCGCCCACGGGCGCCGGATTCGACCCTACTCCGGCGCTCCTCATTGTGGCCATCCTCCTCCTGCTCGGGAGCGTCTACGGCGGAATGTCTGCGGACACGGCCCACTCCTCCTCCACGGCGGAAACGACGACCGATACTCGATGACGGAGGGTCCGGCTCCGCCTCGGAACCCCCCGGTGCCGGTTTCCGCGAGCCGCCGACGCATTCGGCCGGCCGACGGAGCGCTCCTGGTCGGCTGCGCTGTGACGGTCGCAGTCTCCATGCTGTTCTGGACCGGGGTCGTGCCGTCCGGTCTCTACCCACCGTCTCCCGTCATCTGGGCGTGGGAGGTGCCTTCCTGCGGCCCCGTGGGGGGCGTACCCCCGACGGTCACGCACTCGTTTCCGCTCTGGTCGACGGCGCACGTCCGATGGACGGCTATCGGCGGGGCGGTCATCTTTGAGGTGCTCGCGAGGGAGTTCATCCCCATCTTCCAAGGCGGTGCCAGCGGGAACGGATCGTTCCCTTCGAACGGAGAGGCGTTCCAGTTCTCGGCCTACGACCCGACCCCGGGGGATGGCCCCGCGTGCCGGCCGATTCTTCTCAACGTCACGGTGACGTACACGATTTGAGGGAGGATCGGGTCCGACGGAGGAGCAGGGCCGCTCGCGGGGGTCAGGGCGGCGGCTCACCGGACGGCAACTCCGGACAAACGCTTCCTCACCTAAAATCGGCGTGCGCCCGCCGGAGGGAGTCCACTCGCCCGTCGAGACATGAGCCGAACGTCGGAAGCGGGCCCGGTCAGCGAGGACGGGGAAGTCCGGCCCAGCGGTTAATCATCTGCTCGAGCTCGACCCCAGTTTTGTCCACGGACCCAGTGTACCTCGCACCGAACAGGCTCGTGAGGTCCAATCGGGACCCGATGCCCTTGAGCAGCACCCATTCGTGAGCCCGCGCCCATCCGTCGGGAAGCGGCGCGTCCCCGTGAAGGACGAGGCAGATCGGGCGCCCCACCCTCTCCGCATACTGAATCTCCAAACCTACTAGGGCAGAATCTCGTGCGAGTCGGGTCCAGAGCACGACGACTCCGCTCGAGCCCCCGATCTC
Organism: Thermoplasmata archaeon; assembly: GCA_049591535.1. Lineage (GTDB taxonomy): Archaea > Thermoplasmatota > Thermoplasmata > Lutacidiplasmatales > UBA184 > Lutacidiplasma. Next base: position 45,469 of record JBAWFC010000076.1, on the reverse strand, counting down.
ACGTTCGATCGCCGGGCTCCATTCCCGGTCGAAGTCCGTCCGCGCAAGATCGACCTCCACTCCCCGGAGCTCGAGGCAGCGCTTCAACTCCTCGGCCAAGCGTGCCACCGGCGAGTCATCATCCGCCCGGACGAGGAAAGCGCGGGGCCGGTGGGTGGCCGACATTCCCCGGGCCCACCCCTGGCGGTCGGTCCGGGGATTGCGAGGGGGCAGTACGGCGATCGGGCTCAGGAGTACGCCTTCCACTTCTCCGTGAATGAGGTTGCGCTCTTCAACGCGGAGGTCGACGCGAGCACGGTCGTTCCCCGCTTGAGTTCGATCTTATACACTTGGGGGAACGCAGAGATCCCGCCGGTCACCCCCGCAATCGTCGCCTTGCAGTCCGTGAACTTCGCGACCGTGAACTTCGAGAGCGAGGCGAGCGAACAGGTCGAGCTGCAAATCTCCGGGGTCTCCAGGATCCACTCGGCAGAACTCCGCTTGGCGCCCGAGACCGACCCGGTCTTCGAAAAACTGTGGCTGCCATCCGTGATCTTGGTCGTGAACTTGCCCGTGGAGGAGCTGTACGTGACCGAGCCGGTGATCTTGTCCCCGGCGTGGACCGTGATGGCCGTGATCGTAACCGAGCCCGCCGGGTAGAATTCGTACCAGACGTAGTAGGACGCCGCTCCGCCGTGGCAGTCTCCGTCCGAACCGGTCTGTTCGACCGTGGTCGAGGAGTATCCGTCGATCCCGACCCACATCGACTCGTACGTCGTCTTCCCGTTGGTGCAGTTCACCGAGGGTTGCACCCAAGTCCCTTGAACGTGGGTGACGGTGCCGGCGGTGCTGCCGGCAGTGTTCAGGGCGGCATACCCGGCCCAGTTCGAGCTGGTGACCGTGGAGGACGCGGTGAGGGGACCTCCCAAGAGATGACCGGAAGGCGGCGAAGACCCCGCGGCTAGTCCCAACCCCGTCAGTGCAGCGGCAGCGACCATCACGAGTGTGGCCAGCAAGGTCCACGCAGTTCTCGTCGACATGCGTCGACGCACCTCCTCCGACTTAATGAACGATTGGTCGGCCGTGGGCCGACTGCGCTACGATATCCAATAACGGTCAGAGGTCCGGCGCTTCCTGAGGAGTGATCGGCCCTCCGACGGAGGCCGCCCATTCCTTGAGCCCCACCTCCAACGGAGACGCTCCCTCCAAGAGCTGCACCCACGCCTCCAATCGCTCCTGCCGCTTCTCGGCCGGCACTCCCACCTTCGGTCGGTGCCCCTCTCGGGGCAGCGCGTGCAGCCGCCGCCTCACTTCTCGGGGGTCCTGGCGAGCGAATGCCTCCCAGAGATTCACTCCGGCCAGGCCCTCCTCCACGAAACGCCGGCACCGGGCATTGGACCAGAAGGCGAGCAGCGACCCGAGCCGTCCCATCTCGGGTCCGGTCGCTGACTGCCCCGTCCGATGCCGCACCCCCCGCCGATCCTCTCGGTGCGCCCGCTCCAGCGCCACCGTGCTCCGCACTACGGTCTCGAGTCCCGGGACGACTACCCAGAGATACGATCGGTGCGCCTCGAACCGCTCCCGCACCTTCTCCCAGATACCCTCGGCCCACTCCCCGTAGAGGGCGAAGCGACCCCCGGCCGCTTCGATCGTTCGCTGCACTTCCGCGACCTCGGCGGCCCCCAGAGGGGCGAGGTCTCCCGCGCTCCTCCGAGTTCGCTCCGCTCGCATCGCCCCGCGGATCTCCATCCACAGGGCGACCTCGCGTTCGAGCCGACCATACGGGAGGCGCACTCCCTCCCGGTCGAGCAATGCCGCGACCCGACGGCGCAGCTCGACCACCTCGGGAGAAACCGGGATCTGACGATGGCGGTGGGCCACGAGGAGGTGTTCGCACCATCGCACCACTCGGGCCATCCGACGGACGACACCGAGGTAGGGAAGATGCCAGGGGAATCCCCCGGGATGCTCCCGAGCAGAATCGATCCACTCGAGGGCGAGGCGAACCCAGACCCGCTCGAGCTCCTCGAGGGGTGTCCCCTCCCTCGGAAGGCCACGCGACCACAGGGCGAGGCGGGCGAGCGCCTCGCCCGCCAACAGGCCGTGGCGGAGCGGCTCGTAGTCGACGAGAAGGAGGGGGCCGAGGTCGGTGAGGAAGTGCCAGTGGTCCTCCTGCTGGGGAACCTCGGGGAAGACCTCGGCACTCGCCTCTCGAAGCGTGGCGCTGAGGTCCCGTAGGATCAGGACGGGCACTCCGTAACGGCCGCGGAAGGCCCGGAGGAATCGAACGACCTCCGGCTTGCTCTCGGCCTCGAGCTGTTCGGCCCAGAGGGTGAGCCCGGTGCGAGCGTCCCGGGCTCGGAAGGTGACGGGGCCTCCGTGGACGACAGTGCCATCGATCTGGAGGAGGAGGGGAACGAGACCGGGGAGGAGCGGGCCGAGCCGCTCCTCGCAGAGCATCCGCCAGCGGACGAGGAACTCGGTGGAGAGGCGGGAGACTGTCGACTGGGCGAGGGGGAGGTGCCATCCGTCGGCGAGGAGGGCGATGATCTTCCATTCCGAGAGGTCGAGGGCGAACCGCAGGAGACCGATGGCGATGCGAAGGTCGTAGCCAAGGATGTCGAATGGAGGGGCGAGGGAGGCGCGAAGGGGGGAACGCCATCGCGCGGGGGGATGTCCTTGCGGACATCCCCAGATCGGGATGGTCAGGTGTCGCGGTCCCTCGAGCGTGAGGACGGTTGTCGTATGGGAGCCGACGATCGACCGGGGCGTGGCGCAGACCGGACACGGCGGGGGCCGGGCGAGGCCGGTCGGGTCCAGAGGAGGATCTCGAGGGTTTTTTCCCTGAGGTCGAAGCGGATACCCGCGGCTTCGAGGGGTTCGCGGGGGAGCTCCCCGCCCATCTCCCGGACGGTATCGATGACCTGGGCGGGGGTGAGGCTACCGGTCATCATCCGTGTGGCCAGGAGGCCGAAAGGAGCGGCCTCCATCGGCAGACGGGTCGAGGGAGCGCCACCGGACTTGCGGTAGACCGGATGAACCGGTCCGAGGTTCTCGAGGATCCGTATACGTCCCCGCTTGGCCTTGGGGTCCCAGCGATACTCGACCTTCTGGCGGTACGGGTGGCCGTGGTTGTCGATGGTTCGGACGGAGATGGACATGGCGAATACATAATATGTATTAGATTATGTAAGCGTTCCGCTGGGGAAGCACCGTTAGGGAAAGCGCAGGATCTCAGCGGTTACGGCTGACCGTTATTGGATACCGTAGCGACTGCGCTCCACCGGAAGCCGAAACCGAAGGGTGGGCGTTCGGTCGGAGTGTTGCTCACGCATCCGCCCAACCCCCCTGGAGACGGCCGCGGTACGGAGGCGGGGGTGGATTGAGTCGTACGCGAGGTGCCCCACTGGCGAGGGCGCGGGCGCCATCGGCCACTGGCCCAAGCCGGATCGAAAATCTCCTCCCGACCCGGAACGCCCTTCGCTCAGCCGCGAGGTGCCGGCCGGAAGTTGCGGGCAGGCTGGGACCGTGTCGAACTAGAGGCTCCAAACTGGACTCTTGCGCGGGTCCCTTCCGCGGGCGAGGAGAATCGGGCGAACCCACTTCCCGAGAGCACGCGACCCCGCCCCGAATTGGGACACCCCGGTGCACCGGGGAACCCGAACAGAACCGAAGGAACCGAGTTGTTAAATACGGCTGACAGGGCTCGGGAACCGCTGCTGACGACTGTCTGACAAACGGGTGGACGTCGGCGACGGACGCAGCGGTTCGAAAGCCAAGAGGAGGTACGCGCGATGTATCTGAAACGGCTCAAGGTACGAAATTTCAAGTCGTTCGCGGGGGCGACCGAGATTCCGTTCCAGCCCGGTTTCACGGGCGTAGCCGGCCCGAACGGGATGGGAAAGTCGAACATCTCCGACGCGATCCTTTTCGTTCTGGGTCCGACCAGTTCCAAGGCACTCCGCGCCGAACGCCTCACGCACCTCTTCTTCAACGGGGGGTCGTCGAAGAAGCCGGCCACCGAGTGCGAGGTTTCGCTCGTCTTCGACAACTCGGATCGGCTGCTCCCGTCGGAGTCGGCAGAGGTCGAGGTGACCCGGTACGTGAAGCTCGCACCGAGCGACCCGGACGGCTACTACTCGTACTTCTACGTCAACGGGAAGCGGACCACCCAGACCGAGATTGACGCGCTGCTGTCGCACGGCCGTCTGTCGGGCGACGGATACAATCTTGTCCAGCAGGGGGACGTCAACAAGATCGTCACGATGGGGCCGGTCCCTCGTCGTGCGCTTCTGGAGCGGCTCGCCGGAATCAGCCAGTACGATGACGAGCTCGACCGGGCGACGACGAAGCGGACCGACCTCGACCAGAATCTCGATCGGATCCAGACGCTCCTCGGGGACATCAAGGGGCGGCTCGCCGCGCTCGAAGGACAGCGACTCCAGGCGATTCAGTACAAACAGCTTCAGGATGACCAACACCGGTCCCAGGCCCGACTCGCGCGAGCGGGTCATCGGATGGCCGAGCAGGAACTCGCGACGTGCCGAAAGCAGGTCGAGAACGTCGGGGAGGAGATCGCACGGCTTGACGCCGCACACACCGAACTCGCGGCAAAGCAGGACCAGCTTGCGCGCTCGATCGAGCAGGTCGACCGGGAGATCGCGGAGGCCGGTGGCGCTGCCGCCGTCAAGTTCAAGCAGGAGCTCGACGAGAAGCGAATGACCTACGCCCGGCTCGACCAGAGCCTGGGCCACCTTCGCGAGGCGCTCGAGACGCTCAGCTCACAGTCGGAGGATCTCTCCACCACGGTACGCGGCGACGCGGCGCAACGAGCCACCCTCCAAAAACAAGAATCGGTTCTCGCGGGACGACTCGCCGCGCTGGCCCTGCAGGCCGAGGAAGACTCGCAGGGGATCCAGGCCGCCACGGGAACCCCCGGCAAACCGGGCGAGAAGATCGCGGGCGCGCGCAAGCAGCAGCTCGAACTGGAACGCCAGACCGACACGAAACAGAAGGCGTGGCAACAAGCGGTACAGCAGCGCGAAGCGTCGAACGCTGCCCGGGAGGCGGCGGAACGGACCCAGGCGCAGGCGGAGGACGACCTTCGGGAGCGAGAAGTGGAAGTGAAGGACCTCGAGCTCCGCATCAAGGAGACCGGTCCGTCAAAGGGTTCCGGTGGGGCCTCCACGGGGGACCTACAGAAGGAACTGTTCTCGCTCAAGAACCAGGAAAAGAGCCTTGCCGCGGAGGCCGAGCGCCTGGCACGAGAGGTAGGCGAGATCAACCGGCGCTACCTTGGGCTCGACGCCCGCCTCAAGGCGCGAACCGAATCGGGAGCGCGCCCGAACCAGCTCGCCGCGGTCGATTTCCTCCTTTCCCAACGGAACCTCGGGAAGGTGCCCGGGATCCGGGGGACGGTCGAGGAACTCGCCGAGTTCGACCCGAAGCTAAAGACCGCGCTGCAGGTCGCCGGCGGGAACCGGTTCCAGGCCCTGGTGGTCGAGACCGACCAGGTCGCCGAGGAATGCATCCGCCTGCTCCGCGAGGAGAAGCGAGGGCGTGCGACCTTCCTGCCCCTCAACAGGATGCTGCCGGGCCGTCCGCACGGTAAATCGCTCGTGGTCTCAAAGACCGCGGGAGCCACCGGCTTCGCTATCGATCTCGTCAAGTTCGAAGAGGCGTTCCGTCCTGCGTTCTGGTACGTTTTCGGGGAAACCGTCGTCATGGACGATCTTGCCCACGCCCGGGCCCAGATGGGGGGCGTTCGGCTGGTGACCCTCACCGGCGATCTCATCGAGGCCACGGGGGCGATCTCCGGTGGATACCTCGACCCTTCGGCCCAGGGCCGGGGGGCGGACAGCGCCGTGGAACTGAAGCGCCTCGGGGACGAGCTGCGGGAGAAGAGCGCGGCCGAGTCTGCCGCGCGTACGGCTCTCGGCAAGACCACCGACCGGATCCGGGTCGCCAGCGAGGAGCTCTCCACCCGCTCGATCCAGGACCAGTCTCACCAATCTTCGCGTCAACTCCTCGAAAAGGACCTGATCGCCGCACGGGGCCGGCTCACGGCCGCGCACGAGCGGATCGAAGCCGCCGCCGCCGAGCAGAAGAAGGCAGAATCCGCCCTCGGGAAAGCCGAGGAAACGGTCGGTCGACTGGGCGAGGAGATCGCTGCCCTGAAGGCGTCGATCACGAAAGCCCAGGAGCAGTACCTGGGACAGCTGCCCGAAGCCCTCGGGGCCAAGCTCCGCGCCCTCCAGGAGGCGTCCCAGAAAACTTCGGAGGAACGCGTACGGGTGAACGGGGAGCTGGAGTCGGTCCGGGCCTCGCTCGTGGCGCTGGTCGCGAACCTCGACGGGCGCAAGCAAGAGCTCGAAGCCGCCCAGCAGTCGATCACGGCCAAGAAGAAGGAACTCGCACAGACCGAGAAGTCGGTCGTCGCCGCGAAGGAATCCCTGGACGCACTCAAGTCGGTCGAGTCCCAGCAGAGCGAGGCCCAGAGGGTGCTCGCGGAGAAGAAGCACGCCTTCGACGAAGATCGCCTGGTCGTCACCCGCAAGCTGGGAGAGGCGCAAGCGAACCTGGAGACGCGACGCTCGATGCTGACCCAGGAGGAGACACGCCTCGCCGTGGCCGAGGCCAAGTTCCACGAACTCGAGGAAGCCCTGAAGCAGTTCCCCGAGCCCGAACCCGACGAGAAGCCGATGTCGGTAGAGGAGCTCAAGCGGAAGATCGCGACCCTGGAGCAGCAGCTCGCCGCCCTCGGGGATGTCAACCTGCGTGCCGTCGAAGAGTACGACGCCGAGAAGGGGCGCCTCGACGAGTTCGGCACCGAGGTTCAGCGCCTGACCGCGGAGAAGACCGAGTTGGTCGGCCTCGTTCAGGAGATCGAGAAGAAGAAGCGGGAGAAGATCACCGAGGTCGTCCTCCAGGTGAACGGCAACTTCCGCGCGATCTACGGCGAGCTCTCCGCGGGCGGCGAGGGCGAGATCGCCCTCGAGAACCCGGCCGACCCCCTCGCCGGGGGTCTCCTCATCAAGGCCCGGCCGGTGGGCAAGACCGTTGCGCGCCTCGAACAGCTCTCCGGCGGGGAGAAGTCGCTCGCGAGCCTCGCTTTCATCTTCTCGCTCCAGCGCTACGACCCGAGCCCTCTCTACGTGTTCGACGAGGTCGACATGTCCCTGGACGGTCTCAACGCCGAATACGTCGGCCGGATGCTGCGCCACAATGCCGAGCGCGCGCAGTTCGTCGTCATCTCGCTACGGAAGGTCACCCTGAAGTTCGCGAGTCACCTCTACGGCGTGACGATGCACGGGGACGGCTGCTCGCGCGTCGTGGGGATCCACCTGGACGACATCCATGACGTGGAGAGTCGTGAGGGGGCGCACGCCCCGGACGCCGCGCCCCCGCTCCTCGAGGCCCGATGACGATCTCCGAGAACGAGGCCGCCGACCTCGCGAAACCGAACGCGGTCCCGCGCGAGGCCGCCGAGAAGGTGCTGCGGTATCTTGTCTTTCACCGGTCCCTGCTCGGCGAGGCGGAGGACACTTCGGCGCTCCTCGAGCGGTATCTCACCCTCGTAGAGAACCTGAAAGAGGGAGTCCACATCGTCATCCCCGACCCGTTCCAGAAGGCGATGGCCCTGCTCTTCGAACTCGTCATGGAAGAGGAGTTCGACCCGTGGGAGATCGACCTCGTCAGGTTCACCCAGTCGTACCTCGAGCGCGTCCAATCGGACGGGGCCGTCAACTTCGCGATCGCCGGACGCCTCGTCTACATGGCGTGGAGCATCCTCTACCTGCAGTCCGAGGAGATCCTTCGGGCGCGGGAGGCCGCGGCGCCGTCGGCGGGCGACCCGGCGAACGCCCCTGCCCTCGACGACGGGTATCTGCCGATGTTGGAGACGCCCGAGGCGGTCGATGTCACGTCGGCGGTCCTCGGCGGGACCGACACCCCCGCGCTGCTCGAGATGGTGCGCCACCCCGAGACGCGGCCGGTCTCGCTCCTCGAACTCGTCCGTGCGTTCGGGGAGGCGGAGGCCGATGCCCGACGCACGGTCCGGATCCAGGAGCTGCGCGAGCGGCTCCGGGAGGAGCAGCGCGCTCCTCCCGAGGTGCTCGTCCACGGGGACCTGCCGGAGCACGACCTCGTCGACACGTGGGAGGCGGCGCTCCGCCACCCGATCGACGAACCGTTCCCGCTCCTGGACCTGTGGAGCCCCCTCACGGGCCGCGACCGACTGGTCGCGATCTTCCTCGCCGCGCTGTTCCTCGCTCGGGAACGGTCGATCGACCTTCGACAGGAGGCCCTGGCGGTCTCCCCGGTGATGATCGTCCGTACCGCCGAGACCCGCAAGGTGGTCCCGGAGGGGGCCTGAGGATGCCGTCCAAGCTGGACGACCTGGTCTTCCAGGTCGAAGCCGTGCTGTTCGCCGCCGGCAAGCCGCTCAGTGTGAAGGAGATCACGGGCGCTCTCGGGCTCGAGGACTATCGGCCGGTCCAGAAGGCGGTCCGGACGCTCGAACAGACCTACGAACACCGGCAATCGGCGCTCGAGGTCCGCAAGGTCGGGGATCGCTACGCCCTCCAACTGGAGGAGCGCTACGTCCCTACGGTGCACTCGGTGACGCCGGTCGAGATGGCCCCGCGCACGCTCAAGGCCCTTACCCTCGTCGCCTACCACCAACCGATCCTGCAGAGTGTGCTCGTCCGGATGATCGGCGACGTCGCGTACGAGGAGGTCCAGCACCTTCGGGCGATCGGCCTCGTCCGCACCGAGCCGAAGGGCACCACCCTCGAGCTCACGACCACGCGACGGTTCGCGGAGTACTTCGGGATCTCTTCGACCCGCCCGGAGGAGATCCGGAGGTTCCTCGAGCAGAAGCTCGGCGTGGCCCCCGCACCGGTCGCGTCGGACCCGAGCGCAGTGACCGCCGGTCCCCCGGAGGCGTCTGTACCGGTGGCCGAGACGACCCCCCCCGAGCCACCGGTGGTCGCCGAACCGTCGTCGTCGCTCTAGAGCGCGCCGCACTTGGGGCAACGGACCGGCTCTGCCGGTCGGATCGCCCCGCAGTAGGGACACAGGAACGTCGCCCCTCCCGGCATCGCTCCGGGCGGGGGCGGCGGCGGCGGTAGCGCACCGAATTCGGGGGGCGGCGGGGGCACCGGGCCCCGGGTCGGGCGCGCCATCACGACGACCAGGACCACGGCCACCGCGGTCCCGACGCCGAAGATGATGTAGATCTCCGCCCAAGGGATCGGGGGGGCGGGCGGCGAGGCCGGGAGACCGGGCGTCGACCCTACGTAGACGTAGTCCCGGATCGCCGGCGTCTGATCGGCCTCGAAGAAGAGAGGGGCCAGCGGGGCGCCCCACCCCGTGGTCGCGTCCCACCCCGGTTCGGCCGAGAAGACGTAGTTCGAGCCGTTGAGGACGTCGTAGTACGGGTTCGTCGGGCCGGGGTTCGCGGCATAGTAGCTGCCGATCCGGTAGAGCTCGGGGGTGAGGTAACCGAACGTGTGGTGGGCGACGGCGGCCTCGTCCGCGAGGAAACCCGCGAACGCCGGTGCGGCGATGCTCGTCCCCTCGAGGAGGGTGAAGTAGACGTTCCCGGAGGCGTCCGCGACGACGTAGGCGATCGTATCGTTCGCGGGGAACGCGACGTCCGGACCCGCGCGTCCGAGCACGCCGGCGCCCTGCTGGACCGTCACGTTGACGATCGTCGGCTGGGCCGCCGATCGGAACTGCCAGCTCGGCTCGGCATAGTTCGTGCTGACCCCGCCCTCCGAACCCGCGAACGCACCGGGTCCGCCGCTCGTGTCCCACCATGTGACGAGGCTCGTGATCGCCCCGAATCCCGAGTCGTAGCTCACGTTCAATTCGGTACCGTTGAACCAGCCCGCGGGCGTCCCCGAGACGGAGAGGCTGACGCCGCCGACGGAGACGGACCCGTAGGTGTCGAACGCGGCGCTCGCCGGCCATATGGGCCACTGGCCGTCGCCGCGACCACTGAGGTCGTCGGGGGCGTTCCCCTGGTCACCGCTCGCCGTCACGACCGTCACACCCATCGACGCCGCCTCCTGGAGCTCCTGGTTCCAGGTCGTGTCGTTGAGGTCGGCGATGCCGAACGACCCACTCACGACCCCGAGCTGGGCGGGGGAGTAATTGTAGGCCAGCGCTGCGGCGAGGTCCGAGTCGAAGTACGACGCGATGTCGGAGTCCGAGACCGTGGAGGCGAGGAGGCTGCCGCCAAAGTAGAAGTTGTAGAGTGGTGCGCCGGGCGCGAGGCTCCCCGCCATCTCGAGGTCGAGCGAGTTCTCGTACTCGTCCAGCGTCGAATCGTTCACGTTGCCGAACGACCCCGGGAGTGGGGGGGTCACCCCGGCGACGGACACGGGAACGCCGGTGACGTTAGAAACGGGCCACCCGGGCGCCAGCGTATCGTTGAAGTAGGCGTCGATCACGGCCGGGTCCCACGGGGGCGTGTTCTCCCCGAGAGTCTGGTTGTAACCGCTCGCCAGAAGGGTCGCGACCGCCTCGTGGGTAGGGTACGAAGCGTTCCCCACGGTAGAATTTCCCGGAAACAGTTGCAAGGCACGGAAACCCTGGGTGAAGTCGGAGCCGACGAACCACGGAACGCCGGTCGTGTTGTTGGCGATGAACTGGCTGGCAGCGGACCCCGAGCGGACCTCGTGCAGGGGCCCTGCGTCGAGGTTCGCCGTGAACCGGGAATCGGCGGCGTTGCTAAGGCCGCTCACCGCCGACACCAGCCCGTGCAGTGCCGTCGGCAGCGCGGGCGTTCCCGCAGCGGTGTAGAGTCCGGGCGCGCCCGCTTCATCGACTCCGACCATTCGGACGGCGAACAAGTCGTCGACCGCCGCTGCAGAGAGTTCGGCCGACACCGAGAGTCGGTCCGGAGCGACCGTCACGTGCTCGGCCCCCTCCCCGCCCAATACACCGACGACGGCCGTAACCGCGGACGGCGACGGCGCGAACGTCGCTTCGAACTGCGCATGCGTGAGATACTGTCGGTACAGCGGCGAGTTCGGGTCCGACACCGCGGCGAGGAATGCGGAGAGCTGCGCGGGGTGAGGATAGGCGAGGGTGAGCGAGACCTCGAGCGACGTCGTCCCGGTGAGGGGGACCGTGGGGACACCCGCCGGCACTCCGATCGCGTCCGTGACGAACTCCCCCGTCGCCGGTGCGGGAACAGCGGGCCCCGCGAATCCGTGACCCGAGGCGACGGGGACGAGAGCCATCAGGCCCACGAGAAGCGCGGTAACCACCGCCAGCTGGGCACGCACGGCATCGACAGGCCGTGCGCCCCTAATGAGGGCGACCGGTACCGAGGCGCAGCGAGCAACCCTTTATTGCGCGTCGAGGTCGGGAGACGGATGGTCCCGACGTCGGCCACGTCGCCGAAGTGCGTTTTTTGCGAGATCGTCGCGGGACGGGCGCCCGCGTACCGGATCTACGAGGACGAGGCGACGATCTCGTTCCTGGACCTCTTCCCGTTCACACGCGGTCACCTGCTGGTCGTCCCGAAGCGGCACGGGGCGCGACTCACCGACTTCGGTCCGGACGACCAGGCCGCGGTCGTCCGCACGCTCAGCGTCATGTGTCGGCGGGCGGAGCGCCTGACCTCCGATTACAACGTCGCGTTGAACGCCGGGGCGAAGGCCGGTCAGATCGTCTTCCATCTCCACTTCCACGTGATCCCGCGGTACGGGGAGTCGAATCCGTTCCATCCACCGGAACGGGTCCGGCTCAGCGAAGACGAGGCCCAGCGGGTCGTGGCTGAGCTGTCGTTGCCCTGACGGAGGAACGGTGATCTCTCCGCGCCCCGCGGCGGTCGCCGGCCGGTTCTACGCAGCGACCGGGGCCGACCTCGCCCACCAGGTGGAGCGCTGCTTTCTCGACGCTCGGGGCCCGGGGGAGCTCCCCGTGCGCCATCGCTCCGCACCCCGCACGCTGCGCGCTGCCGTGGTTCCGCACGCGGGGTTGGAGTTCTCGGGCCCGATCGCCGCGCATACGTACTCGCTGATCGCATCCCAGCCACCGCCGGATACGGTGCTGATACTCGGGGTGGACCACCACGGACTCGGTGGGGGAGCCGTCCTCTCCGACCGCCCGTGGCGTACCCCGCTGGGTCCTACCGCGGTCGACCATGAACTGGTTCGAGCCCTGACGCAGCCCCCGGTGACGGTGGACGAGGCCGCGCAGGCGCAGGAGCACTCGATCGAGGTGCAGTTGCCCTTCCTCGAGTACGTGCTCCCTCAGCCAAGGTTCGTGGCGCTCCAGGTCCGCTTCGGGAGCTTCGACTATCTTCTCGACGTCGCCCGGGTCGTCCGGGACGCCCTCCGAGGTCGCGACCACGTACTTCTTCTCGCGTCCACGGACTTCTCCCACTACGTCACCGTGGCGACCGCGCAACGGCTCGACCGGATGGCGATCGACGCGATCCTGGCTCGGGACCCGCGACGTCTGTACGACACCGTGGTGGCGAACGACATCTCGATGTGCGGGATCGCACCGACGACCGTGCTCCTCGCCGCCCTGTCGGAAGAGCCGCTGTCGGCGCGCCTGCTTCGCTGGGGTCACTCGGGCGAGGCCGCCCCGATGCGCGACGTCGTGGGGTACGCCGCGCTCGCCCTTGAATCTCAAGGCCGCGCCGCGTCTCCCGTTAAATAGCGCGGCCGGCTCGGCGCGCCCGGCCCGGAATGATCCTCTCGGACGTCAAGATCCGCGAAGAGATGCGCCGCGGTCGGATCGTCGTCCGCCCCTTCCGACGCGATTGCCTCGGAACGAACTCCTACGACGTGCATCTCGGTCCCTATCTCTCCGTTTACTCGAACGGCGCCCTGGACGCACGGATGCCCAACCCGGTCGAGGAGTTCCGCATCCCGAAGGACGGATTCGTCCTCGTGCCCGGGCAGCTCTATCTCGGGGTTACCGAGGAGTATACGGAGACGCACGGGTTTGTGCCGTTCCTCGAAGGCAAGTCGAGCGTCGGACGCCTCGGGATCGACATTCACTCCACCGCCGGGAAGGGGGACGAGGGGTTCTGCAACTACTGGACGCTCGAGATGAGCGTCAAGCTCCCGGTCCGGATCTACGCGGGAATGCCCGTGGGCCAGCTGATCTACTTCGAGATCTCGGGACGCGTTGCGCGGAGCTATTCGGCGAAGCGCACCGCGAAGTACCGGAAGGTCTCCCCGCACCCGACGCCCTCCCGGATGCACCTCAACTTCCCGGCCAAGGGCGGCCGCCTCCGTAAGTAGGGCACGACCGCGCTACGGCGGGGCCGTCCGGGGCGACGCGGATTCACGGGTCCGGACGAGGAAGAACGCCGGTTTCCCCGGACGGGACCGGTCGCGTCGGCCCATCGGGTCGAACGCCTCCCCTTGGGACTCCGGATGGACCCCGACGGACCGAAAACCGAATCGACGGACGAGATACCCCTCGGCGGCACGCAGCGCACTCTGCTCGTCCACCGCGGGCCCCGGGGTCACGGGCTCGGAGCGGAGGATCGGGCCGACCCGCCCTACGTACTTCGGGATCTCGGCCCGATAGTCCGTGAGTTCGGGGTGACCCTGCGCGCGCTCCATGACCGCCCGCACGTTCGGGGTCTCCCCGCGGTCGAGCGACTCGCGCATCCACCGCTCCACGGTCGCCTTCCACGGGGCCGCCACGAAAAAGATCGCCTCCTCCGGCGTGGGTTCGCCGCGGTCGACCGCGGGTCTCAGGACGGCCCGTAGGTCATCCTCGACGCGCCCGAGGAACGCCTCGCGGGCCTCCGCGACCTCCGAGAGCGGAAACTCCGCGTCCGTCGGGAACGCCTGGGACGCGACCAGTCCGGGAAACCGTCCCTCCCCCACCTCTTCCGCCAAGTGCGGAGTGATGGGTCCCATCAGGAGGGTCCAGGCCTTGCCGACCCGGTCCGTCGCAGCGCACGGAGCTCCCCCCCGCGCGTAGTACCTTCGCAGCAGACTGGGAACCGAGACGTAGACGTCCTCGGCGACGCTGCGCAGGTCGGTCGTGTCGAGCGCCGTACGGACCCGGGCGACGATACGGTGAAAGTTCGAGAGGAGCCACGCGTCAAGTTCGGGAGGTCCGGCGCCCTCTCCGCGCGTCTCCTTCGCGAGTCTCTCCACATCCTCGAGTCGCGAGGAGGCGGCGTCGACGGTTTCCGAGTTCCACTCGACGTCCGCCGCCGGCGAGGCGGCGCTGACGTAGTAGAGCCGGAGGGCGTCCGGACCCCACCTTCCGAGCGCGAGGTCGATGGGGGGGATCCGCCCGCCCTTGGAGGAGACATCCTTCTTCGAGAGCTTCTCGCCGGCGGGGCCGGTGATCCAGCCGTTGACGTAGATCCCTCGCGGTTGCAGCTCCCGCGGCAGGAGACGGGCGTGCGTAAAGAGGTAGACTGGAAAGTGGACGCTCTTGTGCTCCTTCCCTCCCATGTTGATGTCGACCGGGTACCAGTACTCGAACTCCGCGCGGACCTCGGCGAGCAGGCTGGGAGCGACCGACGGCTCGCCGGTCCCGGTCCCGCGAAAAACATAGTCGAAGAACGCGTCGGTGAGCTGGACGAGGGTCAATCGGCCCTCGGAGACGAACCGCCGGACGACGAAGAACGCCATGTAGAAAGTGGAGTCGGCGATCGGTTCGGTCACCCAGCTCGGGTCGAGGGGGAACGAGGTCCCGAGCCAACGTCCCCTTCGGGTGCACGGACGGTCGTTGAACCACTCGATGATCGCCGGGAGCTCCTGCGCGTACTCGGTCGGCCAGGTGCCGAGCTGCCGCGCGGCCTCGAGGGTCTGCCGCTTCCACTCCGGATCGCCGTAGTGAAGGAACCACTGGTCCGGGACCCGACGGATCACCACCGAGTGACCGTTGCGGCAGACCACCGGTTTCGAGAACTCCTGCAGTTCTACCGACCGCCCGCCCTCGGCCAGCGACTGGGCTACCTTCTCCCGCGCCTCCCGGACCGACACACCCGCGAGCGAGGGGACCGTCATGCGTCCGCGGACGAACTCGATCCGGTACAAGCGTTCGGTCGCGGCCTCTACCGCGGAGCGGTCCGAGAGTCCCTTCGCGCCGGCGGCACGCAGCGCCCGCTCGGCCGGCGTTCCTTCCCCGGCGACCAGCTCCGCCTCAGAGGGGGTGAGTTCCGACCCGGACGGGATCTCCAGGAGCACCGCGGGCGTGCCCACGACCTCCCGGTCGGACCGGGAGAGGCTACTCACCGCGGCGGCATCGGCCGGGGAGTGGGCGGGCACGCTCATCACGACGCCGGTCCCGACGCTCGGGTCCACGAGCTCGCTGGTGAGAATCGCTACGGACTTCCCCTCCAGCGGGACCCGCACTCGGCGTCCCAGGAGTTCGGACGCGAGGACGGAATGCCCGACGTGGCCACCGTGCTGGTCCACGAGACGCTCGGCGCCGGGCCTGGCGACCAGGAACTCCTCCGCGCCCCGGTGCCAGACCACCAGCTCCTCCCCCGGAGCCAGCCAGAGGTTGGTGACCCCGTAGACGGTTTCGGGACGCACGGTCGCGGCGAGCAGAGTCCGCCCGTCATCGAGCGGGAACGGCACGGTGACGAACCGGGTCACTTCGGCGTCGCCGCCGCTCGATAGGTCGGTCTCCGAGGCGTCGACCGCCACCGGCCCGCAGACCGGGCAGACGGAGGCGAAGTAGGTTCCCTGGACGACCGCCCCGGCAGCGTGGAGCGTTCGCATCTGCCACTGCACGAACGCGCGGTATCCGTCGTCGACGGTGGTCACGTAGGTGCTCCCGTCGATGAGCACCCCCATCCGCCCCAGCACGCGACGGTACTCTTCTCCGAGGAAGCGCGCTGCCTGCTCCGGTTCGGTCCAGCGTTGCCAGTCGGCGGGAGGGACCCCGGCGTCCTCGAGGGACTGGAGCACCGCCGGGTCGCGGTCCGCCACTCGCTGCGCGAACGTGACGGCCGGCAGCCCCGAGGCGTGGACGCCGAACGGAAAGAAGACCGCCTGTCCGAGGGCGCGGTGGTAGCGATGCAGGGCGTCGGCATACGCGTAGGAGCGCAGATGGCCCACGTGGAAGAACCCGCTCGTCCCGGGGTAGGCGACGAGGGCGAAGAACTTCTCCCGGCCGGACTCGCGTCGCCCCCGGGCCAGGCCCGCGCGGGCCCACTCCTCCTGCCAGCGGAGCGCCCGAGCGGGGTCCATCGACGGGTTCGAGTGGGGAGGGTTATTGAACGGTTGCGCTGCAGGTGTGAGAAGCGCCTATACGCCCCAGAACCGGTGAGCGATTCGTGCGAATCATCGAAGTCTTCCACTCGGTGCAGGGAGAGGGACCTCTCACGGGGGTCCGCACCTCCTTCGTCCGGACCGCGCGGTGCAATCTCCGCTGCGCATGGTGCGATACGACCTACTCGTTCGGGGCCGGGCGGGAGCGCTCTATCCCGTCCCTGATACGAGAGGTGGCGTCGCACCGGACCCGCCACGTCTGCCTCACGGGGGGAGAACCGCTCCTCCAGTCGGAGTCGGTCGGGCTCGTCCGCGCGTTGGCCCAGCGCGGGATCACGACGGTGATCGAGACCGGCGGGTCACTCGACATCGCCCCCTATCTCGACATTCCCCGGGTCGTGCTGAGCGTCGACGTGAAGTGCCCGTCGTCGCGAATGGAGAAGAAGAACCGTTGGGCGAATCTGCCGCTCCTTCGGCCCACGGACGTCGTGAAGTTCGTCATTGCCGACCGGAAGGACTACCTCTACGCCCGTCGTACCCTGCGGAGCTATCGTGGACCCGCGACGGTCGTGTTCCAGCCGGTCTGGGGGAGCGACGCCGGTCGACTCGCCGATTGGGTTCTCGCCGACCGGCTCGACGTCCGAGTGATGCTGCAGGAGCACAAAGTTCTCTGGGGAGACGTAGCGGGCCGCTAGCGGCTGGGGTTCGAGAGACCGGGCCGTCGGGATAGGCTAAAGAGGCCAGCCCCTCGTCCGCCGTTTCGAGCCATGGCCGCGCACGACCTCGTACCCCGGGACCCGATGGCGGGCTCCGACTCCCCCTTCGGAAAATCCCGCGGCATGGTGTTCCCCCGCATCGTCCTCGCCGGGCACGGAGTCTTGAACGAGCTCGGTACCACGTGTCGACAGTTCGACTTCTCGGGACGGGGCGCGGTCGTCACGGGCCCGAAGACGGCGGAACTGGCAGGGAATCGTGCCGCCGAGATCCTTCGAAAGGAGGGCTTCGAGGCGGACGTCGTCATCGCAAAGGAGGCGACGGAGGCCGAGGTCGAACGGGTCGCGGCCGAGGTCCGGGCAACGTCCGCGCGGTTCCTCATCGCGGCGGGCGGTGGCAGCAAGATCGACATCACGAAGGTCGTCGCGCACCGGTTGCGTCTCCCGTTCGTCAGCGTGCCGACCTCGGCTGCCCACGACGGGATCTCCTCTCCGCGGGCTTCGCTACACGGGGCGGAGCGGACGAACAGCATCGACGCGGCCGTGCCGATCGGGATCATCGCCGACACGGCGGTGATCGTCCAGGCACCGTTCCGGCTGCTGGCGTCCGGTTGTGCCGACGTCATCTCCAATGTGACGGCCGTACTCGACTGGCACCTCGCGGTCCGCCTGAAGAACGAAGAGTTCTCGAGCACGGCGGCCACCCTGAGCGAGTACGCCGCACACGAGATCATGGACCACGCGGCCTCGATCAAGCCGGGCATCGAGGAGTCCGTGTGGATCGCGATCCGGCCGATGATCGTCGCCGGGATCGCGATGAGCGTCGCCGGATCGTCCCGACCCTGTTCCGGTAGCGAGCACCTGTTCAGTCACGCCCTCGACCGGGTCGCAGCCCACCCGAGCCTCCACGGCGACCAGTGCGGCGTCGGGTCGGTGATGATGATGTACCTGCACGGCGGCGACTGGCAGCGGGTCCAGAGCGCCCTACGAACGATCGGCGCTCCAACCTCTGCGAAGGAGCTCGGGGTGACCTCCGACGAGGTCGTGAACGCCCTCGTCCTCGCCCACACGCTGCGACCGGAACGATACACCATCCTCGGGGACAACGGACTCACGCGCGAGGCGGCCGAGCGACTCGCGAGCCGGACCGGGGTGATCGGCTAGGATGCCCGAGATCACGCTCATCGCGTCGGCCGAGGCTCGCGAAGGGTACGAGTTCGTCTATCAGGGCGGGGCCCCGGTCTGTCGTACCTGTCCCTACCGTCACGCCTGCTTGACGCTCGACGTCGGGCGGCAGTACGCCGTCACGAAGGTCCGGACGATCACTCATCCGTGCGCGCTCCAGGAGTCGGAGGCCCATGTCGTCGAGGTCAAGCCCGTGCCGCGGTCACTCGTCGTGGAGTCCCGGAGCGCGGTGGTCGGAAGCTCGGTCGAGGCGGGGCGGTACCCGTGCCGCCGCGTCGACTGCCCGAACTGGTGGGTCTGCGCTGGGCCCGCCCTGCCGCCCAAGCAACGGTACCGGATCGAGCGGGTCGACCCAGGACCCGCCGAGTGCCGGATCGGCCGAACGCTCAAACGGGTGGACGCGGTCTAGTTCCGGATGTGGGGCTGTGGGGTAGTTACGGACGCGAGGCAGAACCCTCCGTCCGCTCTACTGGTCCATCCTTCGGGCTTTGGGAGCCCGGGACCCCGATTCAAATTCGGGCAGCCCCACTCGTCCGGGGACCGGCGGGCTCTTCGGGGGCGGGCGGGGAACGTTGGACCGACCGGTACAGCGCGAGGGTCCGGTCGACCATCCGGTCCACGGAGTACTCGCGCACCGCCGCTTGTCCGAGTCGGCCGGCTTCTTCGGCATGCCCGGGAATGTCACGCAGGGCTGCGGTCATCTCGGCCTCATTGCGGACACACACGCCCGCCCCGGTCGCCGCCAGTTCGCGCGCGGCCCCGGTATCGAACGCCACGAACGGCCGACCGGCCGCCATGGCCTCCAGAAGGCTGATCCCGAAACCTTCGAATGCGCTCCCCTGGACGTACGCATCGGCCGCGAAGAGCGAGCCGACCACTTCGGTCCGGGGGACGGCTCCGAGGAATCGGACCCGGGCCGAGAGACCTCGTGCGAGCGCCTCACAGTGCGCTCGGTCGTAGGCGGTCCCGGGGAGGTCGGGCCCGAGCACGACCAGCCCCCATTCCCCTCGCGTCGCGGCGACCGCGCGGACGAGCCGATCCACCCGTTTGTTGTCATACATCCCTCCGGCGTAGACGGCGATCCGCGGAGTGGAAAGGCCCCAACGCTGGCGGAGCTGCTCCGGCGCTTCCGGGGAGCGTTCGAACTCCCCGAGGTCGATCCCGACGGGTATCACTCGGACCCGGTCGACAGGGTACCTCCAGCGGACCACCTGGTCCCGTTCGCTTTCCGTCAGCGCCACGTACCCGTCGAAGGCTCGCAGGCGGCCCGGTAGGTACCGGTCGTAGTAAAGCCAACGGACGAACCCACGTCGCATCCAATAGTGGTAGAATCCCATCGGCATGATGACCTGCGGCCATCCGAAAGACCGGGCGAGAGGGAGGTAGAAGTCGGCGCACCAGATCCGGTTCCCATTGAGGTGGAGGAGATCCGCGTCGAGGGAGCGCAGGAGCCGAAGGTAACCGCGGGGCAGACGGAATCCCGCGATGTGCCGCATTTCAAGGCGAAGGACGCGGACCTCGGCGATCGTCTCCTCGGCGGGCGAACCGGGCTCGGCCTGGGTGACGACCGTCACGTGGTGGCCCCGCGCCGCCGCACCCTCCGCGACGAGCTGAACAAGACGGGTCGCGCCCCCCAGCGCCGGCAGGTACCGGAACACCGGGAGTACGATCCTCAAACGGTCGCCTATCCGCCCATTTGGGGCACGCGTCTAAAGCCTTCGGACGGCGCGAAAGCATGCTGCTCGCCTCCTGAAGTAGCATGCGGGCCGACGAGTCCTTAAGACCGCCTCACCTGCGTTCGTCGTTCGCAGAAGATGTCGTTCTACGGAGCGGGGCCGGACTCGGATCGGGGGAACACCGTTCGATGAACATCCTCCGCCTGGACGGCTGGGATGGGCCCACGGTAGGCGGCGCTCAGGTCTATGTCCACCGGGTCTCCCGAGCCTTGGACGCGCGCGGCCACCACAACGTCACCGCGGCGATCGTCACGGACCCCGTCCCGGAAAAGATTGGGCCGGTGCGCACGTACATGGTCCCCCGGTCGCCCGCGAGGCAGGCGATCACGGGATTCGCCGAGGGCGGTCCGTTGACCCGGTGGCTGGACCGGGTTGCGAGCGAGGTCCAGCCGGACGTGATCCACCTGCACCGATTCCACGCCGGCTTCTCTGCGCTGGGACCGTGGCTCGGCGGGCGGAAGGAGCCGATCGTGTTCACCGCCCACGACGCCGAACTCGTCTGCCCGGTCGCGACGCTGACGCTCCCCAACGGGACAGCGTGCCCGGGCGGGATACTTCCCCGTTGCCAGTTCACCGGTTGCGAGGTCGGTGTCGGCCTGCCTCTCAACCTCGCGAAGCGCCACTACTTCGACGCCCACGTGAAGGACCGAGTGCGATCGTTCCTCTGCGTCAGCCGGGCGACGCAGGGGATATTCGAGAACCTCGGCTATCGTCCCACCGACCTCTTGCGACCGATGATCCCGGTGCCCGCAGAACCAACGACCCCGCCGCCGGGCCCGTTCACCATCGGATTCCTCGGCCGGTTCGAGCACCAAAAAGGGGTGGAGGTCCTTCTTGAGGCGTTCGCGATCGTGCGCAGGGCGCGGCCGGATACGCGGCTCCGATTGGCAGGCTCCGGTCCGGTGGAGATCCCGAAGGTCGACGGGATCACCGTGGATGGATGGATCCCGGACAGTCATCCGTGGTTCGGTGGGATCCATGTCCTTGCGGTCCCGTCGCTCCCGTGGGAGAACCTCGGGAACTCCCCGATCGAGGCGCTCGGCCACGGCGTGCCGGTGATCGTCACCGCGTCCGGTGGGCTTCCCGAGACAGTCGGGAAGTTCGGAACCGTAGTTCCCCCGGGCGATGCCCACGGACTCGCGAATGCCCTCCTACAGATCATCGACCACTATATCGAAGCGCGGGACGTGGCGTCGGCCGGCAGGACCTGGGTGCAGGAAGAGTTCTCGACCGAGCGCCACCTGGACCGGCTGCTCGCGATCTACTCCGCGGCCCGCTGACCGGACGGCGGACCGGTGCGCGGACGGGTACCGCCCAGTTCACGGTTCGCGGATCTTCGACCGCATCACGTCGGCGAAGACTCGTCCCTGTCGAACCAGCTCGTACTCGGACTCCATCCGAGCACGGGCCGCTCGGCCCCTCCGCGCGCGTTCCCCCGGATCCGAAGCCACCCGCTCCAGCGCTTCGGCGAGGTCTGCGGGATGGTCCGGGGGTACGAGCCAGCCGTTCCCGCCGTCCGTTACCGCCTCCGTGATCGCCCCGCTGCGGGAGGCGACCGGGGCGAGGGCGCACGCCATCCCTTCGAGCATGGACTGGTTGAGCTGCTCCCGCCACTGCGCGGTCGGGATTGAGGGAACGACCTGAACGTCCATCCCTTGCCGGAGACGCAGGAGTTCGTCACCGTACCTCGCGCCGACGAACCGAATCGAGGTCGCGGGGGTCGAGTTCCCTCGTCGACGGCGCTGCTCCACGAGCCATCGCAGCCGGGCCTCCTCCGGGCCGGCACCGACCACGGTCAGCTCGATCGGAGCCTTCGCGAGTTCGACCGCCTCGATCAACGTGTGGACTCCCTTGCTCCAATGGAGTCGACCGACGAACAGTGCCCGGAGACGATCGGCGGCCGGAGACGGCGTCGCGGCGGGTTTCCAGTATTCGAGATTGAGTCCGATATTCAGGTGGGAGACTCGGTCCGGCCCGACGCCCATGCGCGACAGCGCCGAAGCGGCGTCCCGCGTGAACGCCAGGAAGTGGTCCGCGCCATCGAGAACGGCCTCGAAGTGTTCGCGGAGCGGACGGTCGTGGGGCCAGTTGAACGGGATGTTCTCCCAGCACTGGACGGCGACTTTCTTCCCACGCTTCCGCTCGAGAATCGCCTGATAGCTTGTCGGGTGTCCGAGGTCGACCGGGCATAGGACATCGTCCGCTCGGACGGCGCGGGAGAACCCGGTGAGGTACTGGTGGTAGTATCGGTACGGCGACACCTGTCCGACGAGAAACCCGCCCGGGACGGTGCGCGTGAGACCGCTCGCGAGTCGGGGCGTCGCGCGTCGACGGACTCGCATGCCGGCATCAGCTTCGGTGACCCGGCTGCGGGTGGAGCAGAGCAGCTCGACTTCGTACCCATACTTGCGAAGCTCAGAGTATACCCCGAGCTCTCCAACGTTGACCTGGTCTACGCCGCGAACGACGGCGACCCGAGTCGTCACGTCGTCCCCCTCCGTCGGCGGACCGCGGCGCACGCACGGGATCCGCCGAGCGCCGCGTCGGGGGGGACTCGGGGTGCTGAGGCGTCCGATCGCACGCCGGGCGGAAATTGGACCTCGCTCAAAACACCATGCGACCGGAACGCGGGGAACCGACGCGCTCCCTTCCGGTCAACCCTTAATGCGCCCGGCGGCTCGCGCGGGCCGTCATGGTCACGGTCGGGGTCACCGGGGCGTCGGGCTTCATCGGAGGCGCCCTGGTGCCGTTCCTTGCCGCGCGAGGTTACGACCTGAGGCTCGTGGACAACCGGTCCGGTCCCATCGAGGTGGTCTACCGCGACACGCCCGTGGAGCGGCTCGACTTCGAGAGCGCGAGGGGCCTCGCGCTCCTCTCCGACTGCGACGTCGTCCTGCACCTTGCCGCGGTCTCGGGGGTGATGGCGTGCGCGCGAGACCCGGTCGGAACCGGGCGTACCAATGTCAGCGGTACCGCGACCCTCGTCTCGACCTGCCGAGAGCGGCGGATCCCCGTCGCGTTCGCGAGCAGCCTCGCGGTGGTCGGGGCCCCGAAACAGTTCCCGGTCCAAGAAACGACCCCGGCCCACCCCACGCACGAATACGCGCGCCAGAAGGCGGCCGGGGAGGATCTCGTTCGGGCCCTCGGCCGGGAGGGGTCAGTGGCCACCGCCGTCGCTCGTCAGAGCAACGTCTACGGTGGATATCGCGCGGACGGGCACGTCGTCTCGAAGGGTAACGTGATCCAGCTGTTCGCTCAGCAGGCCTTCACCGGGAGGCTCTCCGTTAACGCCCCCGGCACCCAGCGTCGGGACTTTGTCCACATCGAGGACGTCGTGGCGCATTGGGAGGCGATAACACGGTTCCTTCTGCGCACGGACGCCACACCCGGGTCGACTACCTTCCATGTAGCCAGCGGCGAATCCCTTTCCATCATCGAGGTCGCGGAGCGGGTCGGCCTCGCATTCCGGCAGCTTCGTCCGGACACGTCGCCGCTTCGCGTGGAAGTGGTGCCCAATCCGCGCGGCGGCATCGAGCTGATCGAGCCCGACTTCACCGTGTCTCGGGTAGAGACGGAGCGACTGATCGGGCTGCGCTGCCGGTACGCGGTGGACTCCGCGCTCCCCGCGATTCTTCGCGACGTCGAGTCTTCGCTCCCGGACCGGAAGGGACTCGGTCGATAGTCCCCGAGTGCTCCGGCGGTGAGGGTCGGGGAAGGGGGATGGTTCCCCGGCCTACGGGGTCACGAAATCTTGATTCGGAGCCACTCCGGGTGGGACCGCGCCCACGCGACCGTCGGGAGGAGGCCCTCCGGCAGGTCGGTCCTCGGGACCCAGTTCAACACGCGCGCGGCCTTGCTCACCTCCGGGACCCTGCGCGGGATTTCGTCGAAACCGGCCCCGAAGGCGACCTTCGGGTCGGCGTGGGTCGGAGTCAGCTCGGAGCGGCATGCTTCGAGGATTCGCCGGACCGCCTCGAGAATCGTCCGCTCGTGCGGGTTGCCGAAGTTGAACGTCTCCCCGACCGCAGCGTCACGGTCGAGGCAGAGTTTCAGGGCCTCGAGCAGGTCTCCGATGTAGGTGAAGCACCGAGTCTGGAGCCCGTCGCCATAGATGACCGGGGCCCGATCGTTCAGAATGCGATGCACCGTGATCGGCACTACGAAGGCGGGGCGCTGACGGGCACCGTAGATGTTGAACGGCCGTGCGATCGCCGTGGGGACCCCGTACTCGGTGTGGGCGGCATTGACGAGGTGCTCGCAGATCCCTTTGCTGGAGCTGTAGCTCCACCGGTCGAGCGAGGGATCCCCCAGTACCCGGTCCGAGGTCTCGCTCCAGGGAACTGCCGGGTTGCGGCCGAAGACCTCGCTCGAGCTCAGGTAGACAAAGCGGACCGCCGGCTTCATGCACGCGCGCAGGACGGTGCGGGTGCCGATCACGCTCGACTCGATCGTCTCCATCGGCGTTCGGACATACGACTCCACGCCGACAGTTGCGGCCGCGTGGACGACGGCGTCCGGCCGGATGCGGAACGCCTTGCGGACCGAGCTCGGCCGGGTCACGTCGCAGGTACGGTACGTGAAGCCCGTGCGGGCCGCGGCCTCCGTCAGGTTCCGAGGGACCTTGCGCCCGACATCGAGCGCCAGAACGGTCTCCCCGCGGTCGAGGAGCGCGTCGACGAGGTGGCTTCCGATGAATCCTCCGGCGCCGGTGATCGCGATCACGGTAGGGCTTGGGCTCCTTGGTGTCGGATTACTTCCGGAGTCGGAAGGGGTACGATCACGCCCTGGATCCGATCGCGTCGCAGCGGGGCGAGGCGGGCGAGTATCTCGTCCTTCAGACGCCAGGCGATGATCAGCACGTAGTCGGGAGGGCGTTCGAGGAGCTTCGACGACGGGGTGATCGGAATGTGGGTTCCGGGGGTGACGAGTCCCTGCTTCAACGGATTGTCGTCCACGACGTATTGTACGACGCCGCTGCCGAGCCCGCAGTAGCTGAGCAGCGTCGTACCGGTGGACGGAGCCCCGTAGCCGGCGATCGTCCGGCCGCTCGAGGTGAGTTGCTGTACGGTGTGGCGGAGGCGGGACCGCACGGACTCGACGTGGCCCGCGAACTCGGCATACGCCTCGAACCGCGTGACACCGGCCACGACCTCTGACGCGCGGATCTCCGCGACGGAAGAGCGAACCGGCCGGAGATCGCCGTCCTGAACCTGGGCGAAGACTCGCAGCGATCCGCCGTAGACGTCGTTGTGCTCCGCATGGAAGACCGAGAACCCGGCCTGGCCGAGGAGCTCCTCGAGAGAGTGCAGCGTGAAGCAGTACAGGAGTTCGTGGTAGAACGTATCGAACGACACCTTTGCGGCGACGTCGGGGAAATAGGCGCGACCCTCGAGCACGAGCACCCCTCCGGGCCCGAGGACCCGACGCGCGGAGCGCAGGAGCGCCACGGGGTCGCGAATGTGCTGGAGGACCTGGGTCGCGCTGACCACGTCGGCGCGCCCGAATCGAGAGAGCACTTCGTCGGCGGCGGCGTCATTGAAGAAGCCGTTGATCGTCGGTACCCCCTGCGTACGCGCGATCTCGGCGATGCGAGCGGACGGTTCGATTCCACCGACCCGAGCCGCTTCGGCGCGCTCGTGGATCGACCGGAGGAGCAACCCGTCGTTGCTTCCGATATCGACGAACAGCGAGCCCGGCTTCGGCCCGACGACACGCACGACGTCCTCGGCCAGCGCTCGGTAATGTTGGGCAAGGGTCGCGCCGGTGGGTACGTACGAGTAGTTGCGATACACCTTCTCGATCGCCTCGAGCGGTGCCGGATCCACGATCTGCACGAGGTGGCAGCGAGCACAGACCCCCATCGCGAGGGGGAACTGCTGCTCGGACGGGATCTCCGCCGCTTCGATGAAGGCATTTCCCATCGGGAGGACGCCCAGCGAGAGGAACTCCCGGACGCCCGACGGCTCGCGGCATACCCGGCACTTCGAGCCTGCGGGCGCAGAGGAACTCGTGCCGTGCATGCGCGACCCCTGAAACGTGTCGAGCCTTAGCGCTTCGCCGTCTCAGCCCAGGACGAGGCCCTCGTGGCCCCGCTCGTCCCGAGGCCACGGGACGACGCGCGCGCGCCCGTCCTGAGTAACAAGGACCGCCGCGCCGGATCGGAGGGGGCCGCCGTTCAGGGTGCGCCGCGTCGCGACTTCGACCACGACGTCCGCGACCCGTTGCGGGTCGAGCTGGCGCCGGGCGTCCTCCGCGCCGTAGATCGCCGTGCGCATCTGCGTGTCCATGCCCGCCGGGCAAACGGAGACGCAGAGTACGGGCCGTTCTCCGACCTCCTTCGCCAGCGCCAACGTAAGGGAGACGAGAGCCGACTTGCTCGCCGAATACGCCGCCAGCCCCGGAACCGGAACGACCGCGGCACGCGACGCGATATTGATCACAACCCCGCCCTCCGGGCGCTCGAGCATCCCGGGGAGCACCCTCCTCAGGACGTGGTACGGCCCGAGGAGGTTGACCTCGAAGCACCGAAGGACCTCTTGCGCGTCGGTCCCGGCAACGGGCGCGGGCGCGTTGGCGTATCCGGCGTTGTTCACGAGGACGTCGACTTTTCCCCATCGGGAGAGGGCCGCCTCGACCAGAGCGTCGACGGCGCGGGCGTCACGGACGTCGGCGCGGCGGTGGATCGCCTCCCCGACGCCCGGTCCTCGGTCGGAGGTGGAGCAGGTCACCACCTGCCATTCGCGCTCGGCCAGGTCGTGCGCCGTGAGCTTCCCGAGACCCCGGCTCGCCCCGGTCACGATCGCCACCTTCGGCGTGACGGGACTAGTCGGCACGGTGCCTCCGCCGTCGGTGGGCCCCCCGCGGTCGCGTCGTGGGATTTGGCCGACGCCCGCCGGGGGCCGGTGTCTCCAGCAAACGCTCGAGTACAGGGCGGAGCCGCTCTCGGTGCTCCGGGTCGAGGAATGCGAACTCGAGGTTGGCACGGAGCCAGAGGAACCGGTCCCCGATGTCGTAGCGAACCCCGCGGAAGGTCGTGGCGTACACGGGTCGTTGGTCCGCCAGGATCTGAAGCGCGTCGGTGATCTGCAATTCGCCGCGCGCGTCCGGCGCGGTGGCGTCGATCGCCGCGTAGATCTCGGGGGTGAAGACGTAGGCCCCGGTGATCCCGAGGCGGCTCGGGGTCCGGACCGGGTCCGGTTTCTCTCGCAGGTGCCGACACCGATACAGCCCCGCGGAGGTCTCCTCCCCCTCGACGATCCCGTAGTCCCCGACCTTCTCCGACGGGACCTCCTCCACGGCGAGCACCGTCGCCCGGAGCGCCTCGTACCGTGTCCAGAGCTGTCGCAACAGCGGCGGTTCGCAGACGTTGATCGTATCGCCGAGCAGGACGCCGAACGGCTCGCTCCCCGTGTGGTGACGGGCGAGGCCGATCGCGTCGGCGAGCCCGCGCGGTTCCCGCTGCCGGACGAAGTGGAGCCGGGCCTGCCGAGCGAGGTCCGCGAGGTGTTGTACCTCCGGGAATTTTCCCCCAACTTCGAACTCCGGACTCTGATCGAAGTGGTCCTCCAGCGCGCGCTTGCCGCGGCCCGTGATGATGAGGATGTCGTCGGCCCCCGAGGCCACCGCCTCTTCGACGACGTACTGGATGATGGGACGATCCAGCACCGGGAGCATCTCCTTCGGCTGGCTCTTCGTGGCCGGGAGAAATCGCGTCCCCAAGCCGGCGGCGGGGATGACAACCTTCACCGCGGCCTCCGAGGAGCGGGGTCCCCGCTCGCGGACACATCGGCCGCGGTCCCCACTCCGAGGGCGACGAGGCGCACTCCGGCCCGGTCGCGCACCTCCGGTCGAAGCGCCCGGCGTAGGTCGACAACCACCGGGCTCCGCATGCGATCTGTCCAGCGCCGCGGCCAAGCGAGATACTCCGGCCAGTCCGACTGAAGCACCGCGAGGTTCGCGCCGAGTAGTGCACGGTCCACGGAGGGACAGAACGTCAGCCGCGAAGGGAGCGTCCCGGATCGGCGGCGCCACTCCCGGCGGAAGTTCCGAAGGGCCGACGGGTCGTGGACACGGACGCGGGCCCCGGAGGCGAGCAGGCCTTCCACGATGGGGAACGCCCGAGATTCACGGATATCGTCGGTTCCCGCCTTGAAGGCGAGCCCGAGTACCGCCACCGTCCGTCCCCGGAGGGTCCCGGCCGTCTGTCGGACTAGTTCGAGCGCGTGGGCCGTCTGGTCGGCGTTGATGTCGAGAGCGGTCTCCGCGGTCCGGACTCGGAGCCCCAGCTCCTGCGCTCGTCCGACGAACGCCCGCAGGTCCTTCTCGAAACAACTCCCACCGAACCCCGGGCCCGCCCGGAGGAACGCGGGTCCGATCCTCGGGTCGGCACCAACAGCTCCCACCACGTCGTCGATGTTGCCGCCAAGCGCCTCCGTCCATCGCGACAGCTCGTTCGCGAACGAGACCTTCAACGCGAGGAACGCGTTGGCGGCGTACTTGACCAGCTCGGCCCCCGACGGCGGGAGCACCAGAACCGGTGCGTCGAATCCCTCGTAGACCGCGGAGATCCGAGCCAGGCTCTTCCGGTCCGACGTACCCACGACGATCCGCTCGGGGTGGAGGGCGTCCTCGACCATCCGCCCCTCGGAGAGGAACTCGGGATTGGTCGCGACGCCCAGGGACCGTGCTCCCTTGCCGGTACCTCTTCGCAGGAGGGGCGCGACCACGGTATCGGTAGTCCCCGGGACGACGGTGCTCTTGACGACCACCAGGCGGTACCCGCGGACCGTTCGAAGCGAAGCGGCCAGATCCCGTACCGCGCTCCGGAGCGGACCGAGGTCCGCCCGCCCGGCCCGACCCGGCGGAGTGGGCACGCAGAGGAAGATGCACTCGGAGACCGCGCACAGCGGATCAAGTCCGTCGACCACTACGAACCGTCCCCGCTTGGTTTCGGCGCGGAGTAGTTCCGTGAGCCCATCCTCGCGGTACGGGCTCCGCCCCGATCGGATCGCTTTCCGAACGCGGGGATTCACGTCGTACGCGACGACACGTCGTCCCCGATGGGCGAAGGCGAGTCCCGTCGCGATGCCCATGTAGCCGACGCCCACGATCCCGACCGTCGGGGCGTTCGACGGCGGAAGCCGACGGTGCCCGGACGCCCGGCCTCGGCCCGGAAGGGACGGTTTCGAACGAGAGGCGAGCGCTCGCACCATCCTCGGGGGAGCGGCCGCGGTACATACATATCTTCCCCGACCCGCGGTGCGGCCCCCGGCCCCCGACGGGGAACGGTGGGACCTCGGGCCACCGCCTCTCTGCGGGAGCCCGGAACGCTCAAGCCCTCGCCGCGGCGTCGGGGGACCGCATGACGGAGATCGCGGCCGGTCCTGAGGCGGACAAGTCACCCCCCGCCGTGGCCCGGATCCAGTCCGTCAGCCTCCCGTGCGAGAACTGCGGCCGAACCACCCCGCATCGAGTCGTGCGATGGGACCCCCGGGGCACTCGCTCCGGAGGGCCCCTCGCGGGCGTCGCGCGGTGCCAGGAATGCCGCTGGACCCACCCGTTCACCCAAGTCGTGCCGTCCGAAGTGGAGGTCGCCCTCGTGGTCTCGGACGGGGAGCGCTCCGAGCGGATCCGGGTCCGCGTCCCCGCCCACCGACGGTTGCAGGTGGGCTCGGGCGTCCCGGGCGCGAACGCTTCCTATCGTATTCGACGGGTAGACACGCGTTCCGAGGAGTCGGTCCCGAGCGCCCTCTCGAACGAAGTGTCGACCGTCTGGGTGGTCCCCGAGGGGGAGAGCGCGGTCGCGGTGTCGATCGTGGAACGCGCCCGAACCCGCGCCGTCCGCTGGGTCGTCCCCTCGCCGACCGAGCTCGCGGTGGGGGACGAGGTGCGGGTCGAGGGCACGCCGATCGTCATCGTCGGACTCCGAGCGCGGGGTCATACCTGGCGACGGCTCGGAGATCGCTTTTTCGCGAGCGAGGTCCAGCGGGTCTACGGACGGCGCCGCGAAATGCCACCGGCCGGAAGCAGCGACTGGAGACGGGTCCGCGTGAGGCCGAGTTCGACCGCCAGCGCCCCCTCGAGAGCGTCCCGTTCCCGCTCGGGGCCGGGAACGAGAACGACCCGGACCGTGCCCCGCGCGCGTACGGCCTCGGACGGTGCGGCCGTCCAGAGCGATTCCCCCTCGTAGTCGATGGTGCCGAGGGCAAGCTCGGTCGGAAGGTCCCGCATGACGTGCTTGGTCCCGTGGATCGCCCAGGACCCTCGGGCGACGAACTCGCCGCTCGCACCTGCCTTCGATACCTGATCGTGGTTCACCCAGAACGCGGACGCGGAGGCGAGGCCCGCTCGCCAAGCCTTGGAGAAGACCACCGCCCATTGCCCGGCTTCCCGGAGGGAGAGCTCGGTGACCGGGGGGTCCCCCGGGGCAGGGTGCTTGACCACCACGCTCGCGGCTCCGTGGAGATCGGCGTGGACGTACAGGTCTCCGTCCTTCATGTTGCGGCGCACGATGAGGTCGTTCGACGAGGCGTCCCTTCCCGCGACAGCGACCGCTCCTTCGGAAGTGATGAACCAGCGGAAGCGCTCGAACCAGTGCGGCTTCTTCCGTCGCTCCGCCTCGGGGGCCGCGCGTCGCGCCGCTCGGCGGTCGCCCCCGCGCGGCGATGCGATCTTTCCCTCGGTCTCCGCGAGCGCGACGCGAGCTCCGGCGAGCTTGAGCTGCAGGCGCTTGGCCTCACCGTAGAGCGCCTGGGCGGCCTCTCGCGGGGTCTGGTCGATGCGGAGCTCCACCGTCCGGTCCCCGAGGGTCAGCCGGACCCGGGGGTCGTCGGCTCCCGCAGTCCGTGCCTTTTCGAGCTCGGCCTCGGCTTCGGGATAGTGGGCGAAGATCGTCTCCGCGGTCGCCTGGAGCCCCCGGATCGATTCGGAGAGTGTCGTGATCGCCGCGGTCTGTTGCTCGAGCAGCCGATCGAGCTCCCGTCGGACTCGCTCGGCCTCGGCGTCCGCCGCGGACGGGGGCACGACCACGAGCGAGCGGAAGTATTCGTGCGCCGCCTCCGAGAACGTCGCGCGACCGACCTCTTCTACGCCCGGTTGATCGGCCCAGCGTCGGGAACGATACGGCGTTGCGTCGAGCACGGTCGCGTCTCGGCGGTACACGAACCCCTCGGGGCGATCTCCCACTTCGCGGAGGAGTTCGGCGACGACCGCGTGCAGCCGCTCGGCGATTCGTGGGGGATGGGCGGACGCCGGCTCGGCTCCCGCGAGCCCCGCCCGCACGATCAGCTCCTCGGCCACCGGCCCACCGAACGAGAGACGTGCGGCGAGGGTGCTCGTGAGGTCGTTTCGCGAGCGGGTGAGCTCGGCCTCGAGCTCCGCTCGGCCGACGACCCACGGGTCGAGACGTACCGGAGGGCGTGTGTAGTCGGCCCCGATCCGGACCTGGCGGTGCGCCCAGCGGCGGGCCTGGGCCACCGCGACGATCTTGCCGGCGTGCGCGACGATCAGGTTGCCGGTTCCGAACATCTCCAATGCGACGAGGAGTTCGTCGGGGTCGTCGCTCCGTCCCAGGCCGAGCTCGAGGTAGCGCTCCCCCGCGGGCTCGGTCGCACCCCGCAGTCCCGCCCCGACGAGCAGCCGACGCAGGTCGCGCGCGAGGGGGGACAGGTCCTCCGAGTGATCGGACGCGCCCGCGGTGAGCGCGGCGTACCGGCCGGGGACCAGCAGGAGTTCGCGGCGGCCCTCACCGGGGACGCGGAAGGCGAGGGACCAGCCGCCGCCGGGAACGTCAAACACCTTATCGACGCGGGCCCGGGCGAGCCCGCGGATCTCTCGCACGACGGCGAGGGTGTCGAGCGAAGTGAACCGGTCCTTCGGCGTCGGGGCGTCCGCCATTACCGTACCCTCCGTGCGGGCGCCGCGACCCGCCGTCACACCTTAAGGGTTCGGCGGGGTCCCCTCCCTCCGGAGGGGGGTGCCGACTCTGGACGCGGCGGCATGGGGCGATCGGGCCCGCGCGTTCGCAGACCGGCACGTTCGGCCGATCGCCGCGAAGATCGACCGGGACGACCGGATCCCGGACGAGATCCTGCGAGGGCTCGCGTCCGAGCGGTTCGTGGGGCTCGGACTGCCCGCCGAGTGGGGCGGGGCGGAGGGCGACACGCGGTGCACGGTCGCCGTACTCGAGGCACTCGCCGAAGCGAGCGCCGCCGTGGCGGTCACCCTCGCGGTGCACCTGTCGGTATGCGCCCGGCCGATCCTGGACTGGGGGACCGAATCGCAGAAGGAGCAGTTCCTTCGGCCGCTGGCCCGGGGAGATCGGGTCGGCGCGTTCGCGTTGACGGAACCCGGGGCCGGCTCCGACTCGGCGGGGCTCTCGACGCGCTACCGACGGGGCCCCGAGGGATTTGTCCTTCAAGGGACGAAGATGTTCACCTCGAACGCGGTCACCGCCGGGGTGATCCTCGTCTTCGCGACGCGCGACCCGAACCTTCGGAGCCACGGGATCTCGGCGTTCATCGTGCCGCCCGGGACGGGGGGATTCTCGGTCTCGCAGCGTCTCGACAAGCTGGGTCTCCGCGGCAGCGAGACGACCGAACTCGTGCTCGACGGCGTGCAACTCCCGTCGGACGCGATGCTCGGCCCGGAGGGCGAGGGACTCAAGGTCGCCCTCTCCGCGCTCGCGGGGGGACGAGTCGGCATCGCGAGCTGTGCGCTCGGCGTGGCACAAGCGGCGTTCGACCAGATGCTCGCCTCGGTCCGGGCGCACGATGAGGAGTGGAAGCGGAACCGGCTCGCTGCCGCGTACTCCCAGCTCGCATCGGCAAGGGTACTGGTCCGCGCTGCCGCCGAGCTCCGGGACGAAGGGAAGCCGTTCGTGGAGGCGGCTTCGGTCGCAAAGCTCGTGGCGTCGCGCGCGGCGGTCTCGATCGCCTCGGAGGGGGTCGACGTCGCCGGCCCGGAGGGCGTGCGCGGAGGCCACCCGGCGGAACGTCTCTTCCGGGATGCCCGGGTCTTCCCGATCGTGGAGGGAACGACGGAGATCCAGGAGCTGATCCTGGGCCGCAGCCTGCTCCGGTCACCGGAGCCGCCAAACGCTTACTAGCGGACCCGCCTGCGCGCGGCGGTGCCGCCGAGTCCTCGCCCCCGCCCACCCGCCTCCTCGAAAAGGTCGACGGGAGGCGAGAACCTACCGCTCGACGCGACGGCGCTGGATGCCGAGCTCAAGGCGCTCCTCGCGGCGGACGGCATCTCCAGCCTCTACCCTCCGCAGGCCGCCGCGCTGGGGCCGGTGCTCGCGGGCGAGAGCGTCCTTCTGGCCTGTCCGACGGCGAGTGGAAAGTCCCTGGTCGCGTACCTCGCGCTCCTGCGCGCCGTGCGCGCCGGACGCACCGGGCTCTACCTCGTCCCCCTCCGCGCCCTCGCCCACGAGAAGGCGGAGGAGCTCGCCCGGTTCGAGCCGCTGGGTCTCAAGGTCGGCATTTCGATCGGGGACTTTGACCTCACGGCCGAGAAGCTCGAGAAACTGGACGTCCTCGTCGCGACGAGCGAGAAGGCGGACGGCCTCCTGCGTCGCGGGAACCCGTGGCTCGACCGTCTCGGAGTGGTGGTCGCGGACGAGGTCCATCTGCTCCGGGACCCGGACCGGGGACCCACCCTCGAGGTGAGCCTGACCCGTCTGCGCCGCTCGTACCCGG
The DNA here is from genome assembly GCA_049591535.1 of Thermoplasmata archaeon. Lineage (GTDB taxonomy): Archaea > Thermoplasmatota > Thermoplasmata > Lutacidiplasmatales > UBA184 > Lutacidiplasma. Next base: position 11,936 of record JBAWFC010000076.1, on the reverse strand, counting down.
ACCTTCAGGTGGTCGCCCTCTCGGCCACTATCGGAAACTCCGAGGAACTCGCCCGATGGCTCGGCGCCCGGCACATCGCGAGCGACTTCCGACCGGTGCCCCTCAAGCTCGGCGTCTACCACGACGGTCGGATCACCTTCACCGACCTCTCCACACGGGAATTGGCACCGCCGGGCGAGGCGATCCCGCGACTCGTGCGAACGGTCCTGCAGGAGGGCGGGCAAGCCCTGGTGTTCGTGAATACCCGGAAGGCGAGCGAGCAGGTCGCCGATGCGCTCGCCCCGACCGTTCGGAGCCTCCTCACCCCGGAGGAGAAGGCCCGGGCCCGCGCGGCCGTTGAGGAACTGGGGGGAGTCTCCGACGAGGAGACCGAAGGTCTCCGTCGCCTTGCGTCGCTGATCCCGAACGGGGTCGCCTTCCACAACGCGTCGCTCACGAACCCCGAGCGCCGGGTCGTAGAGCGCGCGTTCCGCGACCGGGTGCTGAAGGCGCTCGTCGCAACGCCGACGCTCGCCGCGGGGATCAACCTCCCCGCGCGACGCGTGATCGTGCGGGACACCACGCGCTACGACGACCGGCTGGGCATGCAGGCCCCGATCCCGGCGACGGAGGTCCACCAGATGCTGGGCCGTGCGGGACGCCCGCGGTTCGACTCCGCCGGGGAAGCGCTGCTCCTCGCTCGCACCCCCGACGACGAGGACCGGCTGCTCGACGGCTACCTCTCCGCGCCGCCGGAGTCGGTCGTGAGCCGGCTGGCCGCGGAACCGGCGTTGCGGATGCACGTGCTCGCGCTCGTCGCGAGCCGCGCGGTTACGACCGAATCCGACCTCGAGTCGTTCTTCGCGGCGACCTTCTACGGCCATACGCTCCCGCTCTCCGAACTCCGATCCACCGTGACGACCGTCCGCCGATTCCTCGAGGAGAACGACTTCCTCGTCCCGGGGCCGAGCCTGCAGGCGACCCCGTTCGGAGGGATGACGAGCGAACTGTACCTCGACCCGCTCAGCGCGGTGGTGCTTCGCCAGGCGCTCGAGAGGGCTCCGCTGGGGATCCGCCCCTTCCCTCTGCTCGCCTCGATCGCAGCGACGCCGGACCTGCCGCCGCTGTTCCTGCGGCGCGGCGACGAAGCGGACCTCCTTACGCGGTACACGGACGAGGCCCCCGAGCTCCTCGTCAAGCCGGAGGAGCCGCCGCTCGAGCTCGACCTGGACGGGTTCCTCTCGACGCTCAAGACCGCCTCGGTCCTCGAGGCGTGGATCGACGAGGTCCCGATCCTCGACATCACGCGCCGGTTCGGGATCGGTGCCGGTGACCTGCGGACCAAGGTCGAGGACGCGGAGTGGCTCTTGTTCTCCGCCGGGCGCCTCGCCTCCCGGTTCCAGCGGCGGCTCGGGCGGACGATCGACGACCTCTCGATGCGCGTGCGCTACGGGGCGGCGGAGGAGCTGCTCGATCTCGTCCGACTGCGCGGCATCGGCCGGGTGCGAGCGCGACTCCTCTTCCGTGCCGGGTACCCCGACCGTGAATCCCTCCGCCAGGCGCCGGTCCAGCGCATCGCCCAGGTGTTGCGGTCCCCGAAGCTCGCGGAGATGGTCATCCGTCAGCTGGGTCGTCGATCGGCGGAAGACCGGGCGGAGACCGAAGCTCCGCGGAAGGACCCGACTCCCCACCCGCCTCCCACGCGCTCCAACGTTCGGACGCTGGATGAGTATCACGGGACCTCGGAGCGATGACCCACTCGTCGACCGGTGCGGTGACGCGGAGCAGCGACCGGGTCCCGCCCAGCCCTCCGGGCCGGACCTCCCGACGCACGTACCCCGCCTGCTCGAGACGAACGATCCGCCGCCACAGGGTCGTCGTCGGGAGCGGGGAGACTCCCTGGGCGCGGGCGAGCCGCGCCTCGAGTCGGCGCACCTCCCCGAGCGAGGCGGTCGTACCCTGGGACGCCTCCTCGATCGCCCGCACCACCCGCGGTTCCATCGGGATCGCCGGACCCCCGCGGACCCGCGCGACTCCTCCCGCCGGTCGGAAGCGCGGCCCGAGCACGCCGCGGCGCACGAGGTCGATCGCCCGGGCGGCGCCCCCGCCGTCCTCGACAGCGGCCCGAACGACGCGACCCACCAGGTCCGGGGGAGCGGGGTGGCCGAGGGACCGTTGGACGCGGTCCTCGACCAGGGCACGGAGCGCATGCCCGGAGTACGGAGACAAGTGGACGAACGGGCCGATCCGCCAGCGACTCGCGAGCGCATCCTCTGCCCGTTGTACGCCGTCGGGGGTGCCGGCGAGCACCACCCAGACCGGGGGGATCCCCGACTCCCCCTCCGGGAGGAATCGGTCGGGGGAGCCGAGGGCGCGAAGAATCGGACCCAGGTCCGCGCCGCCCGCCCGCACGTCGTCCAGCACGAGCGCGCACGGCCGCCCCTCGCGCCGGAGGCGGCGCAGGAACCCGGCGAGTATCTCGGCCACGGGAAACCCTCGACCGTCAAACCCGTCGTCGACGCTCCCCAGCAGCGCGCTCGCGACCCCGTGCGTTCCGCGGTGGTCCGCGGTCCGGACCGCGATCCACCGGGGTATCACCCCCGATCCCGAGATCCGCACCCGATCGGCGACCTCGCGGGCGGCCCGACGCGCCACGCTCGAGGTGCCCGAGCCCCGCGGGCCGACCACCGCGACCATCCAGGGGGCCGGCGCGTGGGGAGTGGGCGCATCGAGGCGACGGACGATCTCGGCGACCTCGGCTTCCCGGCCGAGGACCACGGGCGGCAACCAGTCGTGGGCGAGGACTTCGGGGTGCGGAGTGACGAGCATGATTTATTGTATAACTATCGAATATAAGAATTCTAATAACCGCAGTTTCCAGTGCGGGAAAGGGCTATGCGGGTCCTCCCCTCGGGGCGGTCAATGGCCGTTCCGGCGAACCCGCGCCCGGGTCGGATCCTCGTCCGGAACCTCCTCGTCGTCGTCGTCGTCGCCGGCCTGCTGTACGTGCTGTTCACCGCCTTCGACCGTCTGCTGGACGGGTTCTCCTCGACGGAGGTGCTGCTGCTCGAAGCCCTCGCGGTCGTCCTGGTCGCGTTCGCGGTCGCGCGCGCGATCACGAGCGCCGCGGACGAGGTCCTCCACCGCCGGGGTCAGGTGGCCCACGGCGCGACCGTCCGGATCTTCGTCAACCTGCTGATCGGCGTCGGGGCGATCCTCGCACTGTTCAAACTTGCCGGGGTCTCCGCCGAGTCGATCTTCCTCGGGAGCGCGTTCGCCGGGATCATCCTCGGACTCGCCGCGCAGACGGTCCTCTCGAACGTGTTCGCGGGACTGCTGCTGGTCATCGCGAACCCGTTCCGGCCCGGGGACCGGGTGAGCTTCATCTCCTCGAGCTACGGGGCGCTCGCGCCCAGTTACCCGCACGAGATGATGTACCCGAGCTATTCGGGGACCGTCGAGGATGTGGAGCTCCTCTACACGATCCTCCGCCTGGACTCGGGCGGGCTCGGGAAGGTACCGAACTCGGTCGTCCTCGGTGCGCTCGTCCTCCAGCCCAGTCCCGGGGCCCCGAAGTCCCACCGGGTGCGGATGACGTTCCCGTACACGGTTTCCCTGAAGGTCCTCGAGGCCGCCGTCGGGGACGTCGCCTCCGCCTTCCCCCAGGATTCCGCACGGACCCCGCTGCGGCTCGAGGTGACCGACCTCGGCGCGGCGACGTGGGACGCGGTCATCGTCCTCTGGTCGCCGATCCTCGACGACGCGCTTGTCCGCGACCGCGTGATGCGCGCCGTGCTGGCGCGCCTTCCGACCCCGACCCCTCCGCCGGCGAGCCGGTGAGGGCGGTGCCTCGGCCGCGCCTTTAAATTCGCCCGGCGCTCGGGCGGGCCCAAGAGGAACGATGGGCCATCGCGTGACGCTGATCCCCGGGGACGGGATCGGTCCGGAGGTAACGAACGCCGCTCGACGCGTCGCGGAGGCGACCGGGGTCTCGATCGAGTGGGACGTCGTCGAGGCCGGCGAAAAGGCGATCCAGCAGTCGGGCAACCCGCTCCCCGATGCGGTCCTCGAGTCCGTCCGGAAGAATCGACTCGCGCTCAAGGGCCCGATCACGACCCCGATCGGCAGCGGGTTCCGCTCGGTCAACGTCGCGCTGCGCCAGCAGCTCGACCTCTACGCCTCGGTCCGCCCGGCGCGGGCGATCGCCGGCGAGGGGACCCGGTATCCCGAGACCGACCTCATCGTCGTGCGCGAGGCGACCGAGGGCCTCTACTCCGGCGTCGAGCACTGGGTGGACCGGGACCACTCGGCCGCGGAAACGGTCAACGTGATCACGCGCAAGGCCTCCGACCGGATCATCCGGTTCGCCTTCGAGCTCGCGCGCCGCGCGCACCGGAAGCACCTGACGGCGGTCCACAAGGCGAACATCATGAAGACGACCGGAGCGCTCTTCCAGACCGCGTTCCGGGAGATGGCTCCGAAGTACCCGGACATCCTTGCCGACGAGCGCCTCATCGACAACATGTGCATGCAACTCGCCAAGAAGCCCGAGGACTACGACATGATCGTCACGACGAACCTGTTCGGCGACATCCTGTCGGACCTCACCGCGGGACTCGCGGGCGGACTGGGGGTCGCGCCCGGGGCGCTCTACGGCGACACCCTGGCGGTCTTCGAACCGGTCCACGGTTCGGCGCCGAAGTACGCCGGATCGGACAAGGCGGACCCAACGGCCGAGATCCTCTGCGTCGAGCTGCTCCTGCGTCACATCGGGGAGACCGAGGCGGCGGACCGGATCTTCCGTGCGGTGTGGGAGACGATCGCCGAGAAGAAGTTCGTGACGTACGACCTCGCGCTGCCGGGGTACACTCGGACCCCGGTGCCCCCCTCGACCTGTTCCGCGATGGCCGCCGAGATCGCCCGCAAGGTTCCGATCGTCGACCTGGACACACCGCTGCCGAAGCCCTCGCACCACGGGGCGGCCCCGATCGACGGGCAGCTGGAAACCGGAACCTGACCGGCCCGGGCGCTGCGCTCGGAAGGTAGGTTTAAGCCCGCGGGCCCACCCTTTCTCCCCGAGGCGCGCGCGTGGCCACTCCCCGAGCAGTGCGGATCCGACGCTCGTCGCCCGAACCAGAAACCGCCGCCCCGCTCGCGGGCGCAACGCCGGCCCCCCCGGCGGCCGGGCCGGCCGCGGTCCCGGGAGTCGAACGGCGGGAAAATCGCGGGGCCTCTCAACGCGCGTTCCGGCTCACCGCGATCTATCTGGTCGCCCTGGTGGCCCTCTACCTCGTCTTCGTGCTCGTCGACCGCGACGCACCCGGGGGCACCGGCCCCGCGGCAGCGACCGGTCTCCTCTACTTCACTGCCTTCGCGTCGGCACTGGCGGTCGGCGGGGTCGTGATCTGCTTCGGTTCGGTCCCTCGCGCGGTCGAGGTCTCGGAATCCGCCACGGTGGTCGTGGAGTGGTGGGGCCGACGGCGCGCGTTCCCTCCGCTCGCCGAGTTGCACGCGGAGGTCGTACGCCGACTTCCCCCCGGTCTCCTATCGAGCCGGCCGGTCGAGATGATGGAGCTGGGGGAACGGCGAAAAGGACGGCGGACCTATCAGTTCGAGGAGGGACTCATCCCCGAGCGCCGATCCCCCGCCCTCGCTCCCTAGGGAACGCGGCGGGCGTTCACTCGAGCAGGTCCTCGAGCTCGCTCGCGACGAGCGTGAGGAGCTGATCGAGCGAGCGGTTCTTGAGCTCCGTGATCTGGCCGGCGTCGGTCTCCATCCGGGCCATGAACTCGTCGCCGTCCCGTACGAACGAAAGGGAGAGCACGTGCGCCCGACCGTCGGCGCGACGGACGACCGGCATCTCGGGCGCCGCGGACGGCTTCTCCCTGGGCGGGGACTTCGCCGGTGCGGCGCGGCCTCCCTTGGCCGCGGGCCGGGGCGCCGACTTCGAAGCGGAACCACGGCGGGCCGCCGGTCGCGCGGCCTTCTTCGGCGGCGCCGCCTTGCCCCGGGGAGCGGGCTTTGCTTTCGACTTCTGACGGCGGGAGGACGGCATTCCTCAGAGCCTCGAAGCGGGCGCACCAAGCCCCCCTATTTATGAGTATGGCACCGCCGGCGGACGTGCGGCGCTTCGGGGCCAATGCCTATAGTACGGGGCCCGGCTCGGAGCGTTCGATGAGCTCCGGCGCGACGGGGGCGGACGAGCGCCCGGGCTCGACCGCTCGTCTGCTCCTGCCGGTCCGCCCCGAGACGGTGCTGTTCCTCGCGGGCCTCGCGCTCGTCCTGGTGTTCCTCGCTCTCGAGCCGTATCTCTCGTACGCGGTGTTCGGGTCCGACTCGGGCGAGTACTACCGTCTTACCGCGACCCTCCTCGCGACCGGACATCTTCCCCACGGCGCGGCCTACGCGGGCTGGGGCGTCGCCTACCCCGACTTCCCGGGGATCTTCCTCCTCGCGGGCGCGGGGGCGGGCGCGCTCGGGGTCGACCCGTTCACCGCGCTCACCGTTATCGTCCCCGTGGTCGCGGTCCTCTCGGTGTTCCCGCTCTTCCTGCTCTTCCGCCGGCTCTACCCCCAGGACACCGTCGCGCTCCTGGCCGCGGCGATCGCGTCCGTGGCGATGCCCCGCCTGTTCTCCATCGCGCACCCGGCGCCGCTCGCGCTGGGGGATTTCCTCGGCGTCGCGGCGCTCTGGATGCTCGTGGAGAGCCGGCAGGACCGACGATGGTACGTGCCGCTCGCGCTCACCGGCGGCGCCCTCGTCGTGACGCATCACCTCTCGAGCTACTTCTTCGTCCTCGGCGCGCTCGGCGGCGTCGTCCTCCTCGAGCTCTGGCGCCCCGGCCTCTGGAGTCGGCGGTTCCCAACGCGGGAGTTCGCCTTCCTGGGCGCGTTCGTCACGGTGACCCTGGTCTTCTGGTTCTACGGGACCACGTCGTTCGTCGCGACCGTCATCACCCCGGCGCTTCCGTGGAGCCCCTCGGTCGACTTCGCCGCCCTCGAGGGAGTCGGCCTCGGCGCGGTCGTTCTCGGAGCCCTCGTCGTCGCCGGGCGGCGCGCCCGGTTCCGGCCGCACCGCGAGTGGGTCCGCTTGCCGAGCGACCGAAGCGTGCTCCGGGACGCGGTCCTCCTGTTGGTCGGCATCTTCGGGGGGATCGCGCTCCTGCTCGTCGTCGACCTTCCGGGCACCACGCAGCGCACGAGCCTCGATGCGATCCTCTGGTTCAGCCCCGTGCTCGCCCTCGTGGTGTTCGCCGCGGGCAGCCGGAAGTCGCTCACCCCCGCACGGCTCGGGCCGTTCGGCCTCGCCTGGCTCGGTGCCGTCGCGCTGTCCGCGCTGGTCACGGTGGCGAGCGGGTCGATCCCGGGTTCGCCGATCAGCGGTCTCGCGGCGTCGATCCCCCCGGCCCGGCACGCCGAGTATCTCTTCCTGCCGATCGCGCTGGTCGTCGCGGTCGGCCTCGCCCGTCTCGTGGCGCGGGCGGGCGACCGCGCGGGACGACGCGCCTTCCTCGCGGCGTCGCTCGGCGTGGTCCTCCTGCTCGCGACGAACGCGGCGATCGTCTACCCTCCGCAGGCCGACCTGGGAGGGTTCGAGGAGGGGCTCACCCACGGGGACGCGGCGTTGTGGATGTGGGTCGGGATCGCCGAGCCCCGGACGGCGGTCGTTGCGAGCGACCACCGGTTGAGCTCGATGATCTTCGGCTTCGACGGCAATCCGGCGACCTGGGATTCCACTCCGGCCCTGTTCACGGGCTCCAACTGGTCGGCGGCGGTCGCGGAACTGCGCGCGTCCGGGGCACCGAACGCGCCGGATCGGGCGATCGACCTGGTGGCCGTCGATTCGGTGATGTACGGCGGCGTGGCGCTCAACCCCTCCGGGACCGCCCTCCCTCTCAGTGCCGCGGCCATCCAGTGGTTCGGTGCGCTCCCCTTCGTGCTGTTGTACGAGAACGGGCGGGACGCCGTCTACCTCGTGGACGCCTCGGCGGTACCGACGGGGTAGGGAACGAGCGAGCCGTCCCGTTCCCAGAGGAGAACGGGGGCGCGCCCGCGCTCCGCCAGCAACGCGAGCAGCGTTCGGGACCACGCGAGCTTCGCGAGTTTCCGGGCGCGCGCGTTCGGGTCGTTCTCCTCCACTCGCTCGAAGTCGAATCCCCAGAGCAGCACCCGACGGGCGCCGCAATGCTCGGCCAGAAACGCTGCGCGGTCGCCGTCCGTGAACCCGCCCACGTCGATCAACGCGGGGCGCGGCGGTCCGGCCCACGAGCCGGCCAGCTCGCCCGGAAATTGGGGGACCCACTCCTCCAAGGCGGACTGGTTGTCGCCGTGGGCGTGAACGACCACCAGGCTCCCCCGTCGGTTGGCGCCGACCTCGGTGGGGACCGGACCGTCCAGGTCCGTGACGATCACGGCCGGCACGATCCCGGCGTCGACGCACGTCGCCGTCGCTCCGTCGGCGGCGACGACCGACGCCGGGCGGCCCGCGGACGGAAGGCGCCAGATCGGCGGCGGACCGGCGCGGGGAGCGAGCCCGACGACGACCGCGTCCCGGCCGTCGAGCTGGGCCCGAAGACGCTCCAGCGGACGGGAACGGGCGGCCGACGGCAGGAGGCGTTCCAGGCCGTCGGCCGCGCGCTCCTCCCGCTCGAAGGGAAACGCAAATTCCCGCCGAATGCGCTCGTAGAAGGGAGCCCAATCGGCGTACTCCATTTTCGGGCTTCCCAGCGACAGACGCTTTATAATGTGACCACTGCTCTTCCGCCGATAGGGTTACCGCCGTGATGAGACCGCTCGCTCAGGAGATTTTGTCCCACTTGCCGGGAGATTCGAAGCGGACCGCCGACTCGCCTCCGCCCCCCCAGAACGACGACGCGGAACTCGAGGCGGTGCTCGCTTCGCTCAAGACGAACATCAAGGTCGTCGGGTGCGGCGGCGGCGGGTGCAACACGATCAACCGTCTGGCGGAAGAGGGGCTCGGCGGGGCCGACATGGTCGCGTGCAACACCGACGCGCAGCACCTGCTCGCGATCCACGCCCCGAAGAAGATCCTGCTCGGGCGACGGCTCACGCGCGGCCTCGGCGCCGGCGCGCTCCCCCAGGTCGGGGAACAGGCGGCGAAGGAGGCCGAGGACGAGATCAAGAAGGCGCTCGCGAACTCGGACATGGTGTTCATCACGCTCGGCCTCGGCGGAGGTACCGGCACCGGATCGGCCCCGGTCGTCGCGCAGTGCGCGAAGGACGCCAACGGGGGGAACCCGCTCACGATCGCGGTGTGCACGCTGCCGTTCGCCTCCGAAGGGCTCGTCCGTGGGGAGAACGCGATGTGGGGCCTCGAGCGGCTGCGTTCCACCATCGACACCGTGATCACGATCCCGAACGACCGCCTCCTCGAGCTCGTCCCGCGCCTGCCGATCCAGACCGCGTTCAAGGTCGCGGACTCGGTGCTCGCCCGCGCGATCCGGGGGATCACCGAGATCATCACCCGTCCCGGACTCGTCAACCTCGATTTCAACGACCTGCGCACGATCATGAAGGGCGGCGGGGTCGCGCTCATCGGTATCGGCGAGTCCGAGAGCGAGAACCGCGCCGAGGACGCCGTGCTCGAGGCGATCAACTCCCCGCTGCTCCGCGTGGACATCGCGGGGGCGTCGGGCGCACTGATCAACGTGACGGGCGGCCCCGACATGACGGTGAGCGAGGCGCAGAAGGCGGCCGAAGTCGTCCAGAAGGCGATCAGCCCCACCGCCCGGATCATCTGGGGAGCCGCGGTCGACCCGACGATGCAGAGCACGATCCGCGTCATGCTCGTAGTGACCGGAGTTAAATCCCCCCAGATTTTCGGTTCCCAACCTAACGCTAATATTAAGGGCGGACCCTCCACCGGACGAGGGCCCGACCGTGACGCGATTGAGGTTGTCCGCTAAGAGCCTCCAGGAGAGAGCCCAGATCCTCAGCGACCCGCTGGTTCAGAAGTGGCTGGTCTGCCTCCGGAAAGGGTCGGAGAAGACGGCCACCATGTGGTCGAGCGGGTTGTGGATCTTCTGTCATTCGACCCGTCTGACCCCGGCAAAACTCGCGGAGCTCGACCCGCATGCGCTCCAAGAGACTGGGGAGCGGTTCGAGAAGACCGAGGTCGCCCGGGGAGTGAAGGGCTCGACCATCGCCACCCGCCTCGGAATGGTCCGGAATTTCTACCAGTTCACGACCAGGCGGGTCCTCCCCCACTCGACCTTCAAGGTGGAGGGCGCGAACGACTCGAAGGAGGAGGCGGCCCTAACTCGGGAGCAGCTTCACACCGCCCTCGAATCCGCCAACCTCCGGGAGCGGGTCATCATCGCGCTCATGGCCATGTCCGGGCTCCGTCCGGGCGTCATCGGGAACTTCGACGGGGCGGATGGACTGACGCTCGGAGACCTTCCCGATCTGAATGTCGGGGCCCTTGAGTTCCGGGCCGAGGTCGGAATCGTCCAAGTCCGCAAGGAACTATCGAAGGCCGGTCATGCCTACGTGACCCACATCGGGGATCGCGGACAGGGGGTGGTCGTCAGCTACCTCCGGTCCCGTGTGGCGAAGGGGGAGAAGCTCACTGAGGCATCTCCGCTACTCATGACGGATGGGGGCCGATTCCCGAGGTCGAGTGAGGTCGGAGACTACGTTCGGTCGAGCGAAGGTGGTCGCCCGACCCTACTGCCTAAGAACCACGTTCGTGACTCGCCTCAGCGAGGGGGAAGCCGATGGACTCGTGGGCCACGAGTTCCGGCTCCTCTGGGCCGGCCATACGGGAGACGTCTCCGCGACCTACAGCGTGAATCGGGGGAAGCTCAGCGACAAGACACTCGATCAGAGTCGGGCAGCCTACGCTCGATGTGAACCCCTCTTGAGTGACGCTCCCCAAACCCCCCGAGCACAAGCCGTTGCGGAGGCGAAGGACCTTGCCCTGATCGCGATGGGGGTCGACGAAGTCACACGGCAGAAGGTCCGGGGCGGCGAGATTGCGTGGGAGGACGCAATGACGGCGGCGCGGGAGAACGCTTCGAGACCGACCCGCAAAGCCCTGCCGGCGGGTCCGGAAGCGGATGCCCTCATACTCGAAGGCTGGACAGCGGGACCTACTCCCCTCAGCGACGGTCGGCTCGTCCTGGTCGCTCCGGGGGTTCGTCACGCGAGCTAACGAAACCCTCCGCCGTTTTGTCATGGGGCCCGTTTCTGGGCCTCCTCGCTCGCAACCTCGGCAATCTTGGCCAGCACTCGGTTGAACCTCGGCCAGAAGATGACCGGACCGAAGAGCCCGGCGAGGCCGGTTGGAAATCCGACCCCTTCGAGCGGGACGTACCACCGGTCGGGTTCCCAGCCGTCAGGGAGTGGGACGTTGCCGAATCGAAGAAGCACTACACGCTTCCCGATCTTTCGAGCGTAGGCAAGCTCCCCGTTCACCCACGGGGAGTCGTGGGCGTACTGCGTCCAGATGATGACCACTGCATCCGACTTCTCCATCTCCTCCGCGAGGACGTGACCGATGATTCGGTCCGGTTGAATGTTCTCTCGGGCAATGTAGGTGGAGATCTGATACCGGTAGAGCGCGAGCTGGTCGTGGATACGCAGCTTCGCGAGTCGTCGCACCTGAGAGTTCTTCTCACAAAACGCCAGAAAGATGCGCGGCCTACGAGTTGAAGGGGGTTTGGGGGTGACCACATCCTCGGACCCGGGATGAGCTACTTAGACCCAGTGGTCACTGGAAGCGCAGGTCGCCTCGAAAGTCCATGCTGGACTCACGGGTGAGAAGGCGCAAATATCCACTGAAACATCGCACTCTCAGGGTGTTGCGTCGATTACTGACCGTCGAGAAGTTGTCTTGTCCCGCCCTGACGGCAGTTTGAGCTGACCGCATCGTATCGCACGATTCAGTCGGGCAACTTCGAGGAGCCGGCGAGCTTCAATAGCAGCTTCGGGCGATCT
>JBAWFC010000075.1:0-21839 GCA_049591535.1 Thermoplasmata archaeon | reverse complement strand
GACCGCGGAGGATCTCGAAAAGGTCGGGGAGGCGCTCGAGGAGCGGCTCCCGACGCTCAGCCGGCTCACGACGGAGGTGGCCAATGCCGGCTAAGAAATCACGGGGCTCGGTCCGCTTTCACGGGAGGAGGAGAGGCCCACGAAGATACAGGAACTCCCGCCGATAGAGCATGCCCAACTGCTGAACCGCGCCTACCACCGAGGGATTGACGCCCTCCGAGACGTCTTCGAGGAGATGGAGGAGTTCCTGCTCCAGGAACTCCGTCGGTTGACCCTCCCCGACGGCCGACCCCGGTTCGTCGGCCATGGCTCTCGCCCCCGCCGTTTCATCACCCGCTTGGGACCGGTGGACCTGCGGCCACGACGGGTCCACGACCGTCTGGGGAGGCGCACCTTCTCCCCGCTCCTCACCGCTCTCGGGCTCGGGAAGCGGCGCTACACTCCCGAGCTCCGGCTGGCGGCGGCGGAGATGGCCACCCGCACCTCGTTCGGAGAGGCCTCCGAGGCCCTCGAGCGCACGATCGGCTTTCGGGTGCCTCGTCGCACGATCTGGGACTTCCTCCAGGAGATCGCCACCGAGGTGAAGAGGGCCCTCCATGCGCCCTCTACGCCCCCTCCCGTCGACCTCTCCATCCACGAGGCCGACTCGACCTTCGTCAAGAGCCAGCGGAGGAGGGGTGCCCAGGACCCGGTCCATGTGGCCATCACGATGGACCCGAAGCACCACGTCCATCTCGCCGAGGTGAAGGTGGGCGGTCCTCCCGCCTCCGTGCTCGAGGGCCAGTCGGTCGACCACTTGGTGACCGACGACGACTTCGGGCTGATGGCCCACCCCGCGGAGTTCCATCAGCTCTGCCACGTGCACTTCGTTCGTCTGCTGGGCTCTCTCCTGCAGGAGGAGGGCGTGGGGCTCCTCGACCGCGAGGCGATCCTCGCCCCGGTGCGAGGGCTGTTGGCGCACCTGAGGAACTCCGTCGAGCACCATCGACTCCGGTGCGAGTGGTGGGCGATCACCGATCGGGTGCGGAGCACCCTGACCGAGCTCGAGGCACTCGCCCAGCGACTGGACCGAGGGGCCTGCCCTCGTTCTGCGAGGACAGTCCGCCGTGAGGCGAAGGCCCTGGTCGTCTTCGCCGAGGTGGCCGCCCAAGGAATCTCGATGCCCGCCACCTCCAACGGGGTCGAACGGGTGATGGGGATGATCGCCGATCGCTGTAAGAGAAAGTGGGCCCGGTGGGGTGGAGGACTGCTCAACCAACTCGTGATGCTGCTGAGCCGAAAGACCCGGCGAGCGACCTACGAGCTCGCGGTGCACAGGTATTTGGGCCGAAGGACCTACCCATGACCGTTCTCGTCAGGGGCGTCACCTACCAATCTTCGCACACCACTCCGCCACCGACCCGCCCCCTGTCCGCCGAAACCTTGATTCTCGGGCGGGGCGGTGCCCCTGCGGTGGTCGACGTAGACTCGGCGCTCCTGAGCGTGCAGGAGCGAGACAACTGGCGCCGCCGGATGGACGTCCTCGAGCGCTCGCTCCTCGACGTCCGGAACCAGCGGCACAAGCTGGAGGTCCGGCTGCAGCGGATCCGCAAGGATCTCGCCCGCCTCCGTACCGCCGCTCGCGAAGTGGTCGACGGATCGCGCCCGACCCACCGACTGGAGATGATGAATGCCCCGCCGCCTCGGCCACTCCACCCTCGATAGGATCGAAGAGCTCCTCGCGGCGGAGCGCGACCTCCTGGCGGAGGTCGCCCGGACCCGTCGGGAGGAGGAGTACCTCGTGCTCAAGGTGCGGCAGGCGCGCGAGCAGGTCCGATACTACGAGCGGCTTCTTGAACTCCTGAAGCGGGACTGGGGCCAGAATCCGGGGCTCTCTTCCCTCGTCCGCCGGCTCGGGTAGATACCGTCGCGGGCGGCCGTGAAGATCCTCGTGGTGGGAGCGGGCGCCGTCGGCTCGCTGTTCGGAGCGCGCCTCGCGGGCGCCGGGCACTCCGTCCAGCTGATCGCCCGACCGGCGCACGTAGCCGCCATCCGGTCCCACGGGCTGCGGGTCGAGGGGGTCGCGCCGGGGACGTTCCGTCCGGACGCTCTTTCCGAAATCGAGGACGCGACTCCTCCGGACGTGCTCCTGCTCACCGTGAAGACGTTCGACCTCGGCTCCGTGGCGAGCGCGGTCGCTCGCCGACTTCCAAAAACAATCCCGACCCTCCTTCCCCAGAACGGCCTTCGGGTCGAGGAGGGGGTCACCCCCGCGTTCCGGGCGGGAGGCTGGGAGGACCCCACGCCGTGGCTCGTTCGAGCGGTCAACACGGTGCCGGCGATGTGGGTCGAACCCGGGGTCGTCCGTCAGGCCGGCCAAGGGGAGCTGGTGGTGCCGGAACCCAGGGTCGGGGGTCCCTCGGGGAGTTCCGTCGATACCTTCCGGGCTGCCTTCGCGGCCACGGGGGTCGCAGTACGGGTCGTGGCCGACCTCGAACGCGAACTCTGGCGTAAGGCGTTGGTGAACGCCGCGATCAATCCGCTGACGGCGCTGCACGGCGTGCCCAACGGGGCGCTCCTCCGGTCCCCGTACGTCGAGCCGGCGCATCGGCTGCTCCGGGAGGCCCAGCAGGCGGCGGCGGCCGCAGGGTTCGCCTTTTCGGACCCGGAAGCCGACGCCGACCTCGACCGCGTGCTCGGGGCGACCGCCGAGAACCGTTCGAGCATGCTGCAGGACCGCGAGCGCGGACGCCCGACCGAGATCGACGCGATCTCGGGAGAGATCGTCCGCACCGCGGCCGCTCACGGCGTCGACCTGCCCGAGACCCGCGCGGTCATCGAGCGGCTGCGGCGGGCCGACCCCACCGCGTCCGGTCGGGCACAACCATCTTAGCGGCCCGGTTCTCCCCCGAACCGATGGCGGAGAAGCGCGGCATCGGGTCGGCGGCCTTGCGCGGACGCCGCGTCCTGGTCCGTGCCGACTACAACGTCCCCCAGGATGCCGCGGGGCAGATCGCGGACGACCGCCGGATCGTCGAGTCCCTGCCCACCCTCAACCATCTCCGGTCGTCGGGAGCCCGAACGATCCTGGCGAGCCACCTCGGTCGCCCGCACGGGGTGCGGGACCCGAAGTTCTCGCTGCATCCGGTCGCGCGACGCCTGAGCTCGCTGCTCGGGCAGCCGGTGCCGCTTGCCGACGATATCGTCGGGGTCCACGCCCTCGAGCAGCTGACCCGCCTCGAGAACGGACAGTTCCTGATGCTCGAGAACCTCCGGTTCCACCCCGGCGAGGAAGCGAACGACCCCGCGTTCGCGGCGCAGCTGGCGCGTCTCGCAGAGCTGTTCGTGGAGGATGCCTTCGGAGCGGTCCACCGGGCCCACGCGTCGACGGTCGGAGTACCCAAGCGCCTGCCGTCGGTCGCCGGACTTCTCGTGGAACGGGAGGTGCGGGAGCTCTCCCGCCTCGTCGAGAGCCCCGCCCGGCCCTACGTTGTGGTCCTCGGAGGCGCGAAAGTGGCGGACAAGCTCCCCCTCCTGACGAGCTTCTGCGGACGGGCCGACGCCCTGCTCCTCGGCGGTGCACTGGCGTTCCCCTTCCTGTCAGCGCAGGGCGTCAAGCTCGGCGCGACATCGATCGAGGCCGGAACGGAAGCGGCGGTCGACGACCTCCTGCGCCGGTCCGAGGCGGCCGGCACCGCGCTCGTGCTCCCGACCGACGTCGTCGTCGAACGCCCGGGGGTGCCGGGCGCCGAGACGTTCTCGGTCGGTGCGATCCCACCAGATGCGCTGTGCCGCGACATCGGCCCCGAGACCCGCGCCCGGTTCCGCGACGTTCTGGCCGCGTCGAAACTCGTCTTCTGGAACGGGCCTCTCGGGCTCGCCGAGGACCCCCGCTTCGCCGGGGGGACGACGGAGGTGCTGGGGGCGCTCTCCTCGATCCCCGGCTACCACGTCGCCGCGGGCGGCGACTCCGCCCGGATCGCCCGGGACCTCGGGGTCACGGGGGGCTTCCAGTTCGTCTCGACCGGCGGTGGGGCCGCCCTCGAGTTCGTCCAGGGCCTCGAGCTGCCGGGGTTGGCCGTGCTGCCGGACGCCTAGCGCGGCCGCGGCGCGTCGGCGGGAGCGACGCGCGGTCGAGGGTCCCGGTCAGGTACGACAGGTAGGCGGCCGTGGTCCGCGGTACGTCGAGCTCGACGATCTCGGGGACGTCGTACGGATGGTCCTCCTCCAGGAAGCGGAAGAGCGCGCCCACCCGCTTCGGGACCGTCTTGAACACGACGAGCGCTTCGGGCTCCGAGCGGATCTCTCCCTTCCACCAGTACCGGGAATCGACGGCGACGACGCTACCGCAGGCCGCGAGATGTCGGGAGAGCGCGCCGGCGACCGCGGTGCGCGCCCGCTCCGCGTTCGGGTACGTGGTGACGACCAGGCGCATGGGTCCCCGCGCCCATTCGGGATCGGCCGGGTAGGGGCTCATCCGCCGGTCCCCGCGAGCACTCCGTCGCCTTCGGAGAAATCGAGCGTGACGAGGCCGAGGGTCGAGAGGTCGACGACCGCCGCCCGCGCGGGAACGGGGGAGATGTTCCGCATCCGCTGGTACTCGGTCTCCGCCTGCCAGGTCGAGGCGTTGAGCAGCAACACCCCGCGGTACCGGTCGACGCCGTAGGTGTGCGCGTGGCCCGTGACGAGGATGTCGGGGGCGGGGTCGACCACGAGCCCGTCGCGCGGCAGCGGCGCGAGCGGAGTCCGATCCCCGTAGATCGGGGCGAGGTGCCGCATCATCAGCATCCGCTTCATCACGTCCGTGGGTCGCGAGTAGCTCGCGCCCGGGAGCGCCGGGATGAGGTCGTCGAAGCTCCGCCCGTGGTAGGCTTGGACCACGACCCCGTGAAGGGAGAAGGTGGACGGGTTCGAGAGCGAGTGGACGTTCTGGGGAAGCGGGGCGCTGAGCGCGGCCGGGAGCGCGGGCTGCGGCTCGGCCGGGCAGACCGCATCGTGGTTCCCCGGGATCACGACGATCGTCATCCGTTCGGGCAGCTCCGCGAGGCGGCGACCGAGCTCGGCGTACTGCTCGACGACGTCCGCGATCGCGAGGTCCCGCTCCTGCTGCGGGTAGATCCCGATCCCGTCCACGAGGTCTCCCGCGATCACGACGTGGTCGATCGCCGCGGCGAGCTCCGCGTGGGGGCCCTGACCGCGGAGGAAGTCGACGAGATGGCCCCAGCTCTCCCCGAGGAACGAACGGCTCCCGAGGTGGAGGTCGGAAAGGAAGATCGCGTGGCGGGGGCGCGCCGACCGGCCCACGGTTCTCGTCGCCGGAATCTCCGGTCGTTCGACCGCGACCGCCCTCGGGATCTTGCCCGCCTCCCGCCCGAACTGCAGTCGGAGCCCGACGACCTCGTCGGGGAGGAATGTCAGCCGGGCGGCGGCGGTGTCCTTCGGGACCAAGACGTCCAACGAACCCGTCTCGTCGTCGAGCGTGACGATGAGATGGTGGTGCTTCGGCGTGGTCCGGACCTCCCGGACGAGACCGATCACGGATGCGGGGCCGTCGGTCGGCCGGAGCTCGTGGATCGGTCGGTGATTGGACAGCTCGGGCCGGCCCCTCAGGAACCGGGAGAGCGTGCGGAACCGCGACTGGAAGAGCGCGGAGTAGGCGGCGAGAGGGTCGGACGCCACCGGAGGGCCGGTGAACCCTTCTCGAAGAAGTTCGAACGGGACTTCAACGCGCACGTCCCGCGGGCGCGCGCTCGGCCGGAGCCCGGCGGTACTGACCCGGGTCCCCGGACCTCGAAGGGCGAGGACCTCCTCCACCATCTCCCGGGTGACGAACGGGGAATCGCCCTCCTGCTGCTCCACGAGCTCTCGGGAGAGCAGGAGCGGTTGGTGGTTCGCGAGCAGGAGCTGGAGCGCGCCGGCTTCGACGAGCTTGTGGTGCTCCTCGAAGTAGGCGACCAAGTGTTCCCGCAGGTCCTGCACCACGAACTCCCCTCGGACGAACTCGGGGCGTTGGACCCTCGGACCGGCCCCGCCGTCGCCTCTGGGCCGTGCGGAGGCCGAACCGGTTATTTCAAGGCTTGCGCACGAAACCGCGCTCTCGGCGCGGGCGAACTCGCGGCGGCGGCCTACCGGTACGATTCCTTCGCGTACGACGCGCCCTTCGGGTACTTCTGCTTCAGGTGCGCGACGAACGTCTCGGGTGTCTTTTCGAGGTGGGCAGCGTACCACTGAACAACGACGTCTCTCAGGATCCGGTGGAGCTCCTTGACCTCGACCTCGTCCTCCGCCGCATCGTAGAGCACGGCCTGGCTCATCATCCGCATCCAGCCGGAATACCGGTGGTAGCTCTCGCCGTCGCACCACTCGAAGATCGACCGCAGGTGCGTCTTCCCCTCGGGCGTACGGTAGTACCAGGAGCGGAGCGTGAAGCCGACCCACCCGGACGCCCGGTCGGCGAGCTCGATCGTCTTGACGGCCCCGAAGTCGAAGCTTTCCCGGAACGTCCAGGTCGTGGGATACTCGACGAACGTGGCGAACAGCGTCTGCGACGGGTCGATGGTGAGGTGGACCCCGATCTCCTCGAACTGGTTGTGGACCTCCCAGAGGTCCTGGAGGAGTCGCTGGTTGAGCTTCGAGCGGTGCGTGAGGTCCTCGCCGGTCTTGGCCCCCGCGGCCTGCTGGGTGCGCACGAGCTCGCTCTTGAGCGAACTCACGAAGTCGTCCTCCGGTTTCGTCTCGGTAACCGGGACTTCGGGGTTCGGATCGGGGGCCGCCTTCCGTGCGCGACGTGCCATAGTGATGGACTCCGAGGCGGCTTATCGGAGTCCGATATAAAGAGTGTAGGTCGCACCGGCGTGCGGTACGGTCGTTCTCGGCGGTCGCGAGCGCCGGTGTATATCCGGGTTCCCCGGCGAGACCGGGCGGCCCGGGCGACCGACCCCGCCCGTTAAATACGGTGCTCCGCTGTTGGAGGTTGGAAGGACACCCCCCGGGGACGGACGGAGGAAAGCTCCCGACGTCGCCAGGAGATCCCGGACTCACGACTCATGTTCCGCCCGTTCGTCTGTCGTAGGCTCGGCGCATCACCCGGCGTCGCTCGGCGCACCTAGTTCCCCTCGGAGGCGACTCCCGCGAGTGCGGGAGGATGTCCCGAAAGGAAAAACCACAGCCATGACCAACGACCCCAGCGCCGCAAAGTACCAAGTCCGAGCTCGCATTTCTGCCGAAGGAGTCATCGACAAGCCCGACGTGGTCGGAGCCGTCTTTGGACAAACGGAGGGCCTGCTCGGCGACGAGCTCGACCTCCGGGACCTCCAAAAGTCCGGCCGCATCGGTCGGATCGAGGTCGAGATCGACAGTCGAAAGGGAAAGAGCGAGGGGGAGATCATCATCCCCTCCTCGCTCGACCAGGTCGAGACCGCGATCCTGGCCTCCGCTCTCGAGACCGTCGACCGGATCGGCCCGTGCCGGGCCAAGATCGAGGTCGTCAGCGTCGAGGACATCCGGATCTCGAAACGACAGAAGGTCGTCGAACGCGCGAAGGAGATCCTCTCGCGCCTCCAGGAAGAGTCGAAGGGCGTGGGCGTCGACCTCACCGAGGCCGTCCGCAAGGGCGTCCAGGTGGACGAGATCACCACCTACGGCCCCGAGCACCTCCCCGCGGGTCCGAACGTCGACCAGGCCGACGCCCTGATCGTCGTGGAGGGTCGCTCGGACGTGCTCAACCTGCTCCGGTGCGGCATCAAGAACGTGATCGCGGTCGAGGGGACGAGCGTCCCGCAGACCGTGAAGGACCTCTCGCGGGGGAAGACGGTGACCGCGTTCACCGACGGGGACCGCGCGGGGGAACTGATCCTGCGGGAGATGCTGCAGACGATGGACTTGGACTTCGTCGCCCGCGCTCCGCGCGGCAGCGAGGTCGAAGAGCTCACCCAGAAGCAGCTCCTGAAGTGCCTGCGGAACAAGATCCCGATCAACCAGTACCTGGAGATGAGCGGGTTCGAATCGACCGGCTCCACCCGCGAGCCCCGCGAGGACCGAGGCGAGGGGCGCGGCGACGGTGGGGAGCGCAACGAACGGCGCGAGGACCGGAACTCCGGCGGATCCCGCCGCGACGATCGGGAGCGCGACCGGGACCGCGAACGGATGCCGCCCCCTCCGCAGCGGGCGCCTCCCCCGCCGCCTCCGCCGCCGCCCCCGGCCGCCCTCCCGCTACCGCCCGACCTCCAGCACTACTTCGAGCTCCTGAACGGGGTGGAGAACTCCTCGCGTGCCCTCTTCGTCGGGGAGAACGATGTCGTGGTCGCCGAGGCCCCGATCAAGGAGATGTTCGAGACGATCGCGACGCTGCCGAGCGGCGCGAAGGCGGTCGTCTTCGACGGGATCGTGAGCCAGCGCCTGCTCGACGTCGCGCAGGAGAAGGGGATCAGTACCGTCGTGGCGACCCGTCTCGGGCCCGTCGGGAAGATCCCGGACAAGCTGCGGATCTTCACGCGGGCCGACCTCGCGCCCGGCGCGGCCGTCCGGTAGGGCCCCGCCCCCGCCGCGGGTCCCCTGGGGGTCCCGCGGCGAACCTTTTACCCCGGCGAGAGTCTCTCGCCCCCGCCCGTGTCCGCTACCAACGCTGACCCGCCGCGGCGCCTTCCCACCGCCGTGGACGAGATCGAGACCACGGCCGACATCCCGATCCCGACCGACCCGCTCGCGCGGGTGATCGGGCAGGAAAAGGCGGTCGAGATCGCGCGGATCGCCGCGTACCAGCACCGTCACCTCCTGCTCGTGGGGCCCCCCGGGATCGGCAAATCGATGACCGCGCAGGCCCTCGCGCTCCATCTCGACCGGCCCCGCACCGAACTGCGGGTCGTGCACAATCCCGAGAACCCCGAGCGGCCGACGATCGAGGTCGTGAGCCGGGAGGAGGTCTATCGGGAACGGGAGGCGGCCCGCTCCGTCGAGGGAGAGCTGATCCTGCCCACCGAGGCCCCGGCGTCCGTCGCCGAACGGCTCGGGTACCGGTGCCCGCGATGCAACTTCTACTCCCTTCCGACCGAACGCTACTGCCCGAGCTGCGGCAACATCAAGCAGGTGGTGCCCGGCGTCTCGGGGAGCGGGAACCCGTTCCGCGATCTCGTGGGCGGGATCCTCGAACTGACGGCGAGTCCCGGCGGCAACCCCCAGGAGACCGTCCGCACGACCCGCCTGCGCAACGGAGCGGAGGAGGTCGTCGCCTACGAGCGCGCGGGCGACCACATCAAGGTGCTCGACCAGCGGGCGCTCGAACGCCGTCGGACGCTCCAGCACGAGAGCCCCCGCAAGGTGCTCGTCAAGCTCGACCGCAACACGTTCGTCATGGCCACGGGGGCGAGCGAGACCGAGCTCCTGGGCGACGTACGCCACGACCCGTACGGCGGACACCCCCAGCTCGGCACGCTCCCGTACGAGCGGGTCATCGCCGGGGCGATCCACGAATCGCACGACGGCGTGCTGTTCTTGGACGAACTGCCGCACCTCGGCTACCTCCAGCGCCACATCCTCACGGCGATGCAGGAGAAGCGATTCCCGATCACCGGCCGCAATCCCCAGTCCGGTGGGGCGGCCGTCCGGGTCGACGGGGTGCCGTGCGACTTCATCCTCGTCGCGGCGGCGAACATCCAGGACATCCACCGCATCCTCTCGCCGCTGCGGTCCCGGATCGCCGGGAGCGGCTACGAGGTGCTGCTGGAGACGACGATGCCGGACACCGAGGCGAACCGACTGCGACTCGCGCAGTTCTGCGCCCAGGAGATCGCGGTGGACGGTCGGATCCGGCCGGCGACCCGCGCGGCGGTCCTCGAACTGATCAAGGAGGCACGCCGCCGGGCCGAGGTGCTGGACGGCCGACGCAATGCGCTCACGATCCGACTGCGCGAACTGGGGGGCCTCATCCGCACCGCGGGCGACCTCGCCGCGGTCGCCGGAAGCGCGTACCTCGACGCGTCCCACATGCAGGAGGCGCTCCTGCGCGCCCGCTCGATCGAGGAACAGATCAAGGAGGTCTACGGGTCGCTCCAGGGCGGGCTCCGGCAGGAGACGACCGAGGCCCAACGCCAGTCGATGGGGTACTACAATTGGAACGACCACCCCGACGCGGGCCAGTTCCCCGGCGGGTACGGCTGACGCGGCCGCCGACAGGCATAAGAACGGCGCGTCGGTGGCCGGCCCGGCGGGCGCGTAGTCTAGTGGTTATGACGTCACCCTGACACGGTGAAGGTCGCCAGTTCGAATCTGGCCGCGCCCACGGGCCCCCGGATTGCGAGCGGGAACGGGCTCGTACCCGTGAGCATTCGTACGGCGCAACGGCGAGCCCTCCGGCAGGGGGAGGGTCGCCGGGCACGGGCGGGCCGTTCAGCCCGCGGGTCCGGAACTCTCTCTCCAGAAGTCGAGAGCGTCCTGCAACGTCCGTTCCAGCCCGTATGTGGGGGCGTACCCGAGGGAACGGAGACGGGAGATGTCCGCGCGATTGTCCGGTTCGTCGGTCGGCCGGAGGAGGGCGGGTTCGGTTGCGATCTCGATCGGTACCCGCGCCATTCCGCGCAAGGTCTCGGCGATCCGACGGATCGGGTAGCTCTCGCCGGCACCGACGTTGACCGGTTGGGTGGGGACACCCACCTCGAAGATCCGCCACATCGCCCGCACCACGTCCCGGATGTCGGAGACGTCCCGTCGGGTGTCGAGGTTGCCGACCTTGAGCGTGCCGGCACGGCCCGTCCGCTCGATCGCGGCGATCTGCTCGGCAAAGTCGTTCATCGCGTCCCCCCGCTTGCCCGGGCCGGTCGTGCCGAAGAGGCGGGCCCGCACGATCCGCAGGTCGAAGTTCAGCGCGTACTGGAGCGAGAGCATGTCCTGGCACGCCTTCGATACCGCGTACGGGTTTGTCGGGTTCAGCGGAACGTCCTCGCGGATCGGCAGCTCGGTCGGGACCCCGTAGGCGGACCCTGACGCGGCGAGGAGCGTGCCGTGGGCGGGCGGGTATCTCCGCAGCGCTTCGTAGAGGAAGACGGAACCGATCACGTTCGTTCGGAACGTGTGCGCCGGGTCGGCCCACGCCTTCTGGGCATACGCCTGGGCCGCGAGGTGGAACACTCCCTCGGGGCGCACCGACTCGACGATCTGGGCGACCCGCGGCCCGTCCTGCATGTCGAGCATCTCCCAGGTCACCCCGGACCGGGGGAGGTCCCGGGCGCTGAGCTCCTCCTTCGCGAGATAGGTACCCACCACCTCATGGCCGTTCGCCACCGCCAGGGCCGTCAGGTGACGGCCGATGAACCCCGAAGCCCCGGTGATCAGCAATCGCATCCGAGTGGCCCCCGCTCCGAATCGACGGTCGGCGGGGCCCGTTCGGCCACCGTGGGCTGGTCGCGGTCGCGCGTCGGGCCCGCCGACCGGCTACCACGGACCGGGCGTTATAGGCGTTTCCCGGCACCGGCGGTCGCGGACCCGGCGGGGGTCACTCGCCGGGCTGGGCGAGTTGGCGGGCCGCGGTGGGGTCCCGGCGGAGGGAGCGCTCCAGGCGCCGGGCGAGCATCGTCTCGACCAGGAAGAGCCGAACGAACGCCGCCGTCTGCGTCACCTTGCTGCGTCCTCGGGTCCGCGGTTCGAACCGGAACCCGACCTCGGCGAACGGGTGACCGCGATTCATGGCCAGGACGAAGAGCAGGAGCTTGTAGCCGCGGTAGCGCGGGTCGAGCGGGACGAAGATCTCCCGGCGGAAACCGAAGAACCCCGAGACCGGGTCCGAGACGCGGCGCGCCTCCCGGAGCAGGAGCTTCGCGAGCGCCTCGGCGCCGCGCGAGATCAGGGCGCGCGCGACCGTTCGTCGTCCCGGGCTCCCCCCGGGCGCGTAGCGGCTCGCCACGACCAACCCCGCGCCGGCTTCGAGCTCGTGGACCATCCCGGGGATCTTCTCGGGAGGATGCTGGAGGTCGGCGTCCATGATGATGACGAACTCTCCCCGGATCGATGCGATCCCCTGGCACTG
Source organism: Thermoplasmata archaeon (assembly GCA_049591535.1). Taxonomy (GTDB): domain Archaea; phylum Thermoplasmatota; class Thermoplasmata; order Lutacidiplasmatales; family UBA184; genus Lutacidiplasma. The sequence goes on along the minus strand of JBAWFC010000075.1, from coordinate 9,844 downwards.
GGCCCCGAGGGTGGTCTGCTTTCCGTCGTGGAAGATCGTACGGACCCGAGGGTCGCGTTGGCTCAGTTCGGAGACGTACTCCCGGCTGCCGTCCGTGCTCCCGTCGTCGACGACGATCACCTCGAACGAAGGGAGCGGTTGCCGGAGCACGCGGGCCAGGAGTTCGGGGAGGTTCTCCCGCTCGTTGAGGGTCGCCAGCACGACAGAAACGGCGGGTCGGGCCCCTCCGGCGGAAGGTGGGGATCCGGACTGCATCGCCTCCGGCCCCCTCAGCTCATGGGTCGGGGCGCGCCCGGGGCCGATGCCCGAGCGGAGCGGACCCTGCGTGGAGCGATGGGCCCGGGCGGCCGGGACGATCCGACATCCGTCCCCCGGACCTCAGGTGGCAACATAATCCTTGCCCGGGCGCGACGAGGCCGCGGGAGGAGAGCCGCCGTCCGTGGAGGGCGCCCGCGCCGGTTCGGCGGAGCGCCAGAGGTCGACCAGTAGTCCGACGAGGAGCACGGTCAGCACGACGTCGAGGACCTGGCTCGGCCAGACGACGCCCTGGGTCCACGCCGTGACGCTCAGCGCGTAGTCGTAGTTGAGCGAACCCACCACCGCGATCCCCCAGAGCCACCACCGCGGTCGGGCCCCCACGAGCACACCCGGCAGCAGCCAGACGAGGATGTTGAACGAGAGGAACTGGGTCAGCAGCGCGACGCCCGCGAGGGTGACCGCCGCCGCGCGGAGCGGCGACTTCACCGTCAAGAAGACGGCGAAGACGAGGGCAAGCGTGAGCGCCACCTGGACGAGGGTGAGACCGATGCCGCCCGGGAGTCCGGGACCCAACAGGAACACTCCCCAGAGGTTGAGCGAGAACGACCGGCGCGCGAGCTGGGAGAAAAAGACGGGGTCGAGGAACTCCGAACCCCAGAGAAGGTAGCTCACGCCCGTGAACGCGGCAAAGACCGCCGCCAGGACGAACGCGCTCGCGAACCGACGACGAAAGGAGCCCGACATCCCCAGCACGGGAAAGAGGGCGGGAAACCGCTGGGTCGCGAGAAACCCGGCGACCGCGGTCGAGAGGAGCTCTCCCCGGGTCGCGAGGAACAGCGTGAGGAGGACGACGACGGGGACGAGGGCGTTGCTCGCCCCGTCGATCTGGCTCGCGACCAGCGGGAAGTAGAGCGGGCTCGTCGCGAGGGTCAGCGTGAGGTACCGCCGGTCGGGACCGGCGACGCGCCAGGCGAGGGGCACGAGCGCGACCGCGACCGCGCCCCAGACCAGGGCGACGCCCGCCGTCCCGCCGAGGCTACCGACGGCGTTGAGGAGCACCGCCGCGAGTCCGTCCGGCTCCTGGATCGTGCCGCCGCAGGCGGCCACACGGAACGGATTCCCGCCCGACCAGAGCGCCCGGCCCTGTGCGAGGAAGCCGCGGAGGTCGCTCGGCTGGCCGGGTCCGATGCACCCGTAGTCCCCGACGGCGAGGTGGAACCCCATGACGACCGTCATCCCCACGGCGACGGCGGCGGTGAGGTGCCACCACCGGAGCCACCCGAGGCCCGGGCGGCCCACGGTCCGTTCGAGGGCCCGGCGCAGTCCGGTCCGGAGCCGGGTTCCCCAGTGGGTCCGTACGGCGAGCAGGACGAAGCTCACGACCGCGAGGACGGCGATCCCGATCCCCGTGGCGAGCGAGTAGAGATTCACGGTCAGGCTCGGGGTCGTATCGCGAGCGGCCCCGGCGAGCGGGAGCGCGATATATCACCGCTTCCACGCAGGCGAACGCATCCCCCGGACCACCGGGCGGGAGGTCCGATGCGGCGCACCGCCTAGGATTTCTTCAGCGCCTGGACGAGCTTTCCGACGACCTGCTGCGCGTCCCCGTAGAGCATCCGGCAGTTGTCCTTGTAGAACAGGTCGTTCTCGATCCCCGCGAACCCCTTGCCCTGCCCCCGCTTGATCACGAGGATGTTCTTCGCGTTCTCAACGTCGAGGATCGGCATTCCCTGGAGCGGGCTCCCGGCCCGATGGGCCGCCGGGTTCACGACGTCGTTGGCCCCGATCACGAGCACGACGTCGGTGTTCGCGAACTCGGGGTTGATCTCGTCGCGGTCGAACAGCTTGTCGTAATTGATCCCGGCTTCTGCGAGGAGGACGTTCATGTGCCCGGGCATCCGGCCGGCGACCGGGTGGATCGCGAACTTGACCGTCACCCCCTTCGCCTCGAGGACGTCGGCGAGCTCCTTGACCTTCTGCTGCGCCTGGGCGACCGCCATCCCGTACCCGGGCGCGATGACGACCTGGTTGGCGTAGGCCATGAGCACCGCCGCGTCGTCGGCCTCGATCGGTTTCATCGAGCCCTGCATCGTCACGCCCGTCTCCTCCACCGCCCCGTAGGCGCCGAAGACGACGTTGGCTATCGACCGGTTCATCGCCCGGGCCATCAGGATCGTGAGGAGCGAACCCGCCGCGCCGACCAGGACGCCGGCGATCACCATCGCGTAGCCCGCGTCGCCGAGCGGCCCGTTGACGAGTGCGAAGCCGTCGAGCGCGACCGCGATCCCCGTCAGCGCGTTGAACAGGCTGATGATCACGGGCATGTCGGCGCCCCCGATCGGGAGCGTCAGGAGGACACCGTACACGAGGAGCAGGACGAAGAACGGCAGGAGGTAGAGCGCCTCGAGCCGGACCGCGGCGAACACGCCGAACCCGATGCCGACGGCGAGGACGGTGAGGTTGATCGGTTGGCGCGCCGGGTAGACGATCGGCCGCTGGCGCATCCACCCCTGGAGCTTGAGGAACGCGATCACGCTCCCCGCGATCGAGATCGAGCCGATGATCGCGCCCGCGAGGCTCAGGGCCGCGTTCGCCCCGTTGCCGAGGGAGGAGAGCAGCTCGACCGCCGCGATCGCCGCCGCGGCGCCGCCGCCCATCCCGTTGAACACGGCGACCATCTGGGGCATCGCCGTCATCTTGACGACGCGGGCCCAGTACCAGCCGATCCCGCCGCCGACGATGACCCCCCCGGCGATGAGCGTGAAGTTCGAGAGCCCGGGGCTGAAGAACGTGGCGACGACCGCGGCGAGCATCGCCGCCCCGGCGTACGCGATCCCGCGGCGCGCCGTCTCGGGCGAGCTCATCGCCTTGAGGCCCAGGATGAAGGCGAGGACCGCGACCACGTAAACCGCGTCGACGATCGTCCCGACGTAGGGGGTCATGTCGGCCCTTCCTTCTTCTTCGAGCGGTCGAACATCGCGAGGATCCTCTCGGTGACGACGTAGCCGCCGGTCACGTTCATCGCGCCCATGATCACGGCGACGAGGCCGATCGCCTGCTCGAGCGGGGTGGTCGCGATGCCGAGGGCGACGATCGCGCCGACGAGCACGATCCCGTGGATGAAGTTCGAACCGCTCATCAGCGGCGTGTGGAGCAGCACCGGTACCCGACCGATGACCTCGTAGCCGGTGAACGCGGCGAGGATCGCAATGAAGAGCGCCGTCCAGAGGTCCGCGGCCATCTACTTCGCTCCCGCGAGGAGGGCGGCGGTCGGTTGGTGGGGGACGGTCCCGTCGGTCGTCAGGAGGCTCGCGGCGAGGATCTCGTCCGTGAACGAAGTGACCACGGCCCCGGACCTGTCCAGTAGGAGTCCGAGGAACGACTCGAGGTTCTTCGCGTACATCTGGCTCGCGTGGAAGGGGATCTGGCTCGGGAGGTTGAGCGGGCCCACGACCTGGACCCCGCCGATGTCCACTCGTTCGCCGGGGCGGGTGAGCTCACAGTTGCCCCCCGTCTCGGCGGCGAGGTCGACGATGACCGCCCCGGGGCGCATCCGCTCGACCATCTCCTTCCGGACGAGCAGCGGCGCGCGCCGGCCCGGGATGTTCGCCGTCGTGATCACGATGTCGGCGTCGCCGACCGCCTTCGCGAGCATCTCCTGCTCCTGCTTCTTCTCGTCCTCGGTCAGCTCGCGGGCGTACCCACCGGACCCTTCCGCATTGATCTGCAACTCGAGGAACTTCGCCCCCAGGCTGCGGACCTGTTCGCCGGCGGCGCGACGGACGTCGTAGGCCGCGACGACGGCACCGAGTCGCTTCGAGGTGGCGATCGCCATGAGTCCGGCGACCCCGGCACCGAGGATGAGCACCTTCGCCGGTCGGATCGTTCCGGCCGCGGTCGTGAGCATCGGGAGGAACTTCGGGCAAAGTTCGGCGCCGACGAGCGCGGCGCGGTACCCGGCGACCGTTGCCTGGGACGAGAGGACGTCCATGCTCTGGGCCCGGGTGATCCGCGGGAGGAGCTCGAGCGCGAACGCGGTCAGCTTCCGGTCGCGCATCTGCGCCACCCGGTCGAGGTTCCGGCTCGCGTTCATCACCGCGACGACCACGGTCCCCGGGGCGATCCACGCGATCTCCTCGAGGGTCGGCGGCTGGACCTTGAGGATCACTTGGGCGGAACCGAAGAGCTTCGGTCGATCGGCCCCGATCTGGGCCCCGGCGGCGGCGTACGCCGCGTCGAGATACCGCGCTGCAGAGCCCGCGCCCGCCTCGACCACGACCTCGACTCCGGCCTTGGTGAGTCGGGCAACGACCTCGGGAACGAGCGCGACCCGGGCTTCCCCCGGCGCCACCTCCTTCGGCACGGCGACGCGAACCGACATGAGAACCGGCCACGCTCGAACGGGGCGAGATTATACGGTTGATGCTCCGCCTCCGGTCTCAGGGTCCCCCCGGCGGCCGCCCTCCCCGTCGGGCTCCCCTTTAGGAACGACGGCGAATCCTCATCTGGCCGCGCTCGGTCGGCGGGAGGATGGCGGAGCGACGGTCACGCACGGGTGTCTCCGCCTGGGCCGACCGCATCGTCCGGGGCGACGCCCGGGAGGTCCTGGATGCGCTCCCGCCGGAGAGCGTCCACCTCGCGATCACATCGCCGCCGTACAATCTCAAGATCCCCTATCGGAACTACGCCGACAACCTCTCCCCGGAAGACTACCTGCGCTGGCTGCGGGAGGTCTGGCGCGGGCTCCATCGGGTCCTGGTGCCGGGAGGACGGTTCGTCCTGAACGTCGCGCCGACCTCGATCAAGGATTTCCGGCCGATCCACCACGACCTCTCTCGGGACCTGCGCGACCTGGGGTATATCATGCGGACCGAGATCATCTGGTACAAGCAGACGATGGGACGCCGGACCGCCTGGGGGTCGTGGCGCAGCCCGTCCAACCCCCACATCATCCCGTCGTGGGAGTATGTCCTGGTCTTCTCGAAAGGTCAGTGGAACCTCCCCGGGGACCGGGAGAACGTCGACATCTCCGCCCACGAGTTCGAGACGTTCTCGGACGGGTTCTGGAAGATCCCGCCCGAGCGGGTGCGCAAGGGGCACCCGGCGCCGTTCCCGGAGGAGCTGATCGAGCGTCTCGTCAAGTTCTACAGCTACCGGGGCAACCTCGTCCTCGACATGTTCGGCGGGACGGGGACGGTCGCCGCGGTCGCGCGCCGGCTCGGACGCCACTACCTTCACGTCGACCAGTCGGAGGAGTACTGCCGGCTCGCCGCGGCGCGGGTCCGCGCGGTGCGGCCGCCGTCCGACGCCCCGATCCCTCCGCCCCGTCCGGGCGATGCGTTCTCGATCCCCGTGCCGCGCGCCTAACCGCCACGAACGGCGGCGGGGGCGCTGGCTACGCGCCGGCCCCAGGACGGGGCGCATACGTACGCGAGGGCGTACAGCTCCACCGGCCAGACTTCCGAGATCGGCCGACGCTCTGCCGGGTGGGTGCCGAGGAAGCGCAGGTAGTCGAGGAAGTCGGTCGCCACGCGCCGGCGCGGTGCCCGCCGGTGGATCCCGTCCAGGATCGTCGCCGAATGGAAGACCCGGTCGTAGTGGGCCGAGAGGCCCGAAAGCCAGCCCGCGAAGTCGTCCCGACCCCGGCGGTGGGCGAGTTCCGCGAGGGACGCGTGGGCCTCGGCCGCGTGGCGGAGCCAGTCGACCCGGCGGGTCACGTTGTCGCCGTGCCAGCGGAACCGGGTGCGCCGGGCGTCGTCGAAGAAGAGGGAGTACGGGGAGAGCAGGGCCATCATGAGGAGCGCGATGTCGGGGAGCTGGGTCTCTTCGAACGCGGCCCCGAGCTCGCCGTCGAACAGTTCGCGCCGGACCACCATCGTGCTCGAGTTGAACGAACCGAAGATGTCGTGCGCGATCAGCGGAAGCGTCCCCGCCTTCGCTTCGGACGCGATCAGTAGCGGCCCCGTCCGGTCAAACCCTGCGTCGACCTCGTGACATCGCCAGCGCTCGGGCGGAAGGCTCGTGCCGTTCGTGTCGATCACCCGCACGCGGTTGCGGTAGAACCCGACCTCGGGGTGCTCGCGGAAGAACGCAACGATGCGCTCCAGCCGGTCCGGCTCGAACTCGTCGTCGTCGTCGAGGAACGCGATGAGGGGCGCGCGGGTGGACCGGATCGCCCGGAGGAGCCAGCGGCCGATCCGCGGCTCGGGGTCGACGACCGAGGTCACCCCGTCGGCCGCGAGGGAGCGCTCCAGCGCGGGGTCGGTGAATCCCGTGAGGACGACCACCTCGAACCGGTCGCGGGGCAGCGTCTGGGCGAGCACCGACGCGACGGCGCGGGCCACGTAGTTCGTGCGGGCGAAAGCCCCGACGACCACCGCGACGTCCGGGTCGGTGGGCATCGACCGGGTCAGCCTCCGGCCGGAGCGGCAGTTCGGGCCCGGAGCTCGCCCGGACGCGCCGCCGTCTCGGGCGGGAACACGCGTCGTTCGAGCTCCGTCTCGGCGAACTCGAGGAGCGGCTCGAGATTGACCGTATCGGCGCGGTTGTACCGCACGAGCCGGTCGAGCGACGCCGCGCTTCCGCGTCGGTACTCCTGCCAGAGCCGCACCGCGTCGAGGCCGTGGATCCCCTCGACGCCCGAGCGGTCCCCGACGCCGAGGCGCTCCTCGATCCGCTTGAGGCCGCCCGCGTGGCCGAGGCGGTACAGGACGAAGCGCAGGTCGATGTGGACCGGCGGGGCAACGAACTGGGGGAAGCACGCCTCGAGGAACGGAACGTCGAAACGGCTGCCGTTGAACGTCACCAGGATCGGGAAACGTCGCAGGTAGGCGGGGAGCTCCTCGAGGTTGTCGCCGGCGACGAACGTCCGCGTCGCCCCGCCCCCGTGCACGGAGACGACGGTCACGATCCCGGCGTACGGGGAGAGACCGGTCGTCTCGATGTCGAGGAACGCGGTCCGCTCGCGAAACTCCGCGTGCATCCGCCAGTGCTCCCGGTCGGGGAGGCGCCGGCCGAACCACGCGGCATCGCGTTCGGCGAGCGCCCGTTCGCTCGCTGCCAGCTCTCCGAGGATCCGTTGCTCTCCCGCCGCGGAAACTCCGAGGGTCCGGGTCCGCTCCCGGAGCGTCGCCCAGTCGCGGATCCCCTCGCGCCAGAGGCCGACCTCGGTAACGGGGCCGATGCCCCCCAGATGCTGGAACGTGGCGCGGAGCACGGCGGCCCGACGGGCCGGAGCGCTTTAGAGTTCGCGGCGCGCCCGGGCTAGGGCCGGGGGTCGGCCGACTCGACCGGAAGCGGCCCGAGCGGTGCGAGGAGCGTCTTCACGGCCGCCCAGAACCGCGGCACGTCCGAGCGCGGGAGACGGCGGTCGTAGAACGGCGCGCGGCACTCCGCCTCGAGCACCTCCGGGTCGTCTGCGTCCCACACAAGGCGCACGGTCCACTCCTCGTGGTCCTCCTCGTAGGCGAAGACCCGCTTGCGCGGGTCGGTCGTGATCGGGTTCGGAACGAGGATGTCGAGCGGGGGGTCGGGAGGGGGCGGGATCCCGCGGGTGAGCATGACGGGAGGAGGCGACGGCGGCAGCTTCAGCCGGATCCACGCGGCGACCGGCCACTGGCTGCGGGCGACCCCGAGGCTCGGCACGCGTCGTGCCACCCGCCGGAGGGCTAAAGCCCGGCGGCCTCGCGGCCCGCCGTTCGAAACCGTGAGGAAAAAATGGTTTCACACGCGTTCTGCTTAACTGCCAAGCATAACCAGGTAACGTAGCTGCGGACGTTAGTGGCCGCGGGCTGAACAGATCGCCCGAAGGCTTTCTGCGTACACCCCGGCTCTATCGAACTCGTCTTCTACGAATGTCCTTGAAGGTCTCTCTTTTTCGAGGGGGTTTCGGGCTTAGATGCTTTCAGCCCTTATCCCGTAGCGCGTGGCTGCTCAGCGATGCCTTGCCAGACAACTGATGGACTAGAGGCGCCGATACCCCGTTCCTCTCGTACTGTGGGTACCTTCTCGTCAGAGACCCTTGCACTTCCGCCAAAAAGCAACACACCTGTCTCGCGACGGTGTGAACCCAGCTCACGATCCCTTTTAATGGGCGAACAACCCCACCCTTGGTAGCTGCTGCACCACCAGGATAGGCAGAACCGACATCGAAGTAGCAAGCCTCCAGGTCGATAGGGACTCTTGCTGGAGACAACTCAGTTATCCCCGGGGTAACTTTTCTCTTATCAATGGCCCCTACAGGGGAGGCACATTGGTTCGCTAGGCCCTGCTTTCGCATCGGGAATCCTCGTTATGCAGATTCCCGTCAAGCCGGCTTTTGCCCTTGCACTCTACGGTGGATTTCTGACCCACCTGAGCCGACCTTTGGGGGCCCTTGTTACTTTTTGGAGGGCGTGGCGCCCCACCCAAACTGCCTACCTACGGGTGTCCCCCTTGCGGGGTGAGCGATACCAACCCGAAAGGGTGGTGTTTCATCGGCCTCTCGAAACGGAACTAGCGTCCCGCTCTGGTAACGAGTCCCACCTACGCTACACATTCGGATTAGTATCACAACCGCAGGCTGCAGTAAAGCTCCACGGGGTCTTCGCTTTCAGACGGAAGACATTGGACTGCTCGCCAATGAGTCAGTTTCGCCGGCTTCCGAGTAGGGACAGTAGAGCTCTCGTTGGTCCTTCATGCAAGTCGCCAATTAAGCGACAAGGTATTACGCTACCTTAAGAGGGTCATAGTTACCCCCGCCGTTTACCGGTCCTTCGTCCCGTTGTACCGGGCTTTCAGATACCGACACTGGGCAGGATTCAGCGGCCATACACAACTTTTCAGTCTCGCGGCCACCTATGTTTTTGTTAAACAGTCGGAGCTCCCTGGTCACTGCGACCAGATCTCTACAGATCTGGCACCCCTTCTCCCGAAGTTACGGGGCTAATTTGCCGAATTCCCTTACTCGAATTCTCGCCGACACGCCTTGGGCTTCTCACCCAGGGGCACCTGTGTCAGTTCTCGGTACGAGCCCAAGATGCCGTCCTCGACTTTTCACGGACCACCCGCATCGGAAAGAATCTCCTCGCGGAGTTCTGATCTCCCTACCCCCGGTTCTCACCATGACGGTACTTCCCGGGGCAACGGTAGACCAATGGGCTGGCGTATGCCCACCTTCCCTAGCGGCTGGCTTCCTCGAGGACGCTTTGACCTTGGGGTCGCAGAATATTAACTGCGTTTCCATTCGCGAGTGCCGACTAAGGACTCGCTTAGGCTCGACTAACCCACGGCGGATGAACGTTGCCGTGGAACCCTGGCCCCTACGGCGGACGGGATTCTCACCCGTCTTTGCTGCTACTCCTCCCAGGATTTTCGATGGAACCCGGTCCATAGGAACTCACGCCCCTACTTCTACCCGAGCACCACGCCTCCTTACACGATCGCCGTCGATTGACGGCGCGCCCGCATATCGGGGGCCGGTTTAGCCCCGTCCATTTTCGGTGCCCATGCCCTCGACTGGTGAGCTGTTACGCACTCTTTGAAGGATGGCTGCTTCTGAGCCCACCTCCCAGTTGTCTTCGAACACGGACGCCCTTTGCATGACACT
>JBAWFC010000074.1:0-32914 GCA_049591535.1 Thermoplasmata archaeon | reverse complement strand
CCGTCGGACGGGTCGGAAGAAGAATAAGTGCCCGCCGTTCCTCTTCGGGATAGCGCCGGGGTGGCCGAGTGGCCAAAGGCGGCAGACTCAAGATCTGCTCTCGCAGGAGTTCCCAGGTTCAAATCCTGGCCCCGGCAGCTGCACCATGGCCCGGCCCCGCCCGCCGGGGTTCACCGCATCGGGAGACAAGAGAGCCTGCGGTCGGAGTGGTTCGCACCTGCCGGGCTCGCAGCGCCCGACCCCGCGGGTAACGCGGGAACCCGGCCTCGGTTCCGTGGGGCCGGGCCGTGCCACTAGAACCGGTCGGCGGCAAGGCACACGAATCGGGGGTCCGCGGATGCGAACTGCCGTATCGCCGCTTCCGGAGTCCACGAGTCCCCCAGCCGGTTCCCCATCAGCACGTACCATCCGCGCGGGGCGAGCGTGAACCCGGGTCGTCGAAACAACTCGGGAGAGTCGGTGACCAACGTGTGCTGGAAGGCGACGGGCGCACCCTTCGCGGCCCGATCCACCTCGGCGAGGAGGGTTCGACGCACGGCACCGGACGTCGCGACCAGTTCTCCGCAGATGACCCGGCGCGGCGTGCGGTCAAGGTGCGCGTATCCGACGAGGCGGCGTTGCTGGTGGGCGACCAGGAGATTTTGCGCGGGGTCGATCCAGCCGGCGCGGGCTGCGGTGGTCGAGAACCCGGGGAGCCGGGTGTTGAACCCGAGGCGCCCTTCCGCGAGGCGAGCGTGCAGCCGATCGATATCCTCGAGGTCCGATGTCCGAGCGGGTCGGACCATCGGGCGTCGGGCTCGGGCACGGTGGGGCGCGGGGAGACGCACCGCCCACGGGAACGAATAGACATCCTGGTAGCCGAGCGACTCGTACAGACGATGGGCGCCCCAGGACCGGTTCGTCCACAACGACGCATACCGGATCCCGGCCTCTCGGTCGCGACGATGCGCTTCGGTGAGCAGCGACCGGGCGATCCCGGCGCCGCCGTGGTCGCCGCGGGTGCCTACCGATGCGATGCCGCTGATGACCTCGGGGCCGTCCGGGAAAGTGTACGGGATTCGCAGCACGTAGAGCTGTCCGAGCACCGTACCCCGCTCCACCGCAAAGAGCCCGACGTACTCGGCGAAGCGCTTCGTCCGGCGTCGCCAGATGCCGATGTCTCGACGAGACATCGTACCGCCCAGTGACGAGAGGTGGACGAGGGCACGGTCTGCGTCCCGCGATGCCGAAAGCTCGTCGAAGGTGAGGATCCGCATCGGGAGGTCGCCCGAGACGGGGACCGTATATCTGTATTGAGGCAGTATCGGCGGTCGGGGACTCCCCGCGCGGGCGTCGGTTCGGTCAAGCGACCGGGGTGGCAAACGTCGGTACGTAGCTCTCCGAGAGCCGACCAACGATGGGGATCGCGTGGCCGCAGGCGCGGCACCGGTTCTGGGCGTCCAGGTTCCATCCCTGGATCGTGAAGCCGTAGCGCTCGACCGCGATCGCGCCGCACGCCGGGCAGTACGTGTGCTCGAGGGGGTGGCCCCATACGTTGCCGAGATACGCGTACTCGAGACCCTCCTGCTTGAGGACGGCGTGCAGTTTCTCGAGCGTCGGGATCGGGGTTTCGGGCAGGTCCATCATCTTGTAGTCGGGGTGGAAGCGCAACAGGTGGAACGGGGTCTCGGGGCCCAGCTCGTCTACGACGAACCGGGCGAGCTTTCGAGTCGCCTCGGCGGACTCTCCGACCTCCGGTACGATGAGGTCGGTGACCTCGACGTGCACGCCTCTCTTCTGGAGGTCGCGCATCGTGGAGAGGATCGGCTCCGGTCCCTTGGCCGTGATGTACTTCCGAAGGAACCCCGGCTCTCCGCTGCCCTTGAAGTCCACGCTGACCGCATCGAGCCGGGGACCCAGGAGGTCGACGGCCTCGGGGGTCATGTAACCGTTCGTCACGAAGTTCGTGAAGAGACCGGCCCGGCGCGCCTCCCGGGCGACGTCGAGCGCGTACTCGATGAAGATCGTGGGTTCGTTGTAGGTGAACGTGATCCCCTCGCATCCGTACCGTTGCGCGCCCTCGACCGCGGCCCGCGGCGGGAGCGGCCGCCCCGAGATCTCATGCTCCTGGGAGATCTCCGCATTCTGGCAGTAGAGGCACCGCCAGTTGCAGCCCACGGTGCCGATCGAATAGACGCGGGACCCGGGGTGGAAGTGGGAGAGCGGCTTCTTCTCGACCGGGTCGACCTGGACCGCGGCCGCGCGTCCGTAGGAGAGGAGCACGAGGCGTCCGCCGTCGTTCTTTCGGACGAAGCAGAATCCGTGCGAACCCTCGGGGATCGTGCAGTAGCGCGCGCAGGCGGTGCAGCGGACCTTGGCCCCGTCGAGCGGTTCGAACAACGTCGCCGGATGTGCCGCGGACAAACTCACGGACCCTCCCGGTATCCCAGGGCGCCGCGAACGAAGAAGTCTGTGCTCCGACCGCCTCGAGCCGAAGGTTCATCTTCCCGGTGGCGTCCCCCTCCCCGATGACGGGCGCGTCGCAGGGGGGCGAGGCAATCGCCGAAGCGGACGCGGTGGAGGCGCGTGCGACCTCGCGGCTGACTCCCACGCCCGACTTCCTCGCACGGGTCGCAGCGGTGCGCACCGACCTCGTCCGCCGGGTGGAGGAGGCCGCACGTGCCCGGTCGAGCCCGCTCGTGCGGGTCCTGGTCGCGGGGAGCGCGGCCCGGGGAACGTTCCTCTCCGACCGGCTCGACGTCGACCTCTTCCTCCTCTTCCCGCCCGACCTCTCCCGGGATCGACTGCGCGAGGAGGGGATCGCGCTCGGCCGGGCGGTGCTGACGAAGACCGAGACCCGGTACGCGGAGCATCCGTACCTTCGCGGTGAGTACGACGGGTTCCGGGTCGACGCGGTGCCCGGATTCGCCATCACCGATCCGTCCCACCCCCTCTCACCGGTCGACCGTACTCCGTTCCATCAGGAGTATCTCTCCGAACGGGAGACTCCCGAGACCGTCGCGCAGGTCCGACTCGCCAAGCAGTTCTTCCGGACCCTGGGCGTCTACGGGTCCGAGGCGAAGACCGAGGGACTCTCGGGCTATCTCGTCGAGCTCCTCGTGCTCGAGTTCGGGTCGCTCCGGGGCATCCTGCGCGCCGCGCGGAAGTGGCGACTCCCCGTGCGGCTCGCCGAGCCGGGAAAGGAGCCTCCGCGCCTGCCGGCCGACGTGGCCCTCATCCTCGCGGATCCGGTCGACCCCCACCGGAACGTGGCGAGTGCGCTCTCCCGAAGGAATCTTGCGCTCGTCATCCTCGCGGCCGGGGCCTATCTCGAGTCACCGTCCGACGCATGGTACGACCCCCGCCCCCGGCGACCGCTCTCCCGAAAGGACGCGATGGCCCTCGTCCAGGAACGGGCCAGCCACGTGGTGGTGGTCCGACTGCCCCGTCCGGACCTGGTCGACGACACGCTCTATCCGCAGGTGCGCAAGGCGGAACGGGCGATCGCGGACGAGGTCGGGCGGTCCGACTTCGAGGTCCTCGCGTCCTCGAGCGCAGTCGCCCCCGACCGCGTCCTCGTGCTGCTCGAGGTCTCCCACTCCCACCGATCGGCGGTCCGCCTCCAGGACGGACCCCCTCCGGGGCTCGACCGGGTCGGCCACTTCCTCGGGAAGTGGACCGCGGCGGACGCCCCCGTGCTCCAGGGCCCGTACGTCCGCCCCGACGGAAGCCTCGGTGTCGAGACCCGACGCACGGAGCGGGAGGTCGAGACGGTGCTCCGCTCCACGCTGCCGCGACTCGCACTCGGAAAGGACCTGACGCCGGCCGACCCCGGCCTCGTCGAGGTCTACCCCCTCGCCGGGGCACCGGACTCCCCCGCCCTCGACGACGCACTGCGCGAGCTGTTGGGGAAACAGCTCCCGTGGCTCGAGCCGGCCTAGATCGCGCTCCGCGCGACGTTCAGCAAGAGGAACCAGAGCGCGAACCAGCCGAAGAACTCCATCGCGATGAGCCCCGCCCAATCGCCCTTGGTGTAGAGCGTGGAGAGGGTGCGCAGGCGCCGGATCGCGAACGGACTCAGGATGATGGCGACGACGCCGATCAGGAGCGGAACGAACCACGGGAGTCCCGACACCGAGAGCGCCCAGGAGACGACGCCGATGACGAGGGTGAATATTCCGGCGAGGAGCAGTCCCATGCCGAGCTCGAACTCTTTCGTCGCGAAGGAGCTCTCGTCGAACGGAGGAAACTCGAACGCGGCCGCCTCCTCCTCCTCGAGCTTCTTGCGCGCCTTCTTCGCCACCGCTCAACCCCCCCGGGCATCCCGGGCGCGTCGGTAGAGCTCCTCGGCGTGGTAGGAGCTGCGTACGAGCGGCCCGGCTTCGACCCCTCGGAACCCTCGCTCGACGGCCACGGACTTCCACTGCTCGAACTCGTCCGGCGGAACATACCGCGCGACCGGCACGTGGGCGGCGCTCGGACGGAGGTACTGACCGAGAGTGAGGAGGTCGACGCCGGCGTCGAGCAGGTCGTCGAACGCCTGGCGAAGTTCGGAATCCCCTTCGCCCAACCCCAGCATGATCGAACTCTTCGTGACGAGTCCCGGCGGGCCGAGCTCGCGGGCCCGACGGAGGACGTGCAGCGAACGGTCGTAGCCGGCGCGCCGGTCCCGGACCGACGGCGAGATCGAACGAACGGTCTCGAGGTTGTGCGCGAGAACGTCGGGCGGGTCGACCAGGAGCGAGGCGACCGACTCGTCCCGGTCCCCGAGGTCACCGATCAGCAGTTCTACGAGCACGGACGGGGTCGCGTCCCGTATCCGGCGGACGGTCTCGGAGAGCAGCGAGGTTCCACCGTCCGCGAGGTCATCGCGACAGACTTGGGTGAGCACGACGTAGCGCAGGCCCCACGCCCGGACCGCCTCCGCAACGCGGGCCGGTTCGGTCCGGTCGACCGCCCCGTTCGGCCAGTGTGTCGTCACGGCGCAGAAGGCGCAGCGTCGCGTGCAGTCCGTGCCGAGCAGCATGAGGGTCGCGGTGCCGGCCGACCAGCATTCGGCGAGGTTCGGACAGCGCGCTTCGCGGCAGACCGTGCCGAGCGACGACCGGTCCAACAGGTCGCGGACCTCCGGATACCGCGCGCCGCGGGGCGGTCGCGTTCGGATCCACTCGGGCAATCCGTGCGGAGGGGGAGCGGGACGGATCCCGGCGATGTCACTGGACACGTCGCACCGACCGGGGGTCTCGCTTTAGGCTTTGCGAGCGCGCGCGCCGCCGGTCCGCTCTTCGAGGAGCGTCGTCAAGAGACTCGCGGGGAGTTCGTCCATCCCGACCTGGCTCGACTCCCCGGACCCGGCCGCGTCCAGCGTGACGAGTCCCTCGCGCTCGAGTTCCTTCAGCGTCCGCCAGAACGTCGTGCGGCTCATCGGGGGCGCCCCCAGTTCTTCCACGAGGGCGGAGTGGGTCGTACGGAGCTTCTGGCTCGGAACCGCGACGCCGCGGCGCTTGAGGGTCCGGGTCAGCGCGAGGAGCACGCCCAACTGGTTGACCGTCAGCGATTCGAGGTGGGATTCGGTCACGGTGGGTAGTAGAGAGCCCTTCGCCCGACGGACGTGTTCGCCCGAGACGGTGTCGGAGCCGGCATCCTCGGCCGCGTGCGCGGCACCGGCCAGGATCTCGAGCGCGAACCTCGCGTCCCCGCTCGACGCGGCGATCCGGGCGACCTGACCCAGGACGTCGCGGTCGAAGCTGCCGGGGCGAAGGGCGAGCTTCGCCCGCTCCTCCAGGATGTCGGTCAGGGCATCGCGGTCGTACGGTGCGAGCGTGAGACGGTGGGTGACTCCAAAGCTGGAACGACTGGGGGGGTCGAGGTACGGGAAGAGGTCCTCGGACGCCACGAGCACGAGCGAGATCGAGCCGAGTTCCACCTCCCGGGAGCGGGAGAGGACATAGACCAGCTTCGTGTCCTGGCGGACGAGCGCCGCGGCCTCGTCGAGCACGACGATCAGGTGCTGGGGGGTCCGTCGGACCCCCTGCTCGAAGACGTCCAGCATCTCGGAGAGGCTGTATCCGCGGTCCGGGAGCGACACCTTCACGCTCCGCAACAGGTCGAGCATCACGGTTCGGTCGCTCGCCCTCCGCCAGCAGTTCACGTAGACGGGGCGGACGGTGAGTTCCGCGAGGCGTCCGCCCCGCTCGAGGTCGGCCGCGAGTCGTCGAACGAGCGCGGTCTTTCCGCTCCCGACGCCCCCCGTCACGAGGCAGTGGTACGGCAATCCCTTCGCGAGCCCGTCGCGGAAACGCCGTCCGAGCAGCCCGAGCTCGGCCTCCCGGCGGGGAAGCCGCGGCGGGAGGTACGACGGGTCGAGCGTCTCCTCCTTCAGCAGTATCCGGGAGTTCGGGGTCATGGGGCTCCCGCCGGGACGAGGCTCGGCAATATCAGGTTCGCCGTCGCGGCCGGATCCGACCGCGTTCCGGGGCGGGGAGCTCCCGGACCCAACGGCGTTCGATCGCCCGCACCAGCTCGTGGGTCGGACGGCGTGCGTCCACCACGATCCATCGACCGCGCGCGGCGAGGGCCCGATACGCGGTCGCGGTACGGGCCAGCACCCGGCGGCGTTCCAGCGGGCCCCGCCGCAGGGAACGGGTGCCGAGTCGGCGGATCGCCTCCGCCGGTTCCAGGTCGAGCAGCACGACGAGATCGGGGACGACCGTCGCGCGCCGCTGAAGTTCGGCGAGGCGTCGTCGGTCGCGCGGCGGCAGCGCGCTCCCCTGGTAGGCGAGGGTGGAGAAGTACGAACGGTCCGTGACCACGAGGTCGTGGCGTCGGAGGGCGCGTTCGAGCGCCGGGCGCGCAAGGTGACGGTCGACCGTGAAGTAGACCCCGCCGGTCCATGGGTCGTGTACGCTCGCGGCCTGGGCGAGCGCGCCGAGGGTCGGGTCCGAAGGCTCGCGGCGCTGGCCGACCGAGAGACCCCGCCGACGCAGGGAGCGGGCGAGCGCGCGGGCGAGCGTCGACTTACCGGAGCCGTCGATCCCCTCGATCGCGAGCAGTCGACCCCGCCGCATCATTCGGCGCGTCACGACCGGTTCCCCTCGGAGATTTCGGGCCGCCAGCCGTAGACCCGTTCGATCGACTCGACGAACGGGACGAAGAGCTGCTCGATCCCGCCCGGTTCGTCCGCGATGGCACGCGCCCGCCTCGGAACGGTCGCGAGGTCCAGCACCGCCCCCGGCCGGGTCGTGTCGTCCAGGAAATCCGTCTCGAGGAACCAGGGGCCCGGGTCCGTCCTCACCTCGCGGACCAGCTCCCGTCGCGCGAGGTAGGACGGGACGATGTCGCCGCGCTCCTCGGGGAGAACCCGGGAGCGCGCGAAGTGCTTCACGACCCGCCCGGCCGGGACCCCCGCTTCCCTCGCGCGCTGCCCGAGCTCCCGAAAGCCGGACGCATCGAGATCGGCCGAATGCACCACGAGCGGGCAGTCGACGTCCCGAGCGACCCCCAAGGCATGCCGGAACGCGTCGTCCACCGCGGAAGCGAGGTCCGGGGCGATCGGGAAGTGGACCCAGCCCACCTCTCCGAGGGCGACCGCGCGGTGCTCACGCACCCAGGAGCCGGCGAGGTCCAGCGCGTCGCAGTGGAGCTGGAGTGCGGCGGCTCGGCCGAGGGCGTCGCTCGCCGCCAGCAGGTCGACCGGGTACGGCGCGATCACGGGGTAGGCGACGACCGCCGTGGCCTCCCGGACCTGCCCCGCGAGTCGCTCCGTCGTCTCGAACTGGCGCCGGTAGGCGTCGAGCGAGAGCGGGACCGCGGCACCGTAGTTCTGCGTGGCGAGGAACAGGTGCGTGCCGCCGGCGTCCCGAAACCGGCGGGCCGCCGCGACGCCCTCGCCGGTCGGGGAAAGGTGACAATGATGATCGACCACGGGGAGCCCGCTCGGCAGCGGCACGCGGGCCGTCCCGAGCTCCCGTTCAGCGCAGGAGGCCCGCGCCCTGGAGCTCCTTCGTGATCTTCTTGACGGCGACTTCCACGTCGGACGGCTTGCGCGCTCCGGTGCAGACCAGCTTTCCGCTCCCGAAGAGGAGGACGACCACCTTCGGCTCGTCGATCCGGCAGACGAGTCCCGGGAACTGTTCCGGCTCGTACTCCACCCGGTCGAGGCCGAGCGTGACCGCGATCGCGTTGAGGTTGATCTCGCTCTCGAGGTCCGAGCTGGCGACGATGTTCTGGACCTCGATCTTCGGCTTCATGTTGATCTTCTGCCCCCCCTTCTTGATCTGGGCAGCGACCGTGTGGATCGACTCCTCGACCTCGTGCATGCTCTTCGCGCCGGTGCAGACCACCTTCCCCGAGCGGAAGAGGAGGATCGCCGTTTTCGGTTGCTTGAGGCGGTAGATGAGACCCGGGAACTGTTCCGGCTCGTACTCCGCCCCGTCCAGGCCGAGCGCGATCGACTGAAGATCGAGTTCGTCTCCGAGGGAGGTCGACGCGACGACGTTCTCAATTCGAATCTTAACCAAAGCGATCCCCGGCGGCGGGAGTATTTAAAGCGCTATAAAAAACCTTGTGACTTCATTTCGTGGGGAATGCACCGGCGCGGGACGCCGGCGGGTCCTAGCGCGAGTCGACTCGGGAAAGGCGGCCCCGCCAGACCCCGAGTGCGGCCGCGACCGGCAGAAGTGCGGAACCCAGGATCCCGACCTCGAGGGCCGGTTCGGGGCGCGAGAGGAAGAGGGCCAGCGTGAGCGTGGCGACCGCGGTCGGCACCACGACCGCGAGGATCCATCGAACGCTGACGCGCGTATCGCTGAATCGCGGGACGGACGCAGGGCCGGGCATCGAGGTTTGCGGCGCTGTTCGTCAGGGCGGCGGGGGGGGACCTTGCGGGCGGGGCGCGGTGGAGGGGGAGACCGGGGCCTCCGGACCGGTCATCTTGAACACCGAGAACTTTTGGCAGATGGGGCAGCGCATGTACCGGGAGTCCCCCAGCCGGATGGCGGTGAAGGATACCCCCGGTACGAAATCGTAGTCGAACGCGCCTCCGCACTTGGGGCAGAGCAACCGGCGGGTCTGACGGAGGGGCACCGTGCGACCATCCTTCAGGGGTAGTTGAGGGACGCGGTGGCCTCGCCGGGGGCTAGCCTTGGCGGCGGCTCGCATCCGCGTCGCCGCTGCGGTTCCGGCTCGGGTCCGGGGAGAACGCCGGACCTCCCCACTCGTCCTCCACGGGGAATCCGAAGAACTGCCGGACGACCCGACGGGTGAATCCCCAGAGGACGTGCCCCTCGAAGACGGTCGCCGGCACCTCGGTCCGTCCGAGGGACGTCTCGCGATGAACGCGGCGGGTGTCGGCGAGGGCAGAGCGGGGCATCCAGAACACGTGGGCGACCTCCTCGACGCTCAGGGCCGTCGGAGGGTGACCCGCCGGTCCGAGGGAGTCTGCGAAGATCGCCACCCGGATCCCGAACCGCACGGCGTTCTCGGTCCCGACGTATCGCGGAGGGCCGACCAGGTCCGCCCGCGTGATCCCGACCTCCTCCTGGAGCTCCCGGAGCGCGGTCGCGACCAACGAGCCGTCCGCCGTCTCCACGCGACCGCCCGGCAGGGCCACCTGACCGGACGCCGGGTCGGTCGGGCGTTCCGTTCGCTCGATCAGGAGCGTCTCCACCTCCGAAGCCCCCTCTCGCAGGACGATCGTCACCGCGGCGCCCGCGGCTGCCACGGGAGGGACCGTCGCCGGGAACCTACCGAGGAGTTCGGCGAGGTTCGCCGGCGCCCCACCGGCGACCGAGCCCCGGTCCGCCGGCACGACTACGCCTGCCAGTCGTACGAGACCTTCTCACGGACGGCGGAACGGTCCGAGGGGTGCTCCGCCCGCGGGTCGAGCAACTTCTCGAGGCTCGCCAACCGAAGGCGGAGGTCGCGGAGATCCTTCTCCATTTGCTCCAGTTTCGCCGCCATATCGGCCGCGTCGTTCGGCGCCATCGGTCCCCGGATCGTCCCTGGGGCAGATAAGACCGCCGGAACTCAGCCGCTCAGGTCGAGCGGACCGTGAGGGCCCGCTGCTCCTCGGCTGCCCGAACGAAACCCGCGAGCGCGTCGATCGTCTCCTGCGGTCGCTCGATCGGGACCATGTGGCCGGTCTCGGCCAGGATCCGGATCTGGGCGCCCGGGATCGACTGGCGCAGGATCCGGCCGTGCGACGCATCGACCACCTGGTCGTCCATCGCTTGGACGATCAGCGTCGGGGTACGTACGCTGCCGACCCGGTTGCGCTCGTCGAACTTCTGAAATTCCGCGCTCCATCGTTCGGAAGGACCGAAGTCCGTGTGCCGGAGCTGTTCTCGGACCGTATCGGCAAAGTCGAGGTGGGCTTCGATCCAATCCGGATAGTAGAGGTCCTTGAGGAGTCGTAGGCCGAACGCATCCAGGCCCTCTGTGCGACGGGTCTCTGCCCAGCGTTGGAGGATCGCCTGACTGTGTCGGTCGGCGTACGCCGCGCCGCTGACCATGACCAGGCCGCGGGCCCGGGCCGGACGGTCGAGCACGAAGCGCAGGGCGAGGAACGCACCGCCGGAGTGTCCCACGAGGTAGGCGGACTCGATCGACCGCTGGTCCAGAAGGCTCTCGAGGTCCCCTTCGAGCTCGGCGAAGGTGAACCGCGACCCGGCGGGCGCCGGGGTGCGGCCGTGGCCCCTCAAGTCGGGTGCGAGGACGCGGAACTCCTTCGACAGACCCGGGATCACGTCGTTCCAGAGCGTGTGGTCGGCGCCGATCCCGTGGAGCAAGAGGAGGACCGGCCCCGAACCCTCGTCCCGGACGTGGAGTTCGGTCGGAGGGAGCGCGTCGTCCGCCACGGTGCATCGACGGGGGGTCGGTATTTACCTGCGACGCCGGAGGCGCGCGCGAAGAGGCCACACCTAAATAGACGGTCCGGGCTGGTCTCGCTCGAAATGTCGCGCGGCGTGATGCTGATGAGCGGCGGGATCGACTCTCCCGTCGCGGTCCACTACCTGCTCCGTCAGGGACACGAGATCGTGGCCGTGCACATGGACAACCGCCCGTTCACCGACGACTCCCCCCTGGAGAAGGTGGTCGACCACCTGAACCTGCTGAGGAAGCGCTACGACCAGCCGATCCCGCTCTACGTCGTGCCGCACGGCTCGACCCAGACGACCCTCATGCGCAACACCGATCGTCACGTCGGCTGCATCCTCTGCCGGCGCTTTATGTGGCGGTCGGCCGAACGAATCGCCGAACGCGAGCGGGCGACGTTCCTCGTGACGGGGGAGGCGCTCGGGCAGGTCGCGTCCCAGACGCTCTCGAACATGCACAGCGCCACCGCCTCGGTCCGTCTGCCCATCGTTCGCCCCCTCATCGGCTTCGACAAGCAGGAGATCGAGGCGGTCGCGAAGGAGATCGGGACCTACGAGATCTCCACCCGGCCGGGGGTCTGTTGCCAGGCGGTACCGGACAAGCCGGCGACCCGGTCGAACCTCGTCCAGATCCTCCGGGAGGAGGAGCAGGTGGACGTCGAACAGATCATCGACGATTGCGTCCGAAAGGCCGTCATCCTTTAGGGGCACGTCCCGCGTCGGCGAGCGGCTGCGAACGGGACCCCGGCGGCCTGGGCCGTCCGTAGGCGATCGATCCGAGCAACGGGGAAAACGGTTCGCGCCGCGGGCCCGTAGGGGTGCCCTTCGGCTCAGAGATACTGCTTGTCGTCGTAACAGTAGTAGCGGCCGTACTGAGCGACGTAGGTTCCCGGCTTCCCGCAGGACGGGCAGAACGGAACGGCCGGCGCCGCCGCGGGGGGCGGCGGAGCCACTTGGGGCGGGGGGGCGTACGCGGGGGGCGGAGCGTATGCGGGGGGCGGGGCGCCGTAGGCGACGGGGGCTCCCGGGGGAGGAGGGTAGGCGCCCGCCATCGGCGGGGCCTGGCCCGACATCGCCCGCTGGGCGTTGATGAGCGGGTCGAACTTGAGATAGGCGATCAGGAGAACGATGCCGACGAGGACCCCACCGAGGATGAAGCCGATGATCATCCACACCAGGGTCTTGCCCTTCGCCTGTTCGTACTGGTGGGCATTGACCATCGTCTCGATCGATTTCGCGTTGACGTAGATCAGGAAGTCAACGACTCCCCAGATGATGATCAGTATCGGGAAGATCAGCAGGGTGCCGAGCGCGGCACCACAGTACGCGTCGAGCAGGAGGCTCGAGCAGAGGCTGTAGTAGTACGCGACGGTCGCTGCGTACGCGAGGCCCCCGAGCAGGAGGATGATGCCGAAGATGATCGCGAGGATCCTCGCGATGTGCAGCATCGATTTGATCGACTGGGCCTCGGGCGGCTCCTGGTAGTACGTTGCAGTCAAGATTCCCACCGTGCCGTGTTCGGCCGCGCCACGCGCCGCCCGGGTATATAAAGTTAGACTTGCGCTCCCCGAGGGTACCGGCGAGAATCGGGTCTTCCGCCGCGCGACGGCCGGAGAGCGTTGGTGGGGCGTCAGGCCCTTGTCCTCGGACCCGTACGGGGGGAGCGTCGGGGCGCACATGTATCGCAGATTGCGGCTCTGTTCGAACAACGGCGGCTACGAGGCGATCCCCGACCCGCCGCTCCGGCTCGACCTCACGGAGGTCCGCCGTTCGCTCGAACAGGTCGGCGTCGCGGTCGTGGACGCACGGGTCATGCTCATCGCGGCCCTGGACCCCGAGGTGACCATCAGCCGGTCCGGCCGGTTGCTGTTCAAGAGCCAGGACCCGGCCGCCGCCGAACGTGCATTCCAGCGACTCCGCGAGCTGCTCGACCTCCCCGGCACTGTCGTGGACGACCGGATTCCCCCGCGCGGCGGGATAGCCTAAAGTTCGCTTCCCGTCTTCTTCCGGTGAAGGTCCGGATGCGCGAGGCGTGGGTCGTCGGGGCGGCATCGAACCGGTTCGGCAAGATGAAGGAGACCGGTCGGGAGGCCGCTACGCGGGTCTCGATGGAGGCGATCCGAGTCGCCGGACTCGAGCCGAAGGATATCGGCTACACGTTCGTCTCCAACTGCTTCGGCCTCACCGAGCGTCAGGGACACGTCGGTCCCCTCATCAACGGCGGCCTGGGGATTCCCGACGTTCCGTCGTGCACGATCGAGTCGGCGTGCTCTTCCTCCAGCGCGGGCCTCCACGAGGCGTTCGTCCACGTCGCGGGCGGATTCACCGACGTCGCCCTCGTCGTCGGCGTCGAGAAGCTCTCGCATCTCGACACGCTCACCGCCACCAGCTACTTTGCGGAAGCGGCGGATTATGCCTTCGAGACCAAGAACGGTGCGACTTTTCCGGGGCTCTACGCGACCCTCGCCAGCGCGTACGAGAAGGCGTTCCCGATGTCGCCCGAGGTCCTCGGGTCGGTGGCGATCAAGAACCACGCCAACGCCGCGCGCAACCCCCACGCCCACTTCCAGAAGGAGATCACGATGGAGACCTACCTCCGGTCTCCGATCATCGCCTCCCCCCTCCGACTCTACGACTGCTGCCCGTTCTCCGACGGGGCGGCCGCGGTGGTCGTCGCCGCAAAGGAGGCCGTTGCGAAGCCGGTGGCGGAGCCGCTCGTCATCCGGGCCTCCGCGCGCGCCGGCTCGATCACGGAGATGCAGGACCGACCGGACCTTCTCGGCCTCCCCGCGACCCGCACCGCGGCGGCGAAGGCGTTCCGACAGGCCCACCTCGCGCCGAAGGACATCGACTTCCTCGAGGTCCACGACTGCTTCACGATCGCCGAGCTGCTCGCCCTCGAGGACCTCGGCTTCTTCCCTCGGGGGGCGGCCGGCGCCGCGGAAGTAGACGGGGTGACCGCGCGGGACGGGAAACTGCCCGTCAACCCCTCCGGGGGGCTCAAAGCCAAGGGCCATCCCGTGAGCGCGACGGGCGCGAGCCAGGTCGTCGAGATCTTCGAGCAGTTCAACGGGCTCGCGAAGGGCCGCGAGGTCCCCCGGACCAACACCGCCCTCGCCCACAATGTCGGGGCGACCGGCGGTTCGTGCTCCGTCCACATCTTCTCGCGCCGCTAGGGAGGGAGGAACGCGTCCGAAGAGTTCCCCTCGGCCTCCCACACGATCCAGGAGTTCTTCCACGGATACGAGGAAGCCCAGGAGTTGCGCGGGTTCCGCTGCCCGAGCTGCGGCTTCGTGACCGCTACGTGGGGCCTCGCGTGTCCCCGCTGCGGTCGGGCGGACCTGCTCGAGGCCCTCCTCCCTCCCCGGGGGACGGTCGCAGCGTTCACGGTCCTCACCGTGCCCGGAGACGAATTCCTGAACGACGCGCCGTACGCCTACGTCGTGGTCGAGCTCGAGGGCGGGGGCCGCGTTACCGGCTGGATGCCGTCCGTGAGGTCGGAGAACGACCTCGCGATCGGCGAACGGGTACACTTCGTCGCCGGCTACAAGCCCGGGGTCCAGTTCGCCAAGGACGCGGCAGCGGACGCCGCGGGGTAGTGGGCAGTGGCGAACACGGCCCCGGCGGACCTTGAGCGGTTCTGGTTGAAGAGCTACCCGCCCGACGTTCCCCGGCACCTCGACATCCCGGACGTGATGCTGACCGAACTCGTCGGGGAGAGCAGCCGTATCTGGGCGGACCGGACCGCCCTCGTGTACTACGGCGCGAAGTGGTCGTACCGTCGCTTCTGGGACGAGAGCGAGCGGTTCGCATCGGCACTGCGGCAGAACGGGGTGGGACCCGGGGACCGGGTCGCGATCTACCTCCCCAACTGCCCCCTCTACCCGATCGCACTGTTCGCCGCGCTGCGACTCGGAGCGATCGTCGTCCAGGTCAGTCCGCTCTACCTCGGGCAGGACCTCACCCGGATCCTCAAGGATTCCGGTCCGAAGGCGGTCGTTACCCTCGAGATCCTCTACCCGAACCTGGCGAGCGTGCGCTCGCAGTACCCGGTCCCGGTGGTCTTCGTAGCACGACTCCGGGAGTTCTACCCCTGGTACCTCCGGCCGTTCGTCAACTCGGTCCTGCGAAAGCAGAAGCTCCCGACCGACCTCCCGGTAGAGCCTTGGATCCACCCGTACTCCACCGCGATCCGGGCCCAGGGGTCGGTCGACGTGTTCCGCGCCGACCCGGCCCGCACGGTCGCGGTCTACCAATACACGGGAGGAACGACCGGCGTTCCGAAGGCGGTCATGCTCACGCACCGCAACCTGGTCGCCAACGTCGTCCAGGGGAACGCCTGCAACACGAGCCGCGTCAGCGGCTCGGAGGTCATCCTCGCCTCGATCCCGTTCTTCCACGTATACGGGCTCACGGTGGCGTTGCTGATGGGGCTCGCGGACGGAGCGTCGATCGTCCTGCAGACCCGCCCCGAGATCCGGGAGATCCTGAAGCTCATGGACCGATATCACCCGACCCAGTTCCCCGGCGTGCCCGCGCTCTACGCCGCGTTCAACCACCAGCCGGACATCGCGAAGCACCGGATCCACTCGATCCGCTACTGCCTTTCGGGGTCGGCGCCGCTCCCGCTCGAGGTCGCGCGTCAGTTCGAGGCGCTCACGGGGGGGGACCTGGTCGAGGGATACGGGCTCAGCGAGACCTCCCCCGCGACCCACGTCAACCCCCTTCACGGGGAACGGCGGGCCGGTTCCGTGGGGCTGCCGCTGCCCGAAACGGACGAACGGGTCGTCGACCTCGAGACCGGCACGCGCGTGCTCGGCACGGATGAGGTCGGCGAGCTGTGCATCCGCGGGCCGCAGGTGATGCTGGGGTACTACGGGCACCCGGAGGAGACGGCCGCGGTCCTCCAGAACGGCTGGTTTCGCACGGGGGACGTCGCCCGGATCGACTCCGCCGGGTACGCCTACATCGTCGACCGGATCAAGGACACGATCAATGTCGGCGGAATGAAGGTCTACCCTCGGGAGGTGGAGGAGGTACTCTTCCAGCACCCCGCGGTCCAGGACGCCGCCGCGGTCGGGGTCGCCGACCCCGGCCACGGGGAGGTCGTGAAGGCGTTCGTGGTCCGGAAGCCCGGCGCGACACTGACCGCCGACGAGCTGATCGCGTTCGTTCGGGACCGCATCGCCCACTACAAGGCGCCCCGCACCGTGGAGTTTCGCGACGCGCTGCCCCGCGGAGGTACCCAGAAGGTCCTGCGCCGGGTGCTCCGAGACGAGGCCGCGACCTCGAGCCCTACAGTCCCCGCGAAATGAGGTCCCGGGAGACGACGAGCCGCTGGATCTCGTTCGTCCCCTCGAAGATCTCGCTGATGCGGGCGTCCCGGTAGGCCCGCTCGATGGGCGTCCCGCGGATGTAGCCGAGACCACCGTGGATCTGGAGCGCCTCGTCGATGACCTCGCCGGCCCACTCCGAGGCGAGGCATTTCACGACCGCCGACTCCCGGGTCTTCTCGGCGCGCTCGAGCCGACCCCACTTCTTCGGGTCCCAGCCGAGCCGGTCCTGGTGCTCCGCGGCGTGGTAGACCATCAGGCGCAGCGCGTGGACCTTCATCGCCATGTCCGCGAGCTTGAACTGGATCGCCTCGTACTCGCTGATCGGCAGGCCGAACTGGGTTCGGTTCTTGGCGAACTCGAGCGCCTGGTGCGTGGCGGCCTCCATCCCCCCCAGCGACGCGGCGCCGAGGGAAACGCGCCCGACGTCGAGCGCGGTCATCGCCACGTGGAAGCCCTTGCCGACCTCTCCGAGCACGTGCTCGGCGCCCAGCTCGACGTGGTCGAGGATGAGTTCCGCCGTGGAGGTCCCGTGGAGTCCCATCTTCTTCTCGCACCGGCCGACCGTGAAGCCGGGCAGCTTCGTATCCACCAGGAACGCGGTGACGCCCCCGTTCGGTCCGAGCTTCACATCGTTGGCGGCCATCACGACGATCGTGTCGGCTTCGCGTCCGTTCGAGACGTAGATCTTGTTCCCGGTGAGGAGCCACCGGTCCCCGGACCGTTCCGCGAGTGTGTGGACCGCTCCCGAATCACTCCCGGAGCCGGGCTCGGTGAGGCTGAACGCGAGGAGCTTCTGGCCCCGGGCCGCCGGCACGAGCCAGCGGCGCTTCTGCTCCTCGGTCCCGTAGTAGAGAAGAGGGGTGGTCCCCAGGGAGGTGTGGGCACCGACGATCGTACCGTGGGAGGCGTCAACCTTTCCGAGTTCCTCCAGGAAGATGCAGTAGCCGACCTTCCCGAGTCCCAGGCCGCCGTACTCTTCGGGGATGGGCACGCCGAAGTATCCCTCGGCCTGCATCTTGCCCACGCTCCCGCGCGGGAACTCTTCGGACTCGTCCATCTCGGCCACGACCGGGGCGACCTCCTTCTGGAGGAACGTGCGCACGGCGTCACGGAACGCCTCCTGGTCCGGCGTGAAGGAGAACTCGATCGCCATCGCTAGACCCCCCGGAACTTCGGCGGCCGTCGCTCGACGAACGCGACGATCCCCTCCGTGAGGTCTTCCGACGGGAGGACCTCGGTCAGGAACAGCTTCGTCTCGTTCGCGATCCCCGCGGCGAGGGGCATCTCGTCTCCTTCGACGATCGAGCGCTTCGCCGCCCGGATCGCGCGGGGAGCCTTTTGGGCGATCGTGTGCGCGAGGTCCCGCGCCGCGCGCAACTCCTGGCCCGCGGGGACGGTCTTGTTGACGAGCCCGATCCGCAACGCCTCGGCGGCCGAGATCATCGTCGCGGTGAAGATCAGCTCCTTTCCCTTGGCGGCGCCGACGAGGCGGGGAAGCCGCTGGGTGCCGCCGTAGGCGGGGATCAACCCCAGCCCAACCTCGGGCGCCCCGAGCTTGGCGGACTCGCCGGCGACCCGCAGGTCACAGGCGAGCGCGAGTTCCAGGCCGCCACCGAGCGCAAGGCCATTGATCGCAGCGATCACCGGCACCGGCAGTGCGGCGACCCGACCGTAGACTTCGAGCGAACGGCGGGCCATCGCGGGGACTGCTGCGGGATCGATCGTCGCCATCTCCTTCACGTCCGCGCCCGCGCTGAAGTACTGACCGTCCCCGGTCAGGACGACCGCCCGCACCGTCGGATCCGAGGCGAGTTCGGTCAGTCGGAGGTCGAGGTCCGCGATCAGAGCGGAACTGAGCGCGTTGACCGGCGGGTTCTGGAGCACCAGGATCTCGACCCCGTCTGCCTCACTCTTCCGGGCGACCCCGTGCCCATCCGCCATCGAATCCACCTCGGAAACGAACGTGCCGGGTGGTAGTTAACGCTCCGCCCTTGCTTGGCGGGCGCCCTCCGCGCCCCGTCCTGCCGCGGGCGGCCGGCGCCCGCTCGTGGCACCGGGGAACTTCAACGGCCCTTCCGCGCGACGACGATCGAGCGCAGAGTGCCCGCCGACGGGTCTCGGTTGGGCGGTCGCGGGCCCCGAAGGCCTCGCACCCCGCACCCGCACAGGATCGGTGGTCCCGTTTTCCCGGACCGAGCGCGCTCTGCGGACCGAGGGCAACAGCTCCCCCGACCCTCCCCGCTTATGTACTGAAATCTGCATGAGGGCTCGACCTAGTCGTCGCAACGTATTAGGGAGCGTTCCGAGAAAGAATGTGAGCGTTACTAGGGGGCCTCCATTCCTAGGGAGTGGGGCAAGTGACCTTTTTCTTGGTCCAGCATGGGGGCTGCACTTCTGGCATGCAGACGGTCAAAATCCGTCAGCCTCCGGGCAACAGCGAACGAAAAAAAGGGTGGGTTAAATGGAGAAGAAGCAGAGAACGAAAGTATTGGCCGGAAGTCTGGTTGCGGGAGTTGCTGTTCTGGTAGCAATATCCGCTCTTGCAGCCGCTACCGTGGCGGGAGCGAGCGCGGGCATCGCTACACAGACGTATACCTGCGCGGGCAATAGCGAACAAGTCACGGTGGGTCCCCCCAGCGCCCACGATCTTCAGCTGGTCGTCTCCGTGACGTGGAAAGCCGTCAATGATGAAGACAGCGGAGTGGTCACTCCCTACTGGGCCATGGATAGTTACACGACTACCCTGCACGTATGGAAGATCAACAGCGGTCCAGACGCCGGAACCTACTATTGGACACAAACGTTCAAGGGTAGTTTCCAGACGCCCCAGGGGGCCATCAGTCCCCAGAACGGCGCGCCGGAGACTGCCTCGGGCTATGGAACTCTGGTCGGCGGACTGGTTGGGACCATTGCGGGCACAGAGTTTGTGAGTCCGACCACGGCGAATCTGGGAACCCTGAACTACGGTGGAACGACACTCGGTATCCTGAACGGGACGGGAGATGCCAACGAATACAACTGGGAGGCCGCCTATTTCTCCCCGGCCAACCCGAGTGATTTCGTCACGACGAGCTGGGGATTCCTCTACAACCTGGCAGGAGCCTTCCAAACGAACAGCCACGGAGATTCCGTGAACTCGACCGACCTGTGGTGCAACTTTGGAGCCGGCAACTACGGAGACATTGTAACTGCGTCCTAGAGTCATTCCTGCCCAGGGCAGGTCCGTTACAACCCCTTCCATTGCTTTTCTCAAGAATCGGGGCCCCGAGCACGCGGGGAGGGGAGCCCCGATCCGCTCGTCGGACGAGCCGACCGGGTCCCCCGTCGACACCCCGGATGCGCCCGAGGAGATGGGGAGATGGAGGGGGCCGTGCTCCCGGTTCTCGCGGCTCTCCCTTGCGGCCGGAGCCTCCTCGTCGCGACGCGGCGTTCGCCCCCGTCTTCTCGCCGCGGGCACCGTATTATAGCGCACCGCCGTCGCTCGCCCGTGATTCGCCCGACCACGTTCGCCGATGCCAACGCCTCCTTCGAGGAGTCGGAGTTCGTCATCGTCGGAGTGCCGTTCGATCGTACGACGTCGTTCCGACCCGGCGCCCGGTTCGGCCCCGACTCGATCCGTCAGCATTCCTGGAACTTCGAGTCGTTCGACCTAGAGACCGGGGTCGACCTCTCGGACGTCCCGATCCACGACCTCGGTAACACGGAGGAGTTCGGCAACGCGACCGACATGGTCCGGTCGGTACGCGCCGAGATACGCCCGGTCTACGCAGCGGGGAAAGTGCCCATCGTTCTGGGCGGGGACCACGCGTGCTCCCCGCCGTCCGTCGAGGCGTACCCGGACGACGCCCCGAGCCTCGGGGTCCTCTACCTCGACGCGCACCTGGATTTTCGGTCGAGCTATCTCGGGGATCCGCGCAGTCACGGCTGCTCTTCGCGCCGAATCCTGGAGAAGGTCGGCGCGAGGAATATCGTCGTTCTCGGAGTGCGCTCGGTCTCCCACGAGGAGATGGACGCCAACAAGTCGATCGGAATGTCGTACGTCACCGCCCACGAGATCGCCCGGGAGGGGATCGAGTCCGCGGTCCAGCGCGCGTTCAACATGCTCAAGACGGAACGGATCTACATTTCGCTCGACATCGACGCCATCGACCCGGCCTACGCCGGCGGCACCGGGACACCCGAGCCGTTCGGGCTGACCCCTCGCGACGTGAAGTACGTCATCGACCAGGCGGCGCCCCGACTCGCGGGCCTTGACATCATGGAAGTGAGCCCGCACTACGACACCGGCAATACGAGCGCGCTCGCGGCTCGGCTCGCGCGCGAGGCGATCGTCCGGAGCGTCGCC
This sequence comes from Thermoplasmata archaeon, assembly GCA_049591535.1. Classification (GTDB taxonomy): domain Archaea; phylum Thermoplasmatota; class Thermoplasmata; order Lutacidiplasmatales; family UBA184; genus Lutacidiplasma. The sequence goes on along the minus strand of JBAWFC010000074.1, from coordinate 12,380 downwards.
GCGCGGAAGGGTCGATAGACCCTTCGCGAGGAACGATGGCCGAAGCGGAACCGGAGGGACCCGAAGTCTCGCGGGGCGCCGAGGCAACGCTCCGCGCGGTCGAATGGATGGGGCTCCCCGCGCTGCTCAAAGAGCGTGGAGCGAAGAGCTACCGTCCGAAGGCGCTGGACGACCGTCTCCGCCGGGAGCGGACGCGGACCGAAGCGCGGCTTCTCGTGGACGCGCGTCGCCTCGGCGTGCGCACTCCGCTCCTCTACGATGTGGACCTCCCGAAACATCGGCTCATCCTCGAGCAGCTTCCCGGACCCACGCTGAAGGAGCTCCTGGAGGACCCTGCGCTCGCGCCCGAGGTCCTCTCCGACGCGGTCCGCCGGATGGGCGAGGGGCTCGGGAAGCTCCACGCCGGCGGGATCGCCCACGGCGACCTCACCAGCTCGAACGTGCTCTACCCCGACGGGGCGACCGGCGCCCCGGCGTTCCTCGACCTATCGATGGGCTCTCGGAGTCCCGGCGTCGAAGAGTTGGGGATCGACCTCCATCTCGTCGAAGAGGACCTCAAAGCCCTCCACCCGAAGGCGGAGGCGCTCGTCCGCGCGTTCCTCGAAGGGTACGCTAGCGGCAATCCGGCCGGGGCAAAGGACGTGCGCGCCCGGGCCAAGGCGATCCGCGGCCGCGTCCGCTACGCCTGAGCGCGGTCGGTCACCCGCCGGGGTGGACCCGCTCGAGCGCGGTCACCAGCACCGCGGGCAGCTCCTCGATCACATCGGTCGCCACGAGTCCGAAGCTCCTCCGGGCGGCCATCCGGGCGCCGGCCTCACCGACCCACCAGGACCCGAGCCGCGCCGCGTGGATCGGGTACACTCCCTGGGCAAGGAGGCCCGAGATGACTCCCCCGAGAACGTCGCCGACGCCCCCGACCGTCATCGCCGGGTGGTGGTGGGCGTTCTCGAACCAGCTCTCTCCGTCCGTGAGGAGATCGCGGTCTCCCTTCACGACGAGGGTCAGTCGCCGCTCGGACGCGATCGCCCGCGCACGCTCCCCCCGCTCCGTCGCGGGTCCGTCCCCGGAGCCCGCGAAGTACCGTACGTACTCGCCCGCGTTGGGCGTCGCGACGACGAACGCGGGGCCCCCGACCTCGGAGATCTCCTCCGCGGTCGGGATCGCAGCGAGCCCGTCCGCGTCCACGAGGAGCGGGACGCTGCCGACGAGCCCGCGTTCGATCGCCCGGAGCGCCTCAACGGTCTCGGAGTGCGCCCCCGCCCCCATGCCGATAGCGACGGCCTGCGGATGGGAACTCCGTGCGAATTCCAGGATCTCCGGAACGTCGGTGGGCCGGAAGCGGTCGACGCCGAACGCCCGCACGACCAGGTTCGGGCTGAACGACTGGACCCGCTCCGCGCTCCCCTGCGGTGCGATGACCGTGGCGCGTTCGGCCCCCGAGCGCAGGGCGGCCAGCGCGGCGAGCGCGGGGGCCCCAGTGTACGGTCCCCCCCCGATCACGAGGAGTCGGCCCGAGCGGCCCCGGTCGCCGTGACCGGACGGTCGCGGAAAGAACAGGAACTCCCCGGGGCCCGTGCGGTGCCAGGCCGCGGGCGGGATGCCGATGTCCCGCACCGCGACCTCGCCCGAACTTCCGGGAACCATCTCCTCCTTGGAGGTCGTCAGCGTCACGGTCCACGACGGTCGCAATCCCGCGGGGTCGCTCACCCCCGTGGGGACGTCGATCGAGAGCACGGGCGCAGCGCTCGTACGGATCGCGTCCACGGCCTCGCGGACGGGGGACCGGAGACGGCCCCCCTGCCCGGTGCCGAGGAGCCCGTCCAGGACGAGCGGCATGCCGGCGAGCTCCTCGGGTCGGGGGACCCCGTAGTGCATCGCACATCGGTGCTCCACGCGCTCGAAACATCGCCGGGCCGCCCGTGACGCGATCTCGGTGGGCGGTCGGACGAGCCAGACCTCCGGCGAGTATCCCCACTGCTGGAGGTAGAACGCGGCGCACGTCGCGTCTCCCCCGTTGTTCCCACTTCCGGCCACGATGGCGACGCGGGTCGGCGGGGTGGGCAGGTGGCGGGTCGCTTCCTCCGCGACGGCGCGGCCTGCGTTCTCCATCAGCGCGTCCACCGTGACGCCGAGAGCGACCGCGTTCGCCTCGACGACCGCCATCTCGAGAGAGGTCAGCGGACGGGCAGACGGGGCCCACACGGGCACTCCTAGGCCGGGGTCGCCGCGTCGGCCCGGGGTTCGGAGGAGAACAGGTTCACCGACGCGGGTAGGATGTTCTTTCGCGCAAGGTACTGTGCCTGGGTCCGGCTGTAGCGGAACAGGATGTCCGCTTTCCCTTCCTGGAAACCCCACGGGCGGAGGATCAGGAGGTCTCCCTCGCGGATCCACATCTTCTTCTTCATCTTCCCGGTGATCCGGCCCATCCGGGAGACCGTGTCCTCGCACATCACCCGGATCCGCGCGGCACCGAGCAGCTGGCTCGCGATCCCGAACACCTCGCCGCGGTTGCGCCGGGGGAGCGGAAGCCGTCCGACGTCCTCGCCGCCCTCGACCGCCTCGACGATGGGGGTCGGTACCTCGACCTCGGGCGAGGGGGGGCTCTCGCCCTCGTCGGTCGGGGGCTTCGGCGCTTCGGTCACGCCGGAGCCATCGAGCCGCAGTATTTCAGTTGGCCTTGCCCGCGCCCCGAGGGAACACGCGCGTCGGATTCTCCTCGAGGATCCGGTGCTGGGCGTCGGCCGGGATCGGTAGCGCGCGGAACGCCGCGAGGTTGGCCCCGATATCTTTGACGCCGGGTCCGGGCCAGTCGGTGCCGAACAGCACCTTGTCCGCGAGCTGCGCGAGTCGGGGGAAGTACTCGAGTAGTCGGACGGGCGGGATGCCCGAGACCTCGAGCCAGACGTTCGGGAACCGACGCGCGAGGAACGTGGCCGTCTCCATCCAGATCGGTCGTCCGCCGTGCGCCAGGACGATCGTCAGGTCCGGGAAGTCGAGCGCCACATCCTCCACCAGGATCGGGTCGGCGAACTTGTTCCGCGCGCGAGGGAACACCGAGGTACCGGTGTGGATGATCACGGGAAGTCCGTGCCGTTCGCACGCGGCGTAGATCGCGCGCAGAGCGGGTAACTCTCCGTCCACGTAGGCGTTCGGCCGGAACAGCTGGTGGGGCGGATGCAGCTTGATCCCCCGGATGCCGAGCGCGGTCGCAAGGCGCGCGATCTCTCGGTCGGGGTCGGGGTGGTCCGGCCGGATCCCCCCGACCGCGATCAGGCGCTCGGGGTCGGTCCGTGCGTACTCGCTCACGAAGTCGTTCGACTTCTCCGTGTACCCGATGACCTCGGGTGCGACGTAGTTGACGAGCACGGCGCGTTCGACACCGCACCGGTCCAGGTACTCGAGGAACGTGCTCGGCTCCTTCAGGTAGCGCACGTCGGCCGGGTCCGGGTGCGCCAGGAGGCGAACGGCGTCCGGCCGCATCTCCCAGAGCGGGTTGATGTGGACGTGGCAGTCGGTGACGCCCATCGAGGGCCGGGACGTTCCGGGCGATATAAGACGCGAGCCGTCGCTTGAGCGCGATGAAGGGAGGGTTTATCTTGCAGCCGAGGCCCATGCCGCCCTGATGTCCGCACCCGCGCCCACGAGCCCGGTGTCCCAGACCCCGCCCCGGACCGGTCCTCCGGCCGCGCCGCCCGCGCCGGTCGCGTCGTCGCGCCCGATGCCCCGGCTGCTGAAAGCGACGTATCTCGCCGACGAGGAGTTCCTGCTCGAGGAGACGCGAGCCACCCGGCTCTACTACTTTCCCGGCCCCATCCTTTGGATCCTGATCACGGGCGTCCTGGCCCTCTTCTCGGCGGCCTATTACTACGGGTGGTTCCACCTGGGTGCGTGGACCACGTTCGAACACGACATCTTCGGCGGGGCCGCCCACAGCGTGGGCCCGCGGTGGTTCCTGATCGCGTGGGGCTTCCTGTTCCTGATTGGCTTCCTCTGGCTCGCGGTTCGCGGACTGCGATGGGTCCGGACCGTCTACGCCGTGACCTCCAACCGCGTGATCGTCCAGACCGGGATCCTCGGGAAGGACTTCCACGAGATCCCCGTGACCCAGGTACGCGGGGTCGACGTCCACCAGTCGTTCGGTCAGCGGATCCTCGGCTACGGGACGGTCCGCGTCAGCTCCGAGGCCGGGGCTCGGCTCGGGAACGAGGACTGGAAGGGAATCCCCAAGCCGTTCCGGTTCCAAAAGATGATCGAGGACGCCGGCCAGGGCGTTGCGAGAAACGCCGGTCACGGCGCCAACGCGTGGGTCGGTAGGTAACGCGCGGAGCCCCGAGGGCGATCCGCCCGACGGTCCGCTGCGCGCACCGTTAAATCGCCCCGCCTGCGTCCGCCGCCGGATGGGCGACGACTTCGATGCCATCGTGGTCGGCGCCGGCATGGCCGGCTGTTCGGCGGCGATCCGGCTCGCCCAAGGGGGCGCGAACGTGCTGCTCCTCGAGCGGGGGGCCGAGCCGGGCGCCAAGAACCTCTCGGGCGGCGTGCTCTGGGGACACGACCTCGACCGGATCCTGCCGAACTGGTGGCACGAGATGCCGGTCGAGCGGCACCTCGTCCGCAAGCGGTTCGGATTCCTCACTCCCGAGAGCTCGGTCTCCTTCGACTTCGAGGACGCGGGCTGGCGCACCGAGCCCTACGTGGGCCATACGGTGCTGCGGGCCCGCACCGATGCGTGGCTCGCGAAAAAGGCCGAGGAGGCCGGGGCGACCGTCGTCGCGTCGGTGCCGGTCGATCGCCTGAACTGGGAAGGGACCCGCGTCCACGGGGTCATCCAGGGCGGCGAAACGATGACCGCTCCCGTGACGGTCGTCGCCGACGGCGCGAACTCCCGGGTCGCGCTCGGGACCCCCATCCGTCCGAGTCCCCGGCTCTCGGGCGAGGCGACCGAACTGGGGATGAAGGAGGTCTACCGACTCGACTCCGGCGTCCTCGAGGACCGTTTCGGGGTGGGGCCCGGTGAAGGACACGCCGAGGAGTGGGTCACCGGGATATTCCCGCCCGGGGTGATGGGCGGCGGATTCCTCTACACGAACCGCGACACGCTCTCCGTCGGGCTGATCCTCAACATCCAGTCGCTGTTCGGAAAGGGCGTCTACTCGCACGACCTGATGGAGCAGTTCCGTCTCCACCCCACGATCGCGAGCCGTCTGCGGGGCGCCGAGCTCGTGGAGTACGGAGCGAAGCTGATCAGCTCGGGCTGGGCCAGCCGGCCCGCGGCGTTCCATGGGGACGGGTGGATGGTCGCCGGGGACGCGGCCGGCTTCGTCTTCTCGAACGGCCTCACGATCCAGGGGATGAACTACGCGGTCCGGACCGGCCTCGAGGCGGCCGAGACAGCGCTCGCGGCGAAGAAGGCCGGACGGTTCGGGGCGGACCAGCTCGCCGAGTACGATCGTCGGCTCGCGGCGACCCACGTCCTCTCTGACTTCCGGGACTTCGAGAGGATGGACCGGGTGAAATGGAATCCGCGGTTCTACTCGGTCTACCCCCGGTTCGCCGGCGAACTGTTCCGCGCGATGTTCACGGAACGCGGGGGCCCGAAGCAGCCCGTGCGCAAGCTGCTCCGCCGCGCGCAGAAGGCCGCGGGCCTCCCGACCTCCACGCTGGTGAAGGACGGGGTCGACCTCTACCGCGACCTCTAGGCCGGGTCAGAGACCGCGCACCCGACGGACCTCGGCCGTGAGGGCGGGAACGACCTGGAAGAGGTCGCCCACGACCCCGTAGTCCGCGACCTTGAAGATCGGGGCGGAGGGGTCGGAGTTGATCGCGACGATCGTTCGCGAGCTGACCATCCCCACGATGTGCTGGATCGCTCCCGAGATCCCGATCGCAACGTAGAGCTGGGGGGAGACGGCGCGTCCCGTCTGTCCGACCTGGAACGACGTCGGTCGCCACCCGGCGTCCGTGACGGCGCGGGACGCTCCGACCGCGCCGCCGAGCGCGGCGGCCAGCTCTTCGATGAGGTGGAAGTTCTCGGGTCCGCGCACCCCCCGACCGCCCGAGACGACGATGGACGCTTCGGTCAGTCCCGGTCCCGAGCCGCGGGCTGCGCCGGCGACCGCGGTCCGTTTCGGAGCGAGGAGCGGGGCCGGGATCTCGGCGCGCCGCAGCGGTTCGACCGCGCAGGGAACGGGCGTCTCGGCCGGAGCAGCGAACGCGTGCGCCCGGATCGCGAAGGCGACCCGAGGGCCCTCGAGCCGCCGCGTCTCGGTCGCACGACCCCCGAAGATCGGTCGGCGGACGCGGAGTCCCCCGTCGATCGCGGTCGCTTCGGTCACCCCCGTGGCCACCGCCGCGTTCCATGCGATGGCGAGGTGCCCGAGAAGGTCGCGGCCAGCGCCGGTTCCCCCGACCACGATGACGGTCGCGCCGGTGGCGTCCGCCGCGGTCTTGAGCAGCGGGGCGGTCGCGCCCGCCGGAGCGGTATCGAGTCGGGGATCTTCGGCGACGATCGCTCGGGGGACGCCGAACCGTCCGAAGTCGCCGGCGACGGTGCCCGCGGCCGCGCCGGCCGCGAAGCCGACGACGTTCGCCCCGCCGAGAGCGCGGGCGACCCCGATCGCCTCGACCGTCGCACCGGTGAGGCGCCCGTCCTGCCCCTCGCCGACCACGAGCACGGTGGGGGGGGTCACGGGAACACCTTCGCTTCCTCGCGGAGGATCTTCACGAGCTTCTGGGCCGCCTCTTCGGGGGTCTGGTACTCGACCATCCGGGCGCCCGTCCGCGGCGCCGGCAGCTCGAACCGCTCCGGGGCGCTGTGGGCGGCCGAGGCCACGGACTCCGTGGCCGCCACCTTCGCGAGGACGGCCTTTCGGGATTTGAGGATCGCCGGGAGCTTCGCCGTTCGAGGGTCGTTCCACGCCTGCTGGAGTCCGATCACGCACGGGGCCGGGCTCTCCCATGTCTCCGGGCCCGCCTCGGTCGTTCGTTGGAAGAGGAACCGCGACCTCGTCGGGTCCCACCGGAGGTCCACGACAGAGCTGAAGTCGGGAATGCCGAGCAGTTCGGCGAGCGCTGCCCCGACCAGCCCACTCTCGTCGTCACCGGCCTGTTTACCGCACAGTACGAGGTCGTGGGGTGCCGGCGTCAGCGCCGCCGCGAGCGCGCGAGCGGCAGTGACCGGGTCGGCGCCGTCGCCCGCGGAGGCTTCGACCCAGGTCGCCCGGTCGCAGCCGAGCGCGATCGCCGCGCGAAGGACCTCCTCGGTCCGGGGGGCAGGCCCGAAGGAAACGACGTGCACGGTCGACCCCGGGATCGACTCCTTGAGGAGCAGCGCCTGCTCGACGGCGGACTCGTCGTATCCGGCGAGGACGAACTTCACCGACTCGGGGTCGAGCGTTTTCGCGTCCGCGGTCGCACGTAGCCGTGTCTCGGCCTCGGGCACCGGTTTGACGCAGACGACGATCTCCACGGCCGCACCACCGTATCAGGCGTAGTTGCGGAGGAGCTCTCGAGCGATGACGGTGCGCTGGATCTCGTTCGCGCCTTCGTAGATCTGGGTCAGCTTCGCGTCCCGGAGGAGCTTCTCGACCGGATACTCCTTCATGTAGCCGTAGCCGCCGAACGTCTGGATCGCCTCGTCGGCGACGTGCAGGGCGGCGTCCGAAGCGAAGCATTTCGCGATCGACGACTCGAGCGTGCCCTTCGACCCGTGGTCGATCGTCCACGCGGCGTGCCAGGTCAGGAGGCGCGCCGCATGCACCGCCTGGGCCATGTTCGCGAGTTTGATCTGGATCGCCTGGTGCTCGGCGATCGCCTTGCCGAAGGTCTGGCGCTTGAGGGAGTAGGCGGCCGCGTGGTCGAGGGCGGCCTGCGCAATCCCGGTCGCGAGCGCACCGATCGGAGTGCGGGTCTGGTCGAGCGTCCGCATCGCGATCGAGAATCCGTCCCCCTCCGCGCCGAGCCGGTCGACCGCGGGGACCCGGACCTCCTCGAAGTGGACCGTGCTCGTGGACGACGCGCGGTGGCCCATCTTCTCCTCGTCCTTTCCCGGGGCGACCCCTTCGGCGGAACGGGGAACGACGAACGCGGCGATCCCCTTGTGCCGCAGGCTCCGGTCGGTGGTCGCGAAGACCGTGTAGAGCGATGCGTGCGGGGCGTTCGTGATGAAGCACTTCTCCCCGCCGAGCACGTAGTCGTCGCCGTCCCGGCGCGCCCGGGTCTGGAGTCCGCCCGCGTCGCTGCCCCCGGAGGGCTCGGTCAGGCAGAACGAAGCGAGATGGTATTCGGCGCAGAACGGCTTGAGGAACCGGTCCTTCTGCTCCGGAGTGCCAGCCAGCAGGATCGGCTCGAGCGCGAGACAGTTGGCGATGACGGAGGTCGTCATCCCGCCGCAGGCGTGGGCGAGTTCCTCGACGATCAGGCACTGCTCGCTGACCCCGAGTCCGCTTCCGCCGTACTCCGCGGGCACGTTGAGGTTCATCAGGCCGAGATCGAACGCCTTGCGGTAGATCTCCTCGGGAAAACGTCCGGTCCGGTCGCACTCGGCGGCCTGGGGGGCCATCTCGGTCCGCGCGAACTTCCGAGCCAGATCGCGCAGGCTTTCCTGCTCCGGAGTCAGGGAGAAATCGGGCATGGGATCGCGGCGGGCGTGCCACTGGCACCCGCTATATCACGGCTTGGGTGCTCCGAGCCGTGGCGCCCGTTCTTCGCCGAGCGAAGCCGCCCCGGGAGCCGCGCGAGCTCGCCGTCGGGCGCTATGCCCGGCTCGACCGGGGCCGCCCCCAACGCATCGGGGTTCCCGAGGTGATCCTGGGGGAAGGAAAGAGCGTCGACCACCTTCTCGGGATCGTCCGGGCACTGGCGGCTCGGCGGCAGGGAGCCCTCATCTCCCGCCCCACGCGGGCCCAGCTGCGAGCGCTCCGGGTCGCGCGGGACACCGGGGTCCCGCTCCGCTTCCTCGCGGACGGGCGACTCGTTCGGCTCTCCGGAGCGCTCGGCGTAGCGTATCGTGCCGGCACGGTCGCGGTGCTCACCGCCGGCACGAGCGATGTACCGGTCGCCGAGGAAGCCTGTGCTCTCCTGCGCGAGCTCGGCGTGGAGGTCGTCACGGCCTACGACGTCGGGGTCGCCGGCCTGCACCGCCTGACCCGCGCCGCACGTCGCCTCGAACGTTCTCGACCCGAGATGTATCTCGCGTTCGCGGGCCGGGAGGGGGCACTGCCCACGGTACTGGCGGGGCTCGTCCGGGCCCCGGTCGTCGGGGTTCCCACGTCGGTCGGGTACGGGAGAGGGGGACGCGGTGAGGCGGCCTTGACGGCGATGCTTCAGTCGTGCGCACCGCTGGCCGTCGTGAACATCGACGCGGCGGTCCCCGCGGCCCTCTTCGCCGCCCAGCGGTTCGCGACCCGCCCCCCGTCCGTGGGGAGGGCCATGAAATCCCGGGGGAGGACCGCACGACGCCGGACCGCAGAGTAGACGCGCTCTCCGCCATCGACCGGCGAGCGATCTCGGACCGGTACTACGAACGGTACTCGACCCGCTTCCTCGGGCCGCCGACCCAGTTCGCCCGATGGGCGCTGGACCAGATCCGAGCTCACGGGGTGTCGGGGGAGCTCCTCGAGCTCGGGTCGGGGCCCGGGCGCGACGCCCGTTTCCTCGCGCGGCAGGTCGGCCACGTGCGCGCGGTCGACCACTCGGCGATCGCCGTCGCGCGCGGACGCGGCCAGCCGGATCCGCCGCGGAACCTCGAGTTCGAGGAGGCCGACGCGTTCGCCGCGCTGGCGGCCACCGCGTCTTCCTCGGCGGACATCGTCTACGCGCACGCCGTCTACATGATGCTCTCCGAGTCCGAGGAGGACCGACTCGCCCGCGAGGTCTTCCGCGTGCTGCGGCCGGGCGGCCTCCCTCTGTTCGCGGTCCGGTCCACTGCGGACCCCCACTTCGGGCAGGGCCGGGAGGTCTCTCCCGACCGCTGGGTCCGAGACCCCGACCCCGAGCCGATGCACTACTACCGCCCGGAGGCGCTCGGCCGCCTCGGTGCCCCCGGATTCCTGCGGCAGGCGGAGGCGCCGTCGGCCGACGGCCACCTCTGGTACGTCAGCGACCGCCGGCCCTGACGGTGGGCCCCCCCCGCCCGGGGCGAAGGCTTTTCTGACCCCCGGGACCTCTCGAATCCGTGCCTCCGAGACCTGTCCTCTCCGACGACGAGGAACAGCGGGAGCGGGACGACCAGACCCGGCTCCGGTCGATCGACGCCCGCCTTCGAAGCCTCGATACGAAGCGGGGCGAGCTGATCGCCGAAATGCGGAAGCTCTCCTCCGAGCAGAAGGCGCTCTACGACCGTCGACAGGCGCCGCAGGTCCAGGTGGAGCGGCTCTACGACGAGCACGGCGGGCTCGGGAAGCGGATGTCCGAACTTCGGTCCGAGCGGGAGGCGGCCCGACGCGCGTTGGACGACGCGGTGATCGCCCTCCGAGAGCTCCGGCTCACGTTCGCGCCGGGGGAGCGGATGCGCCCCGACCAGATCCGCCGCGAGATCGCCCAGCTCGAGCACCGTCAGCAGACGAACGCCCTACCCCTCGAGGAGGAGAACGCGCTGATCGCCCACCTACGGCAGCGGAGCCAGGAGCTGAAGGTCGCGGAGGCGCAGACGCAGGTCGTCGCGGAGCACGAGACGCGTCGCAAGGAGGCCGAAGCGCGGGTTGCGAGCGCCCGGGCGGAGGTCGAACGGCTCGGGCTCGAGGCGGCGAAGACGCGCTCGGCCCGGGACGCCAAGATGACGGAGGTCCGGCAGGAGCTGCTCGCCGCGGGGGGACTCGTCGCCGAGCTGCGGGCGAAAGGGAAGGCCCGGTCGGAAGTGATGGAGAAGATCGATGCCACCTCCCGGGAGATCTACGACCTCGAGAACGAGGGTCGTCGGATCCTCGCCGAGTCCCGCGCCCGCCGGGACGAGGCGCGCAAGACCGTGCGCGCGTACGCGCCGGGGCGGGGACGACCGGGTCAGTCGATCGCCGACTCCACGGCCGACGCGCAGCTCCAGGAACTCCTGAAGCGCGGGAAGATCACGCTCGGGGGCTAGCCGATCCCGCCTACGGTCGATAGATGTCGACGACCGAGACGATGAAGATCAGGTTCTGGCCGTAGACCTCCCGGTTCCCAGCGCTGGCCGAGCCGTAGTCGCGGACGTAGGTGCCGGCCCCCAGGTTCACCTGGGAGACGATGAAGGTCGACGACCCGCAGACCCCGACCCCCGCCGTGTGGCCGAGGATCCGCCCGGCCTGGTTCGGGATCAGCTGGTTCTGCAGCGTGATGGTGGTCGTCGTGAGGTTCGTGACCGTCACCGGCCATCCGTTCGGATTGACGGTCATCCCGAGCGACGGGAGGTTCTCGTAGACGATCGCCGAGTCGTTCGTGCTCAGGATCAGGTCCGGCCACCCGTAGGTCGGGTCCGGGACCTGGGTACCGGGGTTGATCGTGACGTTCGTGAAGATCGTGGCGAACTGGGCCGGCGGGAGCGCGGTGACGACCGGGATCGAGTAGACCAGCGGCTGGGTGAGGTAGCACGACGCGTTGATCAGCGACGCGGGATAGCCCAGGTTCGCCGGGACCGAAACGTAGGTCGTGCGGTTCCCGGGGACCCCGATCAGGCCCTGCCAGAACCCCGGGACCACGGTACCGAACGTGAGGTTCCCGATGGTGTACGACCCGCTCGGCCCGACATAGATATTGAGCGGCACGTAGTCGGACGGTTGACCCCCGCGCGAACTGTAGAGGAGCGACTTCGGCCACGAGGCGTTGTTGAGCGCCACCGAATAGACCGACGTGTCGAAGACCCGGCCCTGCTGCGGTCCCGAGGCGAAGATGCCGGTATAGTTCAGCGTCACGTTGTCGCCGAGCTGCACCGTGAGCGGGCCGGCGCCCGGGCTCTTGTGGTTCTCCAAGTAGAGGTACGCGAAGATCCCGCCGCCCGCGACGACGACGACGAGGGCGATGAGGATGGTGAGCACCGGGGACGCTCGAGGTTCGGCCATGACGTTACGGATTCCGGAGCTTGGGGGTCAGCTCGTCGCTGGTCTCGTCATGAAATCGGAGAGACAGGTGTTCCTCATTCCCCCGCGCCTCCGAGCTTGGGGCGTATATATAGCCTAGTGAACCGCCGGCGCGCTCAGGCGCGGCGAAGCTTCCCGACGATCGGTTCCTCGATGACGCCCTCCTCCTCGAGCCGGTTGAGGACCGACTCGGCGCGGTCCGCGACGAGACCCTGTGCTTCGAGCCGGCCCATCACCTCCTTGAGGTCGGCGTACCCGTCGACCGAGACCTCCGAGATCTCGTCCAGGAGGTCGAGGAAGACCGACTCCTCGGCGCGCTCGGCTGCGCTGGGT
>JBAWFC010000073.1:0-16492 GCA_049591535.1 Thermoplasmata archaeon | reverse complement strand
CGTACCGCCGCAGCAGGCGACGGCGAGAGTGCCGTGGACGGGGTCCCCGCCGGCGGAGGAGACGGGGGCGGTGTGGCCGGCGCGGACGGCGCCGGAGGTGGGAAGGAGACGGTGGGCGGGGTCGTCGATCCGGCCGTCGAGGGTCCCGTCGGGGGAGCGGGGCCGGTCGACCCCGACGGCAGGGGAGCCGCGGGGACGGTCGGCTTCTTCGGCGCCCAGGGGTTCTCGTTGGTGCTCATTCTCTCCTCGTTTCCGTTCTCGTGGGGGAAATCATGACCTCAGACGCTCACTCGGCGCTGCTCGTCCTCCGCGCGCGAGCGCCGCTCTTCATACCATCGGACGAGCGGGAGCGTGACGACCGCCATCGCGATGAGTCCGATCGCCGCGGCGAGGGAGGCGGCGGGCAGGGTCCCGGTGGTCACGATCGGGATCGGGTGCGACTCCCCGTAGAAGACGACCGTGGGCGTGGGCGACGAGGGGGACAGGACGATCGTCGCGGTCTGCGAGTTGCCGAAGGCGTGGACCGTGACCGAGTAGGCGCCGAACCCGAGCTGGTACGGCACGTCGGAGTTGGGGAGCAGCGGCAGAGCGAACCCGTACCCGTTCGCGACCCCGGAGGTGCTCCAGGTCGCGTTCGAGATCGTATACCCAAAGCCCGGCACGAGGCCCCCGCCGCTCAGGTCCAGCACCTCGGTGAACAGCAGGCCCTTCCCCGACGGCAGCGGCGGAGCGGTCGGGCCGAGCTCCTCGTAGGAGTAGTTCCCCGAGGAGACCGGGTCGCCGTAGATGTCCTTCGCGACGACGTAGAACGTGAGCTCGCCGCCGGGCGGCAGGCCCGGGAGGATGCCGAGCGTCGTGTTCTGGGAGACCGAGCTCATCGGGACCGATCCCGAATGCGTCAGTCCGTCGTCGGAGAACGCGAAGTTGACCTCCGCCGAGCTGATCGAGACGTTCTCGATCGGCTCGTGCAGGGTGATGTTGACAGGAGCGGCCGTCGGGAGGACCGGGATCGCGACGCCGGCGGTCGTCGTGGGGATCGCCGGAGAGAGCGCCAGGGCGACGTTCTCCGTCAGGCCACCGAGCGGGTGCCACCAGCCCCCGTTCGGCGACCAGGTGAACGTGTACACCGGGCTCACGACCTTGTCGATCGCCCCGCTCTCCCACGGGAGCCACGCGGTGACATTGAAGGCCACCGTCGCGCCCGGGTACGGTCCGATCGGATTCAGGAGCGACATCGTCGTGTGGTTCGCCGGCCCGAAGAGGAGCGAGGCAGTGGTCACGCTGCCGTTCAGGCTGACCGTGTACGCGAGCTCTGCGTCAGGGATCGGGGCGAGCGTGCCCCCGAGGTCGAGCGCCTGGAGCGAGACCATGAGCGACTGGGTCGGGTTCGGGTCGTACGTCGTCGTGCCGAGCACCGACGGCGAGGTCGAGATCGCGATGTCGTTCGAGAAGTTCGTCGACGCCCACGGGGTGCCGACGTCGTACCCCCACGTCGCGTTGTCGACGAACCCTCCGGGGAACGTCACGGGCACGCTGTCGTTCCACGCGGAGTTGACCTCCGACGGGGTACTGTTCGACCCGACCACGGTCACGTTGAACCAGACGGTCGCGCCGGGCCAGAAGAACCGGTAGTCGTTGAAGTAGTAGCTCGCGTGCGACGGGGCGGCGGGGAGGACCTGCATCGGGGCGATGTACGGGGCCGCGGGGCTGAAACCGTTGGTCGCCGCCGGGGCGCCGTTCGTCGACCACTGCTCGCTCCAGATCGTGACGTTCGCGTAGAGGATCGGGGCGATCGCGCTAAGGTTCAGCCAGAATCCGAGCGTGCTCTGGGGCAACGAGTTCACGTACGGTTCCGGCTGGAACGGACCCGAGAGTCCCGTCCCCGAGAAGCCGACCGCGACGTCGTGGAAGAAGTCCGAGCTGTCCCATCCCGATACCGAGGGACCCGGGGCGGCGGGGTACGCGACCACGGTAGAGGCGCGAGGGGTGGGGGTCGGGGCCGCGGGAGCGGGGATCGCCCCGGCGACCGGGGCGACGGCAGCTCCGTCCGCGCCCGACGCGCGCGCCGACGACGAATCCGCCGAAGGGCGGAGGGTCGGAACGGCGGCGAGCATCAGGGCGACGACGAGGAGCGCAAGGACGACGGCGGGGAGCGCGGTACGGGCGCTCACAGAGTGATCCTCTTCTCCTGGGCGACCCGCCGCGCCCGGATCCGCGCCCACCATCCGAGCAGGGGGACGACCGCGAGCGCGGCGGCACCGAGGCCGACCGCGGCGGCGAGGAGGGTACCGCTCGACGTTCCGACCGGCGCGGCGTAGGCGACCCCGGCAGCGGACTGGTTCAGCCAGAAGTAGACCGCGCTCCCGGCCTCGGCCACGACGTAGCCCGGACCGACCTTCAGGACCCCCTGCTGGGTCAGATTGTGCGGTACGTTGATCGTGACCGTGGCGGACGTGGAGTACGTCGCGGCGGTCGGGGCGTACGACGGGTCGGTGACCGTGATCTCGTACGTCTCCCCCGCCGGCAGGAGGAGCGGGACGAACGCCTCCCCGGTCGCGTTGGGGTAGGCCACGCCGCCGAACGTCGTGGCGTACGTGTGGACGTATCCCGAGGCGCTCTGGACCTGGACGTCCGCCCCGGTCACCCACTCGTGGGTGCCGTTGTCGTAGACGTAGACGAGGAAGAACGTGGAGTTGGTCGGGACCGACGGCGCGAGGGACGCGAGGGTAGGGGTCGCGTAGGCATACGGGGACGAGACGTCACGGTCCTGGGAGAAGTCCCACGCGTACACCTGGAACGACACCGCCGCACCCAGGGGCATCTCGGGAAGCGCCGCCGCGAAGTGGGTCGAGTTGAGCCGCGCGAACGCTTGGGTCCCGGTGAACGTCTCGTTGATCGCGGTATAGGAGAACGTGTACACGACCTCCGCGGCGAAGATCGCCGTACCGAGGTTGCGACTCGCGAGGAGCAACTGGACCGCCTGACCCGCCGCGACGGTCGGCGGCGGGACCGACCCGATCCCCGGACCGACCGGACTCGTGGACAGCGAGAGGTCGTCTGCAAAGATCAGCGAGGAGAACGTCCCGTTGCCGTTGACGGTGTAGTTGTACGACTGGGTCTCGACCTGGTCCGGCCCATACGTGTTCGTGTCCCACGCGGTGATGCGGTACTGCACGAGCGCCCCCGGGAAGTGGGCGAGCGACGGCGGAAGGTCGGCGCTCGACTGCACGGAGCCGGACCCGCCGTGGACGGTGACGGCGAAGCTGACCGTCGAACGGTCGAGCAGTGCCCCGTCGGGGGCGGTCTCGGTGACGTCGAGGTACCCTCCGCCCAAGCTCGCCCCCGAGGCGAGGTCCGCGGACGTCGTGGCGATCGTGACGTTGACGCTGTCGTTGTAGTTCGGCACGAGCGGGTTCTGGACGACCGAGAGGTCCTGGGCCGCCGCTCCGGCTCCCGCGTACTGGGGGGAGCCCACGTCGGGCGAGTACGGCCAGGCTCCCGAGAACGTGAACGTGAAGTTGACGCTCGACCAGTGGGAGAACGTTCCGCTCGTGTTCTCCACGAAGTAGACCCACCACGTGAGCGTCATCCCCGGGTAGAAGTTCGCGACCCCCGTGGGTCCCTTGGCGGAGAAGTTGACGCCGTACCAGTACGGGTACGACACGTTGACCCCCGTCGGGCCGGGCGTCCACCAGTCGGTCCCCGTCGGATGCCAGATCGTGCCGTCCGAGCTCGTGTAGAAGTCGTCGCCGTTCCAAAGGACCCCCGACGCGTTCAATTGGATCGGAGCGAGCGGACCGTTCGAGTGAGCGGTCGACCAAGTGAGGGAGTACTCGGACTTCACGTAGAGCGCGAGCGTCGTGTTGCTGGACGGCTCGGTCGCGGAGACGTGGCTCCCGGCCCCCGGGACGATGTTCGGCTCGCTGGTGTTGACCATCGAGATGCAGACGGTCGCGTTCAGGCTGTAGCAGGGCGGGCTGGCGACTCCGGGCGAGGGATTCGCGGTGGGTGCCCGGGGAGCGGCGGACGCGCCCGCATCCGCCGCGACGCTCGCAGCACGGGAGGACGGCGCAGCCCCCGCGGTCTCGTGGGCGGAGGCTCCGTCACCGAGGGCGACCGCCCCCAGGGCGGAGCCGATGAGGAGCGCGACGAGGAGGACGGCCCCCCCGGTGGCAAACGCCCGGCGGCGGGAATCCCCGCGAGGGTCCGAGCGGGAGGGTCGGAGCCCCGCACGTCGGCGCACGACACCGGTGGGGGTCACACGGAACATCGGAAGCGAGGGGGAGGATTCGTCCTTAGGGATAAGCTTCGTCGGCAGTTCGGTCCGCCCCGACCCCGGGTCGGTCGGGTACGAGACAGAAACGGGGCCGGTCTGTCTCGGGCGGGACCCGGGGGTTCCGGACGCGCGCCGCCCCATCGCCGCCCGACCCTCCCTCCGGGACGTTCGCCCGTTGGCTACTCGAACCGTCCGACCGACGAGGCGTCCTTAGTGGTCGACTCCTCGAACCGGGACTTGACGGGGCCGGATTTCTGGGCGAGCGCCGCGACCGCAATCGACATCGGCTTGTTCCGGATGCTGACGGTCGTGAAACCGGCCGCGAGGAAGCCGGCCGCGGCCGCCTGGAGCGAGACCGACGCGACCCCGACCTGGGCCGCGACCCCGAGCGGCGCGGGGATCGGGGTCGGCGCGATGATCGGGGCGGGAGGAGGAGCGGGAGTCACGGCCGGCGGGGGCGCGGTCGGTGGCGGGGCGACCGAGGGCGGGGCCTCCACACCGATCGTCGCGAGCGGGAACGATTGCACGAGCACGGAGATGTTCGTGACCGGCAGGTACGTCGCCTCGGTGAAGTACCCGCCGAGCGCCCGGCTCCCTCCGACCGAGCAGTAGGTGGTCGTGCAGGCGTCGACCGGGACCGTACTGTACGGAGGCCCGTCGGCCATGATCCAGAACGACGCCGTCCAGGTATCGCCGGCGAACATCAGGTTCTGGCTCGGGATCGTGCTCCAGTTCCAGGAGTAGACCGTCACATTGCGTCCCGGACCCAGCGGCACGTTCCGGAGCTCGGGCTGCACGGGACAGTCCCGGTAGAGCGAGCCGTCCGTGAGCTCGCACGCGGTTCGGAACTGGGCCTGGCTGCCGGGGAGCACCTCGATGTTGCCGTACGGAACGAACGCGAACAGCGGCTGGTCGGTGCCCGAAGCGACGAGCGTGCTCGTCACGGGGCCGAAGCCGACCTGCCGGAACGCGCTGAAGAGCGACGGGTTTTGGAGGTTGGGGCTCCCGAACGGCCCCAGGAACTCCGGCTGGAGCGTGCCGCTCTGCCCGTTCGGGCAGCTGAAGAACGACGGTCCGTCCCACGTCCCCCCGGTCGCGGCGGCGAGGTCGCATCCCGCGAGGAGGACCCGGACGGTGTTCTGCTGTACGAGCGGTCCGTTCGGGCCGCCGCCGAGGGTCGGTGTGGCGTCCGCGGCCGGCCACCCGGGAGAGGACGGGTCCGTAGCCGTATCCCAGAGGTCGATCATGTCGACCGTGCAGACCCCTCCGATCGAGTCGGTGCACGTCGGGGACGTCCGCGCAAGGGCCGCGATCGAGTCGCTCGCGTTCCCGTTCTGCGAGGTCGTCCAGCCCTCACACTGGGGGCTCGAGTACGTCCCGAAGGTGTACGACGGCTCGCAGGAGGCGCTGTAGCAGGGAATCCCGGAAGTGGCGAACGCCGCGGGGGGGTAGTGGGAGGAAGGACTCACGCAGTAGTCCTGTACGTACCCGGGCGCGCGCGGCGCCGTCGACCCCATCCACACGACCACGTGGTGGGTATCCTCCGACCAGTCGAGCCCGCTCCCGACGATCGCCCCGTAGAGCGCGGTGATCGACGACGAGTGGAGGAAGCTGTCCGAAAAGTCCGAGTCGGAGTACCGGTAGCCGGACTCGAGCACGGTGCTCCCGAGGCTCGACGCGGTGTCCTGGCCGAACTCGCTCGCGGGGACGAACTGCGGGATGTCGACGTGGTACTCCTCCCCATCCCCGTCGTCCTGGACGTCCAACGTCGCGAAGTAGTCGACGAGCGCGAACGAGACGGTCGTGTGGGGGTTGGCCGCCTGGATGGCGTTCGCGATCTGCTGGGCATTCGACACGAAGAACGGCACGCCGTTCGACTCCTCGCAGGCTCCGCCGGCGGGGTCGTCGAGCAGCGCACACTGGTCGGCGCCGGGGTCTCCGACCGTGGGGTCGAAGACGCCGTCGTAGACGGTCGTCTCGATCACGAACGCGATCTGGACCGTGGGCCAGGTTTCGAACCCTCCCTCGGGCGCCTGGGCCGTCAGGGTCGCCCGCGCCACGCCGACCCCGGCCGGGCAGGAGGTGAGCTCGAGCACGCAGATCGAGGACGGGGTCGTCGAGGCGCTCAGGTCGAGCGTCGGGGCGTTCGCCGCGGGGGTCGCCGCTTCGGGCGCGGCGGATGCGCCGAGGGACGCCGGAAGGGTGCGGGGCGTCGAGTCGGAGGCGGGCCCGGGGACCACCAGGATCAGCCCGAGCGCACCGACCATGAGCGCGAGCGCGAGAAGGCGGACCCCCCGGAGGCGGGGGCGCTGGAATTCACCGGGACGTGGGGTCATCCGGCGTTCCCTCCCGTGCCGGGCGCACCGGACGGAGGCGACCGCCGGGAGCGGGATGACGGCGGCCGGCGGGTCCAGAGGAGCAGTCCGACCGTGAGCACCCCCGCGGCGACGATCCCGGCGGCGACGTAGAGCGCGGCGGCGGAACTCGTTCCGGGCGCCGAGGCCGACGAGATCGGCGCCAGGTCGACCGTCACGGGTACCGAGGCCGTTCCGTTGAGCTGGAGGGCCACCGAGCTGGCGGTGAACCCGGGGTCGCTCACCCGGACGTCGTAGCTGCCCGGGTAGGCCAGCGCGACGAACCGTCCGTTGGGTCCGCTGACCGCGGTCGTCGTCCAGGGGACGTTCTCGCTCGTCATGCCGGAGACGGTCACGGCCGCGCCGTCGAGAGGGCTTCCCGAGAGCGAGCTCGCGACCGTCCCCTCGACGGTGACCTCGGGGGGATACAGGGCGAGATCGTGCACCACCGCTCCGTCGGAGACGTCGACCTGGAACGGCACCGCCACGTAGTCGCCCGAGCCCGCGGGCGGCTCGGCGACCAGCGAGTGCACCCCGTGGGCGAGCTGGAGGGAGAAGGCGCCGCTGGCGGCCGTCGCGTTGCCGACGGGATCGCCGTTCTCTTCGATCTGGACGTTCGCGAGCGGCTGACCCGTCAACCCGTCGGTCACGACCCCGGTGACGGAGTACGTCCGGGTGGCGAGGAGGAAGGAGACGCCCGATACCGCGGTGTGGACCACTTCGGTCTCCGTCGAGCTGACGAACCCGGTAAGGGAGGCCGTGAGCGTATAGGTACCCCACGGCAGCAGGAACGAGAAGTTCCCCGTGGCACCGACCGGAGCGGAGTAGACTCCGCTCGCGGTCACCACGGCCCCGGCGAGCGGCGACGGAGGGGACCCCGAGGAGTCGACCGTACCCGATACGGGGAACAGCCCGCCGGGGCCGCTCGGAACGAGGAGGAATGCCGGCACCTGGACCGTGAGCGCGCTGCTGAGGTCCACAACCGCGAAACCGGTCTGGAAGCCGGGGGCCGTCGCCTCGAACGTGTACGGGCCGGGCGGTCCGCTGACCAGGTATTGGCCGTCGGCGCCCGTGACGATGGGTACGGTGCATACTCCGACGTCCCAGTTCTCGCAGGCGTTGACCGTGGCGGAGGCGATCGGGGCATCGGTCACCGAGCTGTCGACGCTCCCGGCCGCCGTACCGTACTCCTGGACGAAGATCGTCCCGACCGAGAGCGTGCCGCCCGCGGCGACGGCCACGGTGAGGTACGAGTCGTTGTAGAACGTGGCGTTGACCTCGAGAACGTAGACCCCGGCCGGCGCGGCGACGTCGAACGACCCGTCGACGGGAGTCACGACCGTCGAGAAGCAAGGTCCGGCACCGGGTCCTGAGGTGGGCAGACCGCAGAGGCTCGCGTTCGCCCCGTCGAGCGGGAGGCCGTCGGGAAGCCCGACCACCACACCGGCGACGTGGGCGTACTCATAGACCGTGACCACGCCCGCCCAGGTCCAGGAATCCGACGTGACGAGCACGTACTGGGGGACGTTCGAGACGAATCCGGGCGCGCTCACGACGACGGAATTGACGCCGGGGCTAGCGGTGATCGTGTAGAATCCCGACGCGTTGGTGGTCACCTGGTTCGGGCAGTTCGGTTGCGCCTTCGGGCACACGGAGACCGTGGCGCCGGCGACGTACGTCGCGTCGGGCTCGGAAAACACCCGGCCCTCGACGATCCCGTCGCCCGTGAGGTGTACGGGGGACGCCACGACCCAGGCGCCGTACGTCACGTTGTAGCGCGAGAGGTTGGACGAGTAACCGGCGAGCGTGAGCGACACGGAGTCGCTCGGGGAAACGGGGGCGTCCGTGAGGTAGGCCCCTCGGCCGTCCGTGGAGACGCCGGACGCTCCGGACTGGAGGTTCGCATCCGTGACCGCGACCGCGACGGCCTGCAACGGGGCCCCCGACACCGCGTCGGTGACGGTGCCCGAAATCCATCCCCACGGGAGCAGGCGCTCGCCGCGGAGGTTGAGCGCGGACGTGCCGTTCAGGAACGTCGTCCGGCTCGAATTGACCGGGACCGCGGTCGTGAGGTACGACGCATCGGGCGCGGAGATGTTGACGCTCACGGTCTCGCCCGGCGCGAGCCCGGGGGGCGCGGAGACATTGACGAACCCGGCACCGTTCGCGACGCCGCTCGCCTGGAGGGCGACCGGGGTGCCCCAGAGGTAGAACAGTTCGCCCGCCGAGAGGGTCGCGTACGGGACGGGCGCGCCGGTGACCGCGTTCGTCACCTGGGCGTCGATCCACCCGAAGTGCTCGAGGGAGAATAGGGGCCCCAGCGAGAGGACCTCGCCGGGACCGAGATAGACCTGCGGGTGGCCTCCCGAGCTCACGAGCTGGGTCGGGATCGTCACGTTGATCGGGACCCACGCGCCGAGCCCTCCGACCGTCATGTTCAACTGGTCGCTCTCCGGGAAGATGATCGCGAAGAGGCCGTCGGCGTTGAATACCTCCCCCTGGGTCTGCCCGATCGGGGCCGTCGAACCGGCGGTGATCGAGTCGAATCGCACGGGAGCAGCGCCGGGCGTCGAAGCGTCCAGGACCGTACCGGTGATGACCGCGAAGATCGGCATCCCGACCAGGATCCCTGCCCGGTCCTGGCCGGAGTCGTTCGTGACATTGACCTCCGTCTGGTTCGAATCGAAGCCCCCGGTGACCGTGCCGGGGCCGGTGCCGGTTCCGGACGCGTAGACGGTGTCGTACGTGCCCGCCGGAGCGCTCGTGTTGAAGTCCCCACCGCTGTCGGCGGCGGTCGTGGGCCCGCACTCGGTCGCGAGGGTCGTGCAGACCTGGACCTGGGAGATTCCGGGCCCGAGCCCCATCTGTTCGGTGACGCCTTGGGTCCAGTTCTCCGGCTGGATCACGAGGCGGCCCGTGATGGTCGGGTACGGGACGAGCGTGATCGTGCCGAGGGAGAGGTCGGTCGAGTTCCCGCTCACGTTGAGGAAGATCGACGTGGGGTAGAACCCGGGGTCCGTGAAGCCGATCGTATAGGCCCCGACGGGGAGTGAGTCGTTGAACTCGCCACCGGTCCCTCGGATCGAAGAGATGACCGTCTGGATCGCCCCCGACAACGGGTACGCCGTGATCGCGGCCGTCGTGAGCGGCGCCCCGCGCTGGGCGTCGACGACCGTCCCGTTGATCCACGCACCGAGGGGTGCGTCGAGGGCGATCGTCGCCTCGGGGACGGTCGGGGCACTGCCGTCCCGGGGACCGGCACCGACGCCCGCGCCGGCGAGGGGGACGAGGGTGATCGTGGGCGCCGTGAAATTCTCGCCGGGGGTCGTGACGTTGACCCACGTCCAGTCGGTCGAGAACCCGGGAGCGGAGGCGACGATCTGGTAGCTGCCTTTCGGCAGGGAACCGGCCGGCGCGGCGCCGTAGTAGAATCCGTCCGTCGAGGCGAGTCCGTCGGACCCGATCGAGGCGCAGGACCCCGGGTTCGTGACCGGGCAGAGCTGGACCGTCGCTTCGACGATCCCGTTCCCTTCGGGGTCGACGACCTGTCCCTGGATGTAGCCGTAGGGAGTGACGAGGATCGTCCCGGTGGAGTTGGTCCGCGCGACGTACAGGTACGTGCCGTTCGCCACGTAGTCGGGCGCGGAGACCGTGACGCGATCCCACCCGGGCGGCGCCCAGGTCTTGAAGAAACCGGTCGCGTTGGGCACCCCCGACTCACAGGAGACCGCAGCGGACGGCGTCCCGGCGGGACAGACCTCGACCGCCGGCAGACCGGCGACCGGCGTGTCGCTGCGCGCCTGGAGCACGCGGCCGGTCACCTCGGCCGTCGTGAGGTTGATCGACTGGACCCGCCCGAGGCTGGCCGTCGACAGCGGTAACGGAAGGGCGCTCCACGTGAGCGGCGTCACGTCCGCCCACGTGTAGTTCGACGACGCGTTCGGCGAGGTGATCTGGACCTTCACCGGTCCGGGCGGGGCGGCGACGCAGAACGTTGTGCCGGCGTTCGGTTCCCCGAGAGCGGGGCAGTCGTTCGGAAGCTCGTTGTAGTAGTCGGCGTAGTACGAGGAGTCGGCGTACGCGGTCTCACCGCAGATCGCGGGCTCGTCGGTCGAGCAGGCGAGCGCGTTCCATCCCACGGAAGTGGCTGGGAGCACCTGGCCCTCGATGTACGTCCCCGGTAGCAGGTCGAGCGCTCCCATGTCCGTGACGTACCCGGGCGTGACGTTCGCCCAGGCGTAGTTGGCGAAGACCGGCATTTCCCCGGGGATCGGCCACAACGGGTCGTACGGGTTGCATTGCTCTTCGGTCGCGGGTTCGACGTTGACGTAGTTCCGGAGCGGGACCCCGAGGATCTGCACCGCGGTGCCCGGCGGCGAGCACCCCGAGGTGCACTGGGAGCTCGACAGGTTTTGGGTGAGCGGGTTATAGACCGAGGCCGAGAGCCCGTCGAGGTCGCACGCCGTGACGTACACCGAAGGCTCGTCGTCCGGGATATTCCAGACCGACGACGGCGGCTCGCTGTTGTACGTCGACGCCGGGATGCCCGAGATGTCGGGTGTCACCTGGATGACCCCCGTCGGGACGACGTCCACGTCGCCCATCGGGACGGGCGCGGATCCGACCCGGACCGCCGGCACCCATCCGAGGGAGGTCGTGTTTTCGACGAAGTCGTTCGCCTGGACGGTCGCGATGTCCGGTCCGACCGGAGCGGCCGCGGTGAGGATCCCGTCGCCCGAGCTGGGGCCCGCGTTCTCGCAGAATCCGGTCAGCTTCGAGCAGACGGTGAGCGAGGCTTCCACCCCGTTCAGAAAGCCACCGCCGATCGAGTCATCGAGGCGAACGCTCACGACGGTCGAGCGCTGCAGGTAGATCGTCCCGACGTTGAGGGTTTCTCCCGCGGAGACGTTGACGAAGGTGTAGTTGGTCCGATAGGGGCTGCCCGGATAGATCGGCGTGAACGAGACCTCGGACGGTACGGGTGGGACCGCGACGGTGAACACCCCGAGGGAGTTGGAATGTGCGGACGGTGAGGCGAGGAACGCCCCGTCGCGCGTCTCCGCACTGATGTTGATCGCCGGCACCGGTTCGTGGGACGGATCGCTTCCCTCGAGCTTCCCGGTCACGAACCCGTCCGCGACGAGTTCGATGGTTCCGACGCTGACGTACGACCCGACGCTGACGTACGCCCACGTGCGGTTGGTCATGTAGTAGGAATCCTCGATCAAGAGTTCGTTCTCCCCGACCCCCGCGGCGATCTTGAACTGGCCGTTCGCACCGGTCTGGTTCGGGAGACAGCCGACGGACGGGCAGAACCCGACCAGCGGCTCCGCGCTGACCGTCGCCCCGGAGATCGGGTCGTGAGGGCTCCGCGAGTCCACGACCGTCCCGGTCAGGTAGCCGTAATTGAGACCCGGCCCCGCCGCGGAGGCGACCGTGATCTCGGCAGAAGCGGCCGCATCGGATGCGCCCGGCGGTGTCGGGCTCCCCGGTCGCGGGAGCGCGGTGACGGTGCCGTTCACGAGCCGCGCGGGTGCGGCGATACGAACGGCAGCCGATTGGCCGACGAGGGCCGGGTTGATCGGGAGCTCACCGGCGGTCGACTCGCCCGGGAAGGAGGAGTTGGCGGTCGGCGTCGCCGCCCCGGGGCCGGTGGGAGCGCCCGACGCGGCGCTCAGGGAGGTGGACGAGTCGCTGACGACGGTCGCCACCGATTGCACGGCCATGAGCGCGACGACGAGGACGGCGATCGCAAGGATCCCGGCGCGGCCGGGTCTTCGGGAGAACCCGAGCCGGATTCGACCCGGACGCGAGGCCCCATCGGCAGGGTCCGGCGTCCCGACGCCCCGACCGTTCATCGAGGTCGTCCCTCGGTCGAGCGAGAGGGCTACGGTCACAAGGCACGGCGAGCGCCCCCTCGGTCTTAATGTTGCTTCCTCGGACCGAGCGCCGGCCACCGAGAGCGTGCGGGTACAGTTCCCCGCGGGCGTGTCGCCCTCCGCGGGTGAGGCTTATCTGAGGGAACGCGGTCCCTTCCGCGAGGCACCGCGCCCGAATGGACGTTCCGCTCTACGCGCTCGCACTCGCCCTGTTCGCCGTGCTCTACCTTGCGATCGGGGTGTTCCTGGCGTTCACCCTGCTGATCACGCTGTTCATCATGTTCGCGTACCTCGTCGTCCGGTACCGCGACCTCCCGACGAACTACCCGCACTCCGCGGCCGACGCCGCGACCACGATGATCTTCATCGGGATCACGTGGGCGATCTTCACGTTCGTGGCCGACAAGAGTCCGGTCCCGTTCATTGGTTCGGGCCTCACGTACACCTCTCAGGCGCTCATCCCGCTCAACGCGATCATCGCGATCGCGTTCGTCGTCTCGGTCGTCTTCCTCCTGATCTTCGCGTTCATCGCGAGTCGGGGCCGCGAGGGGGAAGCGCAATCCGGGGACTCCCCGGAGAGCCGCCCGAAGCAGGGCGTCGGCGCCTAGTTCCCCTCCGCGCGTCCAGAGCACCGGTCTCGTTCGGGAGTATCGCGCCCGCCGATCCTCCCCGTCGGGGTTCGCTGGGTCCGAGCGGTTGTTCGACGAGGCGACTTCCCGCACGTCACCGGGGGCGGGCCGCGCGCGGGCGGGTCCGCTCAGCGGGAGGGCGGGGAACCCGGTTCGGATTCCTCCCACGGGTGCGACTGGGGTAGGCCGGCGGGTTGGTAATCCCCGGACCACTCGCCCGACGCCGTGGGGGTGTCCGCCGGCACGGCCTCTTCGGCCGCCGGTGCATCGTACGCCTCCCCGGACGGCGGCCGGCGCCGCAGCAGCAGCGCGGCGACCACGATCGCGAGAGCGACCACGATGAGTCCGAGGACGATGCCGTAGAACTGGTCGGAGGTGAGGCCGCTCCCCGAGGTCGTGCTGGACCCGGGGTGCGTGGGGGCGGTCGAGTTGGTGGTGGTGACCTGCGTGAGGGAGACGGAGAGGCCGGTTCCGTGGGCCGCCCCGACGGTGACGTTGTTGAAGTACGCGGCGTAGCCGGTCGCCGTTACCTCGAGGGAGTACATCCCGGGCGTCTCCTGGAGGCTGAACGCACCGCTGCTCAACGGTACCGACTGGCCGTCGACCCAGACGGACGCGGTCGACGGCGTGACGGTCGCGTTGAGCCAGCCGGGGTCTGCCGTGAAGGCGACGGTCGCCTCGGCGGCGCCGCCCGAAACCGTCACGGATCCGGACGCCGACGCAAGGGTATAGTCGGCGACCGAGGGAACCGTGTACGGGTACGTACCGTTGACCTCGGTGAGGGCGATCGAGGTGCCGGTGCCGGTCTGCGGGGCGGACGCGACGTCCACCGACCAGGAGGTCCCGGGAGCCAGCCCGGTCTCATCGAACGCCACGAGGTACTCCTCGGGGGTCGGCGGTCCGCCCCCCGGGGTGTACGCGATGGGAATCGTGCGGGCCGCGCCGTCGATCGTGAGCGTTCCGCTCGCCGGGGACGCCGTCAGCCCCGCGACGGAGCCCGCGGTGTATTGCCACGTTCCGTTCGGCAGCGAGAATCGGATCGATGAGCCGGCGGCGGCGCTCGCGGACTCGCCCGCGATCGTCATCGTCCAGGTCGCGGACGTCACGCCCGTCTCGGTGAACGTGGCGGTGTAGGCGACCTCCCCGGACGGACCGTCGGGGCAGGCGTCCCCACCGGTCTCGATGAACCCGTACTCGTCGTACGGGACGGGCGAACCGGGAGTGTAGTCGTCCCACCAGTTGCCGCACACCGTCGGGGCGCCGACGAGGCTTCCGGTCAGGTTGAACCCATCGACGACCCGCAGGGTGCCCGCGGGCACGGCCGCGGGGAGATTCCACGAATTGAGGTTCGTCTCGGGGAAACCGGAGTAGAGGTTGAGCGAGGGGGAGTAGGCCGTGATCGTGGTGTTGAACAGATTGTTGTAGATCAGGTCGCCCGACTCCCACTCGCCGATCCCGAACTGCACGGGGAACGAATCGTCGTAGAGGAGGCCGTTGACGAACCGGTTGCCCCAGACGGTGTTGCCGGTGCCGTTCATGAGGACGAGCCCGAGTCCCTGGTCGACGAACGTGTTGTCGCCGACGAGCGTGTTGGTCGCTCCCCAGAGGGTGAGCGCGGCCGCCGGCTCGTAGTACGGGTAGTCGAACAGCGACGACGAGTCCCAGCCGCTCAGGTCGCTCCCGCCCCAGACCGCGCCGTGGTCGGTGTAGTAGAGGTCGATCTGCAGCTGGTTGGTGTCGGGAAGTCCCCGCTCGTCGAGCCCGAGGTCGGCGGCCGGCGGGAGGAGGACCGTGAACGACGGCGGGTCGTTCAGGACGAAGTACGCCGACGTGTTGCTGATCAGCACGCCGGGGAACACGGGGAACAGGAAGTCGTTGATCTCGCCGAAGAGGTACGGGAGGTCGGTGTACTGGTTGTTGTCGATCTGGTACGGGTCCGCCGCGGTACCGGCGCCGCTGCTCGAGATGTTCGCGAGCTCGGCGTTGTCCCACGCGAAGAGCGGAGTGTAGACCCCGGTGTCGTCCGGGTCGAAGAACAGCGTGACGTTCTGGGAGTCGACCGCCCCGTTCGACCCCGCGAAGGGGAAGCTCTCGTTGTCGTACTCGCTGAGCAGCACGTTGGCGGTCCACGACCCGGGCGGAAGGTAGAATGCGTACGACCCGCCGGGGACCGTCGGGGCCCACGCCGCCGTCGGCTCCCAGAACGAGCTCCCGTTCGACACGAACACGAAGGCGTTGTCCGGCGCGAGCGTGCCGCGGACCGTCAGCTCACCGACGTGCCCGCCGGGCGTCGCGTTCCACATCGGCTCGACGAACGAGGGGCCGCCGCGCAGCTGCATCGTACCGGCCGTGGTGTAGTACTCCGAGATCCCCTGCGACGTCTCGCCGGTGTCGGTACCGGCGGTCCACGCGGTCGGGTCGTTGGTCCAGCGCAGCGTCGCCGGCGCAAGGTAGCGGAGCTGCATCGACGCGTTGAGCGCGTAGACCTGCGTCGTGCTACCCCCGCCCGGCCCTCCGATCATCAATTCGGAGTCGTAGAGGAGGAACTGGGTGGGGGTGAGCTCCCCACCGTTGACCTGGAAGCGCGGCAGCGGCGGGTGCGCGCTCACCGCCACGTTGGAGTTGAACAACACCGTGTCGAAGATCCCGCTCCCGATCGTGAGACCGAACCCGTTCACGAGGTCGTAGCCGAACCGGACCGTGGAGTAGGTCTTGCCGCTCTCGTTCGTGAGACTCGAGTTCGTGTACAGGTGTACGGTGAACGGGAACGGGACCGTGAAGAACTGGCTCTCGTCGTAGTAGTACGTGGGCGAGACGGGCGTCCCGTTGTAGGAGTAGAACGTCGCGGCCGGCTCCACGGTCGACGGGTCAGAGAAGTTCCAGATGTTGTCGAGGAACTGGACGGAGTTGTTGACCGGGTTGTAGAACATCACGTCCTGGGTCCAGTAGACCCCGCTCGAGTTGCCCTGCACCGTGACGTTCGCGAGCACGGTGTTCAGCTGCACGCCGAACTCGCTCGGTCCGTCGTTGTCGATGTAGAAGAAGTCCCCGCTGTTGAACGTGACCGACCCCTCCCAGCTCGTGCTGTCGAGGACGTAGGGAGCGGCCGTACCGCTCGTGTTCCGGACCCCGAAGTCCCCGATCCCCATCGGGGCCGGGGCGCTCGAGGAGATCGGCGAAACGACCGCGCCGTCCATCCGGCCGCCGCCCAGGAAGTTCGGGAGGTACTCGTCCTTCTGGGAGACCCCGTCGGCGCGCAGCGCGCTCACGGTCTGCTGTGCCAGGGCGGCGCGGCCCACGGGAGCCGACGCCACCGATGCGGCCGTCGCGTGGGGCGTCGGCACGGCCACCGGC
>JBAWFC010000072.1:0-68204 GCA_049591535.1 Thermoplasmata archaeon | reverse complement strand
GCGCCGGGTCCCCCGGGCCGCGTGGCCGGGCGCGCTGCGGTTCCGCGCGGTCTGGGTCGTCGGCTTCGCGTTCGTCGGACTGGAAGGGGCGTCGTTCGCGACCGGCCAGTTCATCGTGCCGTTCGGGGAGAGCGTGAACGGCTGGTCGATCCTCCTCGCGGGGGTCGTGGGGATGATGTTCGTCTTCCCGAGCACGTTCGGCGGCCCCGTCGGCGGGTCGGTCGCCGAGCGGTTCCGCAACCACCGGACCCAGTTCGTCGCCGCCACCGTCGCCGGGGCGGCGGTCCTGGCGCTCCTGCCGTGGGCCGGGCTCGCGACGGCCCTCCTGATCGGGGTCGTCTTCTCGTTCGCCTACGGGTTCCTCTACGCCGTGATGTACGTGCTCCCGCACTTCTGGAGGGCGGTACCGCCCGAGGAGATCCCGATCGCGATCGGGCTGTTCAACGCGATCCAGCTGACGGGCGGCGCGGTCGTCTCGTTCCTGTTCGGCTGGGTCGTTTCGATCCGGTCGTACTCCGTCGGGTGGGAGTTCCTCGCGGCGGCGATGCTCGGGACGCTCCTCGTGCTGCTCTGGCTCCCCGCGACCGAGCGCGCGGATTCGGCCGGTCCGCTGCCCGCGGCGGGTCCCGCCCCGCCCTGAGCGCGCGGCCGGTCGCGCACGCGTCGGCGATCGGGCATTCGGGGCATTTCGGTCCGATCGGTCGACAGACGTTCTGTCCGTGCTGCACGAGCAACGGGTTGAGCGGGATCCAGAACTCGCGGGGCAGGACGACCCGCAGGCGCTCTTCCGTCTCTTCGGGGGTGCGCGTGCGGACGACGCCGAGCCGGTTCGCGATCCGGTGCACGTGGGTGTCGACCGGGATCGCCGGGATGCCGTAGCCGAAGACGAGGACGCAGTTCGCGGTCTTCGGGCCGACGCCGGGCAGGGACGTGAGTTCCTCGAACGTCCTCGGCACCAGCCCCCCGAATCGGGTGAGCACCTCCTCGGCGCAGGCGCGGATCGTGCGGGCCTTCGTGTGGTAGAACCCGGTCTCCCGGATGAGCGGTTCGGTCGCACGCGCCGGAGCGCGGGAGAGCCCGGCGGCGTCCGGGTACTTCGCGAAGAGGCGCGCGCTCGCCGCGTCGGTCGCCTCGTCCCGGGTCCGCTGGGAGAGGATCGTCCCGATGAGCACCTGGAACGGGTTCTCCGCATGGTCCCGGAGGTACGGCGTCCGCCAGTCGCCGGTATGGTAGAACGCGGAGAGCCGGTCGAGGACCGTCACCCAGTCGAGCGGAGCGCGCGCGGTCACGGTCGCCTCCGGGCGGCGGGAGGCGGCACGGATTTCGCGGTCCCCTCGGCCGCCGGCCGGGGCCCCCGTCCGGGGTCGGAGAGGTCCGGTTCGTCGTTCCCCCCGTGCGCCTCCCGAAGGAGCTCGCCGATCAGGTAGTCGCTCCCGACGACGAGCGTGAAGCCGTCGGCGCCCGTCGCCACCCGGCCCAGGCGGACCCCCTCGGAAGCGGACCGGGCGATCACGATCCGCGGGAATCGCCCGAGCGCCTGCACCCGGACCTCCGCCGGCGGCGCCCCGCGCTCGGAGCGGACCGGGACGATGACGAGGGTCCGTGCGAGCGGGGCCAGCGCGTCGAGGATCCGGGAGATGTTCTTCCCGCGCAGGCAACCGAAGACGACCGCGTTCTCCGTCGGGTCGGCCAGCGGGAGCATCTCGCCGAGGCTCTGCGCCAGGAGCCGCGCGCTGTCGGGGGTGTGGGCGACGTCGTAGAACAGGTCGGGGCGGCGCCCGACCCGCTGCAGGCGGCCCGGCCACACGACCTTCGAGAGCGCCGCGCGGAGCCGCCGGTCGTCGAGCGCGAGCCCCGTCGCCTCGCCGAAGCGGGCGACCGCGGCGACCGCCATCGCGGCGTTCCCCGGTTGGAACCGGCCGTAGAGCGGCAGCGCGACGCCGTCCACGGTGCGTCCGGGAACGTGGACGTCGAACGTCTGCCCGTCCTCGGAGAGCTCCCGGGCGTCGGCGTGCACCTCTTCGCCCAGGTGCCAGAGGCGGACCCCGAGCCGCTTCGCCTCGGAGTCGACCACCCGGCGGGCCTCGGCGGGAAGCTCGCCGACCACACCGGTCATCCCGGTGCGGAAGATCCCCGACTTCTCGGTCGCGATCGCGGTGAGGGTATCGCCGAGGATGTCGGTGTGCTCGAGCTCGACGGTCGTGATCACTCCCACGCGGCTCGCGAGGACGTTCGTCGCGTCGAGGCGACCCCCGATGCCGACCTCGACGACCGCCGCGGCGACCCCGGCCCGGGCGAACCGGTCGAAGGCGAGCGCGGTCGTCACCTCGAAGAACGTCGGAGCGCGGTCGATCGCCCCGGACCGTTCCAGCGCCTCCGCGGCGGCCTCGACCCTCGCGATCCCCGCGACGACCTCGTCCGGCGAGATCGGTACCCCGTCGACCCGGACGCGCTCGCGGTAGCTCTCGAGGTGCGGCGAGGTGTAGAGGCCCGTGCGCACGCCGTGGGAGGTGAGGATCGCCTGGGCCATGGTGGAGACCGAGCCCTTGCCCTTGCTGCCCGTGACGTGGATCGACGGGAACTTCTGCTCGGGGTGGTCGAGCGCACCGAGCAGCGCCGAGATCACCTCGAGGCCGGGCTCGAGGCCGAACCGGCGACGACGGTAGAGCGCGTCGAGCGTCGATCGGTACTCCTCGGCGCCCCCGAGTGCTCGGGGCTCCGCGCGGGGTTTCGGCATAAGCGTTCAGGGGGGGAGCGCCCGGTCCGTCAGTACGTCGACCGCTCCCGGTACGAGCCGTACACGTCCTGGAACGCATGCACGATCTCTCCGAGCGTCGCGTCGGCGCGCAGGGCCGCGAGGACCGCGGGCATCGTGTTCTCGTCCTCCGTGGCCGCGACCTTGCGCAGCCGGTCGAGCGCGGCGTCGTACCGCGAGCGGTTGCGGCGGGAGCGCAGCGTCCGGAGGCGAGCGGACTGCCGGCGCCGTGCCTCCTCGGAGATCTTGAGGCGCGGCACCTTGATCGGCGTGTCGACCGTGTAGGCGTTCACTCCGACGACCTTCTCCGCGCCGGACTCGACCGCCCGCTGGTAGCGGAACGACGCCTCCTGGATCTCCCGCTGGAAGAAGCCGCGCTCGATCGCGGGCACGACACCGCCGAGGGCGTCGATCTGGTCGAAGTACTTTCGCGCCTCCGCTTCCATCGTGTCGGTCAGCCACTCGACGTAGTAGCTCCCGCCGAACGGGTCGACCGCCTCGGCGATCCCCGATTCCGAGGCGAGGATCTGCTGCGTCCGCAGCGCGATCCGCACCGCGTCCTCGCTCGGGAGCTGCAGCGCCTCGTCGTAGGAGTTCGTATGGAGCGATTGCGTGCCTCCGAGCACACCGGCCAGCGCCTGGACGGTCGTCCGGACGATGTTCAGTTCGGGTTGCTGCGCGGTGCACGAGCAGCCGGCGGTCTGGGTGTGGAACCGCATCCACAGCGAGCGCTCCTTCTTCGCCCCGAACTCCTCCTTCATCACGCGGCCCCAGAGCCGGCGGGCCGCGCGGAACTTTGCGATCTCCTCGAAGAAGTCGTTGTGGGAGTTGAAGAAGAACGAGAGTCGGGGAGCGAACTCATCGACGTCGAGACCGCGACGAATCGCCTCGCCGACGTACGCCCGTCCGTCGGCGAGCGTGAACGCAAGCTCCTGGACGGCCGTCGAGCCCGCCTCGCGGATGTGGTAGCCCGAGATCGAGACCGGGTTCCACCGAGGGGTGTTCCGGGTCGCGTACTCGATCGTGTCCGTCACGAGCCGCAGGGCCGGTCGGGGAGGGTAGAGGAACTCCTTCTGGGCGATGTACTCCTTCAGGATGTCGTTCTGCGTCGTCCCCCCGAGGCCGGTCGGCGGGATCCCCATCGCCTCCCCGGCGAGGAGGTACATCCCCCAGACGATGTTCGCGGGGCCGTTGATGGTCATGCTGGTCGTGACCCCGCCGAGCGGGATCCCGCGCAACAGGCGCCGCATGTCGGCGAGCGAGCTCACGTTGACCCCGCACTTTCCGACCTCGCCCAGCGACTCCGGGTCGTCCGCGTCGATCCCGTACAGCGTCGGGTCGTCGAACGCGATCGAAAGCCCGGACTCCCCGTGCTTCAGCAGGTAGTGGAACCGGCGGTTGGTGTCCTCGGGCGAGCCGAACCCCGAGAACATCCGCATCGACCAGACCCGGCCCCGGTACATCGTGGGGTGCACGCCCCGCGTGAACGGCGGCTGTCCGGGGTATCCGATGTCGTCGACGGAGGAGTGAGGGGAGCGGGGAGTGTAGACCCGGTCGACCGGGATCCCACCCAGCGTCGCGAACCGCTCCTTGCGCTCGGGGCTCTTCGCGAGCGCCGGGCCGGCGACCTCCGCCTCCCAGCGACGGGCGCGTTCCCGGACGGGATCGTCGGACGAGGGTCGACCCACCCGAGTCGCGGCCGCAGGCGAGGTGGACCGACCGGCCGACATCGGTTCAAGAGAGGCGCCGACGGGGATAAGGCCGGGGGCGCCGCCGCTCCTTCGAGGGCGAACTCCCCCGGGACCGGGGCGCCCCTTCGGGAGTCCGGAGGCCGACCAGGTCGCTCCGTGCGCGGCGGAACCACGGGACCCCGAGCGACCGCGCAAACCGGGGGAACGCCTTCCCCGTCCACACGGTGTTGTCCGCCAGGACGACCGACCCGGGGGCGAGCTTCGGGCGAACGGTGCGGAGCTCGAACGCAAGGTGGCGGGGCGTGTGCAGGTCGTCGTGGAGGAAGATCCCGACCGAGGGGAGTTCCTCGATCAGTTTCGGGAGGAGGTCCTGACTCTTCCCGATCCGCAGGTCCCAGCCGGCCTTCCAGCGGTCGGGGACGGCCCAGCCGCTGCGGTGGCCGGGAGGGATCGAGACCGGGGATTCGCGCGTTCCGAGCTGCGGGCCCTCTTGGAACGTCGGCCAATCGATCGAGTGAAGGCGGCCGTGACGGTTCTTTGCGAGCGCGAGGAGGAAGTGCGCCGAGGAAACTCCGCTGCTCACCCCGGCCTCGACGATGTGGTCGGGCCGTCCCAGCCGGACCAGTGCGTAGAGGTCGAACGGCGCGTGGATCTGGGCGTACCCCGGGCGCCCGGCGGCCAGGTGGGCCGCCCTGATCTCCGACTCGACAGGAACGAGCTCGTCGATCTCGGCGAGGAGCTCCGTCAGTTCCCGCGTTGACGCTCCCGAAAGGGAGGCGATCCAGGGCACATTCGGGGCCGCCCGTGCGTCGCCGAGGGCCCGTTGGGCCGCCCGGGACTGCGGGCGGCGGGGCGCGGGTCCGCTCACGAGCTCCTCCCGCCCTCGGGCGAAGGGTCCTTTCGGGCGAGGTGAGCGCGGTGGACGACGAGTCGGCTCGTGGTCGGGCTGACGACCGTCTCGACCTCATCGAGCTCGATCCGGGAGCGGAAGAACGGAGCATCGAGGACGACCGTCTCGTACTCGCCGCCCTCGCCGGCCACGTTCGTCCGTCGGACGGTCGCGCTCCGACGCTCGAGCTCCTCGAGGAGCGGTCGATCGAGGCGGCGGCCGAGCAGTTCGGGGTCGAGCGGTTCGGCGGCGAGATGGACGAGCCGGATGTCGAGGCCCGCGGCGATCTCCTCGCGGACGACGCGCCCGGGTTCCTTCCTCCACAGGGGAGTGTACACGGGTCGGCCCGCGCGTCCGGCCACCTCCAAGAGACGCGACCACTGGTAGGACGAGGCGATCGCACCCGAAACGACCCAGCCATCCCCCGGAGAGATCGACCGCTCCAACGCCGCCAGCTCGGTCGCTTCGTCTCGTCCCCCGACGGGAACCGAGCGATGCTCCTTCCCCCACGCCCGGGCCTGCAGCTCGACGAGTTCGAGGTTCGGAGTGTGGAACATCATCGACTCGGGATCGTCCGGACGGAGAACCACGAGTTCGGTCACCGTCCGCCCCTGCGTGTCGGCAAGATAGGCAGAGTAGATCGAATCCTTGCCGCCCGAGACGAGCGCACTGACCGTCATCGCCGCTCGCTAGGGGAGACCGAGCCCGGTGTGCCAGGCTCCGTAGAGGGCATCGAGGTCGACCTCGGCGAGGGCGCGGTCTCCCCAGCAGAAGGTTCCGAGCGAGTTCTCGACCGTACCGAGCCGGGTGCGCGGGACCCCGGCGAGGATCCGACGGAACGAACGCTCCTTCGATCCCGGCACCTCCACGACGAACCGAGAGGCGCCTTCGGCGGCGACCGCGAGACCCGGCGACGCGAGGCCGACCGGCTCCAGGTCGACGGTGAACCCCAACCCTCCGCCGAACGCCATCTCCGCGCACGCGACCGCGAGACCTCCGTCGGAGACATCGTGGGCGGCGCGGACCGCGCCCTGCCGCATCGCCGTGAGCAACTTCTCACCGGCCCGTCGCAGGCGTCCCGGGTCGGTCTGCGCGATCGCGATCTCCGTGACTCCCCGCCGTCGGGCCCAGAGGGATCCTCCCAGCTCCGGTCCCGAGTCCCCGACGAGGTAGATCGCGTCGCCCGTCCGTTTGAAGTCGGACGTCGTGGCGTGATCCAAGTCCGCCACGATGCCCGTGGCCATCAGCACGGGCGTGGGAAGGATGGCGGCGCCGAGCCCCCCGTTGTACAGGCTCACGTTGCCGGACGGGACGGCGAATCCGAGCCCCCGGGCGCCGGCGGCGAGGCCCCGGGTCACCGCCGCGAGGTCCGCGAGTACGGTCGGGTCCTCGGGATTGCCGAAATTGAGGCAATTGGTGAACGCATCCGGTCGTGCCCCGACCGAGTAGAGGTTGCGCGCGGCTTCCTCGACGACCCACGTGGCGCCGCCGAGCGGGTCGTCTCGGCACGCCCACGGTTGGGCTGCGGTGGTGACCGCGAGTCCCCTTCGACTTTCCGGGCGGGGCTGGAGGACCGCTGCGTCGCCGTGGGACGGGCTGGTGACCCGACCGTGCAGCGGCTTGACGACCGTCCGCCCCTGGACCTCGTGGTCGTACATCCGGATCACCGGTTCTCGTGAGACGGAGTCGGGTGCGAGCACGAGCTCCTCGACGAGCGCACGGAGATCCTTCGAGGGAACGCCGGGCGTGGGGCGGGTGCGCCGAGGACGCGCGCGCACCGGCCGATGCAGCGGGGTGGGGGCGACCCGGAATCCCACGCGGAGGTGAGCGGCGGGCTCGCCGGCCCATTCGACCGTCTCGAACGGGGGTGCGGTCACGGCTCCGAGGTCCGTGACCGGCACGTCGAACCGACGGAAGATCTCCGTGACGGCCGGCAGGTCCGCCGGCCTGACGTCGAGGACCATCCGCTCCTGCGATTCCGAGACCCAGACCTCCCACGGCCGGAGTCCCTGCTCGCGCATCGGCACGTTCGCGAGGTCGATCGTCATCCCAAACCCGCCGGCGTGGACCAGCTCCCCGGCGGCCGAGGCGAGCCCGCCCCCGCCCAGATCCTTGAGACCTCGCACGAGCCCTCGGTCGAACGCCTCGAGGCACGCGTGGATCAGCGGCTCCTTCATGATCGGGTTACCGAGTTGCACGGCACCCCGCGATTCGGATTCGCTCCGGTCGTTCAGTTCTTTCGACGCGAACGCCACTCCACCGATCCCGTCCCGACCGGTCAGCCCGCCGACGAGGACGAGCCGGTCTCCCACGGCGTGCGCCCGGTTCGGTCGCAGGCGGGACCGCGGCAGGAATCCGACGCAGCCGACGTTGACGAGGGGGTTCACTACGTACGACGGGTCGAAGTAGATCCCTCCCGAGACCGTCGGGACCCCGACCCGGTTGCCGTAGTCCCGGATGCCCGCGATGACGCCGGTCGCGAGGTACCGGGGACTCTTCACGCCGGCCGGGAGCCGGTCGGGTGGCAGGTCGAGCGGGCCGAAGAACAGCGGGTCGGTGAGCGCGATCGGTCGCGCGCCGACCGCGAGCACGTCGCGAAGGATGCCGCCGATCCCGGTCGCGGCGCCGCCGTACGGCTCCACGGCCGACGGGTGGTTGTGCGACTCGATGCGGAGCGCGTACGCGAACCCCTTCTCGAACCGCATCACCCCCGCGTCGCCGGTCCCGAGGACCCGAGACGAAGGGTGGAGCGCCGAGAACGCCTTCCGGAGGAACGGTCGCGAACTCTTGTAACTGCAGTGCTCGCTCCAGCTTTGGGCGAGCCCCGCGAGCTCGACGTCCGTGGGGTCCCGGCCCTCCCGCCGGAAGTAGTCGCGGATCCGCTCGAGTTCCCGCGCGTCGAACCCGAGGCCGCGTTCCCGCGAGGTGCGCTCGAGCGGCGCGAGGCCCGCCTCACGAAACGGGACCGACGTAACGCCCACCGCCCAGGTCACCGGCGACTTCGCTCGGAGCCGTGGCATCGCGTTATCCCGGCAACGGGCGGATCGTGACGCGATGGATCACGGGGTTGGCGAGGAGCCGGTCCACCGCTTCCTGCGCCCGGCGGTGGGCCTCCGTTGCAGTGGCGTCGGAGAACTCGAGGTCGTAGATCCGGGCGGTGCGCACGTTCCGGACCCCCGATATCCCGAGGAGACCGAGTGATTTTTCCACGCTTTCGGCTTCCGCGTCCAGCACCCCGGGCTTGAGTTCCACCCGGATTTCGAGCACGATCGGCCGCGACGCGGGGTCCAACTGAGCGCCCTCGACGCTCGTGACCGAAGCAGGCTCATAACCGTGACCTCCGGCCCGCGCCGGAGGAGGCAAAATGGGGGTCGCTTCGGGTCCGGTCCCCCGCCGCGGAGCGACCCCGGAACCGGGGGGGTCGGCCGCGGCGCAGGAAATCATTTATAGGGGGACTTTTTCGGGCGGTCGGCTTGCTGGGGGGCCGGCCATCATGGAGGAGTTCATCTGTAGTGTCGAGTTTCTTCGCGGGCCCGCCGAGCTCGTCGCGCGCGTGTCGAGCGAAGCCGGGGGGGTCCGGGAGTACCGGAGCCCTTCCGCAGGGTCCGTGATCGACCAGGTGATCAACGACCTCCAAGAGGAGTTCGAGTCCGCCCCAGTGGCGTAGTGTCGGACGCGCACGGGGCATTCGCTGTCACAAGGAAGGATATCGCATCGAGGGGGAGGAACATGCAGAAGTCCACGTCGTCCAAGCCGCCGGTCAGTCGCGCCGTCGAGAGCGCGTTCACCAAGGTCTGGGGAGACGACCATGTCGTCGCCCTCATCGCGCTCAAGGTCGAGACTGCGGAAGCCGACACGGTCGCCAGCGAGGTGGCCCGGTTCGCCGAGGTCGAGGACGTGTTCCTCGTGACCGGTGACACCGACATCTTTCTCAAGGTCCGGTTCCCCCACTATGACGAGCTCAAGGACTTCGTCCTGCACCGGCTCCCCGCCGTCCGCGGCATCCGCGAGACGAAGACGCTCCTGGTCGTGACGGCGTACAAGGAAGGCGGCGAGGCGAGGTCGTCGTGACGCCGACTCCGCCGGCCGCACCGGACGCGAGCGTGGCCTCTCCTCCGAACGTGACGGTCGGACACGAGACCCCCGCGCTCCAACGCGTGTTCGAATCGCTCACCGAGCTCGCCGACGACGGGTCCGTCCCGCGCAACATCCGGCGCGGCGCCCAGTCGGCGCGGGACGAACTGTCGAAGCCGCGCGTCGCCCTCGACGTACGGATCGCGAGCGCGGTCTACGTACTCGACGACCTCGCGAACGACCCCAACATCCCGACGCACGGACGCACCGCGATCTGGTCGATCATCTCGAGCCTGGAGAGCATCCAGTGATTTCCGTCAGGGATACGCTGAAATACGACGGTCCCGTCGCTTCCGTCCGGAACGGAATCGGGCCCGTAGCTCAGCTAGGTTGGCCGCGCGGCACACCCGCCGGCCCTACAAAGAGCATCTGGCTTTTAACCAGTTGGTCGGGGGTTCGAACGAGCCGCCCCGCGCGGCGCGCGGAGTCGCTCCGAGCATCCCCCCGGGCCCGTGACGTTCCTGGAGTGCACGCATGACCCCGAGTCCCGTACGCCGTTCGAAGAAGCGACCTGCCGCCGGAGCGCCGCCGAAGCCCGTGCGCCCGTTCGTGGCGCATCATCTCCTGCCGCGTCACGAGATCCTGAGCGAGGAGGAGACGAAGAAGGTCCTCGAGGAGCTCGAGACCGTCGCGGAGCGCATGCCCAAGATCCTCGTCGGTGACCCGGGTCTCCAGACCGACCCCAAGTTCGTCACGGGGCGCGACGCCGGCGAGAACTTCACCGGCCGGCTCGTCCGGGTCCGTCGCCCGAGCGCCACCGCCGGCGAAGCGATCGCCTACCGCCTCATCGTCCCCGCGGTCGGGGGGAGCTGACGAATCCATGCGCGAAATCGTAGACGCCTTCTTCCGGGAGCGCTCGATCGTCAACCACCACCTCGCCAGCTTCAACGACTTCCTCCCGACGGAAGACAACCCGAACTCGCGCATGCAGCGGATCGTCGACGAGGCCCGCGTCAGCGAGGACTCGACCGAGCACGGGATGGTCCGCCTCGACGTCCAGAAGACGAAGAGCTCGATCCAGGTCCGCGTCGGCCGCCGACGCGACGCGCGCGGCTACGTCAGCCCGTCCGCCGAGCCCACGATCCGGATCGGCAAGCCGTTCGTCAAGGAACCGGTCGGTTCGAAGCCGACGCTCACGCCGATGGAAGCGCGCCTGCGGAACCTCACGTACCAGGCCCCGATCTACCTCGACGTCACCGTCGTCGAGAACGGGGTCGAGCGCGCGAGCGAGACCGTCCACATCGGCGACCTCCCGATCATGGTCAAGAGCCGACAGTGCAACCTCTCCAAGTCGAACATCGAGTCCGACGGGCAGATCGCGCTCTCCGACGACGAGTACCGCGCGAAGCTCGTCGAGTACGGCGAGGACCCGCTCGACCCCGGAGGGTACGCGATCATCGGCGGGA
This sequence comes from Thermoplasmata archaeon, assembly GCA_049591535.1. GTDB lineage: Archaea > Thermoplasmatota > Thermoplasmata > Lutacidiplasmatales > UBA184 > Lutacidiplasma. Next base: position 57,329 of record JBAWFC010000072.1, on the reverse strand, counting down.
CCGAACGGGTCATCATCAGTCTCGAGGACCTCGCACCGAACCGGATCTTCGCCGAGTACAACGAGCGCTACGGCACCCCGATCGAGAGCGCCAAGGTGTTCAGCCAGCGCGGCGGGTACCGGTCGCTCACGGTCGTCGAGAAGAAGAAGGACGGCGTGCTCCAGGTCTCGGTCCCGACGGCGAGCGGGCAGATCCCGCTCGTGATCCTGATGAAGGCCCTCGGGATGAAGAACGACGAGGAGATCTTCCAGGCGGTCCTCGGGGAGCTGCTGCCGCTGGACGAACCGTTCGTCCAGACGATGAAGCATCTGCTCAACGTCAACCTCGAGGAGTGCGTCTCGAAGAAGCTCTACCCGCCCGAAGGGGTGCTTTCGACCGAGGACGCGCTCGTCTTCCTCGAGAAGAAGTTCGCGACCGGCCAGGCGAAGGAATACCGCCAGCGCAAGGTCGACGGGATCCTCGACCGGTCGCTGCTCCCGCACCTGGGAGACACGAAACACGACCGCCTGAAGAAGGCGCTCTACCTCGCGCGGATGGCGCGTACCGTCCTCGAGCTCCACCTCAAGGTCCGGGGCGAGGACGACAAGGACCACTACGCAAACAAGCGCTTGAAGCTCGCCGGCGACCTGATGGAGGACCTGTTCCGAGTCGCGTTCTCCCTCCTCCTCAAGGATCTCAAGTACCAGCTCGAGCGCTCGTTCGCGCGCAAGAAGGACCTTCGGATCGCGAGCGCGATCCGGCCGGACCTCCTGACCCAGCGCCTCGTCCACGCGCTCGCGACGGGCAACTGGGTCGGCGGCCGCGCCGGGGTCAGCCAGGTGCTGGACCGGACGAGCCACATGTCGACGATCAGCCATCTGCGCCGGGTGACGAGCCCGCTCACCCGTACCCAACCGCACTTCGAGGCGCGCGACCTGCACCCGACCCAGTGGGGGCGCCTCTGCCCGAACGAGACCCCCGAAGGGCAGAACTGCGGCCTCGTCAAGAACTACGCACTCTGCGTCGACGTCTCCGAAGGGACCGACGAGGAGGAGGTCACCCTCATCCTGCGCGACAACAACACCCGCGAGATCGGCCCCGAGGTCTTCCAGGAGGCGGCCGCGCCGCGCGGGAAGCGGGCCGCCCGGGTCTACGTCAACGGGAACCTGATCGGGCTCCACTCGCAGCCGCTCGACCTCGTCCGCGACATCCGCGAACGCCGGCGGACCCGGACGCTGTCGTCCACGCTCGAGGACAAGACCTACGAGATCAACGTCCGCTACGACGCGGAGATGAACGAGGTCATCGTCCACTGCGACCCCGGCCGGCTCCGCCGCCCGCTCGTCGTCGTCAAGAACGGCGTCCCGCGAGCGACGCGCACCGACCTCGACGAGCTCGCGCGGGGCACCCGCTCGTTCACCGACCTGATCCGCGAGGGCAAGATCGAGTGGCTCGACGCCGAAGAGGAGGAGGACTCCCTCATCGCGATCGAGCCGTTCGTTCCGCCCGACCGCTGCCCGAAGTGCGAGCGCGCGCTGAGCCGCGGCGACATCCGCTGGGTGTCGATGGGCGATAAGCGCGACCAGGCGATGGTCGAGTGCGGCCACTGCAAGTCCGAGTTCCCGACCGCGAGCCTCATCTCGGAGATCCACACCCACCTCGAGATCGACCCGAACCTGATGCTCGGCGTCTGCACGGGGCTCATCCCGTACCCCGAGCACAACTCCGCCCCCCGGAACACGATGGGCTCCGGGATGGCGAAGCAGGCGCTCGGGGTCGAGTCGGTCAACTATCGGCGGCGCCCCGACACCCGCGGACACCTGCTCCACTACCCGCAGGCACCGCTGCTCCAGACGCAGACGATGCGCTACGTCCACTTCACCGAGCGGCCGGCGGGCCAGAACTTCGTCGTCGCGGTCCTCTCCTACGAGGGGTACAACATGCAGGACGCCCTCGTCTTTTCGAAGGGCGCCATCGACCGCGGCCTCGGACGCTCGTCGTTCTTCCGGACCTACCGCGGGGAGGAACGCAAGTACCCCGGCGGCCAGGAGGACCGGTTCGAGATTCCGCGACCGGACGTCGCGGGTGCTCGGGTCGATACCGCGTACCGCAACCTGGGTGAGGACGGCCTGATCTTCCCCGAGCTCGAGGTCACCGAAGGCGACGTGCTGGTCGGCAAGACGAGCCCGCCGCGGTTCCTCGAGGAGAAGACCGACCTCCTGACCCCGCAGAAGCGGCGCGAGACGAGCGTCACGGTCCGCTTCGGCGAGTCCGGATGGGTCGACAATGTCATCCTGACCGAGGGCGAGAACATCTCGAAGCTCGTCAAGGTCAAGGTCCGCAACCAGCGGGTGCCGGAACTCGGCGACAAGTTCGCGAGCCGCCACGGGCAGAAGGGGGTCATCGGCCTCATCGTCCCGCAGGAGAACCTGCCGTTCACTCGCGACGGGGTCACTCCGGACCTTCTGATCAATCCGCACGCGATCCCGTCGCGCATGACGGTCGCGCACGTGCTCGAGATGCTCGGCGGCAAGGTCGGGGCGCTCGAGGGCAAGACGGTCGACGGCACGGCGTTCTCCGGCGCCCGGGAAGAAGCGCTCCGGGAGGGTCTCAAGGCGGTCGGCTTCCACCCGTCGGGCCGCGAGACGCTGTACGACGGGCTCACCGGCCGGCGGTTCGAGGCCGAGATCTTCGTCGGCGTGATCTACTACCAGAAGCTCCACCACATGGTCGCGGGCAAGATGCACATGCGCTCGCGCGGACCGGTCCAGATCCTGACGCGCCAGCCGACCGAGGGACGCTCGCGCCAGGGCGGCCTGCGGTTCGGTGAGATGGAGCGCGACTGCTTGATCGGCCACGGCGTCGCGATGGTCATCAAGGACCGGCTGCTCGACGAGTCGGACGGGACGATCCAGTACGTCTGCGGGAACCCGGACTGCGGCCACATCGCGATCCCGGACACGCGCGCGAACTCGCTGCGGTGCCCGAGCTGCGGGAACACGTCGTCGATCTATCCGGTCGAGATGAGCTACTCGTTCAAGCTCCTGCTCGAGGAGCTGATCAGTCTCGGCGTGATCATGCGGCTCCAGCTCGAGGAGATGCGGTAGGGGGAACCATGACGACGCAGGGACTTTCGAAGCGCATCAAGGGCCTCCAGTTCGCGTTTCTCTCCCCGGACGAGATCCGCCGGATGAGCGGCGTGAAGATCATCACGGCGGACACGTACGACGACGACGGCTACCCGATCGAGATGGGGTTGATGGACCTCCATCTCGGGGTCATCGAACCGAACCTGCGGTGCCGGACCTGCGGGGGCCGCGTGAACGAGTGCCCCGGGCACTTCGGGATCATCGAGCTCGCGATGCCCGTGATCCACGTCGGCTACGCGAAGGAGATCAAGCGGCTCCTGCACTCGACGTGCCGTGCCTGCGGCCGCATGCTCCCCGACGCGCCGACCCCGCGCGCGGAAGCGGTGGCGGACGACGACGCGCCTCCGGCGCCGCGGACGCGCGAACCGAAGGAGGACCGTTCCTGTCCCCACTGCCACGAGATCCAGCAGCGGATCGTCCTCGACAAGCCGACGACGTTCCGCGAGAACAGCCACAAGATCACCCCGAAGGAGGTCCGCGCGCGGCTCGAGCGGATCCCCGACGAGGACGTCCGCTTCCTCGGGCTCAACCCGAAGTTCGGCCGCCCGGAGTGGATGGTCCTGACCGTCCTGCCGGTCCCGCCCGTCCAGGTCCGCCCGTCGATCACCCTGGAGAGCGGGGAACGGAGCGAGGACGACCTCACCCACAAGCTGGTCGACGTCCTGCGGATCAACCAGCGCCTGCGAGAGAACCGCGACATGGGCGCCCCGCAGCTCGTCGTCGAGGATCTCTGGGAGCTGCTCCAGTATCACGTCACGACCTACTTCGACAACCAGACGAGCGGCATCCCGCCGGCGCGGCACCGGTCCGGGCGACCGCTCAAGACACTCGCCCAGCGCCTGAAGGGAAAGGACGGCCGGTTCCGTTCGAACCTTTCGGGAAAGCGGGTCAACTTCTCGGCACGCACCGTGATCAGCCCGGACCCGCTGCTCTCGATCAACGAGGTCGGGATCCCGGCCGAGGTCGCGCGGGGCCTGACGGTACCGCTCGAGGTCACGCTCCACAACCAGGAGGTCGCGAAGGAGCTCGTCAAGCGCGGGCCGACGCCACCGCCGGACGCCGACGCCCGGTACCGGTGCGGGGTCAACTACCTCGTACGCGAGGACGGCCAGCGGATCAAGGTCATGGAGAAGAACGCCGAGGCGTGCGCGGAGCTCGTCACGCCCGGTTCGGTCGTGGAGCGCCAGCTGATCGACGGCGACATCGTCCTGTTCAACCGGCAGCCGAGCCTCCACCGGATGAGCATGATGGCCCACTTCGTCCGGATCCTTCCGAACAAGACGTTCCGGTTCAACCTGTGCGACTGCCCGCCCTACAACGCGGACTTCGATGGCGACGAGATGAACCTGCACGTGCTCCAGAGCCAGGAGGCCCGCGCCGAGGCGAAGGTCCTGATGAAGGTCGAGGAGCACATCCTCTCGCCCCGGTACGGCGGCCCGATCATCGGGATGCTGCACGACCACATCACCGCCGCGTTCCTGCTCACGTACCAGGACCCGTCGTACTCGCGCAGCGAGGTCACGTACCTCCTCTCGAAGCTGAACTACCCGCTCCCACCCCCCGCGGGGAAGGACAAGGACGGCCAGCCGTTCTGGTCGGGAAAGCAGCTGTTCTCGCTGACGCTGCCGAAGGACCTCACGCTCGAGTTCCGCTCGAACATCTGGGCCGGGTGCACCTGCTCCCCGTTGAACTGCAAGCACGATGCCTGGGTCGTCATCGAGAACGGTGTGCTGAAGGCCGGGACGATCGACAAGAAGGCGATCGCCTACGAGAAGGGCGCCGTCCTGGACGCGATCGCCCGGAACGACGGGATGCCGCGGGCCCGACAGTTCCTCGACGAGATGAGCCGCCTCGCGATCACCGCGATCGGGTTGAAGGGCCTCTCGACGGGGATCGACGACGAGGACGTCCCCGAGCCCGCCCTCAAGGAGATCCTCACCGCCCTCGCCGACGCCCGCGACCGCGTCAACGAGCTCGTCGAGCAGTACCGCCACCACAAGCTCGAACAGATGCCCGGCCGCTCGGTCGAGGAGACGCTCGAGGTGATGGTGCGACGCGAGCTCGGCCAGGCCCGGGACAAGGCCGGTGAGATCGCGGGTCGGTACCTCGGTCTCGAGAACCCCGCCGTGATCCTGGCGAAATCCGGGGCCCGGGGCTCGATGCTCAACCTGACGCAGATGGCCGGGGCCGTGGGCCAGCAGTCGGTCCGGGGCGAGCGGCTGATGCGCGGATACTTCAACCGGACGCTGCCGCACTTCGAGCGCGGCGACCTCGGTTCGGGCGCCCGCGGCTTCGTCTCCTCGAGCTACAAGCGCGGACTCTCCCCGACGGAGTACTTCTTCCACTCGATGGGCGGACGTGAATCGCTCGTCGATACCGCGGTCCGTACGAGCCGGTCCGGCTACATGCAGCGCCGGCTGATCAACGCCCTCGAGGACCTCAAGGTCGCCGAGGACCGCACGGTCCGGAACACCGCGGGGACCGTCATCGAGTTCGAGTACGGCGAGGACGGCATCGACCCGACCCGTTCCTACCAAGGGGCGGCGGTCTCGCTCGACGAGGTCGTCTCCCAGGTGCTGGGTCGCCGCGTCCGCTCGTCGGACGAGCGCAAGCCCGAGGGCGGAATCGCCGGGGCGCCGCCGGTCACCGAGGAGGAGATGGACCTCCAGGCCGAGGCGCAGCTCGAAGAGGAAGGGGACGACGAGGAGACCGAGGAGTTCGGCACCCCCGAGGAAGGCCCCGAGTTCGGAGGCGAATGACGATGGCGGAGGAAAAGAAGGCCGCAGCGCCGCGCGACACGATCCAGCGGATCCACGACATCGCCCGGAAGGAGGGCGTCACCCTCCCGCCGCTGGTGGCGGAGGAGCTCAAGGCGAAGCTCCAGCACCTGAGGCTCGCGCCGGGCGACGCGATGAAGATCGTCCGCGAGGTCGTCCGCCGGTTCCAGCGTGCCGAGGTCGACGCGCACGAGTCGGTGGGGATCATCGCCGCGCAGTCGATCGGCGAGCCGGGGACGCAGATGACGCTGCGGACGTTCCACTACGCGGGGGTCGCGGAGATGAACGTCACACTCGGTCTCCCGCGCCTCATTGAGCTCGTCGACGCGCGCCGCGTGCCGTCCACCCCGATGATGACGGTCCACGTCGAGAAGAAGTTCAAGAACGACCGCGACGCGGTCCACAAGATCGCGCTCCAGATCGAGGTCACGACCGTCCCGGACGTGGCGTCGATCGGGACGGTCATCGAGGACCTGAAGGTCGTCGTCTCGCCGATCGCGGCGCGCCTCGAGGAGCGCGGCGTCAAGCGCGACGAGCTCCTCGCCGCGCTCGTCGAGAACCTGGACCCGCGCCTCTTCGAGATCAAGTCGGGATCGGGCAGCGGCGAGACCCGGTCGATCGAGATCCACCTCAAGGAGTCGGCTCCGGGCGCGACGAAGTCGAAGAAGGAGGAGCTCGTCGAGGAGATGCCGTTCAAGAAGCTCCTCATCGCGAGCGAGGAATCGAAATCGATCCGGATCAAGGGCGTCACGGGCATCCGCCGGGCGTTGATCCGCAAGGAGAAGGAGGAGTACGTCGTCTACACGGAGGGTTCGAACCTCGAAGGCGTCATCGAGATCCTCGGGGTCGACGCGGTCCGCACGACCACGAACTCGGTGTTCGAGATCTACCGGGTGTACGGGGTCGAGGCGGCCCGTGCGGCGCTCATCCACGAGGCGAACCGCACGCTCGCCGAGCAGGGCCTCGGCGTCGACATCCGCCACCTGATGCTCGTCGCGGACGTGATGACCAACGAGGGCGACATCCGCGCGATCGGCCGCCACGGTATCTCCGGGAAGAAGACGAGCGTCCTCGCCCGGGCCGCGTTCGAGATCACCGCCGCCCACCTGCTCCGCGCCGCGATCACCGGCGAGGTCGACGAGCTGAAGGGCGTCGCCGAGAACATCATCGTCGGCCAGCCGATCACGCTCGGCACGGGCGCGGTCAACCTCGTCTACAAGCCCCTCACGCCGTCGCCCACCGCGGCGCCGAAGACCGTCCCCGTCGAGGAAGCCCAGGGGGAGGCGTAGGCCGATGGACCTCGCGCACGCCCTCAAGGTCGCCCTCGAGACCGGCACGGTACGCATCGGACTTTCCGAGACCCTCGACGCGGCGAAGTCGAAGAAGGCCCGCCTTCTGATCGTCGCGAAGACGTGCCCGGACCCGACGCTCACGAAGGAGCGGGCGGTAGGGAAGATCCCGGTCTACCACTACGAGGGGACCGCGGTCGACTTGGGCCAGGCGTGCGGACGGCCGTTCCCGATCAGCGCGATGGCGATCCTCGACCCCGGGTCGAGCGCGATCCTCACCCTCGAGACGTGAGCCCGGGGGACCGAACGAACCCCTTCCGACCGATGACCGAGATCACCCTCGACAACGAGACCCTCGGCTACATCCAGCTGTTCGAGGCGCGGACCGGCGCGCGCGTGAAGGACTGTCTTTCCGCGGAGGACAAGCTCGTCTTCCTCGTCTACCCCGGGGAGGTCCACAAGGCGGTCGGGCCGGGCGGGGTACTCGTCGACCGGCTCAAGGGGATGCTGAAGAAGGAGATCCAGGTCGTCGAGTACGCCGACGACCCGGAGACCCTCGTCAAGAACATCTTCTACTGGTACTCCCCGAAGCGCGTCGACTTCCAGCCGAAGGGCAAGGGCCGGCACGCGACGGTCACGGTCGACCCGGCGTGGAAGGCCCGGGCGATCGGGAAGGCCGGAAAGAACCTCAAGGTCGCCCGGGCGGTCCTCCTGCGCCACACGGACGTCGTCAGCGTCAGCGTCTCCTGACGCCGTCGCGACGCGCTCCCGGCCTCGGCAGGCTACCGTCTCCGATGCATCGGCGGGGTTCAAGAGGCACCGCGGCGCTCTCCCGGTAGAGGTCCGCGTGCCGGCCGCTCTTCCACCGTCGCGCCCGCCGCATCGCGCGGCGGGCCCTTTCGCCCCGTACGACGCGATAGGGGTCGTCCTCGGCGTCGCGCTCGGGCTCCTCGCGCTCCAAGTCTCGGGCACGCTCTTCCCGCCGGCAGCGCAGTCGGGCTCTTTTCCGACAGGCGGGCAGCCGCTATTCGGATGGGGACAACCACTGAACTCGACGGGCACGACACCTCCCGGGGGCCCGGTGGCCCCCGGACATTATTGCTACACGATCGAGGTCGCGACGAGTGATTCGGTCTCGGCTTCGAGCGTGAGCCTTGCACTTCAGGGCGCTGCGGGTAGAACCGTTCCGTGGCCGCCAGCGCCCTTGAACGATACGGTATCTCTGTCGCTCGTCGGGGACACGGTGCCCTCCGCCCAGTACGACACGGCGACGGCAGAGCGGACGTCCTACCCCGGGTTCTCGGGGCACTTCGCCAGTGGTGACTTGCTCAGCGTGGATACGGCCTCCACCGGACCCGAGTACGGTCTCGACGGGGAACAGCTCGTCTGCATCGGAGCCAACGGTATCGTCGGCTCGGTCGCGTCGGCGCCGTTCCCGTAGTTCGGACAGGGGCCCACGACGGAGCGCGAAGCGGCCCGGGCGGCCCTGAGGCGCTCCTTTCCCGAGGTCCGCGCCCGGTCCTTCCGCGCGCTGCCCGGCGGGTGGGACTTCCTCACCTTCGAAGTCGACCGGAAGTGGGTGTTCCGCTTCCCGGCCCATCAACGGCCGGAGGAGCAGATCCGCCGAGAGTTCGGCATCCTTCCGCTCCTGGGCCGCCGGCTCGGGGTTCCGATCCCCGAGTACCGGTTCCGCTCCGAGCCGACCCGTTCATTCCCCCACCGCTTCGGAGGGTATCCTCGGCTTCCGGGGATCCGGGTCGACCGAGCGCACCTCACGGGACCCGGCCTCGCACGGGTCGGCGAGGAGCTCGGGCGCGCCGTGGCCCGACTCCACGCGCTTCCCGCACGGGCCGTGACCCGCGCGGGTATCCCGTTCCGGTCGATCGACGACTGCCGCTTGACCTTCCTTCGATGGGGGAGCCGTATTCGAACGCGGGTCGGCCCCCTCCTCGATGGGACCTCTCGGCGTCGCCTAGACGCCCTGCTCGAACGGCTCCGTCGTCGCGAGCTGTACTCGTTCCGGCCGGTCGTTACCCACAACGACCTCCTACCGGTCCACGTCCTCGTCGACCCGAAGAGGGCCCAGATCACCGGTCTCCTCGATTGGGGAGACGTGGAGTTCGGAGACCCGGCGTTCGACTTCGGAGTGATGGGTTGGATGTCGTATCTCGGCCCCGCCATGCTCCGAGCCTACGGCGGTCCCCCGGACCCGCACTTCCTGGAACGAGCGGACGCCTACCGTCGCCTCGTCGCCTCCCATACGATTGTTCGAGCGCGCAAGTTCGGTGACCCCGAGCTCCAGCGGATAGGACTGCGTCTGCTCGCCGGCGCACTGGCCACCGATCCCGTTCCCGAGCTCGCCGAGCGCCCATAGGAACGGGGGAAGACGACCGGCGTGCGGCGGCTGGGCGGACCGTCGTTTCTGGGTCCGGTCGACCCCGAGGCGGGGTGCGAGACCTAGAGATAAATGGTAGCGTCGGTGGTTCGGGTCCGATAATGTCCCACCGGCCTCGAATCCGCGCCGTCCTCTTCGACCTCGGAGGTACGCTCGTCGACTACCACGACTTCGCCCACTGGACGGAACTCGCCCAGCGGTGCTTTGTCGATTTCCCGGAGGAAGCGCTCGCCCAGGCGTTCTTTGACGTCGAGCGGGAGACGGATGTCCGCGATCGGCCGAACCACACGGAATTCTGGCGGCTCACCCTGTCCCGCGCGTCGGGGCGGGACGTGGAGCGCGCGACCGCGGAGCGGTTCATTGCACTGCTTCGCCAACACCCGGGGTTCGCCCGCCTCTATTCGGACACCCGGCGCTGCCTCGAACGGCTGCGTGCGGAGGGTCGTCGCCTGGGGGTCGTCTCCAACAGCTCCAGCGAGGCCCGCTGCCGGTCGATCCTCCACGAGACCGGGATCCTCCCATACTTCGAACGAGTCGTCTCCTCCGGGACGGAGGGGGTCGAGAAACCGAGTCCCGAGATCTTCCACCGTGCGGTGCACCGGATGGAGCTCGAGCCGCCCGAGGCGTTCTACGTCGGGAACTTGGCGTTCACCGACGCCGAGGCGGCCCGCGAGGCCGGTCTCCGCGCGATGTGGCTCAACCGGGCGGGAACCGGGATGTCCGAAGACCCGCCCGAGATCACGTCGCTGCTCGAGGTCCCACTCTGTCTCGAGCGCCTCGAAGAGCCCGGCGCGCCGGATCCGAACCGGGCCCGCCGCCCGGCTTAAATACCGACCGTTCCTCCCTACGCTACCGAGCCCGCTTCTTCGGAGGCGCGGCACGGCGACGCCGCCACGGCGGGCCGGGGATTCATGATCCGGTCTTTTCCAGGGCAGCGCCACAGATGGCCCGATGGGGCGTGGAGCCCCGAGAACCCCTCCCCGGAGACGGGGAGTGACCTCTCGGGACTGACGGAGGAGAGATGTTCAGCGAAAAGTACGCGAATAGCTCATCGATAGCAAAAGAGCAATTCCGCCAGTCAGTATAGATCGGTTCACGACCACAATGTATTCCCGCACACAGCGAAAAGTGTGCCAACAAATCCGGTTGATCCTGCCGGCGGGCACCGCTATTGGAGTTCGCTTAAGCCATGCGAGTCGAGAGGGGTAAGCCCTCGGCGCACTGCTCAGTAACACGCGGACAATCTGCCCTCGAGACGGGGATAATCCCGGGAAACTGGGGATAATACCCGATAGGTCTGAGATGATGGAAGGCTCTCAGGTCCAAATCCTGCGGGGCTCGAGGATGGGTCTGCGGCCTATCAGGTAGTAGGGGGTTTCACGGACCCCCTAGCCGTAGACGGGTACGGGCTTTGGGAGAAGTCGCCCGGAGATGGATTCTGAGACACGAATCCAGGTCCTACGGGACGCAGCAGGCGCGAAACCTCCACAATGTGGGCAACCACGATGGGGGAACTCCAAGTGCCTACACTTTTGTGTAGGCTGTTCTCGAGCCTAAAAAGCTCGAGAAGTAAGGGCCGGGTAAGACGGGTGCCAGCCGCCGCGGTAATACCCGCGGCCCGAGTGGTGCTCATTATTATTGAGCCTAAAGCGTCCGTAGCTGGCCGGGCAAATCTCCGGGTAAATCGGGCGGCTCAACTGTCCGAATTCCGGAGACACTGCTCGGCTTGGGATCGGGAGAGGGTGAAGGTACTCCCTGGGTAGGGGTAAAATCCTGTAATCCGGGGGGGACCACCAGTGGCGAAGGCGTTCTCCTAGAACGAATCCGACAGTGAGGGACGAAGCCCTAGGGCGCAAACGGGATTAGATACCCCGGTAGTCTAGGGTGTAAACGCTGCAGACTTGGTGTTGGGGGTCCTGCGTGGGCTCCCAGTGCCGGAGCGAAGGTGTTAAGTCTGCCGCTTGGGGAGTACGGTCGCAAGACTGAAACTTAAAGGAATTGGCGGGAGAGCACCGCAACGGGAGGAGCGTGCGGTTCAATTGGATTCAACGCCGGAAAACTCACCGGGGGCGACGGAGGGATGAAAGCCAGGCCGAAGACCTTGCCCGATTCTCCGAGAGGTGGTGCATGGCCGTCGTCAGTTCGTACCGTAAGGCGTTCTGTTAAGTCAGATAACGAACGAGACCCTCGCCTTCAGTCGCAATTTCACGAGCGATCGTGAGAGCACACTGGAGGGATCGCTGCCGCTAAGGCTGAGGAAGGAGAGGTCTACGGTAGGTCCGTATGCCCCGAATCTCCCGGGCAACACGCGCGCTACAAAGGTGGGGACAATGGGAACCGACCCCGAAAGGGGAAGGCAATCCTGAAACCCCATCGTAGTCTGGATCGAGGGCTGTAACTCGCCCTCGTGAAAATGGATTCCGTAGTAATCGCGGGTCAACATCCCGCGGTGAATGTGCCCCTGCTCTTTGCACACACCGCCCGTCAAGTCATCCGAGTTGGGTCGGAGTGAGGGTGACTCATCTGGGTCGCTCGAACTTCGGTTCAGCAAGGGGGACTAAGTCGTAACAAGGTATCTGTAGGGGAACCTGCAGATGGATCACCTCCTAAGAACGCCGACCGTCTGTCGGCGCTCGGGTCGCGATCCGACGTGCTGAGCGTGCTTCGCGCATCTCTCCTCTCCTGTCGGCCATCAACCCATTTTTGGGTATCTACGCTTATTTTATTAGCCGTGGCTGAATTCGTTCACCGATGCTCTCGGTACCTCTCGTCCGGCCGGTCCCCGAGGCCCTCCGACCGGCGGCACGGGCGCTCGCCGACGGCGAGCCGGTCCTGATCTTCGACGCCGCCGACCGCGAGGCGGAGACCGACCTCGTCTTCCTCTCCGAAGCCGCGACGCCCGAGCTCATCCGTCTCCTCCGCCGCGACGCGGGCGGCTGGATCTGCACCGCGGTCTCCGACGAGTTGCGGCGCCGGCTCGGTCTCCCGTTCTACTCCGACCTGCTCGAAGGGAGCGAGCGAGACTACCCGATCCTGCACGACCTGCGCCGCGAGCAGCTGCGGTACGACGCCCGGAGCCCGTTCGGCCTCCACGTCCACCACCGGTCGACGTTCACCGGGATCCCGGACAACGACCGGGCGACCGGCATCCGTGCGCTCGGCAAGCTCGCGCTCGCCGCGAACGGGCGGAGCGACGCGGAGCTGCGGGCCCAATTCGCATCCGAGTTCAGCTCCCCCGGCCACATCCCGATCATCTACGCCGCGCCCGGTCTTCTCTCGGAGCGGAAGGGTCATACGGAACTTTCCATTGCGCTCGCCCGGATGGCCGGGGTCTCCGAGTCGACGACCGTCTGCGAGATGCTCGGCGACTCGGGCGGGGCCCGCTCCCCCGAGGCCGCGCGACGGTACGCCGACGCCCACGGGTTCGAGTTCCTGGAAGGAAAGACGCTCATCGAGGCGTGGCGGACATGGTCGTCCGCGTAATGGCCACGGGGGTCTTCGACCTCCTTCATCCCGGTCACGTCTACTTTCTGAGCGAGGCCCGGAAGCTCGGCGACGAGCTCGTGGTCGTGGTCGCGCGGGACAAGACCGCCCGCCGCCTGAAGCACGAGCCATACGTCCCCGAACACATCCGGCGCGAGATGGTCGAGGCGTTGAAGCCCGTCGACCGCGCGATCCTCGGCTCGACGACCGACATCTACGAGACCGTGGTCCACGAGCGTCCGGCGATCATCGCGCTCGGCTACGACCAGGTCTGGAACGAGGCCGAGGTCGAGCGCGAGTGCGCGCGCCGCGGCGTCCCGGTCAAGGTCGTGCGGGTGGGCCCGATCCCGCACGACGAGCTGGCGACCCGCCGGATCGTCGAGCGGATCCTCGAGATCGAGGGCCGACCGAAGGCGGCGAGCCCGTGAAGAAGGTCGGCGTCGCCGACACGACGTTCGCCCGGGTCGACATGGCGTCGCACGCCGTCCGCGCGCTCCGGGGCCGGGGGACGGGCTTCCGCGTCGTCCGGCGCACGGTCCCGGGAATCAAGGACCTTCCCGTCGCCTGCCGCCAGCTCTTCCTCGAGGAGCACGTCGACCTCTGCCTCGCCCTCGGGATGCCGGGCAAGGCGGAATACGACAAGACCTGCGCCCACGAGGCGTCGCTCGGGCTCATGTTCACCTCGGTGCTCGAGGCGAAACCGATCGTCGAATGCTTCGTGTTCGAGGGGGAGGCGACCGGGCCGCGGGAGCTCGAGGAGCTCGCGCGCCGCCGAGCCGAGGAGCACGCCCTCAACGCCTACGCGATGCTGTTCCGGCCGCAGGAGCTCTCCCGCCGGGCGGGGGAGGGACTGCGCCAGGGATTCATGGACGCCGGGCCGGTCCGCCGGTCCCACTGACAATCGGGAGGAATCACCAAATCATGGCGAAGGGAGCGAAGGACGGGCGCGGCGTGACCGTGGCGATCGTGGCGAGCGAGTACAACTTCGATGTGACGCTCATGATGCTCGAGCGAGCGAAGGAGGAGGTCGACTTCCTGGGAGCGACCCTCGGGCCGGTCGTGAAGACCCCCGGGGTCTACGACATGCCGCTCGCGGTCAAGGTACTCTTCGCTCGACGGGACGTGGACGCGGTGGTCGCGCTCGGTGCGGTGATCGAGGGCGAGACCGACCACGACGAGGTCGTGATGAACCAGGCGGCCCGGAAGCTCACGGACCTTTCGGTCGAGTTCGGGAAACCGCTCGGGCTCGGCATCTCGGGACCGGGCGAGACGCGGCTCCAGGCGCAGGACCGGATCGAGAACGCGGGGAATGCCGTGCGCGCGGTCGTCAAGATGGTCCGCCGGCTGCGCGAGCTCGGGTAGACGGGCCTCAGTACTCCACGGTGCGTACCGCCCCCATCACCACGGCGCCGACCGCGCACGCGGCGAAGAAAAGGAGCCCCGAGACGACGTAGACCGTTCCGATCGACGTCGCCGCGGCGAAGGTGCCGGCGAAGAACGCGCCGACCGGTGCCGCGGCGAGGATGCACGAACTGAGCACCGACAGCACCCGGCCCATGAGGCGGGACGGGACCTTCGCCTGGACGAGCACCAGGATCGGGATGTTCGTGACCGAGAGGAACACGCCGAGGACGAACGCCTCCGCGAGCGCGAGGGGCACCGACCGGGCGAGTCCCAGAAGGACGATCAGGACGCCGATGCCGAGCGAGCCCGCGAACAGGTACTTCCCGGCGGACCGCCGGGTGTTGACGCGGCCGATCGCCACCGCCCCCCCGATCGCCCCGAGAGCGATCGCGGCGCCCAGGAATCCGTAGGTGGCCGGCCCTCCGTGGAGGACCAGGTCGGCGTACGGCGCCCAGAGCGCGAACACCGCGTTCGCGAAGAAGTTGACGATCAGGCCGAGCACGATGATCTCCACGAGGAACCGTTGGTGCGTGAGGTAGTCCCAGCCCTCGCGGAGCTCGGTCCCGAACCGGCGAACGGTACCGGGAGCCGTCGGCTCCGGACGCCCGACCGCGCGCGACATCGCCCCGAGGATCGCGGCCGCGACCAGGAACGTCAGCGCATCGTACTCGATCGGCAGCGTCACCCCGAACAGCGCGACGACGACCCCCCCGATCGACAGGCCGACGACCTGGGTCGTCGAGTTGCTGAACGAGAGCAGGCCATTCGCCGGCGCGAGGTCCTCGGCCCCGACCGTCTGCGGGACCATCGCGTTCGACGTGATGCGGACGAACTGGCCCCCGACCCCCAGCGCGAGCACGATCGCGATGAGGACGTCGAGACCGGCGTCGTGCGCCAGGATCAGCCCCGAGAGACCCGCGACGAGCGCCCCCTGGGCGACGTTGGTCGCGATCAGGACCGTCCGCCGGGGCCACCGATCCGCGTAGACCCCGAGCACCGGCCCGAGCAGGACCGCGGGGACGAGCGTCGCGACGACCACGAGACTGACGGCGAAGACCGAGCCGGTCGACTGGAGGACGAGCCAGATCAGCGCGATGTCGAAGATGAAGTCCCCCGACTGGGAGATGAGTTGCGAGCTCCAGAGCAGGAAGAACGGGCGACTCGCGAGCGCCCGTCGAAAGCTCGGGGGCGCCGACCGGCCCTCGGAAGCGGGCCACGTCTCCGCGGCCGGGATGGGGGCTCACCGCTCCCGACGGAGGGGGATCGTACGTCGCAGCCGAGACGCGAGCGCGGAACCGTGCGGGGAACACGACATCGGTTCGCCTCCTTCCCTCGTTCCGAGGGGGGCGGGCGGAAAATACCTTGCGCACTTCGGGTGAACACTCAGAGTCCGATCCGGCCCCGGAGGTAGTCGAACGCGGTCCGGCCCTTCGCCGTATGGGGCGTCACCGTCAACGGGCCCGGGGGAACGGACTCTCGCTTGCGGGTCCGCAGCGCGGCGACCAGCCGGTCGTGCGGGATCTCGACGGTCACGTCCGGGTGGGGGGCTTCGCCACTCACGACCGAGACGTGGCCGTCCTTGTCGACGAGCAGGGTCGCGGTTCCGTCGTCCGTGCGGAAGACCCACGCCTGGGGAAGATAGCTGCGAACGATCCCCCCGAGGAAGCCCGTGAGCCGGCTCTGGATCTCGGGCTCGAACTTCTTCCCGGCGTCCCGCAGCAGGCCCTCGACGCAGCTCATCCGACTCGGGGAGGCGGCGGGGGATATAGGGGGCGGGGTCCCCGAGCCCCGGCGCTACGGTTGCAGCACCGCCCGGAACCGGACGGTCCCGCGGAGCATCCGTTCGAAGGCGGCCGGCGCGTTCTCGAGAGGGAAGACCTCGGACATCGGGCGGACCCCGGTCTGGACGCTGAACCGGAGCGCATCCTCCGAATCGACGGCGACGCCGCTGTACCAGCCCTGGACGGATCTACGGCCGGCGAGGAGGGAACCGATCGACACCGGGACGGGATCCCGAGGGACGCCGACCGAGATCAGCGTCCCGTGGACCGAGAGCCCTCCGATGAGGTCGCCGATCGCCTGCGCGTCGGTGACCGTGGAGAGGATCACTTGGGCGCCCCCGAGTCCGGTGAGCTCCTCGGCGGCGTTCTGCGCAAGGCTGTCGACATACGCCGTGGCGCCGAGCTGACGCGCGAACGACGACTTCTCCGGCCCGCGGGCGACAACGACCGTGCGGAATCCCATCTTCGCGGCGTACTGGACCGCCAGGTGCCCGAGCCCGCCGAGGCCCAGTACGGCGACGAGGTCACCGGGTCTCGCGCCGCAATTCCGCAAGGCGTTGAACGTCGTGACCCCGGCGCACAGGAGCGGCGCCGCGTCGACAGCCGAGAGCTCGGTCGGCACGGCGGCGAGCCCCTCGTACGGTGCGACCATGTACTGCGCGTACCCTCCGTCGAACGAGAGCCCCGTGATCTGCTGCTGGGGGCACGCGAACGGGTCGCCGCGCCGACAGGTTGGGCACGTGCCGTCGTGCCAACCGTGCCAGCCGATCCCGACCCGTTCGCCCGTCTTCCATCTCGGTACCTCGGCTCCGACCTCCACGACGGTCCCGACGACCTCGTGGCCGGGGATCCGTGGGTACTGCATTCCCGGCCGGCCACCGGACACGGTCACCGCGTCGCTGTGGCAGATCCC
The DNA here is from genome assembly GCA_049591535.1 of Thermoplasmata archaeon. Lineage (GTDB taxonomy): Archaea > Thermoplasmatota > Thermoplasmata > Lutacidiplasmatales > UBA184 > Lutacidiplasma. The sequence continues at coordinate 40,159 of JBAWFC010000072.1, read as the reverse complement.
GCAGGCGTCGACGTGGATCAGGACCTGACGGGCCGTGGGGCTCGGCTGCGCCACGTCGACCAGCTCAAGGGTGCCTCCCGGTCCGGGGACCCGAACCGCTTTCATGGAACTTCGAGGGACCCAGTCGAAGCGACCCTAATAGCCGCTCGGCGCCGGGCGCGGGCCGGGCGTCCCCGTTCGCCTACGGGACGCTCCGTCGGGGAGGTGGTTGAGAATCGTTAAGCGGATTCGTCCCTCCCTCGAAGGTCGGGGCGCCGCTCGTGGGTCCTCGCGAGTTTCACCAAGAGATCCCCAGCACCCAGGACCGCGCGATCGAGCTGGTGCGCGGCGGAGCCCTCGAGGGAACGCGGGTGGTCGCGCGCAGTCAGACCCACGGCCGCGGACGTCTGGACCACCGTTGGGCTTCTCCGCCCGGGGGAGTCTACCTCTCCATCGTACTCCGACCGCCACCGGAGCACGTGACCCTGCTTCCGCTCGCCCTCGGCGCGCGGCTGGCCCAGGGCCTCGGGGAGGTCGACCCCCGGCGGTTCGTCGTCCAGTGGCCGAACGACATCCTTATGGCCCCCTCCTCGGGGAGACCGCGGAAGGTCGGAGGGATCCTGGTCGACCGCGTCGAGTCGCCCGAGCGGGGCCCGCTCGCGGTCGCCGGGATCGGCGTGAACGTCACGACGGAAAGGGACGCGTTCCCCCCGGAGCTCCGGGACTTCGCGACCTCTCTGGCGCAAGGGACGTCGCGGGCCCCAACCCTCGACGCGGTCGAGACGATCATGGTCCACGGCGCGATGCGGGCGGCGATCGGCCTTCGAGGTCCCGGCGGGGTCGAGGCGACGCGGGCGTTGTGCCGGCGGATGCTCTACGGCCGGGGTCGTTCGGTCCTCGTGGACGGGCGCCCCGCCGGCACGATCCTCGATCTCGGGGACGACGGCGAGCTCCTCCTCGAGCGCGACGGCGAGCGGGTGGCCATAAGAGCCGGCGACGTTCGCGTGGAGGAGAACGGATGAGCGACGCCTTCGACCGATGGACGGTGCTGAAGCGCACGGCGCGGGAGGGCGGAGGCGCGGACCGGGTCGCGAAGCACCGGGCCGCGGGGAAGCTGACGGCGCGGGAGCGACTCGAGTCGTTCTTCGATGCGGGGACCTTCACCGAGGTCGACCCGTTCGTCACGCACCGCGTCGAGAAGTTCGGCCTCGCCGACCGACGACCCCCCGGCGACGGGGTCGTCACCGGCTGGGGCGAGGTCGACGGACGCCCGGTCTGCGCCTTCGCCCAGGACGCGACGGTCTTCGGCGGTGCCCTCGGGGAGGCCCACGCGATGAAGATCGTCAAGGTGATGGAGACCGCCCGGAAGGCCGGTGTCCCGATCGTGGGACTCGACGACTCGGGCGGGGCGCGGATCCAGGAGGGCGTGATGAGCCTCGGCGGGTACGGGGAGGTGTTCTTCCGGAACGTCACGCTCTCGGGCGTCGTCCCGCAGATCTCCCTCATCCTCGGGCCGTGCGCCGGCGGTGCGGTCTACTCACCGGCGATCACCGACTTCGTGATCATGGTCCAGGGCACCGGCCAGATGTTCATCACCGGGCCGGACGTGGTGCGGGCCGTCACCGGAGAGGAGGTCACCATGGACGCGCTCGGGGGAGCCGAGGCCCACGCGACCCTGAGCGGCGTCTCCCACTTCACCGCCGCCTCGGATGCCGACGCCCTTCAGCTCGCCCGGAGTCTCCTGTCGTACCTGCCGCTGAACAACCTCGAGGAGGCCCCGGCCGCCGCCGTCTCCGCTCCACCGGACTCGGCCGCGGCCGAGCTGTTGCGCGTCGTTCCCGAGGACGCGAACGCGCCCTACGACGTCCACGAGGTCATCGCCCGGGTCCTGGATACAGGGTCGTTCCTCGAGGTGCAGTCCGGGTGGGCCGGGAACCTCGTGGTCGGACTGGCGCGCCTCGCGGGCCACCCCGTCGGCGTGGTGGCGAACAACCCGGCGGTCCTCGCCGGGACCCTCGACATCAACGCGTCGACGAAGGGGGCGCGGTTCGTGCGGTTCTGCGACGCGTTCAACCTCCCGCTCCTGACGTTCGTCGACGTCCCCGGCTTCCTCCCGGGCGCCGCCCAGGAGCACGGCGGGATCATCCGCCACGGGGCGAAGCTCCTGTACGCCTACGCCGAGGCGACGGTTCCCCTCCTGACGGTCATCCTCCGGAAGGCGTACGGCGGCGCGTACGACGTCATGTGCTCGAAGCACCTCGGCGGGGACCTGAACCTCGCTTGGCCGACGGCCGAGATCGCGGTGATGGGAGCGGATGGGGCGGTCAACATCCTGTTCCGTCGGGACCTAGAAACCGCTCCCGCGGCCGACCGCGAGACGGTGCGCGCCCGCCTCACGGCCGAGTACCGGAAGGAGTTCCTCAACCCGTACCTGGCCGCGGAACGAGGGTATATCGACGACGTCATCGACCCCGCCGGAACGCGGGCGCACCTCGTGGCCGGGCTCCGGATGCTCTCCTCGAAGCGCGACGAGCGGCCCGCGAGGAAGCACGGGAACATTCCCCTCTGAACGGCGGCGTCGAGCATGGTCGGCATCACCGAGACCGTACTGCGCGACGGACACCAGTCGCTCCTCGCGACCCGGATGCGCACCCGCGACATGCTTCCGGCGGCCGAGCGCCTCGACGCGATCGGCTACCGCTCCCTCGAGGTGTGGGGGGGAGCCACGTTCGACGTCTGCCTGCGGTTCCTGCGCGAGGACCCGTGGGAACGGCTCCGGTCGCTAAAGCGCGCGATGCCGCGCACGCCGCTCCAGATGCTGCTCCGGGGCCAGAACCTGGTCGGGTACCGTCACTACCCGGACGACGTCGTACGCAAGTTCGTCCCGGAGGCAGCCCGCCAGGGGATCGACATCTTCCGCGTGTTCGACGCGCTCAACGACCCCGAGAACATGCGCGTCGCGCTCGACGCGGTCAAGAAGTCGGGCGCGCGGGCCCAGGCCACGATCTGCTACACGCAGTCGCCGGTCCACACCCTCGAAACGTTCGTCGAGCTCGGGCGGCGCCTCGCGGCGATGGGGGCGGACGAACTCTGCGTGAAGGACATGGCCGGGTTCCTTCCGCCGACGGAAGGGGCCGCCCTCGTTCGCGCGCTCGTGAAGCAGGTGGGTCTGCCCGTCGTCGTGCACACCCACTCCTCGAGCGGGATGTCCACGCTGACGTGCCTCGCGGTCGCGGAGGCCGGTGCGACGGCCGTCGACAGCGCGATCAGCCCGTTCTCGGGGGGCGCCTCCCAGCCGCCGACCGAGACGCTCGTCGGAGCGATGCGCGGCACCGCGCTCGACCCCAAGCTCGACCTGAACGCCCTCGCCGACCTCGCCGCCTACTTCCGCGGGGTCCTCGACCACTATCGGCCCCTCCTCAACCTGCGTTCCCTGCAGACCGACCCGCTGATCCTGATCCACCAGGTTCCGGGCGGCATGCTGTCGAACCTGCTCTCCCAGCTCCAGGAGCAGGATGCGCTCGACCGGCTGACCGAGGTCCTCGCGGAAGTGCCCCGGGTCCGTGCCGACCTGGGGTACCCGCCGCTCGTGACCCCCACGAGCCAGATCGTCGGGATCCAGGCGGTGTTCAACGTGCTCACCGGCGGCCGGTACCGGCAGATCACCCAGGAGGTCCGCGACTACGTCCGCGGCCTCTACGGTACGCCACCGGCGCCGATCGACCCGGACCTCCTCGCGAAGGTGACCGCCGGCGCCCCGGCGATCACCGGCCGCCCGGCCGACCTCCTCCCGCCCGAGTTCGAGAAGATGCTCCACGAGGTCCGCGCGCTCGTACCCGCCGCGGACGACGCGGAGGCGCTCTCCTATGCGCTCTTCCCGGCGGTCTACCGGTCCTATCGGGCGACGATCCACCGGGGGCTCACGTCCGACGTGCTCACGACCGCGGCGATCGGGGTGATCGGCGCGCTCCGCGCGCCGGCGCCTCCTCCGATGGCGCCGCCGGTGGCCGTCGGGACCGGCGGCGGCATCAGCCCCTGGGCCCACGAGGGCCGCTCCCGCCTGCATGCGCAACGGAGGTGGGTCGATGCGCGTCACGATCGTGCTCAACGGTAGGACGACGACCGTCGACGTCGCCCCGGGAGGAGACTTCGTCACGGTCGGTACCGAGCAGTACCCGGTGACGGTCGTCCGGACGACCGCGCTGCTCGTCGAGCTCGAGATCGCCGGCGAGAAGGTGCTCGTCGAGAACTGGCCCGAGCACTTCCCCGAGCCTCCCGGGCCGGTGGACGTCAACGGCGAGCGCTGGAAGGTGGGGGTGACACGGGGCGCCACGACGCCCGGACTCCCGGCCGTTCCCCGACCCCTCGCGTCGCCCCCGGCGAGCTCCGGCGTCGCGGCCCCCCCGCCGGTGTCGGAATCGGGGACCCCGATCGTTCCCCCGATGCCGGGAAAGGTGATCGAGGTCCGCGTTCGGGAGGGAGACCGGGTCCGGAAGGGCGACGTGCTCCTCGTCCTCGAGGCGATGAAGATGCGCAACGAGGTCACGACCCCGGTCGACGGGGTCGTCCGGGGTTTGAAGGTCCAGACCGGGTCGAACGCCCGGGCGCGGGACCCGATGCTGTTCGTCGCGTCGGAGTGAGCCGACGCTCACTCGCCGGTCCGGCTCCCCGCCGCCGGCGGCTCGCTGGAGTCCGCGCCGTCCGGGTTCGGCGGGGGCTCCGGGTCGCCCTCGTTCCCGCCCAAGCGGTCCGCCTCCTCCACCGGATCGTCGAATGCCTCGTCCGTGGGCGGGGTGGTACCCTCGGGGGCGGCCGCCTCGATCCGATCGGCTTCCTCGACCGGGTCGTCGAACGGCTCGTCCGTTGCGGGTTCCCCCGTCGTTCTCGGAGGGCTGGGTTCGAACGGACGGCGGGAGTACTGCGAGATGTAGACCGCCGCGATCGCGAGCGGAAGAACGAGGAGGACCGGCCAGTACATCCCGAGGTGGAGATAGATGCCCAGTGCGACGATCCCGAACGAGATCAGTGCGAGCGCGGCCGCCACGGCGGGCAGCGGGACCCTTCCGAACGCCTCCCAGCCCAACGTTCCGCTCCTCTACGAAAAGTGCGGCAGGCTGCGCCCGCACGCCGGGCATCGGACCGTTCCGGGCGGGATCGGCGCCGCACAGTACATGCAGAAGCCGATCGAGCTCGAGTGCTCGTGACCGGAGCTCGACGAGAGCGGCGAGTCGGCCGAGACGGTGAGCCCGGAGGGCGCGGACGCGGAGGCCGTCACCGGGCGGCTCGCGCGCGGATGGTACATCAGTGCGAGGCTCGCGAACATCCACCCGAGGAGGACGTAGAACGCGATCGCGGCGTACTGGGGATAGATCAGGAGCACCGCCACGGCCGCGGCGATCGTGGCGAAGTTGACCAGCGTGAGGAGGGTGCGGAACATCATCGACGCGGGTCGCCTGCGCGACATGTAGGCGCCCCGCCGTTCATCTCCTTTGGCCTCGGGGACGTGCCCGACCCCCCGCGCCTCCGACCGGCTCTAATAGCGCCCGCGGCTCGGCGCCCGCCGTGCCGAACCCTCCGACCCTCGTCCGGCGCGACGAGTTCACCTACGAGATCCCGCGGGACGAGGCGGCGGGGATGCGCGTGCCCGGACTCCTCTTCTCGAACGAGGCGCTCCTCAACGGAGTGACGGGGGACCCGTCCCTCGGCCAGCTCGCGAACGTCGCCACCCTCCCCGGGATCGCGCGGTTCGCCCTCGCCATGCCGGACATCCACTTCGGCTACGGTTTTCCGGTCGGCGGCGTCGCCGCGTTCGACCTCGACGAGGGCGTGGTCTCGCCCGGCGGGATCGGATACGACATCAACTGCGGGGTCCGGCTGATCCGGACCTCGCTGAGTGTGGAGGAGGTCCGCCCGCGGCTCGCGTCGCTCGTCGAGCGACTCTACCGCGAGGTCCCGTCGGGCGTCGGCTCGCGCGGCGGACACCCGCTATCGCACTCCGAGATCGACGAGGTGCTCGCCGGCGGCGCCCGCTGGGCCGTCGAGCACGGGCTCGGTCGGACCGCGGACCTGCCGGTCCAGGAGGAGGAGGGCCGCCTCGCGGGGGCGCAACCCGCTTCGGTCTCCGAGGGGGCGCGGAAGCGCGGGCTGAAGCAGCTCGGAACGCTCGGCTCCGGTAACCACTTTCTCGAGGTCCAGGCGGTCGACGAGGTGTTCGACCCGGCGTTCGCCGAGGTGCTCGGGCTCGTTCCGGGACGGGTGTTCGTCATGTTGCACACCGGCTCCCGTGGGCTGGGCCATCAGGTCGCTACGGATTTCATCCAGGAGATGGACCGGCGGCTCGCCCGCGACGGAGTGACCCTCGTCGACCGGCAGCTCTCGTGCGCCCCCGTCTCTTCCGAGCCCGGCCAGCGGTACCTCGGCGCGATGGCCGCCGCGGCGAACTTTGCCTGGGCGAACCGCCAGGGGATCACCCACGGTGTCCGGCGGGCGTTCGCGACCGTCTTCGAGCGGGGGGAGGAGGACCTCGACCTCTCGGTCGTCTACGACATCTCCCACAACATGGCGAAGGTCGAGGAGCACGCGGTCGACGAGGGGGTGCGCAAGCGCCTCCTCGTGCACCGCAAGGGCGCGACCCGCGCCTTCCCGGCCGGGCGGGAGGAGGTTCCGGCGGCGTACCGCCCGTTCGGCCAACCCGTCCTCATCCCGGGCGACATGGGGACCGCGAGCTACGTGCTGGCCGGCCTTCCGACCTCGATGGAGCGGTCGTTCGGTTCCTCCTGCCACGGGGCCGGGCGCCGCCTCTCCCGCCACGCGGCCGTCCGGGCGTTCCGGTACGACGAGGTCACCCGCGCGCTCGCCGGCAAGGGGATCGTCGTCCGTTCGGCGTCCCGCGAGGGAGTGACCGAGGAAGCGCCCGGGGCGTACAAGAACGTCGAAGAGGTCGTGCGGGTAGCCGAGGGCGCGGGCCTCACGCGGCGGGTCGCCCGCCTCGTGCCGCTCGGGGTCGTCAAGGGCTAGGGGTGCGTCGCCCCGGCCCGGGCGTCCGGCCGAGCACGACCCCCGCGACGGCTCCCACGACGAGCCCCACCAGCAGGACGAGGCCGGCCATCGAGACCCCGTCGAGCAACGGCGCCGCGGCCGTCGAGGGGGCGGAGACGACGATCGACACGTTCCGTTCGATCGATGCGCCGTCCGAGTCGAGCGCGGTGACGATCGCTCGGTAGACGCCCGCCGTCCCGTAGGTGTGGTTCACGTCGGCGGAGGAGCCGTCGGCGCCGTCCCCGAACTGCCAGTCGTACCGGTACGGCGTGCCGGTTCCCCCCGAGGCCTGGGCCGTGAAGTCGACGAGGAGCGGAGCCGTTCCCGATTCCCGCGAAGCGGAGCAGTCGAGCCCGAGCGGGGGACCGGAGTCGTTCACCACCGAGACCCCGTGCGAATCGACCGCTACATCCCCCCACCCGTCCGTGGCGCGCACCCCGGCCGTGAAGTTGCCGGGAGTGGTGTAGGAGTGTGAGACGTTCCCCCCGGTGGAGAGCCCGCCGTCCCCGAACGTCCACGAGAACGTGGGGCTCCCGGGCCCGGTCGCGCTCGCGGTGGCGCTCCAGGCGAGCGGTGGCAGCCCCGACGCGGGGCCGGGCGTGTCGGCGAGCGTGAGCGCGTCGGACGCCGGGACGAAGCCGCCGGGCTCGACCGCGAAGAACGGGGCGAGCTGCAACGGCGCCGAAAGGTTGTCTCCGAGGGCGGCAAACTCGGCCGAGACCTGGCCCGAGACCGAGAAGGTGGCCGCCCCGAGGGCCGGGGCGTAGAACGTCCGGTTGAATTCGCCCGAATACGAGTCGACCGCTCCGCCGACGGTCCAGGTGAAGTTGGCGGAGGTCGGCACGCCGATCGGGCTCCATCCCCCGGCCGAAAAGTCGACCGTCCCGCCGGAGGGGACGTCCACCGCGGGGTCGACGGTCGCGCGGAGGTAGTCCGGGGCCGGCGCCCCCGGCCCCGATACGTCGACCAGGAACGCCTCGCTCGCGTTCCCCTCCCCCCCGTCGGAGAGTTGGCCGAGGGCCCAGTACATCCCGGGGTCGGGATACGTCTCGCGGACCGAGGCGCCGGTCGCGGTGCCCCCGTCCCCGAAGGTCCACTCGGTGTCGGCCGCGTTCGCCGCGTCGCCTCCGCTGACGCTCGCCGTGAACACGACCGTCCAGGGCGCGGGCCCGTACGGTCGCGAGGTCGCGAGCAACGCGGCCAGCGGCGGCTCCACCGTCACGTTCGTCTCGGCGACCGCCCTCTGGCCGGCGCTGTCGTTCACGTACAACCAGACCGGCTCGGGTCCGGTCCCCGACGACGGGAAGATCGCGCAGTTGCACGCGGCTACGTACGGGTCGCTCGAACGGTACTGCTCGGTCGTCGTCCCCGACCCTCCCGAGACGCCGAACAGCGCCGGGAAGTCGGCGGGGGCGTCCCGGGCCTGGGCCGAGGAGTTCGCGGAGACGACGAGCGGAAGGTCCGGCGGACCGCACGTCGGAGACGTCGCGGTGCCGACCGCGATCCCGACCGGCCGGCTCGACCCACCGGCGGGCGGTGAGCCGGAGTCGCGCACCACCACCTCCGCGCAGAACGACCCGCGAACGGCGTAGGCGTGCTCGACCGAGGCGGCCCCCGTCCAGTTCAGGAACGTCCCATCTCCGAAGGAGTACTCGAAGGAGTCGGGGCCGGTGCCGCCGGTCGCGCTCGCGGTGAGGTCGACCTCGGAGCCGACCGAGGGGTCGAGGCTGGACGCGGTCAGGTTCACTGCGAGCGCGCTCCCGCCGCCGACCACGAGCGCGATCGGGACGGAGGTCGATGTGTTCCCCGACCGGTCGACCGCGTACGCCTGCGCCGCGAAGACGCCGGCGGTGGTGTACGTGTGGCTCGCCGCCCCGTCCACGGCGAGCCCGGCCGTGCCGTCGCCGAAGTACACCCCCTCGAGCGGATACGACCCCGAGCCGTTCGTCGCGCTCACGGTGAACGACACGTTCAGCGGCGCCCGACCCGAAGTCGCCGAGACGTGGAGCGCGACCTCCAGACTGCTCAGTGCGCGCGGACTCGCCATCAGCTCCGGTAGCAGCCCGCCGACGATGGGGGAGCCGATCCCGGTCACCGGGTCCCATCCGGCGCCCGCGCCGTAGGTGTTGTTCCCGGAGACGACGTCGTGGAAGGCGTCGGCGTAGCTCGTCGCGTTCCGCAGAACGGAGTAGAGCGACGGGTTGAGGAGGCCGAGCGGGGTACCGGAGTACTGGTCGGCGAGGGCGGCGATCCCGGCCCAGATCGGGGTCGCGAGGCTCGTGCCGGCGACCGACGAGAACCCTCCCGCGTAATAGAACTCCACGCCCGGCATCGAGACCGCGGAGACGTCCGGCACGCCGCGGTAGGCGCTCCCGGACGGGACGCCCTCGCCCTGCTGCCACCACGGCTGGGGGAACGGAGCGAAGCCCCCGCCCGAGCCCCCCTGGTTCTGACACCCCGGGGAACGGGACCCGGACGCGCTACCGCTCCAGCCGGTCTCCCCCGCGTAGGTGCCGTCGGCGGCCGCGGAGAGGACGGTCCCTCCGACGCCCGTGACGTACGGGTCGGACGCGGGGAAGTTCGTGGAGAGACCGTTCGTACCGTCCGCCCCGCCGCAGTCGCCGCTCGCCGCGAAAACGCTGATCCCTTCCGCTGCGGCGAACTCGAGCACGGGGCCGAGGATGGCATACGACCCGTCCGTGGAGGCGTTGCACGCGGACGAGCAGGGCCCGCTGTAGGAGTTGTAGACCCCGACGTCCGGCTCGCCCCAGCTCAACGAGATCACGTCGACGACCTGGTGCGCGACCAGGTAGTCGACCGCCTCGTAGAGACCGGCGCCGGGGTTGGGAGAGAACGTCATGTCGATCGCGGCCCCGGGCGCGCTCGCGTGGGACCACTCGAGGTCGAGCGCCTCTTCGTCGCCCCATCCGGTGTCGGACGTATTGAGGTCGTGGTCGGACGCCACGGGGTAGAGATACTGGACGCTCGGAGTGGGAAGTTGGAACCCGGAATCGAAGGAGGCAAGGTCGGACTCCAGTTGATCCTGAGTTTGTGTGCCGTCGTAGGCGTCCACGACCGCGATCGTGACGCCGGCCCCGTCGGTGCCGTTGTCGAGGGTGCCGGTCATGTCGTACGCTGTCTGGATCTGGCACGGCGAGTAGGGTCCGCCGGCATTCCCGGAACAGGTGGCGTCCGGACCCCCGATCGGTTCGAGGGGCGCCGTACCGGCGACCGACGGGAGGATCGGGGTCGCGTTGCCCAAGCCCAGAACGCCGGTGACCGCGAGGTCCGCGGGGAGTTCGGCCGGGCTCGAATGGCTGACGAAATCGACCCCCGAGAGCGCACCGTACTCCTGGAACGACGTTCCGAACGCCGGACCCAGGTCCGCCGCGGTTCCCTCCACGGTCACGAGGAGCCGGTCCGGACTGACGGTCGCCCGAAGCCCGTACGACTCGAAGTAGTCGACCACGGAAGCGAGCGATGCGGGCGTCGCCCCGAACTCCTTCGACAGCGTCGCGTCCGAAAGGAAGTGATGGTACGCGGGCGATCCGGGGAAGTAGAGCGCCGCGAGGTACGCGGTGAGGCCCGAGGGGTTCTGCGGGGCGACGCCCACGGCCACGTCGAACAAGGTCGAGTGGGGTACGGGGCCCAGGTCGCGGACCCCGGTGCCGGGAGAAAACCCCGGCGCGACCACGACGACCGAAGCCGCGGGGGTCGCGAAGGCGGCGGAGTCCCCGACCGACAGCAGATCCCCCGGCGACCCAGGGGCGGTCGGGCCCGCCGCTCCCACGAACAGAAGACTCGAGACGAGGAGGATCCCCGCAGTGAGCAGGGCCGAGATCACCCGCCGCGACATCGTCCCGGTACCTAGGGTCGTCCCTCGCCCATATGTTTGACCCACGCCCCGTCCTCCGGCCCCGAAAGACCTCATAACCAACGCGCGGCGTATCCGGGCCGAGGCGCGTCGTTGGACCCGTACTTGGGCTACGAGATCGCGCTCGTCGTTGTCGTGGCCTACGGCGTCCTCGTCTACGCGTTCTACCGGGCCGGTTGGATCGGACCCGACCGTGCGCTGACCCTCATGGGCCCGGCACTGATGATCAAGACGCGCCGGGGACGGTCCGCCCTCGAGCACTGGGCGCGCTTCCGTCGGTTCTGGACCTACGCCGCCGACCTCGGCATCGCGCTCGCGGCGATCGCGATGGCCGCGATCGTCGTGCTGCTCCTGTTCGACGCGGTCCTCTCGTTCCGGCTCACGGCCGCGACGGCGCCTCCGGTCAGCGAGGCCCTCGGGCTTCCCGGGATCAACCCGATCATCCCGATCGGCTACGGGATCCTGGCCCTCGTCGTCGGCGTCGTCCTCCACGAACTCGCCCACGGCGTCGTGGCGCGCTCCCAGGGGATCGGGGTCAAGACGCTCGGGATCCTCTGGTGCGTCGTCCCGGTCGGGGCGTTCGTCGAACAGGACGACGCGGACATGATGGCCGCCTCCCGGCGGCGACGCGACCGCGTCGCCGCGGCGGGGGTCCTCGCGAACTTCGCGCTCACGCTCTTGTTCTTCGTCGCGCTCTCCCTGCTGGTCGCTTCGTCCGTCACGCCGAACGCGAACGGGGTCGGCGTCACGCTCGTCGAATCGAACACGCCCGCCGCCAACGCGACCCTCGTTCCGGGAGACATCATCCTCTCGATCAACGGGACGGCCACGACGAACAACAACCTGTTCGAGTCGTCGCTCGTCGATACCCATCCGGGACAGGTCGTCACCGTGGTGTTCTATTCGGCCGCGCTCGCCCGCACGGTCACGACGAACGTGACGCTCGCACCGAGCCCGACGGTCGCGGGCCGCGGCTTCCTCGGGGTCGGGGTCGCCTTCCTCACCCCCACCGAACTCCGCAACTCCCTCGTCTCCCCCCTCTCGAGTCCGTACGGACCGGTCACGGGCGCCCTCGATTGGCTGGTCCTCCCGCTCGCGACCCTCGAGCCGGTCGATGGCTCGACGATGAACTTCTACCACCTGTCGGGCCCGCTGGCCGGGGCGAACCCGTCGACGTTCTGGATCGCCGCGAACATCCTCTACTGGCTCGCCTGGATGAACCTCCTGCTCGGGGCGTCGAACGCGCTTCCGCTGGTACCGCTCGACGGGGGGCTTCTGTTCCGGGACTTCGCCGCGTCGATCGCGGCGCGCTTCCGCAAAGCATGGAGCGCCGCGCAGTTGGACTCGTTCGGCTCGCGCGCCGTGACCGCGTCGTCCCTCATCGTCCTCGTGCTCCTCGCATGGCAGTTCGTCGTTCCTCGACTCCTCTAGACGAGCGCTCGCTCTTCGCGGAGTACCCGTTCCTCGCGGGGGCGGAGACGCTCCTCGGGGACGAGCCCGTCTCCGTCCGCGCGCTGCTCGCCGACGCGGCGTACGCCCGCGCCCGCGCGATCGGCCGGGCCCGTGTCCTCGCGGCGGCCGACGACCCCCGGGCGACGAAGGACGTGGAAGAGCTCGCGGGAGCGGAGCCCGACGTCCGGTACCTCTCGTTCCTCTTCGCGCGGATCCTCCTCGCCGCCGCCCCGTCGCCCGCGGGCCTCCGACGGTGGGCCGTCGCCGAGGCGAAGCGGACGTACGGCCGCCTGCGGGACGTCCCCCCGGAGGAGCTGGTCGAGGTCGCCGGCCGGCTCGGGTTTGCGATGGAGGCGGTCGGGGCGGATCGGGTCGGGGTCCCGCTCGTCGACTACCTGCGCCTCGCCGTGCCGATCCGTGAGGCCGACTTCCGCCTCGCCCGTCAGGACGTCGACCACGGACGGGTCGTCGTCGGGCGGGTGCGGGCGGCGCGGCTGCTCCAGGAGGCCGTGCGCCTGCGGCTCGCCGTCGCCGTTCCCCTCGCCGAGGACGTCCGGCACCTCGCGCGCGAGCGGGAGGCGGAGCTGTTCGGCACCCTCGCCGAGCGGATCCCGCTCCCCGTAGCGCGGACGACGGGGCCGGCCGGCTCGATCCTGCCGAGCCGCTTCCCGCCCTGCATCCGGAAGATGCAGCGCACCCTCCAGGCGGGAGAGAACCTCTCGCACTCCGGACGGTTCGCGCTCGCCTCGTTCCTCCACCGGGTCGGGGCCGACTTCGAGACGATCGTCGACGCGTACCGGGGCGCCCCCGACTTCGATGAGTCGGTCACGCGCTACCAGGTGGAGCACATCACCCAGCGGAACGGCGGGGTCGGGTACGAGCCTCCCGAGTGCGACACGTTGCGCAGCCACGGTCTCTGCGTGCGGGAGGGGGACCCGTCGGCGCCCTCACCGGTCGACCGGCCGCCGGACCGGCTCTGCCACGAGGAGTACCTCCGGCATCCCCTCCAGTACTACCGGATCCGGGGCGGCGTGCTAGTCGAGCGCGGGTCGTCCGACGACGCGCCCCCGGTCACGGCGCCGGAGGGAGGGCCCGATACGTCCGGAGCCCACGGGCGAGCGCGGTCCACTGGCCCGCGATGACGAAGTAGAGGAACGCGACGTCGATCACGGTGAACTCGACCCCCCCGAGGTGGAACCGGGCCCACGGCTCCGACGGCGCCCACGGCCACGGCAGCGACCAGTCGAATTCGAGGAACGTCGCGATCGCGAGCACCACGAGCCGGTCGGCGCGGGAGAGGAGACCGCCGTAGCTCCGCCCCTGCCCTACCGCTTGGGCCTGAGCGCCCATGTAGCTCGTCAGGAGGAGGCTCACGAGCGCGAGCAGCGCGAGGATCGGGTTCGCGAACCCCGAGATCGCGATCCCGAGCACGAACAGGATGTCGGCGTATCGGTCGATCACGTGGTCGAGGACGTCGCCGCGGAGCGAGGTCCGACCGGTCGTGCGGGCGACCGCGCCGTCCAGGACGTCGAACAGCCCCGCGAGAAAGATCAGCACCGCGACCGGGAGGAAGAGCAGCGGCGACGACCAGTGGACGAGCGCCGCGAGTACGGCCGCGGCGCCCGCCAGGCCGAGCGCGGTCCAGCTGAGCCAGCTTGGGCGCCAGCCCAGGAACGGTCGCGCCATCCGGGCGACGTACGGAGCGACCCGGGCTCGGTACCCTTCTAGTACCATACAGGTCCCTAGGGCGGTCGCTCCAAAAGGTGCGCGGTCACCGTCGGGTCGGCGAGCCAATCGACCGCCCCCACGACCGACGGACCCCGGAGCCGAAGTCGGCGCGCGACCGACCGGGCGACGGCCGACACGGTCCGCCCGGTCGTATCGAACTCCCAGACGCGACGGCCCGGCCCTACCGCTTCGGCCAGCACGACGTCGGTCGCCTCGGCGCTCGCATTCTCCCGCCGGTCCGACGGGGAGCCGCGCCGGGCGCGCCGGAGGCGCTGCTCGAGCTCGATCGGGTGACATCGCAGCACGACGACGTCCCGCACCGGTAGGAGGTGCGCGAGATGGCCGACGACGACATCGATGCCCCGGAGTCCGCCCGGCTTCGCGAGCTCCCGTCGCAGCCGGGGGAGGTCGACCTCGACCCCGCCCGCAACCGTTCGCGCCGCGTGGTGCGTCCGGGCGAGGGAGGCGACCTCCACGCAGTGCCACCGGGGAGCGAGGCGCTCCGCGACGGAGCTCTTCCCGGTACCGGGGGTCCCGGTGAGCGCTACGGTCCGGGCCACCGGCGCCTTCCTAGGCGAATCGGAGGGCGCGGAACGTGCGACGCCAGGCGAGCACCTCGGCCCCGACCCGCTCCTGTTTCAGCCCACCGCGGACCCAGAGGTCCGCGAGGCGCGGCATGTCCGCGGGAGTGAGGCCGAGCCGGGCGACCTCCGCGGTGCCGATGCGTCCCACGAGGTCGATCAGGAGGCGCTGGCGTTCGAGCCGCCGTGCGAGGACGCCGGCGCCGACGTCGTGCCGGGCCCGGAGGGCCGCTCGGTCGAGGTGGAGCTGGTGGGACCGGGTGAACCCTTCGGCTTCCGCGACGAGCGGGACGCCCCGGTCGGAGAGCGCGCGGCCGAGGGCGCGGGCGTTCTCCACGACGGTGGCGGCGTATTCGGTCCCGCACCGTTCGAGCTCGAGCAGGGTCTGGGCGAGAGCCGCGATCCGGTTCCAGTGCGCGTTGTCGAACACCCTCCAGACGAGCGCCGGGTCGAGCTGCTGGAACAGGTCCTCGCGGTCCGTGACGAGGAGTCCGCCCTGGGGGCCCGGGAACGACTTGTGGGTGCTGCCGAACAGCACGTCGGCGCCCTCCCGCAAGGGGTCCTGGAACTGGCCGCCCGCGATCAGGCCGAGGACGTGCGACGCGTCGTAGAAGACAAGCGCGTTCTCGGAGTGCGCCGCCTCCGCGATCTCTCGGAGGGGGTAGGGGAACAGGAAGAAGCTCTGACCGAGGACGACCGCGTTCGGCCGTTCCCGGCGGATCGTCTCGACCGCGGACTCTGCCCGGACCTGGTGGCCGGGCCCGTCGGCGGGCAGCGGGCGGACCGTGTAGCCGAGGACGGAGGGAACGAACCCCGGCGCGTAACCGTCGTATCCCCCTTCGTCGGGGGCGATCGCGAGGATACGGGACTTCGGCGGGAGGAGCGGCACCAGCGCGGAGAGCGCCGCGATGTGCCCGGAGAGGGGACGGGTCGTCGCGAACCGGCCGTGGAACAGGCGAGCCGCGGCGGAGTTCGCGAGCGCTTCGATCTGGTCGGTGTACCGGGTGCCGGTGTAGCTGTTGTCGATCGTCTCCCCGTCGAACGGGGCGACCATCGGGAGAGTGTACCGTCCCGCGAGGTCGCTCGAGAGGTACTTGCGCGCGGTCGGCGAGACCGCGTTCTCGCTCGCCAAGAGATTGAAGACGTCCCGTCCGCGCCAGCGGTCGTGGGAACGGACGAGTGCCGCGAGGCGGCGCTCCTCCTCACTCGCGGTCGGAACCATCCGGACCGGGTTTCGCGGAGGGGTCCCCCTTCGCCAGCTTACGACGCTCGTGGTGGCCGCACCGGGGGCAGACGAGCTCCTTCGGGCCGGGGGTAAGCAGGGCGTGGCAGACCTGGCAGTGTGCGGAGACGACGCCGAGGTTCGACGGCGCGGTCGTCAGCTTGACGGACGGGTGGGCCTGGAGGACGCGGGCGACGACGACGTCCCCGATCGCGAACTCGGTCGAGAGCGACTCGGTGTAGCCGTCCTTCGCCTTCGAGATGTGCACCGTTCCCTCGGGAGCTCCCGGCACGGTCCGGTGGCTCGTTCCGGTCGCGATCACCGTGCAGATCGCCATCGCGGCCTTGAGTTCGTCCACCCGGGCGTACACGAGGTCGCCTTCCGCGATCTCGGGGATCGCGTTCCGCGGGGTGACGTGCACGGTCCGGTCCTGCGGGTCGATGCGGGGTGTCCCGAGGACCGACGCGTAGATCCGGCCGCGGTCTTCGTACGTGCCCCGGCCGGGGAGGAACTCCTCCGCAGCGCCCAGGTAGTCGCCGGGAAGGACCAGGTTCGGTAGCGTCGGAGTGCTCATGGGGTTCGTTCCGTCCGGATAGCCCAGAGATCGACGGCGAGCGCCACCCGTCGCCGGGTGTGGTGCGGAAACGTCCGCGGCAACTCCCAGGCGACGGGCCGCGTCCCGAGGACGTGGGCCCCGGCGTCCACCGCGCGGCGTACTATAAAGGTTCGGGACTCGGCGAGGGCGAAGGCGTAGACCGAACGTCGGGCCAGGCGGAACGCGGCGTCCCAGAACGGCCGGTCGGCGTGTCGTCGCTGGGCGCCGAACGGGGGGTTCATCACGACGAGGTCCGCGGGCTCGTTCCAGGAGCCGACGTCCGCACCGGCGAACTCCGCGCCGACGTCGGCGAGCTTCGCGGCGGCGTTCGCCGCCGTCACCAGCTCCGAGTCGATCTCCACCCCCCGCACCGACGTCGCGCCGAGGAGCGCGGCACCGATCGCGAGACGCCCGGTTCCCGCGCCGAGGTCGAGGACCGAACGGCCGAGCAGGTCGTCCGCAGCGAGGGCCGAGAACAGGAGTTCCGCGGCCGCCTCGGGGGGCGTGACGACCTGCTCCCAGACCGCCTTCGGGTCCTCCGGGGTCGGGACCCGGGCCAACTGGCGGACGAGATCGGCGCGACGCACGGTCCCACGCAGTTCGGACGCAGGCATGACCGTGTCGTTCCCCACGAGGCACTGAGCGAAGCGGGGAGCCGGATTTGAACCGGCGAACGCCTGCGCGGCAGGATCTCTTCGGCGGAGGAGCCGCCGTTTAAGTCCTGCGCCGTTACCAAGCTTGGCTATCCCCGCACCGCTATCGCGGGACAGGGGCCGCGGCGGGTTCCGCGTCCTTCGCGCCGCGCGCGGGGGCCTTCTTGACCGACACGCGCTTCGGGAAGAACTTGAGGATGACCACGTCGTTGACCGCCGACACCCAACGATACGGGACGCTGGTCGGTCGGGAGTCCTCGACTAACATGGGGCTCGTCTCATCGATGTAGAGACCCTCGATCTTCGAGTTCTCCACGTCCACGATGACGTTGTCTACCTCGCCGAGGAGTCGTCCGTCGGGAGTGTACACCTGTCGCCCCATCAGCTCCGTAATTTCGACCAGCATGGCCTGCTACCGGTAGCTCGCGACGGGGCGGGGGCCTCATATGCCTTTGGGCGGAACGGCAGCTCAGGTTGTGGGTTTCTGTTGTGGGTACAGCCCGGAGGGGTCGCCCCCGGAGTGCGTTTCTGCGGAAACCGGCGTGCTTCACGTGCGCCCCGCGTCGCAGTAAACTCCCCCCAACGTCCTCCGGGGCGGCCGGTGACTGCGGCGGGAGCGAAACGGACGCGCCTCCGTCGACCCGACTGCGGCGCGCCCCCTCATTCTTTCGTATCCACGATTCGGTAGCGTGCCGGCGGGCGAAATGCGCCGGATGGTGCAGCGGACAACGCCAAAGGTGCCGATGCGCGGCGACCGAACGGAGGACCGGCGGGACCCGAAAAGATGAGGTTGCGCCGCCCTCCACCCTCGGCTCGAGTGCGGAGAACGTCGGGAGCGGTTCGGATTGGGCGGTTAGAGAGAATTTAAGTATTGCAAGGCCTCCGGGACGCTCATGCTCCGGGAGACTGGACGTTTTTCGTGGATGGTTGGACTGGGACTGTTGACCGTGATGGTCGTCATTGGGCTGGCCATCGCCCCGGCGCTGACGCTTGCGCCGGCCTCGTCTTCGGGCGGCGTGGGATCGGCCTCCGGCGCGGCAGCCCTCCACGCGGACGGGACGCTTCCGACGAGCGTAGCCACCTCACTTGCCACACCCACGACGGACGTGTCGGTGCCGTTCCCCTTGCAGGTCACCACGACGATCACTAACGGGGACACGAACAACTCGACGACGTCGATGTGGTTGACGGTGGAGAACACGAACTCGAGCGAGCTTACTTCGGTTCTGAGCTTCAATGGCACCGTTCCCGGCCCGGTCGCGAACGTGACCGACCAACTCACCGGGTACACCTACCAGACCTTCACCTGGGGCCTGACCAACGTGAGCGGCTTCACGGTGAACCAAGGCGCCTACACCTGCGGGGCAGACCCGTGGTGCGGCACCCTCTACGCGCCGGGCAACGTGCTGAACATCACCGTTTACGTGGTGGAGAACGGCGCCTCGTTCGGAGGCACGACCGTCACGAGCGTGACCTCGTTCAGCATCACCGTGCTCCCCCACACGACCTCGATCGCGATCTCGGAGGCGGCGCTTCCGCTGTTCGTGCCGACTCCCTACGACGCGGTCGTCACCACGACCATCGCCCAGGGGAACATCACCAACGCGACCACGAGCGCCTGGTTCACCCTGGTGGACACTCTCAGCGGTTCGACCCTCCAGACCTGGAGCCTCAACAACACGGTGGTCGCGGCGGACGTCACAACGTCCAATGACACCGCGAACGGCACGGGGTACTGGGCCTACACTTGGAGCGTAACGGTCGGCGGCTTCGCGATCCCCTACCAAGTTTCGGCCCTGACGTTCTACATCGAAGAGGACGGCACCACGGAGGGCGGAACGGCGGCCGCGGACAGCTCAGCAGTTTCGGCCGTGTTCGCGACGAACGTCACGACGGCCTCGATCTACTACACGAGCGCGCCTCCGTCGATCTACTCGAGCATTCCCTTCTCGCTGAGCCTCAACATCAGCCTCGGGAAGACGGCCACCAGCGATGCCGGGTTCACCGTGCCGGTCAGCACGGCCACCACCAGTCTCGCGGTCAATGTGGTCGACATCACGGCGGGCGCCGCCTGCGGCTGGTTCTCGGTCCCGGTCGTCAATGGCCAGAGCAGCTACTCGTTCGGCGTCAACCAGACCACGCTGTCGGGGTCGCTCAACAACACGGCGTGCAACCTCGCGGCCGACACGATCGGCTTCACGGCCTACGTCAACGTGACGGGTACGTTCGCACCGCTGGACTCGACCAACTCCACGGCGGCATCGACCGTCTCGACCAACTTGCTGCTCACCGGAGTTCCGGGAGAGGCAACGAACGCCACCCTCCTCTCTCCGGGGTCGACGACGCTGGGACTCGGGAATGTGACCTTCGTGGTCAGTGCGACCGGCCAGTTCATCTCGAGCGTGAAGCTCCAGGTCCTGCTCGGGACTACGATCGTCCTGAACTCGGTGCTTCTGGCGGCGCCGGCGTGGCCGGGCCAGTACCAGCCCGTTACTTGGTCGCCCGCAGCGGCCGGAGCCTACACCACCTCGATCCAGGTGGTCAACGCCTACGGCGCCCCGACGTACGTCAACAGTAGCCTGACCATCGTGAATACCGGCGTGACCAAGACCACCACGACGTACTACAACCAGACCGCATTCGGAGGGCTCTCCCCGCAAGTAGCGGGCACGATCCTCTTGGTCGTCGGGTTGATCATCGGCATGATCGTGGCCCTGTTGGTCGCGGCGTCGGTCCAGCGGTCGAAGGCTCCCCAGGCGGCCCCCCAGGCGTGGAGCGGCGACTCGAAGACGACCACCCCGGGTGCCAACACCTGCAGTGTGTGCGGACAGAGCTTCCCCTCGGCGGAGGAACTCCAGGCGCACGCGAAGGCCGAGCACGGGATGAACTGAGACCCCGGCGCCTGCCGGGGCCCGCACGAACCCCTTCCTCCGGACCAAAGCCGGGGTTTTCACTATCCTACGGGGACGCCCCGTTGCGTAGTTCCTCTGCCCGGTCCCGCGGGTCCGGTGCCCGAGATACCTTCGCCTCGCGTCAGCCATCGGAGACGCCGGATTTCGGCTCTTCTTCGTCGACCCGGCGCACCTGCGCACGGTACATCGTGACGAGCTCATCGACGGTCGTGGCTTCCGAGGCGCCCTTGTCGTCCCGGTAGCGGCCGGTGAACCGGGGGAACCGGAGCGCGAAGCCGACCCCGGGTCGGATGCGTCCTTCGCCGGCCCGATGGGTCGGGCTCAGGGAGAGCTCGGCTCCCCGGACCTCGAGGACCAGGGAGGGCCGGAACCAGGTATCGGCCGTGAGCCCGGTATCGACGCTGTCCGGTTTATCGGGCACCACGAGCGGTTCCGTCCGCCGCGCCATTTCGGCGAGCGCTTCGTCGTCAAAACCCGTACCGACCTTCGTGAACGTCTCGAACCGGTCCCGCTGGGGGTCGTATGCGGCCAGGAGGTACGCACCGAACCGGCCCGCCCGCCGTCCCCGGCCGTGGAACCCGCCCACGACCACCCCGTCGATGGAGTCGTCGAGCCCGGTCGCGTACTCCCGCTTGTACTTGATCCACCAGAACCCCCGGGCGCCCGCTCGGTACGCGCTGTCGGGAGAGAGCGACTTCGCCATGATCCCCTCGGCCCCGCTCTCCACGCCCTCGTCGAAGAACGCCTGGGCGTCGGGGACGGAGTCGACGACCCGTTGGACCGCGAGGCGTACGCCGGAGCTCGGCCGGACGATCCGCTCGAGGATCTCCCGCCGTTCGGGGAAGCTCCGCTCGAAGACCGGGGTTCCCCCGGCGAGCAGTACGTCGAACAGGAAGAGGCAAACCGGGACCTCCTTCTGGGCCTGCTCGAGGTTGTGCTTGCGTCCGCGCCGCCGGGAGACCTCCTGGAACGGCCGGATCTCGTCGGTATCGGGGTCGATGGAGACGCACTCGCCCTCGACGATCGTGGGGCGCTCTGCCACCGACGCCGGGAGGGATGCGACGACATCGGGGAACTGCGCGCCGATCTCCTCGAGCCTCCGGGAGAACAGCCGGACGGACCCGTCGGACGCGAGGTGCGCCTGGACTCTGAGCCCATCGTACTTGTACTCCAAGGCGGCTCGTCCGTCCATCCGCTTCAGGACCGCCTCGAGCGACGGTTCCCGCTCCGCGAGCATCGGGCGGATCGGTCGACCGGCCGAGATGACGATCGCGTCGAGGCCGGGGACGCCGTGCTCGGCCAGCCGCTCGGCGACGTCGCCGAGGTCGCTCGAGAGGTTGTACGCCCCCTCGATCCGCTTGCGCGAGTCCTTGTCGCCCGCGGCGAACGCGAAGTTCAGGGCGTCGAGGATCGTCTGGTCCCGGACGCCCAGTCGGAGCTCGTCCAGGACGAACCGGATGACGTACTTCGCCTCGGTGGGCGTCGACCGGGCGAGGAGTTCCAGCACCGCCGAGACCTTGCGTTCCTGCGAGCCCACGCCGGAGAGACGGGCGATCGCAAGCAGACCGCCGTGGACGTCCCGGACGGAGAGGGGTACGGACGGTGCCGGAGGCGACCCGCTCGCGAGCAGCTCCTGGACGGTCGAACCGAGGTCCCCGAGCTCTCGAAGCCGGGCGCCGACCGTCGTCTCGTCGGCTCCGGTGGCAAGGGCGACCGCCCGACGGGCCAGGGACCCGGCGACCCCCAGCTCGACCCCTTCGTAGGCCGGGCGTACCGTCCCCTGCGTGAGGTACACGACGGAGGCGATCTCGCCGGGGGGTACGGAGCGCAGGAGGGCGGCCAGATGCTCACGGCTCTCCGTGCGTCGGGAGGTCCGCTGAAGTTCCTCGTAGGTCCGAACGAGCTCAGCGAACAGCATGGGGAGCGTTCGTGATCGAAGCCCGGAGCGCCTTTAGGTTCGCGGCCACCTCTCCGTGTGCGAACACGCTGTCTCCGCATACGAGGAAAGTGGCGCCGGCCGAGGCGGCGAGGGGGGCGGTGGCCGTCGTGACCCCCCCGTCCACCGAGAGGTCGGCGCCGGAGTCGAGACGATCGAGCCTCTCGCGTGCGTCGGCAAGTTTCGCCGGGGTCGCGGGGAGGAACGTCTGTCCGGAGAATCCGGGCTCGACGCTCATGACCAGCAGTTGGTCCACCGTAGCGAGCCACGGGGCGACCGCCTCGAGCGGGGTCGACGGACGGAGCGCGAGCCCGGCCTCCAGCCCGAGTTCGCGGATCTGGCGGATCATCGCCCCGGGCTCGGCCGCTGATTCCCGGTGGAAGACCAGGGTGGTGCCCCCCGCGCGGGCAAAGACCGCGGCGTACTGGTCGGGGCGGCTGATCATCAGGTGGATGTCGAGCGGGAGGGCGGTACGCGCACGGACGGCCCGAACGATCGCGGGACCGAACGAGATGTTCGGAACGAAGTGGCCGTCCATGATGTCCAGATGGAGGGCGTCGGCGCCCGCCTGCTCCGCGGCGAGGACCTGCTCGTCCAGCCGCCCGAAGTTTGCGCTGAGCAGCGAGGGGGCCCACCGGAGGCGCCGACGGCCGACCATCGCGGGTGCTCACGGGGGCTCAGGATTTAATGCGAGCGCCGGCGCCGGCACCAGAAACGGCACTCTGGGACGCAACGTGCGCGGGTGGGTCTCGAGCACGAGGTCGGAGAGACCCCGCCGGGCGGCTACCACGCCGTGCGGGTCGGCCGCCCCCAGGTCGTGGGTAAACTCGAGACCCGGCCCTTGATAAAGGGTATTTATACCACTCCCACTTCGCTTTCGGTAGGCTCCAGAGCCGCTGGAACCACCGGATGAAACAAATGAGCGACATGAGAAATCGGCGTGCCGTGTCTTCGATGGTCGGAGCGATTATCCTGGTCATCGTCGTCGTGATTGGGGGAGCCGTTGCGGCGTTCTCCCTGAGCGGTGGAACGAAGGGGACGACCATCACCAGCTGTACGCCCGCGAACAGCCCGGTGTGCGTTGCCTCCGCCGCGACAGAGGACATCAATCTGTTGGTCCCGGTGCAATCCACCCTGATCGGACAGAGCACTCCCTTCACTGCCTCTCTCCCCACGGGAGAAACAGCGTCTGAATTCACTTTCAATTTTGGTGACGGTTCCCCGACGGACACCATCACGGGCGCGGCGGGCGCGGCGACCGCGAGCTACTCCTACGCGTCTCCGGGAACGTACCTCGTTCAGGTCACGGCGGACGTCAACGGCGTCACGCACAACAACAACCTGAACATCGGCTACCTGGAGGTCCGCTCGACCTACGGCGTCGCGGCGGCCCAGCTGGTTCCGGCCGTGTCGGCCAGCATCCTCTCCAACAGCTCGAGCACGAGCAACCCGACGGGCGTTGTCGCCCTGGGCGGGAGCGTGACGATCACCGGGACGTACACCGGTACCCCGATCAACGCTCAGTACGCCGCGGTCGCCCCGAGCCTGGCGATTCTCTCCGGGCCCTCCGGCGGCGCGTCGCTCACCTCGAAGACGATCACTACGGCGACCGGACAGGGGACGTTCCTCTTCAGCAGCGCCGGAACCTACACCGTCGGGTTCATCGCGAACGCCAACAGCTCCTCGGGCTCCGCGTCCCAGAACAACACGTTCACGGTGATCGCGGGCTCCGGCGGAGTGGCGAAGACCCCCGCCTACGTCACGGCACCGTCCACCCAAGCCTCGCGTATCGTGTCGTACGACAACACGGGCGGATCCGGTCCGACCACGCTCGACCCGGCGATCGACTACGAGACGGTCGGCTATGAGCCCCTCGAGAATGTGTACCAGACCCTGGTGCAGTACAACACCACCTCGGTCACGAGTTTCGTTCCGATGGCGGCCGCCTGTGTGCCCGGCTCGACCCAGTGCACCACCCTCTTCGGAGAGAACCTGACGGACGGCTACAACTACACCTACGTGCTCAGCGGCGCGTCGCAGTTCTACGATCCGGTCAACAAGGGCATGTGGGGCGTCTACCCCACGGACGTGGTCTACTCGTTCGCCCGGACCGCCTCGTTCGCCGTCATCCCGTCGTGGGGCGGCAACAACGGCTGGATCGAGGCGCAGGCGTTCCTACCGAGCGGGAACTCGTCGTGGGATCAGATGTCCATCACGGGCGGTGCCGGAATCCACGCACCGGGGAACAACACCCCCTACCAGATCTTCTCGCACCTGCTCGTGAACGACTCCAACTTCTGCCCGGCGGCAGCGTACGGGGCCGGCTACCACGGCTGCGTGACGATCGTTGCGAACGGGCTCGGCGAAGCGTGGACTCCGGTCGCGCTCGACCAGCTGATGACCGACAACCTCGGCGCGTCGATCACCCCGGCCGGCTGGATGAGCTGCCAGGGCTCTCCGCTCCCCGACTGGAACATCTCGTGTGCGAACGGCGGTGACCACCCGGTGACCCTCCCCAGTGACTCGAGCAGCCTCAACGCCTCGTCACAGGACCCCGGTTTCCAGGCTTGGATGAACTACGCGCTCGCGAACCCCACGATGTGGGATGCCTCGCAGATCGCCGGTTCAGGGGCGCTCGGCTTCCCGACGGGAAGCGTCGCCGCGCAGGACATCATGGCGGGCAGCGGCCCGTACTACATGTCCTACTTCGACAACGGCGTGGAGTACACCCTGTCGGCGAACCCCGGGTACGCGCCCAACCCGGATTGCATCGGCTCGGTCTCCTGCCAGCCCGCGACCACCGCCTACGTCCCCAGCGTGACCCAGTACTGGGAGAACGGACCGGACGCGGGTATCGCCGCGATCGAAGCGGGCCAGGCGGCGGTAGCCTCGTTCTCGTCGACCGACACCAGCCTGCTTCTGCAGCTGGTATCGCAGGGGAAGGTCCAGTTCACCCAGTTCCCGACCCTGGGGATCTTCTTCTACCCCTTCGACTGGGACTTCAACCTGGCCTCCGCCCAGGCGTTGACCCCGACCACGATCACCGCGCCGACCGACTTCTTCAGCTCGGAGGCGATGCGGATGTTCTTCTCGACCGCATACCCGTACGAGTCGATCTACAAGGCGATCCTCGATGTTGACGGGGTCGTCGCGGGAGCGAACTACGGTGGAGCGATCGCGCCGGGCATGCAGTACTACCCGACGAACGTGACGTGGCCGAACACGGACCCGAGCGCCACGCCGACGCCCACGGTCAACACGAGCGCGTGGTTCTGGTGGCACGAGGCCATCACCCCGGGCAACCCGTACTACGACTCGGAGATCGCGACGGACTGCACACCGAGCACGCCGTGCACTCTGCCGATCATCGGCCAGACGGGGAACCCGCCGGGAGACATCCAGAACGCGTTGTGGATCGCTCAGATCAACAAGATCTCGGGCGGTGCGATCAATGCGCTGTTGGTGGACACGACCTTTTTCACGATCGTGATTGGGTCGCTCTACAGCTCTCCGGGCCAGAGCCCGCTGCCGGTCTACACGCTCGGGTGGTCTCCCGACTATCCGAACCCCACGGATTACATCACGCCGCTCTGGCAGGCGAACTCGACCTACACGTTCGGTGACGCGGTCTCGCAGCAGGCCAACCTCCCCGCTCAGTCGAGCGGTGCGGCGGGCTGCCCGGGGGCGACGGACTTCGGCGCGTGGGCGACCTACTCCCAGAACAACCCGGGTATCCCCCAGGCGTGCCAGGGCCTCGCCTACCAGGCGATGCTGCTCGGGTTCAAGGAGGCAACGCACACTCCGAGCGCGACGCTGCAGGCGCTGTACTACGCGATGATCTCCCAGATCGGTCGCGCGCTGGCCCTGTACACCTATCAGGATGAGTCGCTCGGAGCGTGGAACGTGGCGCCGTGGATTCACGTGTCCAGCCTGAACACTCAGCTCACGTCCTCCGCGGGCGGGGACGACGACGTGTTCTACCAGATCACGGGGAACGGGCTGCCGGGGTAAGCTGGGCGAACGGGAGTTCGAGCTAGGACCGGCCGCCCTCGCGCGAGGGCGGCCGGGAACCCTTTCCCCCCTTCGGGGGTGTCTCATTCTCTGGTACGTCTATCGACCTATCCAACCCCGACGACCCCCACCCTCGGGGTGTCGGTCGCCGGTGAGTCGTGGGGAGGGCAGTTGGCGGACTCGGCTCCTGTGCCCGTCTTTGCGGGTCGACGTGCCTACGCCCGGCCGCCGACGCTTGGGGAGTCATGGCGGCAGCCGCCCTAACTCCCACCGTCGGCATCCTGCCCTTCGGGCGGTGGGTCACCTGAGGCCCGGTCTCAGGTCCGGACCCTGGTGGGGGCCGCAACCCGGGGACGCTTCCCGTGGTGTGACCGATAGAGTTGGTTGAGTTCTGGACCGGAGGTGGTGTCCGGGGGATCGCCATGCCGGACCCATGGACCCAGGGTCTGCGAGCGAGGTTTTGGGGAAGAGGCGAAGAAGATGCGTCGGCTCGCGTCCTCGCGAACTACGAGCGAAACAGACCCCCGCGGATCGCCGTCATCGCTCTCGCGTGCGAGACCCGCCCCCGCGCGGAGTTCTACGCACATTCGACGGGCAGGAGACGACCCCGCTCAAGATCCAAGGGGGGCACGGAGCCGACCGAAGGTCACCGACTACTCACGCCAGGCGGTGGTCGATCTCGGCCGGCCCCGCGACCTCGGACTCCCCTCCGCCGAGGGGTCGCTCCACCGGCCGCGGGGGCAGGAGGCGGAGCGGGGCTCCGTCGGATCGATCGACGAGGAGTGTCCGCACGGTGGGGGGAGTGCTGGCCGTATCCGTCGCTATCGGAAGGAGGAGGGGAAGGCGAGTCCTGGACGCGGTGCGCAAGGGCCCTCGACGGGGACGGATACCCCGGGCCGGCTCGGACCCCGGTAGGGTCTGCCCAGTTCGGTGGCCGCGCCACTACAGGAACTCTCTCGGGTCGGAGCCCGGCTCGGGGGGCGGCCCCGCCTTCGCAGCGGCCCACTCGGGCGTCCATCGACCCCGGAGCACCGGATGCACCAGGTTGGGCCGGCCCACCTCGTGGGAGCTCCTCGCGAGTTCGGGAGCCTCGTACCAGAGGCACTGGTAGCCCAGGTACTCGAGGTACATCGCGCCCAGGAGCGAGAGGAAGGCGTACGCGACACGGCCGGAGTCGAACGGAGAGAGCCAGGCGACCACGACCCAGACGTCGATGAGGAAGAACGCGAACACCACCCATACCTTGAGGAACGAGTCGTAGAACCACTCCTTCCAACCGGGCCCGGGCGCCGCGATCGCCGCCTCGCGGGCCTTCTGGTCCTCGTCGGGGCTTAGGTTGCTTTGCCGCGGACCAAAGAGCGGCATGGGAGAGATCGGGCCGCGGTCCGTCCTACGAAGCGAGGGGGGCTTCCGTGGGCTCCGCCGTCGGGAGCGCTGCGGACTCGGACGTCGCCGCGATCGCCTCCTCGCTCGGAGGGTGATAGAGATGGCACGAGACCCAGTGCCCGGCGAGCTGATCGCTCGGGCGCAGCATGGGGGCGATCCGGGAGCAGACCGGCATGACGGCGGGGCATCGGGTGTGGAAGCGGCAACCGGGAGGCGGAGCGGCCGGGCTCGGTACCTCGCCCTTCAGGATGATCCGCTCGCGCTTGAGAGTCGGGTCCGGGATGGGGATGGAGGCGAGCAGGGCCTGGGTGTACGGGTGGAGCGGGTGGGTGAACAGCTCTTCCGTCGGGGCCCGTTCCACGACCTGGCCGAGGTACATGACGACGACCTCGTTCGAGATCGCGCGCACGACGGATAGGTGGTGCGAGATGAACAGGTACGAGAGGTTCTCCTCCTGCTGCAATCGCTTCAGGATGTTCAGGATCTGAGCCTGGACCGAGACGTCGAGCGCGCTCGTCGGTTCGTCCAACACGATGAAGTCGGGGCGGAGGGCCAGGGCGCGGGCAATGCCGATCCGCTGGCGTTGGCCGCCCGAGAACTCGTGGGGGAACCGCCAGAGATGCTCCGGATTGAGCCCGACCGAGGTCATGAGGTCCGTGATGCGCTGGTTGCGCTCGCGGGCGGTCCCCGAGTGGTGGACCTCGAGCGGCTCGAGGACGATCTCCCGAACGGGGAGGCGCGGGCTGAGGGACGAGAACGGGTCCTGGAAGACGATCTGCAGCTTGCCGCGCAGTTGCTTCATCTGCGCGCGGCCCTTGCGGTAGATCGAGTACTTCTGTGCCAGGCCGTTGAGCTCCTTGACCAGGGCCGCCGGGGGTTTCCGCGCGGGCGCGCCGTTCTCGTCCCCGCTCGCCGCATACGGAGCGAGCTCGGCATAGATCTCGTTCAGCCGGTCGTAGTCCTCGGGGGACGGACGGTAGAAGGTGTGCCCGGACGTCGGCTCGATCAGGCGCAGGATGAGCCGCCCCGCGGTCGTCTTTCCGCAGCCGGACTCGCCGACCAGGCCGATCGTCTGCCCCTGGCGGATGTCGAACGAGATCCCGTCGACGGCCTGGACGTCGCCGACGTGGGTCGAGAGCAATCCGCCACGGATCGGGAAGTACTTGCGAAGATTGCGGACGGCCATCAGGACCGGTGCTTCCCCGTTGGTCGCCATGCTCCTCTGCGCGAAGGCCCCTAGGCCCTCTCCTCCGTTCCGTTGTAGAGGAAGCAGGCGACCGTGTGCAGCGGGCCCTCGACGGTCGTCGGCGGTGCCTGCTCCTTGCACACCGGCATGGCGAACGAGCAACGGGGGTGGAACCGGCAGCCGGTCGGCGGGGTGATCAGGTTCGGCACCGACCCCGGGATCGACTCGAGCTTCTTGCCCGGGTCATCGACCCGCGGAATCGAGGCGAGGAGGCCCTGCGTGTAGGGATGGAGCGGCCGCCGGAACAGCTCTCCGACAGCGGCGGTCTCGATGATGTTACCGGCGTACATCACGCAGACCCGGTCCGCGACCTCGGCGATGACACCCAGGTCGTGCGTGATGAGCAGGATCGCCGTCCCGACCCGGGTCTTCAGGTTGCGCATCAGCTCGAGGATCTGGGCCTGGATAGTGACGTCCAGGGCAGTGGTCGGTTCGTCCGCGATGAGGATCTCGGGCTCGGAGGAGAGCGCCATCGCGATCATCACGCGCTGGAGCATGCCGCCCGAGAGCTCGTGGGGGTAGCTGCGAGCGACCTGGGCGGGGTTGGCGATCGAGACCTGCTCCAGCAGCCGGACCGAACGCCAGAACAGCTCGCTGTTCAACGGGCGTTGGACGTAGCGCTTGAGCCCCGGAAGCTTGTAGACCAGGCCCCGGAGCTGGAGTGCTCGGCGGCGCCGCTGGATCGACCGGCGCTGGGCGCGCTCCGGGGCCTCCTGTCGCATCTCCTGGAGGTAGATCTGGCGGAGCTCGTCATCCAGTGCCGCCGCGTGCTCCCGGTACGCGAGAAAGGAGCGCTGAAGGCCCGAGACGTGGGCGCGTACTAGACGCCGTTTCACTTCGGCCTTCATCCGGTTGGAGTGGAGCACGGCCTCCTCCCGTGCGGTGTAGTACGCTTCGGTGCCGAACGAGGTCAGGCCCGTGATCTCGGCGATCTCCTGGGCGGCCTTCCGCATCGTGGGGGAGTCGCGGCGGACCGCGGCATCGACCAGCCGGTCGACCGCGGCCTCCGCGGTCGACATGTCGACCGACGAGGCCTGGAACATCTCCTCGATGATCGGGCGCAGGCGGTGCAGCGTGAGCGACTCCCCGACCTGGTCGGATACCCGGAACACCGGGTTGAGCGCGAGCATCGGTTCCTGGAAGATCGTCGAGATCATCGATCCGCGGACGGCGATCATCCGACGCTGGACCTCCCGCAGCAGCCGGTACTTGCGTTTGATGGTGTACCGGCCCGACTTGCGGACCTCCTTGAACCTCGCTTCCTTCTCGATGCCCCAGAGCAGGTTGGCGCCGTGGAGGAGGATCCTTCCTCCCATGATCCGTCCCGGCGGGTCGGGGATGAGCCGGGTGATGGAGAACGCGGTAACGCTCTTTCCGCAGCCGGTCTCCCCGACCAGCCCGAGCGTCTCTCCTCGACGGATCTTGAACTTCACTCCCTCGAGGGCGTGAACGACTCCGTCATAGGTGTAGAAGTACGTCTTCAGGTCGCGTACGTCGAGCACGACGTCGGTCGAAGCCAGTTCCGACGCGGCCTCGGACAGCGAGGCGGTCGCCGGCGAGGGCGGGGGGGTAGCTGCCGTGGCAGTAGGCATGGCCGCTGCCGACACGCCGAGCACTCACCGCCTCAGCCGAGGGTCGAGTGCGTCGCGGAGTCCGTCCGAGAAAAAGTTGACGGAGATCGCGAAGAGGAAGAGAATCAGTCCCGGGAAGAGGATCTGCCACCACGGGAAGTAGGTACTCGAGGAGCCGAAGAGGAGGTCACTGATCACGTTCGGGGAGACCGCGTTCGCCGCGATCGTCCCCCACTCGGGGAACACGGTCCCGCCGGTCCACAAGGGTACCCCGAGGAACACGATGCTGCCGATGATCAGCGGGATGGCCCCCACGTCGAGGGCAATCTGGACGAAGACGGGGAACAGGGAGTTGGGAATGATGTGCTTACGGAGGATGCGGCCCATGTTGGCGCCGCTCGCCCGTGCCGCCTCCACGTACTTCTGCTCCCGTACGACGATCACCTGGGAACGCACGATGCGGGTGTAGAACGGCCACCAAGTGATGGCAAAGCCGATGATCAGGACGCCGACGCGGCCCGTGAGCGTGGTGAATAATGGGATCGGCTCTAAGACGATAATTAACACCAGCACGAGCAACAGCTGGGGTACCGAGAGGAAGATGTCGGTGACCCGCATGATCGTCTCGTCCACGAGACCCCCGGCGACCCCGGCGAGCGCGCCGAGCACGAGGCCCACGACCGCGCCGATGGCGACGATCGCGAGGGAGATGGTGATGCTCCACTGTGATCCTTTCACGAGCCCGGCAAATAAGTTGTAGAACTCGCCGCTCGAGGGAGCCGTCGCGAGCGAGCCGAGCGGCAAAGGCCCGAGCTGATGCGCGACCAACGAAGCAGTAGGGCCAACGAACGATGGGTTACTGGGGTCGGTCGGGTAGCAGTTTGGCACCGGAGGGGGCGAACCAATGGGGTAGGTACAAATGACGGTCCCGGCGCCGGTGCAGGTCCCGGAGGGGTAGTTTTGAACGCCGGAGTAGTACGTGCCGCAGTAGAGCCCCATCGTGGTGCTCGGGGCGCTGTAAAAGAACGAACCGATCAGCAGGGCGGCGAAGAGGATCAGGAGGACGAGCCCGACCATGGCGAGCCCGTTCTTTCTCAGCAGGTAGAACGTCCGGCGCGCCTGATCGACCCGGGGGTTCGGGTGTTTCTTCTTGCCCGGGTCCGCGGACAGCAGCGCGGCTGCCTCGTTCCGGGCCGTCGTCTCGGGGTCGACGGTGGGGGCCTGCACGAGGTTTCTCCTGCCCCCTCTACCCCAGTCGGATTCGGGGGTCCAGGTACGCCTGAATGACGTCGACCATGACGTTCGCGAGGACGACGATGATCGTGAACAATATGGTGGCCCCGAAGATCATCCCGTAATCCATGGGCGCCAGGATCGACCACACGAGCACCTTTCCGATGCCGTTCAGGCCGAACACCTCTTCGATGACGGGGAACCCGCCGATGAACCCGGCGAAGGTGAGCCCGAGGACCGCGACCGTGACGGTCAGCGAGTTCCGCCCGGCGTGCTTCCGGATGACGGTCGACTCGGGCACTCCCTTGGCTCGCGCGGTCCGGATGTAATCCTGGTTCATCACTTCCAGCATGCTGTTGCGCACGTAGCGCAGGATCCCTGCGAGAGAGAGGTACGCGATCGCGAGCGCCGGGAGCACCTCCCGCGAGAATGCCGACAGTGCGAGAGCCCACTGGCCATGGATCATCGAGTCGACGATCGGGAACCCCGTGGGGGAGGTCGGTGCGTAGTTGTGGGTGCCTATCCACGATAAGCCGATGATATTGAAACACGAGGTCTGCTGGACCGGCCAAGAACCATACACCGCAGCATAGGCGGACGCCCCGCAGATGGTCGTGGACGACCCACCGAGCAGGTCAACGCCCGCGATGAGCAGTAAGCTCGCGAGCAGGAACGTGGCCAACGCGTAGCCCGAGAACGACATGATCCGGGTGCCCTGGTCGAGCGGACGGTTGCGGAAGACCGCCGAGTAGTTTCCGAGAGGGATCGAGAGTGCGAGGATGATGAGGAGAGACAGGGCAGCGAGCTGTATGGTGAAGGGGAGGTACCAGCTGAGGACGGTCGTCACGGGGATCGAGTGGTGCCCCTCGCCGATCTGGGACGACATGAAACTGGCCGGCGACGTCATCCCCCAGTTGAGGGTGACTCCGGCCCAGACGTAAATTCCCCATTGGACGGGGATGGGTTTGTTTAAACCGAGACGACTGATCGCATTTTGATACGCAGGGTTCGGACATTGACCCGTAGAAGCAGAGGAGAGGCCGGAAGAGGAAGGGTTGGACGTGGTGGTCGCGTTGTTACACGGGATGGTCGGGGTGATCGGGGTCCCGCCCTTATCCGCCCCCAACTCGGCAGCAATCCGTTCGGTGGTGGGAAGGGCGGAGATGATGGCAAAAAGAATGGTAAGAACTCCGATGAGGATCGGAATCAGGAGAAGGAGTCGGCGCACGATATAGACCCACATCTGCATCGCGATTTCCCCCCGGCCGCCGCAACCGGCCCACCCCTCCAATCTGGATGTGGTATTTAGTCCTTGATTTTTCGGGACCCCCCCCCCACCGAGGGGCCGTGGGCGACGAACCCGGGTCAGAAACGCCCTCGCCGCTCGGGATGCGCCCACCTCGAGCCGAGGCAGGCGATGGCCCGCTCTACAGGAGGGGAAGGGCACCGGATACGGAATCGACCTCGGCCGAGCGCGCGGGTCCGAGTCCGAGGCACGTCCGGGTGCCCGGAGGCACCTCGGTGAATCCGGCGTCCTCCACCCACACCGTCGGGATCCGCTTCCCTCGGGCCTGACGTTCGAGCGCTTCGAGATCGGCGAGGGTGGCGACCACGAGCGCAATCTTTCGTTGTCCCTGCGAGAGCCACGTCTCGAGTCCGGCACGGTCCCGCCGCTCGGCGTTTCGGGTCAACATGACCGCCGCGTGGGCGGCCTGGACGGCCATCTTGCCGGCGGTGAGTCTCAGTTCTCCTCGAAGAACCATCACCATCTTGAACTCCTCCGGGGCGCCGCTACGAGGCATACTCGACCTCCCGGACCTGTCGGAGCTCTTCGCGCCGGGCCCTGACCTGGGTGAGCTCCTCCCGGATCCGGGGCTCGTCGGAAGGGACCGCGAGCGTTCGCAGCGCATGGTTCAGTCGCCGTTCCTCCCTCCCGAGCCGGTCCAGCTCCCGGGTCAGTTCCCAAGCACCTTCGTCTCCCAGCCCGCCGTCCGCGACGTGGGTCGACGGAGGTTCGCGCCGGTAGGCGCCCTCGACCCAACCGGCGACGAAGGCGACGACCGTGATCCCGGCGAGCACCGCCTCGAGCACGGGGTCCGACCAGTACGCCCGGAAGCCCCCGGGCGCGACCGTGAGGAGGAGGTAGCCCGCAAGGACCGTCAGGCCTACGCTGAGGACGAACGCCAACGTCACCGTTTCGACGAGCCGGAGGAAGGCCGCGGGTCCGCGCAGGCGCCACTCCGGGAACATCGCTCGGGTGAGGGCGTACCCCGGTAGAAAGAAGACGAGGAACAGTCCCGCGACCGCTTCCGGTGGGGACGCGCCGGGCATCGATCGCCCCTCCGACTCACTCGGCCGGTGCCTCGCCGGCGCCGAACTGCTTTTCGAGCTGGCGGCGGAGACGGCGGTTCGAAACGAGGCCGTGGGCCGCCTTTCGCGTCGTCTCGTAATGCTTGAGGAGGGCCCGCACCTCCTGGGGTCGCTGGCCGCTCCCGCGAGCGATCCGATGGATACGGTCGGACTTGAGGATCTGGGGTTGGTCGAGTTCTTCGCCGGTCATCGAATCCAGGATCGTCCGGAATCGCTGCAGTCGCACTTGGGTCGCATCGAGCTGTTTCTCGTCGACCTTAGCGGCCCCGAGACCGGGGACGATCGACATGAGCTTGGAGAACGGTCCCATCTCGCCGAGCGACGCGAGCTGGGCCCGCATGTCCCGGAGCGTGAACCGGCCCCCCATCAGGTTCTTCGCAGCGGTTTCGGCCGCCTCCTTGTTCGTCAGCTCCTCGAACCGTTCGAGAAGCGTCTGGATGTCGCCCATCCCGAGCAGCCGGGAGACGAACCGAGTCGGGTCGAACCGCTCGAGATCGTCCAGGTGCTCGCCCGTTCCGATGAAAAGGATCGGGGCGCCGCTCGCGGCGACGGCGGAGAGCGCGCCGCCTCCCTTCGCGGATCCGTCCAGCTTCGTCAGGATCACGCCCGTGAGTCCCACGGCCTTGTGGAACGCCTCCGCGCTCCGGCCGGCGCTCTGGCCCATCGCTGCGTCGAGCACCAGCAGCGTCTCCTCCGGTTCGAAAGCCGCGCGAACGCGCTTCAACTCCTCGATGAGCTCGGCGTCGATACCGCTGCGACCGGCGGTATCGACGATGACCGCGAGATGGGGAGGGAACTTCGCGATCGCCTCCCGGACGATCGTTTCGGCCCTCCCCTCGCCCCGGTTCGAGTAGAACTCGGCCCCGACCTTCTTGGCCAGTTGCTCCAGCTGGTCGATCGCCGCGGGGCGATGGACGTCGGCCGCGACGAGCGCGACGCGGATCCCCTTCTTCTGGAAGTACCGCGCGAGCTTCCCCGCCGTGGTCGTCTTTCCCTGTCCGAACAGTCCGGTCAGGAGGATCTTCTTCGGTCGGAGTTCAAAGGCCCGCTCCTTCCCGAGGATCCCGCGGATCTCCTCGTAGATGATGCGGACGAGGAAGTCGCGGAGGCTCGCCCCCGCGGGAGGCTTTTCCTCGGTCGCCCGGCGACGGACCCGCTGCGTGAGGTCGAGCGCAAGCTGAACGTTGACGTCCGCCTGGAGGAGGGCCCGCTGGATGTCGCGTACCACCTCGGCGAGGAGGGCCTCGTCGACCGTCGACCCGCGGGCGATCTTCTGGAGGACGGCGCGGAGCGATTTCCCGAGCGTATCGAGCGCCATCTCCCCACCTGCCGACCGGCGTCCCAAGAAGGAGAAGATAGCCACCTATAGCTTGTGGTCCGGGAGCCGTTCCCGACAGATGCGATGCGGTCGTCGTCTCTCCGGGCGAGTAAGGCTCTTATCGACCAGAATCGCTTCTTTCGACGGGTCCATGTCCGCCGATGCCCCCGCCGTTCCGAGGCCGACGCCGCCGAAGTTGAACCCGGTGCGCGTCAAGATCGACGAAGAGCCGGTCGAGGTACGGACGACCGACTTCCGAGAGGTGCTCCACGCCTATTCCAAGGAGGACGCGGTCCTCGAAGCGAAACGGTGCATCCAGTGCCGACGGCCGTGGTGCGTCGAAGCCTGCCCGATCACGCAGGACGCCCGGGAGTACATCCGGCTCATCGCGGTCGAGGACTTCGACGGGGCCGCCCGCGTGACGCTGCGCGAGAACCCCCTCTCCACCTGCCTCTGCAAGGTCTGCTACCACTACTGCGAGGATGCGTGCGTCGTCAAGAAGAAGGGAGTCCCGATCGCGATCCGTCACCTCAAGCGGGTCGCGCTCGAATTCGGCGCCAGCGACCTCGCGTACGTCGCCTCCAGCCCGAAGAACCAACGGGTAGCGGTCGTCGGTGGTGGGCCGGCGGGCCTCATGGCGGCGTGGGAACTCGGGGTGCGGGGGTATTCGGTCACGGTCTACGAGCAGGAGGACCGGCTGGGCGGGCTCATGCAGACGATCCCGGCGTACCGGATGACCGACGCGGACGTAGAGACCGACAAGGCCCGGTTCCGCGACCTCGACGTGACGTTCCTCAACGACACGAAGGTGGGGACGCAATTCCCGGTCGAGAAGCTCCTCGAGGACGGGTACCAGGCCGTGTTCCTCTCGATCGGAACGTCCACCCATCGTACCCTCGGGGTGCCGGGCGAGGATCTCGAGGGCGTGATCCCCGCGCTCGACTTCCTGAAGGAGATCAACCACGACCATCCGGTGACGGTCGGAAGGGAGATCGCGGTCGTCGGTGGAGGAGACGTCGCGATGGACTCCGTTCGCAGCGCCCTGCGGAAGTCGAACGGCGGACAGGTCACTCTCGTCTACCGCCGGGGCCGCGAGGAGATGCCGGCCGACCCCGAGGAGGTTCACGGGGCGGAGCAGGAGGGGATCCGATTCCTGTTCCAGAAGGCTCCCGTACGCATCGTGGGGGACGGGCACGTCCGGGGACTCGTCGTCCAATCGATCGAGCTGGGCCCTCCGGACGCGGGAGGCCGCCGCAGCCCGGTGCCCGTGCCCGGATCCGACGAGACGATCCCGTGCGACACGGTCATCGTCGCGGTCGGCCAGAAGGCGGACCTGAAGGGATTCGGTCCGGAACTCGACCTCAAGATCACGAGCCAGGGGTGGCCGGAAGGAAAGGGTAAGGGGTTCGAGACCGCCGTCCCGGGGATCTTTTCCGCCGGCGGTCGGTCGGTGGTCTACGCCATGGGGACCGCCACCCAGGCGGCGGACGCGATCGACGCCTACCTTGCGGCGAAGCGCGGGGAGCCCACGACCGCGAGACCGGACCCGTTCGGCGCGGAGGGGACGTTCCGCCTGCCGCCGGGCTACACCTCCCCGATCCGAAGTTGAGCGCAGCGATCCGCGGCGAGGCGAGACGCCCGTCACCAGCCGCTCCCGGTGGCCGGACCTCAGGCACCCGAGTCCGCACCGGTTCACCGACCGCGGCTCGGGCCGGGAACCCCCCGGCGCTACCTGGCTGAGAAAGTCCCCCCCGTGCGTGCGAGAGGCTTCTACAGGGTCCCCCCCATACGATGGGTGAACTACTTTGGGGAGCGGGGTTCGCTCCCGGGCAGTCGCGCCCGGTGCACCAGATCCGGCCGGCGATCTCCTCGGGATTCTCGGTCCCGATGCGCCGAGGTCGCTATCGCAGGAGTTCGGGAGAACTGCTCTCGAGGTCGACCGTACCCCGTTGAGCCGCAGTCACGGAACGGGCCGAAATCCGACCGACCGGAGGTCGCTGCGGAGCTGGGCCACCGAGCGAAAGCGCACACCGACCAGGCCCAGGGCCCGGGCGGTCGAGAGATTCGCCTCGGTGTCGTCGACGAACAAGCACTCCGGCGCCCGGACGCCGAGCCGGTCGAGGCACACACGAAAGATCGCGCGCCCGGGCTTGATCCGTCGCACTTCGGCGGACAGGACTTGCTCGTCGATCGCCGCGAGCCACGGAGAGTTGCGACGCACGTACCGGATCATGTCGCCGGGCATGTTCGATAGCAGGGCCGTGCGGTACCCGGTGCGATGGAGCCCTCGGAGCCACCTCTCCATCCCGGGCCTCACGTCCCCCCACATCCCCAGATCCGTTCGTCTCCGAAGTTGGGTGAGCGGCGGCGTGAGCGAACGGCCGCACTCCCGAGCGACCTTCGCCCAGTATACGCGCGCCGAAAGGGCTCCCCGGTCGTACGGGGGCCGCCAGCGATCGTAGGCGCGTTCCAGGTCTTTGGTCGTGGCGTGAAGACCGCGGGTCATGCGGGCGATCTGTCGCGTCGAGGGTTCGCGGGAGAGGACCCGGCCGTAGTCGAGAATGACCGCCTTGAACCCGCCGGTGCGATAGCCGCTGAAGTCCACGCTCACGACTCCTCCCCTAC
Organism: Thermoplasmata archaeon; assembly: GCA_049591535.1. GTDB lineage: Archaea > Thermoplasmatota > Thermoplasmata > Lutacidiplasmatales > UBA184 > Lutacidiplasma. The sequence continues at coordinate 2,429 of JBAWFC010000072.1, read as the reverse complement.
CACCCGCCGGCCCCCCGGGGCGGCCGGCATAAGGTAGCGGCACGAGTAAAGGGCCCGCCCTCGGCCCGTGCGCGGTTCACGGCGCGGGGCGAACCTTTTTCCCCCACCGCCGGCAGTTCTTTCACGATGCCACGGAGCACACGGGTCGGGCGTCGCGGCAGGGCGTGGGCCACTGCCCTCGTGCTTCTTGCGTGCCTCGCGGTCGCGCTGCCCTCGGCGACGCTCGCGGCGGGGTCCCCGACGACGGGTGGGGCTGGGACCAACGGTACGCTCGCGGCAGCGGCGGTCCTCCCTTCATCGTTCGGGGACCGTTCGGGCTACTCCGAGCACGACCTCACGGAGGTCGCGAACCCCATTCCCGCGGTCGGCACCCAGAATGTGGTGGTATCCTTCGAACCGAGCAGCCCCGCATTCTATGCCGCGCCGGCCCCCGGCACTGCTCCGATGTCCGCCGCGGAGGTCGCGAGCGCGTACGGTCTGACTCCGACCAACTACACCGCGGCCGAGCAGTACTTCGAGGCCCGGGGTCTCCGGGTCCTTCACGCGTGGCCGGACCGCCTGTCTCTCAGCCTCACCGGCACCACGGCGGCGATCGACCGCGCGTTCTCCACATCGCTGGTCTCGGGGCTGTACCAGGGTAGGTTGGTGACGGTTCCCGGGTCTGTCCCGTCGCTCCCGGTGTCTCTCGCCGCAGAGGTTGCGTCCGTTGCCGGGCTCTCCAGTGGATTCGACTCGTTCACCGTTCCGGAAGTTCCCGCCGCACTCGGTCCGGGAGGCGGAGCGGCTCCCGCACAGAGCGGGACGAACCTGGTCACCCCGACCACGGCCCGGAGTATCTACGACATATCGGGCCTCTTCAACCTGACGTCCTCCCCCACGTACGCGACGGGGAAGGGGATCGTCCTCCTGCTCTGGGGCCTCGGATACGACCCGTCCGACCTCCAGACGTTCTTCTCCGACTACTACCCCTCCGCGTTCCCGCGGCCGACGGTGCAGCCGTTCCCCGTCGACGGGGCCCCGGCGCCGTCGGCGAACGCCCCGAACGACCCGAGCAACGGCTCCCGCGAGATGACGCTGGACCTCGAATGGGCGGGCTCGATGGCCCCGGGAGCGACGCTGGACGCGGTCTACGCCCCCGCCGGTCCGGCGTCCGAGGGGTACTCGCCCTCGGACGCATCGATGATCGACGCGCTCAACACCGCGGTCGACCCGAGTACCATCCCGAACGTCGCGGTGATCTCCATGTCCTTCGGCTCGGCGGACGGACAGGACCCGACCCTGACCAACGGCTTCGAGAACGACTTCTCGGTGGCGGCCCACGAGGGGATCAGTCTCTTCGCCGCGACCGGCGACACCGGCGGCGACGCCGGTTCCGGATGCACCGGCGGCTCCGAGCCCGAGTATCCCTCGACTTCGCCCCAGGTGATCGCGGTCGGCGGGACGAGCGTGACCCTCGACCGGGGGCCCCTGGGCGGGCTTTCCGGGTTCAGCGAGACCGCGTGGAGCGATGGCGGAGGAGGCTACTCGACCCAGTTCGCTGCCCCGTCGTGGCAAGAGGTCGGGAGCGGCGCCGGCCCGATCTCCGCGAACGGCCACCGCGGCACCCCGGACGTCGCCGCGACCGCCGGCTACAATTTTCTCTACTTCAACGGCGGCCCGGCGGCCGGCGCCGGCACGAGCTTCGCGACCCCGCTCTGGGCCGGAATGGTCGCGGAGATGGACGCACTCCGGGGGACGAACTTCGGTTTCGTGACCCCCTCGCTCTACGAGTTGGCGGCGTACGAGCCGTCGACGGACGCCGGGCTGAACGACATCACTTCGGGAGCCAATTGCCTCGGACACGCCGGACCCGGATGGGACACGGCCACGGGGTGGGGGTCACCGGTCGGAGTGTTCCTCTACGAACGGCTCGTCTCGAGCATCGTGAACATCAGCGTCTCGGCATCTCCCTCGCCGGTGGCCCCGGGCGGTTCCGTCTCCGCGAGCGCCGAAGTCACCAACTCCACGAGCGGCGCCCGGCTCGCCAACCTGTCGGCCGTCGTCTCGCTCACCTCGACCGGACTCGGCGGACCGTGTTCCGGCACGTTCGGAACCCAAGCCGCGGTCACGGATGCCTCAGGGAGGGTCATCGCGACCCTCGACGTTCCGGATTGCTACCTCGGCTCTCACGCCCAGGTGACGGTCACGGTCTCGGGAGACGGCTATTACGGCACGGCGAACACCATCGTGAGCGTCAACCTGCTCGGTCTCAGCTCCGTCCTTGCCCCCCTCGCGCAGTACCCGAACAATCTCGTGCTGTACATCGTGATCATGGGTCTCGCGGTGACCGTCGGCGCGGTTCTCGGCCGACCGCGGGCCCCCGCGAAGGAACCGATCGGCCCCCCACCGCCGTCCGAGACCGCGGCCGCGCCCTCGGCCCCGGCGCCCCC
>JBAWFC010000071.1:0-2641 GCA_049591535.1 Thermoplasmata archaeon | reverse complement strand
GCCGGACGACCGGGAAGTGCTCGTCCTCGTGACCGACGCCGCGGGCGGCCCCGACCCGTCCGCCCCCCCGCTGCTCTCCGAGGTGCGCCGGTCGATGCCGGGGTACTGGCCGTCGGCGGTGTGGCTCGGGCGAGCGCCGCCAGCGCTCGACTCGGCGCGACTCGCGCGCGCGGGCGCGGCGAGCGGCGTCTACGTTCCGCTGCCCCAGCTCCCCACGGATTCACGGTCGGCCGCCACGGCGTTCGGGGCCGCGCTCGACCACCGCCCGCGCGCGGCGGCCGGACTGTTCCTGTCCGACGCGTTCGGCCGGGAGGTCGCCGGCCAGGTCGCCGCGAGCCGCTCGCTGGGGCTCACGGGGGATGCGGTCGGTGTCGAGCTCGAGACGGGAGACCGGATCGTCTGGTCGAAGCCGTCGTTCGGTGGCCGGACGATCGCGGGCATCGTCAGCCGAACGCGGCCGAGCCTCGCGACCGTCCGGCCCGGGGCCTGGGAGGAGGAGACCGGGGGCGGGCGTTCCACCGGGATCGTCTGGTCCACCCTCCCGCCGGCCCCGGCGTCGGTCCGGCTGCTCCCGTTCGAGTCGGGGACCGAGGTGGGGGTGGGGGCGCGAGGACTCGAAGAGAGCGAGGTCGTCGTCGCGGTGGGGATGGGCGTCGGGGGTCCGGCCGGGGTGGCCGCCCTCACGCCCCTCCTCGACCGGTGGCGCGCCGCCCTCGGGGCGACGCGCCGCGTGGTCGACGCCGGCTGGGTGCCGCGGCAGTTCCAGATCGGACTCACCGGCCGCGCGCCGGCGCCCCGGCTCGGCGTCCTCCTCGGGGTCGGAGGGTCCCCGAACCATCTCGTCGCATGGCGACGGGCGCACACCGTGCTCGCGGTGAACCGCGACCCGGACGCTCCGGTGTTCCGCGACGTGGACGTGGGGATCGTCGGGACCCTGGAGGAGATCGTCCCGTTGCTCGGGGAGGCGCTCGCCCCGCTCTTGGACGTCTAGCCGCCGCCCGCCCGCTCGGCCGCGCTGAGGCAGGCGAGCAGGTCCTCGAGCGTCGCCCGAGCGCTCGCGGCCGAGGGCGAGGCGACCCGGACCACGAGGGAGGTCCCCTCGACCTCGAGTCGGACGAACGGTGGGGTGTCGGCCACGACGGCCGCACGCAGCCGCTGCGCCGCGTCGGCGCTCGCGCACGATCGGCGGACGACCACCGTTATTTCGACTTCGTCCGCTTCGGGGGATGTGCCGGCGGGGATGCGCCACCTCCCTTCGGCTGCGCACCGGGACCGCGGCTCAGCGCGCCCGAAACGATCGGGGCCGTCTGGGTCCGTCGGGCCGTCTCGGCCGCCGCCCGTTCGCGCAGGTAGACGACGATCGTGGGCCAGACGGTTCCGTCGTCGCGTTGCTTGTTCTCGAAATTGTGCTCGCTGAGGAATCGGGCGAAGGCGGCCTGGCTTGACTCGTCCCACGTGCCGGTGAAGTGGCCGGTGTAGTAGCCGAGGACCGAGAGGTCGTGCTGGAGCCCCTTCGCGAGGTCGTCCTCGATCCGCAGGAGGGACGCCGGGTCCTCCCGGGTCAGCATCGTCATGTCGTACAGCTGAAAGACGCGCTTGAGTTCCTCGATGGGGGACGGGTGGTTGTCGACGCGCAGGTCGACCCACCGGTCGCTCGACCCGCCGTAGCCGCCCTCCTTCCGGACGATGTAGAGCGCCGCGGACTCCATGCCGCGCCGGTCGCCGCCCTCGCGCTGTCCGCCCGCCAGCGCCGCGAGGAGCCGGTCGGCGATATCGCCCGGCGTCGACGTGTAGGCCCGGGCCATGGCGCGGACCACGGCCGGCCCGAACAGGATGTTCCCCTGGCAGGCGAACCCGTCCCCGACCTCGTGGCCGGCCCAGTCCATGCACTTCTTCCCCGTGAACGCGGCCGCGTTGCCGAGCGAGTCGACCACGCCGAGCTGCCGCTCGTCGCGGCCGGCGTCCGCTTCGGTCAGCTTCCGGACGACCTCGGTCGCCGAGCTGCCCGCCCGGAGCATCTTGAGACCGACCGGCCCGTAGGCCGTGTTGGCCAGCGCCTGGGTGGCGAGGGCACCCGCGCCCGCCTCGGCCCACGGCACGACCGACCCGACCGAGATGAACTTCGACTGGACCGCGACGCCCCAGCTCGACGTCTCGGGGTCGTGGGCGACGATAGAGAAGGTTCCGAAACGGGGTCGCGGCATCGGGGGCAGGGGACGCCCGTCGGCGGCTTAAGGTGTCGGGCGTCCGGCCGGGCGGAGGCCGTCAGGCGCGGCGTTCGTCGAGGTCGGCGAACAGCCGGTCGACGAGTCGCGTCGCCCCCGCGCGGTCGCCCCGCGAGTACGCGGCATCCGCCGCCGCGAGTTCCCGGACCTCCCGATCGACGTCCCGGCCCTGCGATCGGAGCACCGAAAGGAGGCGCGCCGCGAGGCGCAGGCGGTTGCCGGTGCGGTCCTCGTCCGGCGACGGCGTCTCATCCTCGGGCCCCGACGAAACGTACCCGACGAGGCCACGGGGCCACTGGGTCACCTCCCCCTCGCCGCGCTTCGTGGGTCGACGCGGAGCGGGCGCGCCGTCCTCTTCGGACACGGGGGCCTACGCCTCGCCGGCCTCGGGCGCGGGCGTCGCGGGCGCGGCGGCC
>JBAWFC010000070.1:0-8765 GCA_049591535.1 Thermoplasmata archaeon | reverse complement strand
AGCGAGGACGGCGATCCGTGGGGGAGTGTTTCCCGGGTAGCGGGCGAGACCGATCGGGGCGCGCTCGAACCCGACGGCGTTCGGACGGTGCCGCACGATGCGGCGGAGCTGCTCTCCGTCCTCGAGGCTCCGTTCGCGGGCCCGTAGGACCACGCCGAAGGGATAGCACGCGTCCGGAAAGTATCCTCCGGTCCGGAGGTCAGCCCGCTTCACCGGCCACGCCACGAGCCGTTCGGTCCCCCGTCCGCCCCGACGGCTTTAAGCCGGCCCCTCCTGCCCACGGCCGCGCCGAGGTGGCAGAATGGTTAATGCGGCGGACTGCAGATCCGCTTCCTGGGGGTTCGATTCCCTCCCTCGGCTCATGCATCGGAGCGGTTTCGTCGCTCCCGGCGGCCCCCGACGTATAGGTTAGGGCCCGAAATCGCCGGAAGCCCTCCGGCCCTTCGTGACGCTGCGCAGGGCCGAGATCCTCGGTGTCAGGCACCACGGGACTACCGTTTCAGTCGCCCTCCCCCCCGGCTCCGACCGCCCCGTCCCCGTTCGCCCCGGTGCGAGAGTTCCTCCACCAGGGTCGCTACGGCTCGACGGTCCCACCCGCCTGCCGGGTCGCGTTCGACAACTCGGTCCGGGCCTACGGCCTCGTCGTCCCCGTGGGCTGCACGGACCCCCAGTTCCTCCTGGGATTCCTCCGGGCCGACATGGGGAATCTCACCGAGCTCCTCCCGGAACCCTACCGTCTCTACGAGCGGGTGCGCTTCGGGACGCTCGAGACGGGCGATGCCCCCTCCCTCCAGAATCTGCTCCAACGGAGTGAAGCCGAAACGCCGCTGGGCCGCATCCAGGACCCACAGTTCCGGCCCCGGGGTCCCGAGGAGGTCGGTCCCTCGCCGCCGGTCCGACCGACCTTCTCCGTCCGTCGGTCGACGACCCATCGTGGGGGAACGCTCCGTGTGCGCCGTCAGAATCGACACCGGGCTGTTCACGTCGCTCGAGCTGGGCATCCCCCTCGTGATCGCGGTACTCGCGGTGATCGTCTGGCGCCTCTGGAGCCGACCCGCCGGCGGTCAGGGGAACGCGAACGTCGCACGACCACGAATGGGCTCTGGGGAACGGCCCGCGTCCCGCGGACCCGCGCCTCTGCGGCACCGAGCCGCGGGCGAACGGTACGCGGGGGTCGTGCTCCGGTTCACGCGACGTGCGCTTTTCGCAGGAGCGCGGTAAACCGCGGGTCCGATCGGACGTGGGCGATGAGTGGGTCGAACCTCCAGTACCGGGGGTAAAATCGCCCCAGGTCCACGGCGATGTCGAGCCAGTGGAAACAGGAATCCAGGTCGCCGAGGAGGGCGTAGCTTCGCGCGATCTGGGCGACCGGTCGCACCGGGTCGGGCAGCCCCTCCACGGACCTCAGGAGCTCTCTCGCCCGCTCGGGTTGGCTCCTCCGGGCGAGGTACTGGGCCCGGGCGCAGACGAGCTCCGGGCGGTCGGGGAGCAGTTCGTTGAATCGTTCGATGTCCCGGCCGAAACCCTCGATGTCGCCCCGGACCAGGTCGAGCGAGGCGCGGCGGTCGTAGTACAGCAGCCCGTGGCTCTCGATCCGGCCGAGCTTCTCGAGGGCGGCCTCGGCGACGTCCCAACGACCCAGGTGGGTGAGGAGGTCGACCCGGTCCCCCGTGATCAGCGGGGAGAGGGGGTCGAGTTCCTCGCCCACTGCGAGCTCCTCCAGGGCTTCCTCCTCGCGCCCGAGGTCGGCGAGCATCCCTGCCCGCACGAGTCGTGCCAGGGCGAGACTCGGATTGAGCTGGATCGCCCGCTGGATCTCCCGTTCGGCGGAAGCATAGTCGCCGTTGGCCCAGTAGTTCATCGCGACGGACGTGTGGCCGTCGGCGAGGTCCGGGTCGAGTTCGACGGCTCGGTCCGCGTGCTCCCGGGCCGCCCGCCGCCAGGACGGGACCGGCAGGTGGTAGTACGTTCCCCCGAGCCTCCGGTGGACGTCGGAGAGCCCGGCGTGGGCGGCCGCGTTCGACGCGTCCAGCGCGATCGCCCGCTCGAAGTGCTCCTTCGCCGAGCGCAGTTCCGCCTCGCTGATGAAGTGCATGTTCGCCCGGCCCCGGAGGTACTCGAGGTAGGAGTCGGTGTTCGGCGGGGCCCGGCGGTCGAGACGCGCCGCCTCCCGGGCGAGCAGCTTGATCTCGAGAGCGTCCGCGACCTGCTTGGCGAGCTCCGATTGCAGGGCGAAGACGTCGTCCAGCTCCCGGTCGTACGTGCCGGCCCAGACGTGCTCCTGACTCCGGGAGTCGATCAGCTGGATCGTGATCCGGAGCCGGTTGCCCGCCTTCCGAACGCTCCCCTCGAGCACCCAGCCGACCCCGAGCTCGACCCCCACCTGCGCGACCGACTTCGGTGACGTCCGGTACGGCTCGACCGAGGTGCGCGCGATCACGCGGAGCTCTCGCAGTTGCGATAGGACGGTGATCACCTCCTCGGTCAGCCCGTCGCTCAGGTAGGCGTCCCGGGGGTCGGGGCTGATGTTGGAGAACGGGAGGACCGCGATCCGGCGGAGCTCGGGCCCTCCCGCAGGTTCGCCGCTCGGAGCGTTCCACGGCAGGACCACACGATACACCTCCATGGGAACCTGGAGTCCTTTCAGGGCCTTCGGCTCCAGTTTCTCCAGGCGGAGCCCGATCTTGTTGCGGACCTGGTCGAAGACCTGGGCGGAGACGGCGATCCCTCCGGCGTCCGCGGTCGGCTGGACGCGTGCGGCGATGTTCACCGCGTCGCCGAAGATGTCGTCCCCCCGTTGCTCCACGTCGCCGAGGTGGAGGCCGATCCGCAGCTCGATCGGGACGCCGGTCGCACGGTTCCGCTCGCGGAGGCGCTCCTGGATCGCTACGGCGCACCGAGTCGCCTCGAGCGCGCTCGGGAACTCGACGAGCACGCCGTCGCCGGTCGACTTCACCTCGCGCCCGTGATGTTCCGCGAGGTGTGCGCGCACCAGTCGCTCGAGCTCCTCGAGGAGCGCGAGGGTCCCGGCCTCGTCGGATTGGGTCCGAGCGGTGAACCCCACCATGTCCGTGAACATGATGGCCGAGAGCCGGCGCTGCGAGGCCACGGCCGGTCAGGAGGGAGCGGCCTAAAAACTGACCCCCCGAGGAAGGAGCACCGTGGAGAGCGAGCGATCCCGGGGCCGCGATCCGGGTCCAGCTCCGGGAGCCTCGGAGCCGAAGGTACCTCCAGTTGAACGGATACCCGAACGGGTCGACCTGGGGGGCGCGCTCCCGTGCCGGCGGGGCGCTCGACCCCCTCGACTTCGCCCTCGGCACGGTCTCGGTCCGGGGGCTCGAGCTCGCGTGCGGTCGCCTCATACGGCTCGGCCGACGTCCGTCACCCCCGCCGGCACGGCGGGCTGGGTTGCGCCCGTCGAGGACCCCGGCGGGATCCGGATCACGATCTACCGGAACCCCACGGCATCGGATCGGCGAATGCTTTCGGCGAACCGGAAATCGGAGCGACGGTCGACCGCTCGCGCCGGACCTCTCCTCTCTCCGGTGCGAAATGGCTCTCCCGGGGAGTCAGGGTGGACCGGTCGAACCGCTGCCGAGGACCGCGGGGCGACGGTTCCGATCCCTCGGGAACGACGGCCGTCTCGAGCCGCGCGCGTCGACGCCCGGGAGGCTAACGTACTCCGGTATCGCCACTCGGCGGGAGCACGCTCGGGGCCGGCGGAGCACGGCGGCGTCGCCTCCGCACGACGAGTCCGACGGCGAGGGCGGTCGACGCGAGCAGCGCGCCGAACAACGACCCCGCGACGATCGCCGGTATTTCCGCTACGCCCCACGGCACGGCCGCCGTGCTCACATCGACCCGGATCGTTGCGTTGACGACCTGCCCGACGCGGTCGGTCACCGTCAGGTTGACCACAAACTCACCCGTCCGGTCGAAGGCATGGGTCGGGGCGGATGCGCTCGAGAACGACGCATCGCCGAACGACCACCGGTAGACGTACGGTCCAAGGCCCCCCGAAACACTGGCCGTGAAGGTGGCGTTTCCGTTGGGGGACGTCGATCCACTTCGGTCGATCCCCGCGTCCTGGAGCGTGGCGAGCAGGACCCACGTAGAGCTGGTCAGCGACTCGACCGTGGGGTACCCGTTGTACGCTCCCAGGGCCTCCTCACCGAACTCGACCGTGTAGTTACCTCGTAGGTCGAACGCGGCGCCGGTCTCATAGAACGCCCCGGGAGGTCCCCGGTCGCTGCCCAGCACCTGCTGCCATACGCCAGTAGCGGAGTATGCCCAGGTGGTGGACGGGGCCGAAGAGAAATCCCCTCCGCCGAACAGCATCGTCTCGTTCCGTGAGGCGTCGAACGTGGCGAGAGAGAAGAACTCGGCGGGAGGTTGGGACGGTCCGGTGGACGAGGTGAGGTTCGCCCAGCCCCCCGACGCGTAGCTCCAGGTCTGCTGGGAGGACTGCGGGAAGAACAGGTTGGTGATGCCCCCGTAGAGCAGCACGCCCCCGTCCGGGGCCGCGGCCATGGCCGGAGAGACCCAGCCCGGCGGGTGCACCGGCCCGACGACTTCGGTCCAGTTTCCCGCCGAGAACGTCCAGGTCTCGTTGGACGCCATCGGATCGGTGGACGTCACCCCTCCGAACAGGACGACCTCGGCGTCCGCGCGGTCGAAACCGGCCGCCGCCTCCTCGATCGCGGGCGGCGAGTGGTCCGGATGGAGCGGGACCCAGTTGCCGTCCGAGAACGCCCAGGTGTCGTTGAACAACACGGCCCCGTTCGCTCCTCCGAACAGGAGGACGCACCCCGCGGCCGGGTCGTCCACCATCGTCCCGTAGTACCGCGCCGGGGGAGAGTCCCGCGGCTCCAGCTCGGTCCAGCTGCCGTTCGAGAAGCTCCATGTCTGGTTGGACGGATTGACGCATCCGTCCAGTTCGGGAAAGGTAACCTGCGGACAGCCACCGAAGAGGAGCACCGACCCGTTCCCACTATCGTAGGCCATCTGGAATCCGGTCCGGTTGCTCGGCGTGTCTCCGGGGGTGGGGAGCTGCCACCAGCCGCCGACCGGGGCCGTCGGTCCGTCGACCGCGGCCCGAGGCAGGGCCGCGGGACGCTCCGGTCCGGGTACGAGCGTTCCCCGGGGTGCCTCCCACGCCGCGATCGACGCGACGCCGAGCAGGATCGAGAGGGCGATCGCGGACGCGAGCGGACGGCGGGTCGGTTTCTTCACCGAGGGGCCCCGGCCGCACCCCATGGGCTCTTGCCTGAAAACGGTGCGCATGATTCCTTGCCCGCTTCGGCACCCCCGGGGCCCGCGGACGCCGTAGCCGAGCCGGTGCGGTACGGGCCCGCGCACTCCGGAGGGCCAAACGGTCAAAGCCCTCCATCGCGTCGAGTACCCTGCGTGCCGCGACGGGGGTGCGGTCGGTCGTGAGCGCTCCCACGGTGCCCCGACCGGGGTACGGTGCTCGGGCGGGAGCCGCCCTGATCGGAACGGGAGTCGTCCAGTTCGTGGTCGCGAACGTCGTGGTCCAGTCGAGATACGCCGGCTACTCGCTGCTCTCGAACTACATCAGCGACCTCGGCAACACCGCCACGAGCCCGCTCCACGTCGTCTTCAACGTCTCGATCGCCCTCCTCGGTATCTTCGCGTTCGTGGGCATCGCGCTGTCGTGGGGCGCGTTCCCGCGGGGCGGAACACGCGTGGTGGGCCTCCCGCTCCTGCTCGTCGCGAGCATCGCGGCGATCCTCGTCGGCGCCGTTCCCGAGAACGCCAACCCACCGGTACACGACTTCGTGTCGCTGATGGTGTTCCTGCCGGGAGGACTGGCCCTCGTGGTACTGGCGGCGGGCATGCGGGTCGGGTCCTGGGAGTGGCTGCGGTGGGGCTCGCTCCTGCTCGGAGCGGTCACTCTCCTCTCCCTCGCCTACTACGTCCCAACGCAGGCGAACAACTCCACGATCGACCCCGGGCTCATCGAGCGCCTGATCGTCGCTCCGATCTTGATCTGGGGGTTCGCGGCGGCCGTGCAGATCGCTCGCGTCTCCCGCGCGCCCCGAGCGGTGCGGTTCACGCCCGGGTGACGACGCAGAGAATTCGGACCCGCACGCGCCGGGTCGGCAAGCCTAAGGCCTGCGGAGGTCCGTAGGGCTGATGGCCAGCCCCCTCGTCCCGCCCGAGGAGCCCGCCCCCGCTGTCGTTCTCGGCGCCGGGTACGCGGGTCTCACCGTCGCCCAGGAGGTCTCCCGGCGCTCGAAAGGGAAGATCCCCGTGGTCCTGGTGGACCGGAACCCCGTGCACGTGCTGAGGACCGAGCTCTACGAGGTGGGCCGCCTCGCCTCGTCCGGGGACGCCACGGATTCGTGGGTCGTCCCGCTCGCCGGAGTGCTGGACGGAACATCGGTGAAGTTTCGACAGGGCACGGTGCAGTCGATCGACCTCCCGAGCCGTACGATCTGGCTCGACAGCGGCGCACAGCGGTTCCGTTCGCTCGCGATCTGCCTCGGCAGCGTCGCGGCCTACTACGGGGTCCCGGGCGCTGCGGAACACACCCACCAGGTCTACCGCCTCTCCGGCGCGAAAGAGCTCGCCGCGACGATCCGGGGCATCGAAGCCGCATCGGTCCGCCTCCCCGGCGAACGGCGGCCCCGCGTGGTGATCGTCGGGGGGGGATCGACCGGCACCGAGCTCGCCGCCGAGATCGCCACGACCGACTGGCGCCCCATCGCCGACCCGGGGGCCCGCCCACCGGACGTGTTCCTCCTGACCGGGTCCCTGCCGTTCCTCGCCGGATTCCCCCCCCAGCTCGTGGGCCGGGCGCGCGAGATCCTCGCCCGCGCGCGGGTCGTGATCGTCCACGGGCTCAACGTCACGCGGGTCGAGCCCGGCCGGGTGACCCTCGAGGACGGGTCGGTGCTGGCGAGCGACGCGGTCGTCTGGTGTGCGGGACTCGAAGCGCCCACGGTCGTGCGACAGCTCCCCGTGCCGCACGGGAGGGCCGGCCGCGTGCAGGTCGAGCCGACGCTCGAGGTCCAGGGACATCCCGGGGTCTTCGCCGTCGGCGACGTCATCGAGTTGAAGGACCCCGAGACCGGGATACTCGTCCCGTCGACCGCCCAAGCGGCGCTCGCCGAGGCCCGCGTCGCCGCCCGCAACCTCGTGGCGGGGTGGAAGGGGCAGTCCGGGGTGCCGTTCCGGTACCGGGAGCGCGGCGTCGTCGTTGCCCTCGGGCTCGGCCAGGCCGCGGGCTCGCTGCGACACATCACGATCTGGGGGAGCCCGGCGGCGCTCCTGAAACGCGTCGTGCAACGCGACTACGCCCACTCGGTCGAACGGGGAGAGGCACCGACCCTGATCTAGGCCCACCCCCGGCAAGCGCGATATCCCCCCTTCGGGTCCCGCGTCCGGGATGAAGGCGCTCGTCCTCATCGGAGGGTTCGGCACCCGGCTGCGCCCGGTCACGTACGCGGTCCCGAAGCAGCTGATCCCCCTCGCGGGAAAGCCGATGCTCTACCACGTGCTCGACCTGCTGCCCGACGACGTCGAGGAGGTCGTGCTCGCGACCGGATACAAGGCCGACGTGATCGACGCCTACGTCCGCGCCCACCCCCTCCGTTGGCCCGTTCGGACGGTCTTCGAGGCCCAGCCGCTCGGCACGGCGGGCGGAATGCGGAACGCGGGCGACGCGATGTCGGACCCGTTCTTTCTGATGAACTCCGACGTCATCGCGTCGGCCGACCCGCGGGCGCTGCGCGCGACCCACGAGGCGCGGGGCGGCGTCGGTACGATGGGCCTGTTCGAGGTCGAGGACCCGAAGCCCTACGGCGTCGCCGCGCTCGGAGCCGACGATCGCATCACGGCGTTCGTCGAGAAACCGGACACGAAGGACGCCCCGTCGCGCTGGATCAACGCCGGGATCTCGATCTGGCGGCGCGAGGTCCTCGACCCGATCCCCCGCGGGCGTGAGGTTAGTTTCGAGCGCGAGGTCCTGCCGGACCTCCTTCCCCGGGGAGTCTACGGGTTCCGTTTGACGCGATACTGGGAGGACGCCGGAACCCCCGATCGGCTGCTCCACGCGCAGCGGCTCCTGTTCGACGACCACCGGGGCGGCCCGGGCGGCGTCCCGGCCGGCGCCCTCGGCACCGGACCCGTCGCGGCGATGGACGGGGCGACGGCGGACGGGGCGTCGTTCGGCGGCTACGTGACCCTCGGCCCGGGGGCGAGCGTCGCACCCGGCGCCCACGTCGAGAACTCGATCCTGATGGACGGAGTCGTGGTCGAGCGCGCAGCGACGGTGACCGGCAGTCTCCTCGGGCCCGGGGTGCGGGTGCGGAGCGGCCACCGCGTGAGCGGCCTGGTCCTCGGCGAGGGCGCCGAGGCGTGATCTACCCGGCCGCGGGGCCGGTCACGACGACCTTGACCGCTTCCTCGGGCCGTCCCGCGAGCCGGAACGCCTCGTCGATCCGCTCGAGAGGGATCCGGTGCGTGACGAGGTCGGCGAGCGGCAGTGTACCGGAGGCTACGAGGCGGTGGACTTCCGCGATGTCCGGCTCCGTGGTGGCGTACGACGGGACGAGCCGGACGCCGCGCAGGTAGAGCTTCTGGAGGTCCGCATCGAGTCGGCTGCCCGACTCCGGTAGCCCGAAGAGGTTGACCGTCCCGCCGCGGCGGACGACCTCCGTCGCCTGGCGTGCGACCGCGGGCTGGCCCGTCGCGACCACCGCGAGGTCGACCCCTCGCCCGCCGGTCGCCCGCTCGACGGT
>JBAWFC010000069.1:0-2752 GCA_049591535.1 Thermoplasmata archaeon | reverse complement strand
AGCGAGGACGGCGATCCGTGGGGGAGTGTTTCCCGGGTAGCGGGCGAGACCGATCGGGGCGCGCTCGAACCCGACGGCGTTCGGACGGTGCCGCACGATGCGGCGGAGCTGCTCTCCGTCCTCGAGGTTCCGTTCACGGACCCGTGGGACCGCGCCGAGGGGATAGCACTCCCCCGGAAGGTACCTCCGGTCCAGAGGTCAGCCCACTTCACCGGCCACGCCACGAAGGACTGATTCGAGAAGCGGAGCGAGACCTCGGGGTCAAACACTCCTCTCCGACCCGAAGAGTCTCCCCGTAGCCTCTTACGGCAAGGAGAAGAGGACCGTCCCTTGAAACGCGCCCAGACCGTCTGCCTCCAACACGAAACCGTGCCCCGCCGGGTTGGAGATGCCCGTACCGAACTCAATGCTTAGGGTGAGTTGCGAGCTCCACGCGGTGTCCGCGGAGTACCCCTTGGCATAGGTCCATGCCGACACCGAGACCGGTTTCCCCTTCGCGATGGAGGCGGAATGGGCCACTTCCACCCCGGCCGAGTTGTCGACGTAGAACTGGCCGGTTCCCTTGAGCACGGTCTGGTCCGGGCCGGAGGCGGACTGCTTGACGACAAACGCCACGTCGCCGAGGGTGAGCGACGGAGCGGCGGTCGCAATCGATACGATGTAGCACCCGTGGCCGGAGGCACAGTAGCTGGCGGTGGTCTTGGAGCCGGTCAGAGCAGTCGCCGGCCCGAGCCCGAGCGCGGAACCCAACGGCGCCTCCGCGCTGCCGTGCACCGAGCCTGCCACCAGGACGTACAGTACGGCCGCGAGCACCACGGTGATTGCGACCAGCAGGATCACCGCGATGACCGGAGAGACGGCTCGGCCCCTCCTCCGCGATCCGGTCGACACGAACCGGATTTGCTGGACCGGATTCCGAGGTTTCGGCGACATGGTACGATGCTCCGACGTGCCTGAGACGTGCGGGCACAGAATACATGCGAAGTTTGCGTATTTCAACTCTCGGAGCCGATCGGTGCCGCTCGCGTGGCGACCTCGGTCCCATCATCCGCGCAGGATCGCGGGAGGGGACCGCCCCCGAGTCCCGTAGAGCCGGATGACGTTACGGAACAGTTCGCGGACGGCGTACGAAGCGGGACGTACGTGGCACGGGCGGGTGGTGAGCCGACCCGCCTCGCCCATTCTCTCCGCGCGATCCGGATGGGCCAGGAGTAGCATCATCCGTGAACTCAGCGCGGAGACCGACCCGGGCGGAACGGTGAACCCGTTCACGCCGTTCGTCACAAGTTCGGCGACCCCCGCTCCCTGACTCACGATGATGGGGAGACCGTGCAGCCAGGCCTCGATGCCTACGAGCCCGAACCCTTCCCACGGCGCCGGATGCACCAGTCCCACCGCCCCGTCGTACGCGGCACGGAGCTCCTCGTTCGTCACCCGCCCCGTGATGATCACGGAACCCTCGAGCCGCTCGTGTCGCAACATCGACCGCACCTGCCGGGTCCACGCCGCGTCCTTGGCTCCGGCGCCCGCGTCCCGCGAGAGGTCCGTGGAGAAGCTTCCGCCACCGATCACGACGAGACGGTGCTCGGGGTAGCGTCGGTGCACGCGGGCGAACGCCCGGATCAAGAGGTCCTGCCGTTTCACGGGATCCATGCGGCCGACCGACACGAGGTACGGCCGTTGCCCGAGACCCTGGGTCTCCCGGAACCGACGGACCGCACTCGGCGGCGCCGGCCGGTGGTCGTCCGGATCGACGTAGGGGTATACCTGGAAGGCGCGGCCACGGAATCCGTGATGGATCAGCTCCTCGAGAGACCGGCGCGTACTGACCACGATCGCATCGAATCCCTCCATCGCCCGCAGGAAGAAACGACGCACGGTCTCGGGATACCCCCGTAGCTCCAGCGGGATGTGCCAGCGTAGGATCGCCGGGGCGGCCGCGCCGACCAGGCCGCCCACCAGGAGCAGCTGGAAGTCGTTCACGTAGAAGAGGTCGTACGCCCCTCGATGGCGCAGCAGGCGCTGGGCGGTCTGGTGGTTGTACTCCACGTACGCCCGATAGTCGTCCGACGCGAACGGCTCGAGACCCCAGGGCCCGTGGAACGAGCGCCAGACCGCGTCCTTGAACCGCACGTACCCCGCCCGGAGCGCAGGGTCCAGTGGAACGGTCTCGACCGTGTACCCTTCGTCGACGGCGAACTCGGTGGGTAGGCCTTTCGCCCCGAGGGCAACCCAACGGGGGTTGGGGGCGATCCATCGTCCCTGCGAGACCCGCAAAAGAGCCCGCATCATCGGCACGACCCCGCCCACGTTGGGCACGTAGTCCTGGCCGATGCGCCACGGTTTGGAACCCGCCGGCTTCCGCCCCCCGAGGGGCTGGGTCGGAGGCGTCTGACTCGTGATGCAGAGGCGAATCATGGACCTTGGCTCCGCTTCTCTCGTCGCTCACGCGGGGGGACCGAACGAGCGGGTGGGCAACGGAAGCGGAACGGTGGGAGGCCGGGGTCTTCCCTAAACCGTCATGTAACAAAAGCCTTCGTGCGATCGGACCTACTTTCGTGGACCCGGCATCGCAGATCTCGCGACTTGAGGGAGTGCCCCTTACGGTGCCGCTCCCCAAACTAATGGCGCAGCCGCGAGAGGGGGTCTGCCCTACCGAGGCCCGAGCCCGGTCGGGTCCTTCGCCCTGCGTCGGTGGTCCTTGCGCACCGTGTCGCGGAACCGCTTCCCTCGCGCCTTCCTCTCCTCGTCC
>JBAWFC010000068.1:0-11071 GCA_049591535.1 Thermoplasmata archaeon | reverse complement strand
TTTAGCCCCGTCCATTTTCGGTGCCCATGCCCTCGACTGGTGAGCTGTTACGCACTCTTTGAAGGATGGCTGCTTCTGAGCCCACCTCCCAGTTGTCTTCGAACACGGACGCCCTTTGCATGACACTTAACCGGCACTTGGGGCCCTTAATGCGAGGCTGGGTTGCATTCCCTTTCGCACGGCGGGCTTACCCCTGCCGCGCTCACTCCCGGCGTCTACACCGCACGGAACTTCGGAGTTCGACAACAGGCCGAGACCTTTCGGTCCCGCTTCCCGTAATCGGTGCTCTACATCCCGTGCCAGCTCGGCCGAGACCTACCTGCGAGTAGTTTCAGGAGGAACCAGCCATCCCCAGTCTAGATTGGCCTTTCACCCCTAAGCACAGGTCATCCGAGTGATTTGCACGTCAACACCGGTTCGGTCCTCCACCTACCTTTCGGCAGGCTTCAACCTACCCACGCTTAGATCGATTGGCTTCGGGTCTTCCACCAATGACTTCGGGCGAGCACACCCCGTCCCTCGTCCCTTACGGGATTGCGGACTGTCGGTTTCCCTGCGGCTGCGGCCGTGCGGGCCTTAGCCTCGCCATTGATCGAAACTCCCTGGCCCGTTATTCAAAACGGACGCATGGACCCTGTGTCCACAGCCTCGCGGCTGCTTCGTTCCTTGGGGGCCACATGCGGCTTATCGTCAGTTGGTTTCAGGCTCTTTTCACCTCCCTTCCGAGGTACTTTTCAGCGTTCGCTCGCGCTACTAAATTCTCTATCGGTCTCGGGACGTATTTAGGATCAGAAGACTGTACCTCCCAGCTTCCCGCGCGATATCCAACGCACGGTACTCGGGATACCTCCAATCTCACCTCTTCCGTTCGCGTACGGGACTTTCACCCTCTCAGGTCCGTCGTTCCAGGCACGTTCGGCTCCGGAAGCCAGCGAGTACGGAGGTCCACTACTCCACATCTCCCTACCCTTGCCGGGCAGGGATTCGGTTTGTCCTTCGCCCTTTTCGATCGCCTTTACTAAGGGCATCTCGTTTGATTTCTTGTCCTCCCCCTACTAGAATGCTTTACTTCGGGGGGTTCCCCTTCCTTGCGGAATGTCCCTTGCGGGACCGGAGTTCCGATTAGGTGATCGGTGGATCACAGGTTCCTTGCGCCTACCCACCGCTTATCGCAGCTTGGCACGACCTTCATCGGCGCCCGAGCCTAGCCATTCCCCAACTGACAGGAGTCAGCTACACTGATTATGCTTGACAAGCGTCCAGAACGCGTGTGATCGGCGTCATCGGCCCTACCACCAGGGGTGGTCGGACCCTCGCCCTTCCCCGTTGAGGCTGAAGCCTCCGCGGGTGCACGTACCGACCCAACGGGCAACGCCCTGGCACGGCTCTCCGGGGACAGGGGCGTGCTACTTAACGGCTTCGCGAAGCGTCGTCCTCGGGGCGCGTCACGAACGCGGGGTGGCCGCGAACGCGGCCCGGTGGTGGGGTCCCTCGTAGCGCGCCGCGGCGTAGCGGCATTGGCCTTCCGCGTTCGGCTCGCACCCTCCGCAGTTGCGTTCCGCGGGCACGGGCGCGCGCACCGTGTCGTCGCGGACCTGCCGAAGGGCGGCGCGCAGCCAGCCCTGTTCGGCATCGCCGTAGGGGATCCGGATCCAGCCCTCGTGGAGTCCTCCGCCGGCCTCGTCCCCGTAGAGGACGATCCCGTACGGCACCTTGCGACCGAACGCCACCTCGACCAGCCGGCACTCGGCGACGACCTGGACGGTGTCGAAGAGGCGGCCGTGGGCCTCATGGTAGCCGACGAACAGGTGGGTCTCCTTGTACTCGACGGGAACGAGCGTGCCGTCCGCGCGTTGGATGATCAGGTCGGGCCGGCCCGCGATCCCGAGTTCGGGGTCGACCAGCGTGCGGCCCCCGTTCCGGAATCGGGCGTCCAGGTGGACCTTCTCGGGAGGGAACAGTACCGGTAGGTCGTCCTCCCCTTCGTCCTCGTAGACCAGGATGTCCCGGTCCTCCAGGTCGAGCCGACCCTCGTTCACGACGACATGGCCGACGGGCGGGGAGAACATCGGGGAGTGGCGGAGCGGCACCACGTCGGGAGGGGTGCGCACGGTGCCGGGTCCCCCGGTCAACGTCCGTGCGTGGGACGCCCTCACGAGCTCCATCTCGTACGGGCAGCGGAAGTACGTGACGAGGTCGTGCGGCGTCAGGTGCTCGGCGACCGGTGCGGCGGTCCGTGGGGCTAGCATCACGCAACGGCGCGGACTCAAGGGCTATGAAGCTACGGCTCGACCCGCAGCCGAGGTCGGGCGATCGTGCCCCGGAACCGGCGCCGACGGTTAGGCGTCGACCTGCCGCCGGAGCCGGCCGCGCGCCTCGGGGGTGAGAGAGGACCGGTCGAGGAGGACTCCGAGCAGCTCGCGGTCGACCCCGAGCTTGCGCACGAGGTCTACCAGGCCCCTCGACCGGTCCGCCGCCTTCTTCTCGGCCGCTCGCACGAGGGCGTACTCGGGTCGACTGGCCCGAACCGTCCGACCCTTGAACGGGACCGGCAGCACGCGGGCGACGCCCGGCCGGCCGCTCCATTCCGAGAGGGGAAGTTCGGCCGCGGGTTCGAGGGGGACCGCCCACTCCACCCGGGCCCCGGCGACGAAAGTGCCGACGAACGCCCGGGCCCCGCGGACGATCCCGGTCGTCGGCCAATCGGTCGTCCCGACCGGTTCGATCAGGTAGTCGGCGAAGCGGGCGCCCATTCGGTCGACGCCGCTCCGGGTCGTGCCGAGGTCAATATCCTTCGGGGTCACCGGCGCCCCCAGCAGCCAGGCGGCCGCCGACCCTCCCACGTACCATTCGTCGTTCTCGGGGCTCCCGGCGCCGGCGAGCCGCTCCACCATCTCGCCCAGGGCCGCTTCGACCGAGACCGACGTCCCGGCATAGGCCTGGTCGATCATCGTTTGGAGCACGAACCGGCTCCGGTTGTAGCACTGCCGGACCTTCGGGGTCTCCGCGAACGGAAGGAGGAACCTCCGGTGCCAGCAGCGAGGGCCTCCGAACTGACACGCGGAGGGAGGGTGGACGAAGCCGAGGACGTCAAGCGGCCCCTTCGGAGGGCCGTTCGCGTCCTGACCCCCTTCCTGGGCGTGGTACGTGTACGTGGTGCGGTCGCCGTCCCGGTCGGTGGTGAGCTGGTGGAGGAACCCCGCGCCGAGGTCCGGTCCCGAGAGCATCTCGGTCGCCATCGCCTGCTTCGAGACGGAGGAGACCCTCGGGCGCCTCGGGTCGTTACGTCGGAGGAGGGCGAAGGTCCAGCGAGTTCGGGATCGGAGTCCGGCCCGTTCGGACGACGACGTGGCCGTTCTCGCGGTGGGCGGAGAGGTAGTGGCCGCTCGGGAGCGACTTCCAGGTCGCCGGCTGGGCGTCGAACGGCTCGCTCCCGACGACGACCCGATGGGACGTCGCGGCGTAGCTCATCTCGAAGTACCGCCGGTGCTCGTCGAACAGGCCGGACCCGTGGTCGCCGGTCCATTGCGAGAAGGCCCACAGCTCGTCGGGACCGCGGGAGAAGACCACGTTGAGACCGCTGAACGGGGGGATCGCAGGCCGTCCCATCGCCTCCCAGACCCGGACGAGGTCCTCGACCGTTCGGACGTACCCGACCAGCGGGTCCCCCGTCTCCTCGGTGTTGCGGACGAGGAGCCAGAACAACACCTCGCTGTCGTTCACTCCCCGGACCTTCGGTTCATGGACGCCGAGGAACGGACGCGTCTCGACCGGAAACGGGATCGACCCGTTGTGGGCGAAGAGCGTCGTGTGGGTGTCGAACGGCTGGCAGTTGGCCAGTCCGATCAACTGTTCGTGCTCGAGATGAAGCGGGTTGCTCGCGTGACGGAGGTGGCCGACGACGACCGGCCCCAAAGCGTCCTTCGCCGCCCGGACGAACCGCTCACGCTCCCCCTCCGCGAACGCGCCGGCGACGCCGCGCTCGACCCGGGCCCGACCCCCGTCGGTCAGCCAACCGATCCCCCAGCCGTCCTTCTGGGCGGTATCGGGGGAGACGTTCGACTGGGCGAGGAGGGAGCGGTCGGAGCGGACGAGCCACGGCTCCGCCGATTCGTCGTTGTTCGAGAGCAATCCGAAGAGCCGGCACATCGGCCGGCGCACAGCGGCGGCGTAGATAAGGCGTCGAGCGGCCGGCGTGCCGTGGTGGCGCACTCGCCAGCAACTCTTTTACTCTCACAGGGCGCTAGAAGGTCGAGAGGTACGCGCACATGGTCACCATCGAGGTCACTCCCTCCGCCCGGGAGCAGGTCATCAAGATCATGGAAAAGCAGGGGAAGCCCGGCGCCGCCCTCCGCATCTACGTGGAGGGAGGCGGCTGCTCCGGCCTCACGTACGGGATGTCGTTCGACAAGCGCGAGACGGGGGATGAGGTCGCCTACGAGGCGAGCGGGCTCACCGTCGTGGTCGACAGGGCGAGCGCCCCCCTCCTCGAGGGCCTCAAGGTCGACTACCTCCTGGGCCTCGAGGCGTCCGGGTTCAAGATCTTCAACCCGAACGCGAAGGAGACCTGCTCGTGCGGCAAGTCGTTCTCCGCCTAGTCGCGACGCGACCGACCTCGTTGCTTTATACCCGCGACCCGGTAGGAAACTCGGGGTAGCCAAGGAGGGCCCCAGGAATGAGCGATAGTAATAGTATCAAAGTGGAAGTGACCCGGGAAGCGCAGGACCAGGTTCGGGACCTCATCAAGACCCAGACGCCCGGCACCGCGGTCCGTGTCTTCATCCAGTCCGGCGGGGGCGGCGGCTGTGGTTGCGGCTCCGGCGGCGGGGGATGCGGATGCGGTGGTGGCGGCGGGGGCGGTGGGGGACCTTCGTTCGGGATGGCCTTCGACAAGCCCCGCAGCGGGGACAAGGTGATCTCGGTCGATGGATTCTCGATCGTCGTGGACGACCTGAGCGCCGAGATGCTCAACGGTGCTCGGATCGACTTCGTCCAGGACCTGAACGCCACCGGCTTCAAGATCAGCGCCCCCAACCTCTCTTCCTCCACGGAGGGCCACGGCGAGGCTCACGGTGAGGCGGAGGCGGGCGGCGGCTGCGGTTGCGGCTCCGGTGGGTGCGGGTGCGGATAGACCGCCCCGGTCCAACCCTTTCTTCCTCTTCTTCTCCGTGGCGCGCGCGACCGCGTGCGGACGGTCGGTGACGCCCGTTATCCCTGTAACGTCGGGGTTGAGGTAGCGCCTCGAGCGTCGGGCATACCGGAGGACGGGATGTCGGGGACCGGCGCCGGCAGGAAGGCGAAGCCCTGGCAACGGAAGACTCCGAGCGGCCTCTCGGCGTTCCAAGCCTACCCGGACGAACGCGCGGACCCTCCGGCCCTCGTGGTGACGGTGGGCAGCACGGCCCTCCCGTACCGCCTCGGCTGCGTCGACGACCTCGTCGAGATGCTGCGGCGGCACGGAGACGGGATGCCCCTCGGCAGTGCCGACGAACAGAAACCGGCGGCCGCGGGCACGGTCGAGGCGTGGGCCCGGTCCCCCGACAACCCCGTCGGCGGCGGGTACGGTCTCAAGAAGGGACTTCGGGGTCGGTTCGCAAACTACGTTCCCCCGGTCCTGGGGGCCCTCGGCCGGGCCGAGGTCGAGCGCCTACCGAAGAACAACCGGATGCGGGCGCGCTCGGCCTCCTCGCAACGTACCGTCGGGATCACTCCGGGGGAAGGCGGGCCACGACGGCCGCCGTGGTCTCCACGTCGCAGAGCTCGCGCAGCGCGCGCAGCCCCTGCAACTGACCTTCGGGAGACATCGACCCCACCGCGTCCTCGACCACGAGCGGGTGAAAACCGAGATTGACCGCGTGCCGCGCGGTCCCGAGGATCCCTCCGTCGGTGGAGACGCCGGTGAGGACGACCGTCTCGAGGTGACGGAACCGCAGCATTGCTTCGAGGGGAGTTTCGACGAAGAAGCTCGGGGAGTGCTTCGCCAATACGGGTTCCTCCGGGCGCGGTCCGAGCTCGGCCAGGATCTCCCACTCCGGGGTGCCCGGGACGAGGCGGAAGGCGTCGGGGGACCTCCCGCGCCGGACCATCGAGCGGTCCATCGCGGGATTACCCCAGCCTTTGGGCAGCGTCGTGTGCTGACTGTACAGGACCGGCAGGTTCCGTGCCCGATAGGCCGCGAGCAGCCGGGCGACGCGGGGAACCATCTCGTCGCGGTTGAACGCTCGGCCCGCGATGCCGTTCTGCATGTCCCACACGACGAGCACCGAGCGGCGAAGGTCGAGCGGTTCGAGCTCCATGCCCAAGTCATCGCGACCCCGCGGATGGGCTTCGCGGGGTTCGCAGAGCCGCGGCCCCGGGAAGGGGGGTCGATCGGGCGCTGCGGGTCGCCCCCCTCCGTTCCACGGCCGGGCGGCGCGCGGCGGCCACTCGCCGGCTCCCGCGGGCACGCTGCCGACAGCCCTTTATGGAGCGACCGCGGCTCTCGTGCCGACATGGCTCCCCGGAAGACACGTACGGTCGAACTGCAGGTCTTCGTGCACGCATCCCCGAAGAAGGTCTTCCGGTGGATCTCCGAGCCCCGGCGGCTGACCCGCTGGTGGGTGGACGCGGCGACCCTCTCTCCCCGCAAGGGCGGGCGGTACGCGTTCACGTGGGACGGCGGACCCACGCACACCGGCAAGGTGCTGGAGTTTGTACGAGGAAAGCGCGTCACCCTGACGTGGCAATGGCCCGGAACGGAGGACCGGCTCGTGACCCGGCTGAGGCTGTCGGTCGTGGGAAAGAAGGGGGGAACGGTCCTGAAGTTCACGCACTCCGGGTTCCCGAAGCAGGAGCGGTGGGTCGACCTCTATGCCGGGGCCGTACTGGGTTGGAGATACTTCACGCTGAACCTCAAGTCGGTCCTGGAGACGGGCCACGACCTGCGATCGCCGTTGGACTGGTAGGAGCCCCTCGCGAGACGAGGCGGCCGGGAACCGCGGCCGCGCCCCCCGGCGGGAAGGTGATCCGCGAGCCCGCGGCCCTCTCATTCGGTCGGGCGGACCGCCTCGGCCGGAGGGAGACGGGCCGCCCGGAGCGACGGCCCGGCGATCGCGAGCATCGAGAGTCCGTACGCAACGGAGAGAATGAGCACGAGGTCGATCCACGGCACGGTGAACGTCGTAACGCCGGCTTCGGTCGCCGACGGACCTTGCGTCAGGTTCCATACGATGAGGAGGCCGAGCGCCGTGCCGATCGCGATCCCGATCAGGGTGACGAACGTGTACTCCAGGAAGAACGTCTTCAGCACCATCCGACGCGTGAACCCGTAGGCGCGGATCATGCCGATCTCCCGGCGGCGTTCGACGACCGCCCGAATGGCGACGATCCCCATCGCCGCGATACCGACCGCGAGACCCAGCCCGACGAAGATCTGGAGCAGCCCGACGATCTCCTCGGTCGACGCGACCGACGACGCCAGGAGCTCCGCGATGTTGAGCACGACGAGACCGTAGGGGAAGAACGCCGCCTTGGCGACCTGCGCCGCCCGGGTCGCCGAGGCGCCCGGCGCGAGGGTCAGGAAGAATCCCTCCTGTCCGGAGATCCCCAGTGCGGCGGTCGTCGAGGGGCCCACGAACACGCCCGTCACGAGCGACTGGGACATGATCCCGAGGACGGTGACCGTACTGGAGTTGCCGTTCCCCGGATTCGTGAGCAGCATCGTCCCGCCCGGTGACACCCTCGGATGGGGCGCGCCCGATCCGATCTGGAGGTTGTTGGTGGAGGGCGAATAGCTCTGATCGACGATCGCCACCCCCGGTTGGGTGGCGAGCTCGGCGAATACCTGCGCCGCGCTCATTCCGCCCTCGGTCGCAGTGAAGGTGAACCGGTTGGTGGAGTAGAAGTTGGAGGGCGACGGTTCACCGGGGGGGCCGGCGTAGACGGAGTCGGAGTACGGGTTTCCCGAGAATCCGCTCACGTTGACGTAGATCCCGCCGGTTTCCAGCGGAACGACCGACGAGAAGTAGGGAGCCACGGTGGAGTTGTTCGCCACGAGCCCCGGGAGGTCCGGGATCGGGGTCGCCGAGTACGCCACGAACGTGTATCCTCCGGACTGTTCCTCTAACTGCGCGCCGAGACTCCCGTCGACCGTTGCTCCCGTAGCGGCGATCGTGACGAGGACAAAGACCACGAGGGCGAAGATGGCGAGGCTGATCGTCGTGCGGGAGGAGCGCCGGCTCGGATACGAGAGCGCGATCCGCGCGACGGGCGCTCGCTGGGCTCGGCCCCCGGCGAGGCGGAGGATCCCGTTGGCGAGCGCCGGAGCGTTGAAGGCGAAGAGGAGGAGGACCGCCGCGACCATGATGATCCCCTCGGTGAAGACGTTGAACACCCCGCCGCCGTGGGCGGACCCGAGCAGACGGACCTGAAGGGTCCCGTACCCTGCCCAGACGAGCAGCGCGCCCCCCGCAGCGGAGAACGCGATCCGATTCCGCACGAACCGCGAGGCGACCAGCGCGAACCCGACGATCAGGAGCGCACCGCCCAGGAGCGGATAGGAAAAGTTCGATGTGCCGCGGTAGGTCGTCGCGAAGAGGAGCCCCCCGAGGACCAACGCCGCGAGACCGAGGTAGGCGAGGTACGTGTAGGTCCGGACCGTCGGCGGCGGTTCGGGAAGGTCACGGATCGCCCGCACGATGTTGAGCCGGCTCGCGCGTCGGCTCGCGACGACGACGGTGACGAGGGTCAGCAGGAAGCCGACGACGTACGCCGTGATCAGCGTCTCGGGCGTGACCGTGAAGGAATCGATGATGGCATTCGAGGGCAGGCCGGGGGTCCTCTCGAGAACGCTGAACGCGTAGGCGAGTCCGTAGCCGACGCCCACGCCGAGAAACGTGCCGGCGAGCGCGCTCCCCGCGGAGTACGCGAGCCCCTCAAAGAAGTACGAATAGACCAGTTCCCGACCCTGAAGCCCGATGGCCCGGAGGACCCCCATTTCTCCCTTGCGCTCCTCGGCAAGGAGGACGAAGATCCCGACGATGAGCATCGCGCCCGCGACGATGGAGAACAGTCCGAGGACCAGGAAGAGCGTGGAGATGCTGCTCCCGGCCGACTGGGCGGCGGCGAGCGCCGTCACGAGCAGCTGCTCGACCGCGAGCCCGTGGGCGGTCGGGATCGCGGCGATCGTCGCGTTGAGCGTCGCGCTCACGCCCGGCGCGAGCGAGAGGCGATGGGCCTGGTCCCCCACGTTCGTGACCGAGAGGAAGTTGATGGCCCCCGAGAAGTTCTGGAGGTGTTGGGCGGTCGATAGGTCGACGAACACGCTCCCGAAGTTCCCGACGCCGCCGGTCGGGAACGCGCCGCGGAGGTTGTCCTGGACGACCGCCTGCACCCTCGACGGGATCGGGGTGGCCCCGGCTCCGTAGAGGACGACCGAATCGCCCGCCGACGCGTTCAGTTCGGACGCGGCGAGGTCATCGAGGATCACCTCGCCCGGAGCGGGGCCGACGACGGTGACGCCCCCATCGGTGACGAAGTCCCCCAACTGGGTGCTCTGGTTCGCGTTGACCCCGATCAGGTGGAGGTTCGTTTGCGGAATTCCGGTCGTCCGGTCGTAGACCGAGACCGACCCCACGATCTCGGGAGCCATTCCGGCGATCGACGAATCGTTGGCGGTCGCCGCGGCCACGCTCGTGTAGACCGAGTACGGGAACGGGGACCACGATCCCGACGGCGACTGGTTCCCGACGATCTCGTCGTTGTAGCCGACCGCAAGTACAGTGTAGTGGACCTCCACCTGGGTGATGGTGTCCCCCACGACGAGGCTCCCGGACACGATCGTCGTGGCGACGAGGAGGCCGAGCACCAGAAGGACGGTCCTCCCGCGACCGCGGTAGACATTTCGAATCCCGATCCGGAACGCGAGGCGATGGCGGAGCGCCAGGACCAAGGCGACCACCGCTACGAGGAGGAGCAGCACCAGGAGCCCGACAACCACGCGATCGACCGTCGCCATGGGATCTAGCTCACGAACCGGCCATCACGCATGTTCAGCGTTCGGTCGCACGCGCTGGCCACCGCCGCATCGTGGGTCACCACGACGATCGTCTGTTGGAACGTCTGGTTGAGTTGACGCAGAAGCGCGGTCACGTGGCGAGAATCCTCGCCGTCGAGGTTCCCGGTCGGCTCATCGGCCCAGACGATCGCGGGCCGCCCGACCAGGGCGCGCGCCAACGACACGCGCTGCTGTTGACCACCGGAGAGCTCGGAGGGCCGCCGGTCGAGCCGTTCCCCGAGGCCCAACTCCGTGAGCATCGCGCGCGACCGCTCCCGCGCCTCGCGTCCGCCGACGCCCGCGACCAGGAGGGGCATCTCCACGTTCTCGGTCGCCGAGAGCACCGGCAGAAGGTTGTACGATTGAAACACGAAACCGACGCGGCGCGCGCGGTACTCGCTCTTCGCGCGGTCGTCCATTCCCCGGAGGTCGACTCCCTCGAGCGAGATCGTTCCCCGGCTAATCTCGTCGAGCCCCGAGAAACAGTTCAGGAACGTTGTCTTCCCGCACCCCGAGGGGCCCATGACCGCGACCATCTCGCCTCGGAGGATCTCCAACGAGACGCCCTGAAGGGCGGAGACCGCGGTCTCGTCCCGACCGTAGACCTTCCAGACGTCCCGGCCTACCACCACCGCCGCGCGTGCGGCGGCCGTCGGTTCTGTACGGAACGACCGGGGAGGGGCTTCCTTATCGGTCACGTGGGAAATTCCGCCCGCAGAGCCCTCCCCGCCTCAAAAGCCGGCGCTCGGTGGCGACGCGGAACGCGCAGCCGATCCATCCGGACGCGGGGTGAGCGAAGGGACCGTCGACACCGCCCCCGTTCGGGCTCCCGCAGGGGATCCGAAGAAGGGGACCGGCAGGAAGAGCGGCAGAGTCGGACGGCGACGGGGTACGGAACCGAGCGGGCTCTTGGTCACCCTCCGGAGCGCGGAGGGCCAGATCCCCGCGACCGGCGTGGCGGCTTCCTCGTCCGCGGTCGTAGAGGCGACCGGGAGCGCCGGGCCGGCGCCGGAGCTCGCCGCACCGCCGCGGACCGCC
>JBAWFC010000067.1:0-8140 GCA_049591535.1 Thermoplasmata archaeon | reverse complement strand
CCGCTCCTCGTGGGAGCGGCCGACCCGCCGGTGAAGGATCCGCCGCCGGGTCTCGGTGAGCTCACCGTAGACCGCCGCCCGGACCCCTTCGGTCACGAACTCGCAGACCTCGTCGCCCTTCTCGCGCAGGAGGCCGCCCTCGACCAGTCGGTCGAGGCTCTCGGTGACGCGCTCCTCGTCCATCTCCGAGATCGCGGAGAGGTTGGAGAAGGCGAACTCCTTCCCCAGGAGCGCGGCGTACGTGAGCGTCCGGCGCTCGACCTCCCCCAGGTCCCGTACCCGTCCCAGGAGGATCTCGTTGAGGTCCGCCGGACCGCCGGCCGCCGGCGCGGGACGCGCCCCGACCCCGGTGGTCGACCGGACGAGCTGCTCGACGAAGAGGGGGTTCCCCTCCGTCTGGGCATGCCAGCGGAGCACGTCCGCCGGGTCGGGAGCGAGACCCCGGCGCATCCACTTCGCGAACTCACCGACCTCGGTGGTGGTCAGTGGGCGGAGGGACACGGTCCGCACGTCGGTCGAGCGCGCGATCGATTCGACGGCTTCGCGCGCGCGCACCGGGATCCGGCTGCCCGTCGCGACCGTGGCGATGAGCGCCACGGGGCGGTGGGCGAGCTCGGGGGCGAAGCGGCCGAGGAACTCGAGCGAGGAGGCGTCGGCGAAGTGGAGGTCGTCGATCACGAGCAGGAGCGGTTGGCCGCGGGCGAGGTCCATCAGATACTGCGACAGGCTCGCGAAGAGCGCCTTGCGGCTCGTGCCGATCCACTCCCCCGGGCTGTCGAGAGGGGCGAGGAGCGCCTCCAGCCCCGCGGAGCCCGAAGCGTCGTCCGTCCGGTCGTCCGTCGGGACCCCCGTGGACGGCCGCTCTCCCCCGTACGGGGCGAGGAACAGCGGCAGGCGCGGTTCCTCGACCGAGTCGTCCCGCTCCGCGCGCGGTCCTTTTTCCGCGGAGCGGACGAGGTCGCGGATCAGCGAGAACGGTTGCGGGATCTCCTCGGGAAGGGCGCGGCCCTCGAGCGTGCGGAAACCGAGGGCCCGGGCCTGGCGGACGACCGTCCGGGCGAAGAGGCTCTTCCCCGAGCCGTCGTCGCCCGAGAGGAGGAGGCCTTCCCCCGACCCGGCGCGGGCCCGCTCGAGGGTGCGCTCGACGTCGGCGACGGCCTCCGTCCGTCCGAAGATCGGGGGGACGGAGGAGCCCCGCGTCGTCAGTGACCCGGCCACGTTACCGTTTGACGGCCCCTCGGGTAGATAATCCAATGCGCGCGGCCTACGCAGGCGGCGGGGCCGCCTCGGGGTCGGACGACGGCGGGGCGTCGGTCGCCCGCTCGAGCTGGTGGCGGAGTTCCGAGTACGCGACGGCGAGGTTCGGGCGCATCTCTGCGACCCCGAGCGCGGTCGCCGTCCGGAACGCGGTGCGCGCCGCCTCGAGGTTCCGGGTCTTGAACCGGAGCCGGGCGAGATAGAAGTAGACCTCCGCCTCGTCCGCCGGGAGGCGATGGCGGCGGCACGCCTCGAGCGCGTTCTCGTACGAGCGTTCCGCGTCCTCCCATTGCCCCTGCTTCTCGGCGATCAGCCCGCGGTTGACGTGGACCTGCTCGAGCCCGAGCTCGTCCGCGAGCCGTTCGAGGAGTCGACCCGCCTGTTCGTTGTCGCGCGTGGCCTCCTCGAGCTGGCCGAGGCCGAGCCGAAGCTCCACGCCCGAGAGGAGCGCCCGCCCGATCGATCGGGAGTCGTGGGCGCGTTCGCCCATCTCGCGCGCCCGCTCGAGGTGCTCGAGGCCGTCCTCCGGGCGGTGCTCTCCGATCGAGACGCCGAGGTTGTGGTACGCCCGGGAGAGCTCGACCCAGTCTCCGACCCGGGTCAGCCGGTCGACCGCGCGCTCGTACCATACGATCGCCTCGGAGCGGACCTCGGGGCCGAGGAGTGCGAACGAGTTCCCGATGTCGATCGCGAGCTGCCCCAGGAAGCGCGGGTCGCGCAGGTCCCCGATCGCCTCGAGCGAGCGCATGCTCTCCTCGAGCGCCTCGTGGTACGCGCCCCGCTGGAACGCGACCCGCGACTGGAGCCGGTAGGTCTGGGCGCGTCCGATCCGGTCGTCGGCCGCCTCGAACAGGCGCTGGGCCTCGAGCGCCTGCCGCGTCGCCGACTCGATATCGAGATTCTCCCGCGCGATCTCGGCGCGCGCGAGCAATAGGCGCCCGCGGATCCGGGGCTCGTCGCTGCCCAGGACCTCGAGGGCTTCCGTGAAGAACCGGTCGGCCGCGGTGAAGTTCCCGACCGAGTAGTACAGCTCCCCGAGCGCCTCGTCGACGTTCGCGACCTCCCGACTCTGGTCCCCCGAGGTCGTCTGGAGGTCGACGCGGACCCGTTCGAGGTAGTGGGCGGACGATTCGGGGTCGTCGGCCGCCCGCGCGTTCTCGGACGCCTGTCGGTTGTACGCGCTCGACTTCCCCGGGACCTTTCCGAGGAAGTAGTGCCGGCCGAGCTCGGCGACGACCGCGACGGAGGGGCGCGGGTGCATCCGCTCCATCGCCTCGGCGATCTTCCGGTGGAGCACCCGAAGGCGGCTCTCGGTCAACGAACGATAGATCCGCGCCCGGAACTCCTCCTCCGCGAACGTGAACCTGTCGCCGCCGGCGCGCTCGGTGAGGATCCCGAGGTGGACCAGGCGCTCCAGCTGTTCGGCGAGGACCTCCTCCCCGACGCCCATCGCGGCGACGAGCAGCGCGAAGTCGAATTCGGAGCCGATCGCGCTCGCGTAGGCCAGGATCCGGTGCTGCTCGGCGGTCACCCGTTCGAACTGGGAGCGTTCGGACGCTTCGTCGGTCTCCCCGACCGACGGTTCGGGCATAGGAACGGTTCTAGTCCGGAGGACGGGTTAAATCTGTGGCCCACGCGCCGGGGGCGTCGAGATCCGGCCGCGCATGCCATTCCCCGCAAGTGTTATCTAACGAGCCCCGGGTCGACGGCCGCCGATGGCCGAGGAGAACGCCCGCCCCACCGCCCCCGAGCCCACGCGCTACCGAGAGATGTCCGTGACCCGGCGGGTATCGTTCTGGGGGTTCGCCGCCCTCGTCGTGACCGCCGTGGCGTTCTACGTCTGGTGGGGCGTCTCCTTCGGGGTGTGGATCGACAACGGGGTCTACGCGGTCGTCATCACGCTCTTGCTGTTCGGGCTCGCGGGGATGTGGCTCGTGCTCCCGAACCCGCCCGTCCCGGCTCCGCCGTCGCCGTGACGGCCGCGCGACGCCCCTAGAGGGGGCGGCCCGCGAGCGCCCAGCGGACGGGGCCCGTGCTCCGGCAGGCGACGCACGCGCCCGGCGCTCCCACGGGTACGGGCAGCTCCCCTTCGGGGGTCCCCAGGAGCGCCCCGTCGACGGCCGTCTCGATCCGATGGCCGCACTCCTCGCTCCCGCACCAGCTGACGAGCCGGACGGTCGTGGAGCCCGAGAGCGCTTCGATCGAACCGGCGACGGAGAACGCCGCCGAGAAGGCCGTGCGGGCCCGTTCAAGGAGCGCGCGGTCGAAGTCGGCCAGCCGCTCCGCGACCTCGTGCTCGAGCCGGTCGAGGCTGACGTGGGTCTTGCGCGCGAGTCGGTCGACCGCGGTGAGGTTCCGGGATTCGGCCTCACGTCGGCCGACCTCGAGCCGTAGCGGGGCGCCGGCGAGCTCCCAGCGGTAGTACTTCGCCCCGGGTCGCTCGTCCCCCGCGTCCAGGTGCACGCGCACCCCGTGACGCCGCAGGCGGTCCGCGACCTCGGTCGCGACCCGTTGCGGGGCGTCGCCGGAGTCGGTTCCCGGGATCGGGATCACGACCACCTGGTGCGGGGCGATCGCGCTCGGGAAGACGGCGCCCTTCGCGTCGCCGTGCACCGCGACGATCGCGCCGAGCAGACGCTCGGAGAGGCCGAACGTCGTCTGGTGGACGTACTGCTGGCTACCGTCCGGCGCCTCGTACTGGATCCCGTACGGTTTCGAGAAGTTCTCGCGGTAGTGGTGGATGCTGCCGATCTGCAGCGTCCGCGCCTCCCCGACCGGGATGTCGAGGGCGACCGTGTAGTACGCTCCCGGGAACTTGTCCCAGTCGGGGCGACGCACGGCGAGGTAGGGGAGGGCGAACGCCTCGGCCATCCGCGCGAACGCCCCGAGGTTGGAGCGGACGCGCTCGGTCGCGTGCGCCTCGTTCGCCTGGCACGTGTGCTCCTCGAAGAAGTGGATCTCGCGGACGCGGAGGAACGGTCGGGTCGTCTTCGTCTCGTAGCGGAAGACGTTCACGACCTGGTAGACGTTGAGCGGAAGGTCGCGGTGCGAGCGCACCCAGAGGGCGAAGACCGGGTAGATCGCCGTCTCGCTCGTCGGACGAAGGACGAGGGGGACGTCGAGGGTCGCCGTCCCGCCCTTGGTCACCCAGTAGACCTGGGCGTCGAACCCCTTGATGTGCTCCTTCTCCTTCGCGAACTCGGTCTCGGGGATCAGCGTCGGGAACTCGACCGCTTCCGAGCCCGTCGCCTCGATCTCCCGCACGAGCACGCTGTCCAGGTTGCGTCGCGCTCGGAACCCGTACGGAGTCCAGACGTTCATCCCCTTCACGGGGTAGCGCTTGTCGGTGAGGTTCGCGGCTTCGACGACGGCGAGGTACCAGTCGATGAAGGCGGTGCGCTTGTCCGGGAGGTCGGCCATCGGCTCGCCCGAGCGGGCAGCCGGTACGTAATAGCGTGTGCGGCGGCGGGCCTTCTCCCGGGGGGCTCCGGGCCGGGACGCGTCCTTCCCACCTAAGCCATTATGGGGGAGGGGGACCATACAACGTGGGCCATGCGCCTCGTCGTCTGCATCGACCGCGACGACGACCTCGGCCGCAAAGCCTCCGTCGCCGGTCCGGTGGTCGGTCGGGACCACGTGCTGGCGGCGGCGGTCCGCCTCGGCACCGCCGACCCCGAGGACTCGGACACGAACGCCCTGTTCGCCGCGGTCAGCCTGCTCGACGAGCTGCGCGGGGCCGGCGAGGAGTGCGAGGTGTGCATCCTCACCGGTTCGGGGAAGGTCGGCGTCGTCTCCGACCGGCGCGTCGCCGACCAGTTCGACGACGTCCTCGGCCGGGTCGGGGCACAGTCCGCCTACCTCGTCAGCGACGGGGCGGAGGACGAGTTCCTGTTCCCGATCCTCGCCTCGCGGGTCAAGGTCGATGGCGTGCGGCGGGTCTACGTGCGCCAGAACGCGAGCATCGAGTCGACGTACTACACGGTCGTCCGGGCCCTGAAGGACCCGAAGCTCCGCGCGAAGACCGTCCTCCCGCTCGCCTTCGTCCTCCTGATCCTCGGGGTCGCCGCCGCCGGAGGGGTGCTCCTCTGGGGGGTCATCGGGCTCGCGATCGTCCTCGGGGTCTACCTGATCTTCTGGACGTTCGACATCGACGAGGCGATCATCGATTCGTTGCGCGGGGCGTCGGCGGACATCCGGCAGGGGTCGGTCGCCTTCGGTTTCGGCCTCTTTGCGATCGCGCTCGTCGGCGTCGGCTTCCTTTCCGGCTACAACAGCTACGCCGGCACCGCGGGCCCTCCGATCGACCGGTCCCTGTATTTCCTGCAGACGGGACTCGTCTGGTGGCTGCTCGGCGCCCTGGTCTGGGAGAGCGGGCGGGCCATCCGACGGACCCTCGCCCGGGGCCGCTTCCCCCGCTCGTTCGCGGTCGCGACGACCTCGATCATCGGGATCGGTCTCATCAGCTTCGGGATCCTCCTCCTGGTCCGATACCTCCAGGGGGTCAGCGGCCCGACGGAAGTGCCGATCTTCCTCGGTCTGCTCGTGGCCGGCTTCGGCCTCGTCGTGGGGGCGGGCGTCCTGCAGCAGTACTTCAAGGCCCTCGCGGCCCGCGCGGCGGCGGCCGCGCCCTCGGCTCCCGGATAGGACGCGGCGCGCGGCTCAGTCGAGCGGCACGTAGCGCGCGACCCGCTCGAGGTCGGCGCGGGGCACGTCCCATCCCGACCGCTCGCGAAGGGTGGCCCGCACCCGGTCGATCCCTCGGCCGAGCTCGGCGGCCCGGGCGGCGAGCGCGGCGAGGTCCTCCCAGTAGTTCCAGGGAAAGACGACCCACACCCACGCGTCCCGAGGGATCTCCTCGGCGTAGTACGTCGGGAGGAACTTCGAGTGGGTGATGTGCAGGAACGCCGCGGACTCGACCCGGGTCGGTCGGTTCGCCGTGACGTGCGCGACCGCGAGGGCCAGACTGTCCCCCGTGTCCGTGATGTCGTCCACGACCAGGACGGTCTCGCCGGCGACGGGGCCCGAGAGGCCCTCGGTCAGGGCGGCCGCGCCGTTCGGGGTCGCGGTGACGCCCCAGTGCTGGGCCCGCAGCGAGACGAGGCGGTGGACCCCGAGCCGGTCGCACAGGAGCCGGGCCGGGACCCACCCCCCGCGCGTGAGGGCGACGATCGTCGCGGGGATCGCGTCCCGCTCCCGGACCTGGGCGGCGAGCCGGTCGGCCCAGGCGTCGACGTCCTCCCACGACGCCCGACGGCACCGGGGGAGGTCGGCCATCGGCCCCAACGTTCCGTGGCGCCTACGGGTAGATCCCGCGGATCTTGATCGCGTCGACGACCCGCTGGATCGCGAGCACGTACGCGGCGGTCCGGTTGTGGACCTTGCGCTCGGTCGCGACCTTGTGGACGTCGTTGTACGAGCGGACCATCACGCGTTCGAGTCGTGCGTTGACCTCGTCAAGCGCCCAGAAGTACCCCTGGATGTCCTGCGCCCACTCGAAGTAGCTGACGGTGACTCCGCCCGCGTTCGCGAGGACGTCGGGGAGCACGGTGATCTTCTTCTCGAACAGGACCGTGTCCGCCTCGGGCAGCGTCGGGCCGTTCGCGGCCTCGGCGACGATCTTCGCCTGGATCTTGTCCGCGTTCTTCTTCGTGATCTGGTTCTCGAGCGCGGCGGGGATCAGGACGTCGGCCGTCGTCTCGAGGAGCTCGTCGTTGGAGATCGCCTTCGCGCCGGGGAAGCCGACGACCGAGCCGGTCTTCTGCTTGTGCTCCTCGACCGTGTGGGGGTTGAACCCGTCGGCCTTGTAGATGCCGCCCTTCGAGTCGGAGACGGCGACGATCTTCGCGCCCTGCTCGTCGTAGAGGAGCTTCCCCGCGATGCTGCCCGCGTTCCCGAATCCCTGGATCGCGATGCTCGCGCCCTTCACCTTGAGCCCGATGTCCTTCGCCGCCTCGCGGATGACGTAGGCGCAGCCGCGGCCCGTCGCTTCCCCGCGGCCCTCGCTGCCGCCGAGGCTGATCGGCTTGCCCGTCACGACGCCCGGGACCGAGTAGCCCTTCAGCATCGAGTAGGTATCCATGATCCACGCCATCGTCTGGCTGTCGGTGTAGACGTCGGGCGCCGGGATGTCCATCTCGGGGCCGATGATCGGGGCGATCTCGCTCGCGTAGCGACGGGTGAGGCGCTCGAGCTCTCCGCGGGAGAGGTGCTTGGGGTCGCAGACGACGCCGCCCTTCGCTCCGCCGTACGGGATGTTGACGACGGCGCACTTCCAGGTCATCCAGGCCGCGAGCGCCCGGACCTCGTCGAGCGTGACCTGCGGGTGGTAGCGGATCCCGCCCTTGGTCGGGCCCCGCGCCATGTTGTACTGCACTCGATAGCCGGTGTACACGCGGTACGACCCGTCGTCCATCCGGACCGGGAAGTTGACCGTCAGCTCCCGCTTCGGGTGCTTCAGGACGTCTCGAACGCCCTGGTCGAGGCCGATGAGGTCCGCGACGATGTCGACCTGTTGCTTCGCCGTCTCGAACGGATTGATGGTGGAGGTGTTCGCCATGCTCTTCCCCTCGCGGGTGAGGCGGAGAGCCGGGAACCCCTACTTGAGGGTAGCGAGAACCCTGCGACGGTACGACACGGGTTTCGACAACGGACGAACCCCGCGGCGCTAGGCGTCCGCGGGGTATTCGGGGCCGAACGGCTGCCAGCCGGCCCGCGGCATCGGACGCCGGGTGCCCGCCACTTCGAGCCAGGCGCCCCGTCCGCGTTCCACCTCGCCCACCCGGGTGAGCCGTCCGCCGGTCCGCGCCACCGCGCGCTCGGCTCGCGCCCAGCGCGCGCGCGGGATGGCCGCCAGGAGCTCGTAGTCTCCGCCGTAGAACGCGAT
>JBAWFC010000066.1:0-6568 GCA_049591535.1 Thermoplasmata archaeon | reverse complement strand
GGCCCGCGCGGGTGCGGACGCCCTCCTCATCGACAACGCGAGCCCTCGCCGCGCGCGCACGATCGTGCGGGCGCTCGAGGTCGCCGGACTGCGACGCGGCCGCTGGGTCGAGCTCTCCGGCGGGATCACGCCGACCACGGTCGCCGCGTACCGTCGCGTGGGGGCGGACGCCGTGAGCCTCGGCGCCCTCACGCACTCGGCCGCGGCCCTTGCGTTCCATCTCGAGCTCCGGCCCGCCCGCTTAAGCCCCCGCCGTCCCTAGAACTCCGGAGTTCGCCCCATGTCGCTCGAGACCGAGGTCACCCGGCTCAAGGAGGAACGGGACGCCGTCCTCCTGGCGCACAACTACCAGCGGCCCGAGGTCCAGGACGTGGCCGACTACGTCGGGGACTCGCTCTACCTCTCCCGGAAGGCGATGGAATCGGACCGGGCCGTGATCGTGTTCGCCGGGGTCCGATTCATGGCGGAGACCGCGAAGATCCTGAACCCGACGCGCACCGTCCTCCTGCCGGACCTGAAGGCCGGTTGCGGCCTCGCCGACGCGATCACCGCGGACCAGCTCCGCGACTGGAAGGCCGCGCATCCCGGTGCCGTGGTCGTCGCC
Organism: Thermoplasmata archaeon; assembly: GCA_049591535.1. Taxonomy (GTDB): domain Archaea; phylum Thermoplasmatota; class Thermoplasmata; order Lutacidiplasmatales; family UBA184; genus Lutacidiplasma. The sequence continues at coordinate 5,964 of JBAWFC010000066.1, read as the reverse complement.
TACATCAACACGTCCGCGGACGTCAAGGCCGAGGCCGACTACTGCTGCACGAGCTCGAACGCGGTCCGGGTCGTGGAGGGGGTTCCCGCCGACCGCGAGATCCTGTTCCTGCCGGACATGTTCCTGGGGGACTACGTCCGAAAGAAGACCGGTCGGGCGATGCACCTGTGGGTCGGCGACTGCCCCGTACACGCCCGGATGCGCCCGGAGGACATGGCGCGGGCGCGCCGGGAACACCCCGGAGCCCCGATCGTCGCGCACCCGGAGTGCGGCTGCGCCTCCCAGGCGCTCCCCCATGTCGACCACGTGCTCTCGACGGACGGCATGGTGCGGTTCGCCGAGGAGACGCGGGCGCCCGAGGTGCTCGTCGCGACCGAGGTCGGCATCCTCCACCGGATGCGCCGGCTGAACCCCACGACCCGGTTCGTCCCGCTGGACGAAGGGACCGTCTGCCCGTTCATGAAGGAGATCGACCTCGAGGACGTGCGGGCCTCGCTCGCCGAGAACCAGTTCGTCATCGACGTCCCCGAGGCGACGGCGACGCGCGCTCGCCTCGCACTGGAGCGGATGGTCGCGGCGTAGGCCCCGGGCCCGGACGTCCCGCCGGCCGGCGCACGCCTCCCCCGCGCCCCGGATTCGGGGGGCTCATATTGCCCGAAGCGCTCCCGGGCTCCGTGACGTCGCGCCAGGTGATGGACTGGCTGCTCAGCGGTTCGCAGCCCTCGTTGCGCTACCGTACCCTCACCGAGCTCGAGGGGAGGCCGGAACGCGACGCCGACGTGCGGGCCGCCCAGAGGGAGATCCCGCGGGTCGGTTGGGCCGCCGAGATCCTCTCCGAACGCTCCCCCGAGGGGTGGTGGGTCCACGATGCGAGCCTCTACACCCCGAAGTACGTCTCGACCCACTGGAGGATGCTGATGCTCTCCGACCTCGGACTGACGCGCACGTGGGGGCCGGTGGCCGGATCGTGCGACCTGTGGATGGACCGGTTCGCGGCGCGGGACGGTGCCCTCGGGAGCAGCTCGAAGGGGACCCCGCACCACTGCCTGGCGGGCAACCTGGCGCGGGCCCTGATCCACTTCGGCTACGGGGACGACCCGCGGGTGCGCCGCACGCTCGAATGGCTCGTGCGCTCCGCCGACCCGAAGGGCGGATGGTCGTGCTTCGGCAGCGGCCGGAACCTCGATTCGTGGGAGGGGCTCAGCGCGTTCGCGGCGTATCCGCGCTCGAAGTGGACCGCGGGCATGCAGGCGTGCGTCGAGCGGGGGGCCGAGTTCTTCCTCGAGCGCGAGCTGCACCACCAGGGGGCCCGGTACGCCCCGTGGTACCGGTTCCACTCCCCGGTCCACTACTACTACGACCTCCTCGTGGGGCTGGACCTCCTGACGTCGCTCGGCTACTCCTCCGACCGCCGGCTCCGGTTCGCCCTCGATCTGGTGAACGAGAAGCGACGACCGGACGGCCGCTGGAACCTCGACGCGGTGCACCCGGACGTGGAGGGACCGATCGCCGACTGGCTCCGGGCCCACCCTCGGAGACGTCCGACCCCCGTGGCGTTCGAGGTCCCGGGGAAGCCGAGCAAGATGGTCACGCTCACGGCGCTGAAGGTCCTCGCCCGCGTCGGGGCCTGAGCGACTAGGTCCGCGGCACGAGAGGGCCCATCTGGTGGAGCCAGAGCGCGTACGCCCCACCGAAGAGGACGAGCGCGCCCAGGAACACGACCGCGATCGCCAGGAACGACGGCTTCTTGGAGAGGTAGTAGGTCGCGCTCAGCGGGTTGAGGCGGGTCGACAGGAGCGAGCCCGCCGACGCGAGGAGCACGAGGCCGAAGAGCGCCGTCACGAGCACCGTGTAGGTCCCGAGATAGAGGCCGGCCGCGACCAGCACGATGGCGACCGGGATGGCGGCGTGGGAACGCTGGGGCTCGGTCGCCACGGGTCGGGCGGTGGTGCGGGAGCGGTACGGGCGGGCTACGGCCACGTTCCGGGGTCGCCCGGCACCCTACATGAAGCTTAAAGGTGCAGTGGAATCCACGTTTCGAGACAAGTCAATATGAAGGGGATCGGCGTCGCACCCATCGTGACCGACCTGTCGCACCGGGCGAAGCGGGCCGATTCCGCGCCCGCACCCACGCCCTCGGCCCCGTCCCGGCCCCGCCCCGCGCCCGAACCCTCCGGGGATCGGCACCGGTGGCCGGAACCCCCCACGCTCCGTGCGGAGCCGTTGGTCTCGCCCCGGGCGTGCGTGAACTGCGCGGGGCCCGTCTCCGGCTCGGCCGCAACGCCCCGCTGCTGGGGCTGCGGACGCGCGCTCTGTTCCGATTGCTACTGGCGGCACGGCCTGGTGCCGTCCGTCCACCGGTGCACGAGCTGCCTCGTGGCCGCCCCCGGCGCCGCCACCTCCGTATCGGGAGGACGCACGGGAGCCCGGCGGACAGGCTTCAGCCCCGTTGCGCCGCCCGCCAACCTCGGGTGACCTCCGCCGCCGAGGCGGTGTTCCGAACGTCCGCCGGGCCGGCTCCGGCCCGCCGCGCGAATCCGAGCGCGACCGCACACGTGGGGTCGTCGTCCGGCCTGCCGAGTCCCGTGGGGACCAGCAGGCGGACCCCCGCCTCCCGGGCGGTCCGCGCACCGGTGGAATCGAGCCGATTCGGCCCCGGACCGACCTCGACCGCGAGGTCGTGCGACTTCGCCCAGGCGACCCACCGTCGGCCGCCCGCCTCCCCTCCGACGTGGGCGATCGCCGTCGCCCGGAGACCCTTCGCGAGCGACCTCGGCGGGTCCGCTGCCCCCGAGGTCGGCCGGACGATCACGTAGTCGGGCCGCAGCTCCCGGCGTTCGGGAAGCGAGCCGTCCGGCCCCACCTCGACCACCCGACCGACCCTCACCCGTCGGGGAGGCGGGGCGTCCAGCCGATCGAGCGCGGCAGGGGAGAGCGCGAACGCGCTCCCGTCGTCCGAGGTGCCGCCCACGACGCAGCCGAGGTAGGCGAACCGTCGGCCGTCCGCCGCGGCCAGCAGCGCGTCGACCTCCTCCGCCCCGGCGTCCGGGGGAAGGTGGAAGTGCAGGTCCCCCACGAGGTCGGAGCGTCCGACGAGGGGAGGCAGCGGACCGATGCGGGCGGCGTCGACCTCCCCCCGGTCCTCTCGGAGCTCGGGCGGGATCCACGCGAGCTCGAGCGCGGCGTAGACCTCCTCCTCCGTGCGCCCCCCGACCCGCTCCTCCCCACGAAAGACGCCGTACTCGTTGATCTTGAGCCCGCGGTCCCGGGCCAGTGAGCGGAGCCGTACGTTGTGGTCCTTCGAGCCGGTGAAGTACTGGAGCGCGGCCCCGAACGCCGCCGGCTCGACGACCCTCAGGTCGACCTGGAGGCCGTTCGTCAGCAGGACGGTCTCCTTCGTCCCGCCCCGCAGGCGGACCTCCCGGACCTCGGGAAGGCGGGTGAAGGCGTCGAAGATCCTCTCGGGCTCCGCGGACGTCACGAGGAGGTCCAGGTCGCCGACCGTTTCGCGGGCCCGGCGAAAGCTCCCGGCGATCTCGATCTCCTGGATCCCCCCGGCGGCCCGGAGACCGTCCATGAGGTGTACGGCGATCGGGTAGGCGGCCTCGATCGGCAGGCGCGCCGCCGGGGGCGCCTGTGCCGCCGCCGCGAGCGCGAGCCGGATCTGCTCGATCTTCTTCGGGCCGAACCCCTTCACGCCGGTGAGTCGTCCTTCCCGGATCGCGTCGGCGAGCTCGGTCGGTCCGGCGACCCCGAGCTCGAGCCAGAACCGGCGGGCGGTCTTCGGTCCGAGGCCCGGGGTCCGCAGGAGGGTGAGGATTCCCGGCGGGACCTCCGTCTGCAGGCGTTCGTAGTAGTCGACCCGGCCCGTGCGCAGATACTCCCGGATCTTCTCCTCGATCGCGTCGCCGACCCCGGGGATCGAGCGCAGCGCGTCGCGCTCGGCGACCGCCGCGAGGTCCTCGGTGAGGCTCTCGATCGAGCGGGCCGCCCTCCGGTACGCCTCCGGCTTGAACCGTTCCCCCAGGACGTCGAGCACGTCCGCGATGCCTCGGAACAGTTCGGCCGCGTCGGCATTGCTGGGCATCGTCGCCCCGTCAGGGATCCCGCGGGAGTGGAGGGAGGTCGGGCGGCGTCACGGTTCGAGGTGGGCCCCCGCGTCGACCCACACCTGGCGACCCCGGGCGCGGAACCCGGCGCGCTCGTAGACGACCCGCGCGGCGGTGCGGTCCTCGCGGACGTAGAGCGCGACGGCGGCCCCTTCGCGCCGGGCGTCCTCGACCGCGGCCCGGACGACCGCCACGCCGTAGCCACGACCCCGCGCGGTGGGGTCGACGTAGACCCCGCCCAGGATCCAGAGATTCGGGCGACGCACGAGCGTCCGGGCGACCCCGCAGAGCCGTCCGTCCTCGAAGCACCCCCAGACGGCTTCCTCCTCCGGATCCACGTACGGATACTCGGAGACGACCATGTCGTTCCGCCCGGCGGAGAGCGTGAGAAGTCCGGGTCGGTCGGCCCGCGTGAGCCTCCGCACCTCCTCCCGGGGCGCGTCGGCCGGAAGGGCATCCCGCCCTTCCGCCACCAGCCGGAGCAGCGGGTGCACGACCACCGGGCCGCGCGCCCGCTCGACGTCGGGGCCGATCTCCTCCGGCACGATCGCGACGAGCGGACGAGTGGGGAGCCCGTCGACGAGCGCCCGTGCGTCCTCGGTCGCGCCGAACCAGTGGACGATCGGTGTCGTGGGGTGGCCCAGCCACACGAGCAGGTAGCCGACGGTCGCGTCCCCCCGAACCGCCGACACGAACCGGACCCGGTCCGGGAAGTGGTCGAGGTCCCAGAGCGCGAGCGCGTGCGAGATCGGGTCGACGACGGCGGCCTGTTCCAGCCAGACCCGGTCGATCGTCGGGCGGAGGGTCACGGCCGAGGACGCCACGTACGATGCAGGGCGTTCCGGTAATTAGCCCGTCGGGCCCTGGCCCGCGACGCGTCGGGCAAGGGTAAATCCGCCCGGCGGGTCGCTCGCCCGATGCGTGCGCATCGACCGACGGCGGAGCTTCCTCAGCACCTGGAGGAGCTCTACGAGCGATTCCCGTTCGACCGGTCGTTCGCCGACGACCCGATCTCCACGATCCGCCCCCTCGCGACCGACCGACGGCGCGCGGAAGTGGCCGGGGTACTGGGCGCCACGCTCGCGATCGGGAACACGACCGCGATCCGGGGGTCGATCGCCCGGGTCGCGGCGTTGGCCGGGGGGGATGTCGCCTGGCTGGTCGACGCCCGCCACGCGGGCGAGAGGGCGCGGCGCCTCGAGGGGTTCCGCCACCGGTGGATCCGGGGCGACCAGCTCGACTACCTGTTCCGCGTCCTGACGGAGTACTACTCCCGGCACGACTCGCTCGAGGAGGCGTTCCTCGCCGGTTCGACCGACGGCGGGTTCTCCGGTGGTCTCGACCGGCTTTCCGCCGCGCTCCGCGGGGAGGGAGGAGCCGGCGGGCTCGGTCCTCCCCCCCCGGGATACCGCGCTCTGTTCCCGAGCCCGCTCGAGCCGTCGGGCAGTCCGTGCAAGCGGCTCACGCTCTTTGTCCGCTGGATGGTCCGCGAACGGTACCCGGACCTCGGGTACTGGTCGTCCGTGCCCACGGGCGAGCTGCGGGTCCCTCTCGACCAGCACGTCCACTGGATCGCCTACCACCTGGGCCTCACCGCGCGACGGACGCGTTCCTGGGCCGCGGTCGAGGAGGTCAGCGAGGCGCTCCGCCGCATCGACCCGCTCGACCCGGTCAAGTACGACTTCGTGCTCTGCCATACCGGGGTCTCGGGGGACTGCCCGAAGGAGCGGGACATCGCCGTCTGCGGACCGTGCCGGGTCCGCCCCGACTGTCGCCTCTGGCGCGGGCGGAGAGCGGCCGCGTGACCGACCCTCCGGACGGACTGCGGATCGACCCCGGGCTGCTCGCCCGGTAC
>JBAWFC010000065.1:0-2365 GCA_049591535.1 Thermoplasmata archaeon | reverse complement strand
CGGGGACGACGGCGCCCGCGAGGACCTGGTGCGGCTCCTCTACGGCGTCCGGCCGGGCGAGGCCGAGGAGGCGATCCTCTCCGACGCCGAGGCCGACGGGACGCCGCGCTCCGACGCCGAGAGCCGGCTCTTCGACGCCGCGGTCCAGGCGCTCGGGCGCCTCTCCCACGGGGTGCCGGACCCGCTCGTCCACCGCGCCCTGATGGACGTCCGGGAGCGGCTGACGGATGAGGAGCTCGACCGCCTCGCGCGGCTGCCCCTCCCCGAGGTCGGGAGCGACCGGCCCCCGCTCACGCTGCGCGCGCTGTTCGAGACCGCGATCCCGTCGTCGGCCGACGACGAGGAGACCGGATGATCCGGGACCTTCGCAAGGCGGACGCTCCCCGGGTCTTCGAGTTCCTCAAGACCGGCTTCCCCGAGGAGGAGGAGCTGCTCGGGACCCGCCCCGAAGGGTTCGCGAGGGTGATCCGTCGCGTCTTCCGGTGGGACACGCGCCTCCTGCTCGGGCTCGCGCGCCTCGCCGGCCGCCCGCTGTTCCGCTTCTTCGTGGTCGAGGCGGACGGACGGATCGTCGCCACGACGCTGCTCTCGTTCCCGGAACGCGCGGGGTACGTCAGCATGGTGATGGTCGACCCCGGCTACCGGCGCCGGGGCCACGCCCGGGCCCTCCTCGAGCGCGCCCGGGCGGCGACCCAGAGCACCGGACGCAAGTTCGTCGCGCTCGACGTCCTCGCGCAGAACGCCCCGGCGCGCGCCCTCTACGAGCGGATCGGCTACCGCCCGCTCCGGGAAAGTTCGTACCTGGTCCGTGAGCCCGGACCGGTCGAGCCCGGCCCGCCCTCCCCGTCCGTACGCCCGTTCCGTCGCGAGGACGCTCGGCCGCTCGTGGCGATCGCCCGTCGCTCCACCCCGGCGGAGGTGCAGGAGGTCCTCCCGCTGCGGGAGGCGTCGCTCCGCCCCTCGGGCTTCGTCGGCCGGCTGCTCCAGAGCGAGACCGCCGCGTGGGTCGTCGACCGCGGACGCGGGCCCGAGGCGTACCTCGCCGCGGTCGCGACGGCGACGACGAGCGCCGGCCACTGTTCCGACCCGATCGTCGCCGAAGGGGCCGACGCGGCGAGCGTGGCGGCCCTCGTCCGAACCGCGGTCACCTGGTGTGCGGCCCACGGGGCGCCCCGGATCCTCACCCAGGTCCCCGCTGCGAACCTCCGCGGCCGGGCCGCCCTCCAGGGAGGGGGGTTCCACGATGCCCTCGGGCTCTGGACGCTCTACCGGTCCGCCGCGTAGGAGTACCGGTCGGCCGTCCGCGGTCGACGTCTACCTGTTCCCGGCGGTGGTCGGCGGAGGTCTCGGCGACGTCGAGGAGGTGCTCGCCGCCGGCCGCGAGCTCGCGCGCGCCGGGTTCCGCACGAATCTCTACCGGAGCGACGGCCGGCCGCTCCCCCGGTCGGTCGACGGACCCTGGGATTGGCCACCGGTCGAGCGGCGATCCCGCATCGCACCCAGCAGCCCGGCCGCGCTGACGGTCTCGCCGGCCTGGGGAGTGAGCGCCGCGCCCAGCCGGCCCGAACCGTTCGGACGCGGAGGTCCGTGGGAACTCGAATCGGGGGACGTCGAGCGGGTCTACGGGCCGGCGTCGACGATCCACGTCAGTCTCGAGGAGTTCGCCCGGACGCTTCCGGCCGCGTCGGAGAACCGGGAACGGCTGCGGGAGGGCGGGGTGCCGGACCGCGAGCTCGGCTCCCGCCTCGCCCGGTCGCGCCGGGAGGGCGAGCTCGACCGGCTGCGGGCGGCGTTCGCCCGGTACCGGGGATTCGAGCGTGCGAACGTGCTCCACGTGTTCGCGACGTTGCGCGCCGACCCCGCGTTCGGGCGGGAGTTTCCCGCGGCGGTGCAGACCGGCCCCCTCTGGCCCCGGCGTTTCGCTCCGGCCTCCCAACGGAGAACACCGGGCGTCCGCCGGGAGTGGGTGTGGTACGCAAGTCCGGCGAGCGCGGAGACCATCGCCCCCGCGGTCGTCGCGGGACTCGACGGCACGGACCCTGCCGTGCGGCTCTACGTGCGAACGGACCGACCGTGGAAGGTCGCCCTCCCACCGGGCCGGGTCGAGGTCGCGGGCGGTCCGGTCGCCTCCGTCTCCTGGCGACGCCGGTTCGCCGCGGCCGACCTGCGGATCGTCACCGGGAGCCGCACGCTCCTCGAGGCGATCGAGCTCGGGGGCCCGTTCCTCTACTTCAACGGCGTCCTGGGCACCGGAGCTCGCCGGCGGCGCCACCGGCCCGAGAAGGCCGTCGCGCTGCTCGAGCTCGCGCGCGAGCGGGGCGTCCCCGCCGCGCTGCGACGCGACCTCGCGGACTTCTCCCGAGGG
>JBAWFC010000064.1:0-14900 GCA_049591535.1 Thermoplasmata archaeon | reverse complement strand
CGGCGGCGGCGGCCTCGGCGCACGCCGCCGAGAGGTCGACTCCCCGCTCGACCAGTCGCAGGGTCGCGCGGGCGCTCAGCTTGGTCGGGCCCGCGCCTTCCGAGAAGACGAAGACGGGCCGTTCCGGGTCGAGGAGGTAGAGCATCGCCATGCCGGCCTGGGTACCCGCGAGGGTAGTGTCCGGGCTCTCGAACCACTGCAGGGCGCTCATCGAATTTACACCCTCGTCTTCGAGTCGACGGAGTCCCCGCAGGACCCCCGTCCGCCAGCCGTCCTCCATCGCCCGGACCCGGTCCGCTGCGGACGGGTCCCCGAGCGCGTAGGCGACCCCGACCCCGGGCATCTTGGCGCGCCCCGCGGCGCTCTGCCGGTTCGACACCTCCTCGGCGTCGAGGCCGAGGGACGGTACGATCCAGCGGTCCTGGTCGAGGATCCCGGCGGCCTCGGGGGGGACGCCGTTCTCCGCGAGCCGCCGGCGCAACTCGGTGACCAGCCGCGCGGTCTCGTCGGGCGTCAGGCTCGAGGGAGAGCGTGCCGGGTCGATCCCGAGGCTCTCGAGGAAGAGACCGACCTCCTCGGGCCGCCCCGAGAGGCCGCGGACGAATGGGTCGATGCTACCGGCGATCGCGGCGCCCATCGACGGGCCGAACAACGCGACCCCCGGGCGATGCACGACGAGGGAGCGCCGGGTCGCCTCCTCGACGAGCCGCGCGTTGAGGCCGCGGAACCCGCCGACGTGCTGGCGGTCGCCGATCGCCCCGGAGAGTCCCCACGGGGCGTTGTCCCAGTTCATCGGGTCGAGGAAGACGGTGAACAGCCAGGTGAGGGTCGCGGCGCACATCTCGCTCATCCCGTCCACGCCCCAGTCGAGCGGGTTGACGAACGCCACGTGGTCCGGGAGCGCGGGCGGAATGGGAGCGCCGGGGTACTTGTGGTGGTCGAGGACGACGACCGGGTGCGCGTGCTCCGCGAACAGGTCGAGCCATGTCGCTCCCGTGTCGACGACGAGGACGGGCCCGGCGGTGCTGCGGACGAGCTCGGCCATCCGTTCCCGCTCGACGCCCGCGAGCGCGGTCGCCTGGGCGGGGTAGCCGAGTCGCGCGAACGCCCTCAGCGCCGAGGACGCGCTCGCGATCCCGTCCGCGTCGTAGTGGTAGATCACCCTCCAACGGCGCGGGTGCCCGAGGACGAGGCCCCGGGCCCGTTCGAACTCTTCGCGATATTTCGGGTGGGCGACGAAGCCGTCGGGGCCCGAAGGCATCACTCCACCTGGAGCGCCGCACCCGCGGCCGAGTACCGCCAGTTCTCGGGGAGCTTACGGCGTCGTCGGTAGTATCGGGCGAGGCGTCGGATCCGCGCCTCCATCAGGTTGAGCCCCCGACGGTTCGCGAGGTCCTTCGGGTGGGTCTTCAGGTGATGCTGGAGGTGGACGACCCGCTTGAGGAGCGCATGGAGGTCGTCCGGGATCTCGGGCTTTACGCCGTTCTCGCTCAGGAGGACGCCGAGGCGCTTCCCCGTGATCGCGCGCGAGAGCGGGATCGCGTAGGAGTCGCGGAGCGTCTGGCCGACGAGCGCCTGGCCCATCCCGCCCTTCGCGAGCTGGACGGCCTGGCTCACGACCTCCTCGGAGGAGGCGGTGACCCACTCCGGTTTCGTGAGCGGGTAGGGCCGGTGGGAACCGGCACGACCCTTGTGGCCGGAGTGAATTCTCGACATGGGGGCACGCCCACTCTCGGGGCCTACTTAAGAATTTATGGGCAGAATACGAGGGCGGTCCGGGGTGCGGCCGTCAGGCGATCCGGTCGCTCTTCTGCAGGTTCTCCACGAGGAACTGCTTGCCGCCGGCCGTGATGCGATAGTGGGCCCGCGCGGGGCGGTGCGGACCGCGGCCCGTCTGCGCGTAGTTCCCGGCGGCCTGCACTTCGACCATCCCGTTGCGCACCAGGAGCCCCAACGCGAGGGGGACCTTGACGAGCCCCTGGTCGATCGCCCAGAACTTCGTGAGCACCCGTTCGAGGTCGCCGAGCTCGAGCGCCTGGTCGCGCTCGCGTCCTTCGTGGAGCGACTCCACTCGGTTCAGCTGCTGAAGGATCGCAACGAGCGTCGCTCGGACAGGATCCGGAGGGTCCCCGGAGGGCATGCTCGTGGAGTACGCGGGTTCCCCCTACTTAAATGGACAGGGGCCGCGGACCCGCGGCGCGGGGACCGAGCCTAGACCCGCCCGACCCGCTCGAGTTCCTTGAGGAGCATCTGCTTGCCCTCGAGGGTGATCCCGAACCGTTCACCGACGACGCGGCCTCGGTCCCAGGCGTACTCGGAGTCGGTCATCGACCGCGCGAGGCCGTTCCCCATCAGCACGTCGAGGGTGCGTCCCACGTCGTCGAGGGTCGCCGCGGGGAACCCGACCTTGCCGAGGAGGTGGACGAGCTCCTCACGTTCGAGCCCGTCGACCTTCCCGTGTTCCTCCTCGACGCGGTTGAGGAGCTTCAGGACCTCGAGCATCTCGAGATGGAACTCGCGGGCTTTGGCCTCGGGCGGTTGGGGCACGGAAGAGAGACGGTCCCCGCCGGCACTTGAGGATATCCGTCCACCGGAGGGCGTGCCGTCCGTCCATCGGGCTTTTAGTCCGGGCCGGCCGATACCCCTGCGCTCATGACCTGCACCTGCCGGAACCCGGCCCGCTGCCCGGTCTGCAACACGCCGGTCCGCGTGCCCCTCTCGAACCTGGAGAACCAGGCCGGGGGCGCGATCCTCGTCGAGAAGTTCGCCCGCCGGGACTCGTCGTCGTCGCGCGAAGGACTGCGCCGCCTCATCGAGGGCTGGGCGACGTGCCCGTCGTGCGGGCACAGCATCCACCACGAACACTCCCGCTCGTGCGTCGCCGACGCGCTGAGCACCGCGGGCGTTCCGCTCGGCGAGCGAGAGTCGATCCTCGCGAAGATCACCTTCCCCGAAGGCTGACGGGCCGACGACCATGCCGGCGCCCGAGGAGTTCGTCGTCACTCCCTACGAGGTCAAGGGGAAGATCGACTACGACCGTCTCCGCGAGCGGTTCGGGACGGAGGAGCTCACCCCCGAGCTCCTCGCCCGGCTCCACCACCTCGCGGGCGGAGAGCTCCACCCGCTCCTGACGCGCGGGATCTACTACTCGCACCGCGACCTCGCTCCGCTCCTCGACGCCTACGCGAACGGGCGGCCGTTCTTCCTTTACTCGGGACGGGGGCCCTCCGGCCCGCTCCACACATCGCACCTCGTCTCCTTCGACCTCTGCCTGTGGCTCCAGCGCCGGCTCGGGGTGCCGATGTACATCCAGATCACGGACGACGAGAAGTTCTGGGCCCGGTCCGGACTCACGCGGGAGGAGACGGCCCAGTGGGGGCTCGAGAACCTCTACGACATCCTCGCGCTCGGCTTCGACCCAAAGCGCACGCACGTCTTCTTCGACTCCCGCTCGATCGCGGCGATGTACCCGCTCGCGATCCGCGTCGCGCGGAAGATCACCTACTCGAACGTGAAGGCGGTCTTCGGGTTCCCGCCGAGCACGAACATCGGTCTCGTGTTCTACACGGCCCTCCAGAGCGTGCCGGCGTTCTGGCCGTCGTGGGCCGAGGGTCGGACCGTGCCGTGCCTCATCCCGTGCGGGATCGACCAGGACCCGCACTTCCGCTTGACCCGGGACATCGCCGAAGGGCTCGGCTACCCGAAGCCGTCGCTCGTCCACTCTCGGATGGTCCCGGGTCTGCTCGGGGAGGGCGCGATGTCGACGACCGGGAACCGCGCGGACGACGCGCTGTTCCTCAACGACCCTCCGAAGACGGTGGAGCGGAAGATCCGCTCGGCGTTCACCGGCGGCCGCGCAACGGTCGAGGAACAACGTCGCCTCGGCGCGACCCCCGAGGTCTGCTCGGTCTGGGCGCTGTGGAGGACCCGGTTCGCCGAGTCCGACGCGAAGTTCGCCGAGGTGACCCGGACGTGCCGGTCCGGTGAGCTGCTCTGCGGCGATTGCAAGGGACAGCTCGTCGAGCGGGTCCAGCAGTTCTACGAACGGCACGCGGTCGCCCGCCAGAAGGTCACGGACTGGGCCGAGTCGACGATCGTCACCGCTCCTCCGAAGCCGCTCTAGGCGGCGGTGCGCGGTGGCTACTGGACTTCGGGGCGAAGGTCCGCGGGCTCGGGCCGGCGCAGCACCGGTCCTTCCGGCCGGCCGGGGAGCTCGGCGGATTCGCCGCGGGGTTCGGGCGCGGCCGCCCCTTCGACGGCGGTGAGGAGCTTCAGCATCGGTCGGAACAGCGACCGGGATGCCCGCTCCGGATCGAGGGTGTAGGCCCGGTCGTACGCCGCGACCGCCTCCTCCTCCTCGCCGAGGCTCAGGAGGGAGAGGGCGAGCTCGAGCCAGCTCTTCGCTTCGCGGATCCCTTCCCGCTCTCCGGTCTCCTCGAGGTGGTCGTCGGCGCCGGCGTGTGAGGGTCCCCGCGCGCCCGCCTCGGTGCTCGGTGTGTCCCGGGAGAGCACGAGCGCGCGTTCGAACGCCGCCGACGCTCCGGTCTCGTCCCCGGACTCTGCGAGGGCGACGCCGAGCCGGTGCCACGCCACGAGGTCCTCCGGTGCGAGGGCGACGGACCGTCGGTACGCGAGCGCCGCGGTCCCCCACTCCTCGCGGACCGATCGCGCGACGCCGAGATGGAACCACGCCTCTCCGTTCGTCGGAGCGAGTGCGACCGCGCGCGAGAGCGCCCCTTCGGCTTCCGCGGCCTGCCCGAGGTGGGCGAGGCAGATCCCGTAGTACGACCAGGCGCTCGCATCGTTCGGGTCCTCCCGGACGAGGTCGCGGAACGCCCGCTGCGCGAGCTCGTACTCTCGGCGGAGAAAGTGATGGACGCCGAGGTCGAAGCGCTGGCTCACGAACGGATACCGACCGAGGCACTCGGCAGGAGACGGAAAAGCCTGCCGCCCCACCGGCATCGAGGTCGGGAGCGGTCCCCGTGCGTCGCCGCGACGCGGCGACGGCGGCTTTATATCGGTCTCCCGGTCATCCGCCGATCGAGGAATCCGCGAGCCCAGCCTGAATCGAGCGTCCCGCCCGTCCCATTTCTGACGAGTGTTCGCACGACGAGGGTCACTCCTCGATTCCCGACGCAGAACGCGAACCAAGAAGGCGACAAGAGATGGTGGACAAACCCCTGACCAAAGTGCGAGACCTAACGCCGAACTCGAAGCAAGTGAACGTCCTCGCGAAGGTACTGAGCGTGGGCGAACCGAAGGAGGTCATGGGCAAGTTTGGTGACCCCCGAAAGGTGTGCGAGGCCGTCGTCGGCGACGACACGGCCGTCATCACTCTCTCCCTCTGGAACGAGCAGATCGGCTCGATCGCGAAGGACGAAGTGATCCTCGTGGACAACGGGTACGTCTCCCTCGTCCGCGGGCACATGCGCCTCAACGTGGGCCGGTACGGAAACCTCTCGAAGTCGACCGAGGCGATCGCCGAGGTCAACCAGTCCCTCGACATGAGCCAGCAGGAGTTCGAGAGCGAGCGCCGGTCGTTCGGTGGCGGCGGCGGCTTCCGTGACCGCGGAAGCGGCGGCTACTCCGGCGGCGGGGGCGGCGGCGGTCGCTACTCCGGTGGCGGCAGCGGTGGCGGCGGTGGCGGCAGTGGCGGTGGGAGCCGAGAGCGCTCCGACAGCTACAAGCGCTACTAGTCGCGACGGGCCCCGTCCGCGACTCCGTGCGAACCTTTTCCCCCGCCCTTCGGGGCGGGGGCGCTCCGTCCCCCCGGGCGCATCTGATTAAATAGAGCGCTCCGCTTGAGCCGTCCCGCCGATGGCCGACGACGCCCGTGAGTTGACCCTCTACGTTCAGTCCAAGCGTGCCGTGACGACGTTCTACCGTCCGTCCCCGTCCCCGGGGGCCGACGCGACGACCCCGACCGGAGGCCCTTCGGTCTCGGGCGTTGCGGGCGAGGTCAGCATGCAGGGCGGCGAAGGGGTCCACTTCCTTTCGGACGACCAGGCGCGCTGCGTCGCGCACGCCGAGGACATCGCCTCGCGCCGGGGCTACCACCTCAAGGTCGTCGACATCGAGAAGGCCGGTCGGGTCGAGCGGCTGATCGCCGAGCACCTGCGCGGCGTCCAGACGTTCCCCGTCCTGATCTCCCCGAAGGGGCCCCGCCTCGAGGGGGTCGCGAGCTTCACCGACGAGAACCTCTCGGAGCTGATGCCGAGCGAACTCCACAGCGCCCGCGCGTTCACCTACCTCAAGGTCCGCGGCGGCGACCTCGACCGCATCCGCAACCTGCTCGAGACCCTCCCCGAGGTCAAGGAGCTCCACTTCCTCACGGGAGACTGGGACATCCTGGTCGTCCTCGACTTCCCGCCCCCGGCCGCGAGCAAGCGCCGGGTGCTCGACTTCGTCACGGAGCGGATCCGCGGGATCCCCGAGGTGCTCGACACCTCGACCGTCGTCCCCGAGTTCTCGGTGACGAAGTTCCCGATCGCCTGAGGGCGCTCCGGACCCTCGTCCGGGTTCAGCCCGTTCGCCGGCGGTGCCGCCGTCGCCGCGGAACGACCGGGAGGCGCTGCGCGTCCCGGCCCGCGGCGGCGCCGGGCTCCGGGGAGCCGTAGAGGGGTTCGACCGTGAGCGGATGGTCCTCGAGCCACGCGACCCCCTCGACGTAGGCCGCGAACGCCTCGAGGCTCGTGAACAGCGGGATCCCGAGCTCGATCGCCCGGCGGCGCAGCACGTACTCGTCCTCGAGCATCTGCTCGAACTTCTCCTGCGTGAGCGAGAGCGGGACGTTGAGCAGGAGGTCGATCTCGCCGCGGTCGAGCGCCTCCATGACGTTCGGGTGCCGGTCCGGTTCGCTGACCTTGTGCAGGATCCGCACGGCCCGGATCCCCCGCGCGGCGAGGAACGCTCCCGTGTCCTCGGTCGCCGAGATCCGCAGCGCGAGGGTTCGCAGGCGGTGCGCGACCGGGAGGAGCTGCTCCTTGAGGACCGGCCCGCCGACCGACAGGAACGCCGTGCCGCGGCGGGGGACGAGACGCACGCCGGTCGCGACCAGCGCCTTGACGAGGGCGTCCGAGAACGTCGACCCGAAGCAGGCGACCTCACCGGTCGACTGCATCTCCACGCCGAGGAGCGGGTCCGAGCCCGCGAGCTGCAGGAACGAGAACTGCGGCACCTTCACCCCCCAGCGGTCGGGAGGCAGCGGGGCGACCCCTTCGCGCGAGATCGGCCGCCCGAGCATCGCGCGCGCCGCCTCGCGCAGCAGTGGGACGCCCGTCGCCTTCGCGAGGAACGGCAGCGAGCGGCTCGCCCGCAGGTTCAGCTCGATGATCTGGTACGCCTCGTCCTTCACGAGGAACTGCACGTTGAACGGTCCGCGGATCTGGAGGGTCCGGGCGAGCTGGCCCGCCGCCGCGAGCAGCTGGTCCTGCACCTCGGGGGAGGTGTGGCGGGGCGGCAGGCAGAAGATCGCGTCCCCCGAGTGGATCCCGGCCCGCTCGACGTGCTCGAGGATCCCGGCGACGAGGACGCGCTTCCCGTCCGAGATGCCGTCGAGCTCCACCTCGTCCGCCCCCTCGATGAACTTCGTGATCACGACCGGATGCTCCGGGGAGACCCGCGCCGCCTCGGAGAGGAACCGTGCGAGGTCGTTCCGCCCCCAGATGACCCGCATCGCCTGGCCGCTGAGGACGTAGGACGGCCGCACGAGGACCGGGTAGCCGACCTCGTCGGCGAACCCGCTCGCCTCGTCGACCGTCGTGAACGCCCGCCACGCCGGCTGCGGGATCCGCAGGCGCTCGAGGAGGCGGGCGAACTCGGCGCGGTTCTCCGCCATGTCGATCGAGGCGGGGGCCGTCCCGAGCACCGGCACCCCGCACATCTCGAGCAGCGGCGTCAGGTTCTGCGCGAGCTGGCTGCCGACGCACGTCACGACGCCCCCGAACGACTCGAAGTCGACGAGGTCGCGCACCCGTTCGAGCGTGATCTCCTCGAAGTACAACCGGTCCGACCGGTCGTAGTCGGTCGAGACCGTCTCGGGGTTGGAGTTGAGCACGGCGACCCCCGGTACCCCTTCGGCCCGGAGCCCGTCCACGAGGTTCATCGTCGACCAGTCGAACTCGACGCTCGACCCGATCCGGTACGGCCCGGCCCCGACGACGAGCACCGAGCCCTTCGGCATCGGTCGGACGTCGTCGGCGTCGGCGCGGTACGTGAGGTACAGGTAGTTCGTGCGCGCGGGCCACTCGCCCGCGAGCGTGTCGATCATCCGGACCCGCGGCCGGAGGCCCTCGGCCAGTCGGCGTCGGCGCACCTCCTCCTCGTCGAGGCGCGCGGTCCGGCCGATCGCCCGGTCGGAGAAGCCGAGTTCCTTCGCCCGACGCAGGAGGCGGAGCGGTACCTCCCCGGCGGGCCCCCGCGACAGGTCCCGGTGCGTCGCTTCGATCTCGGCGAGGCAGTCGACGAACCACCGGTCGATCCAGGACGTCCGGCTGACCGTCTCCGCGTCGATGCCGGCGCGCAGCGCC
This sequence comes from Thermoplasmata archaeon, assembly GCA_049591535.1. GTDB lineage: Archaea > Thermoplasmatota > Thermoplasmata > Lutacidiplasmatales > UBA184 > Lutacidiplasma. Next base: position 6,372 of record JBAWFC010000064.1, on the reverse strand, counting down.
TCCAGCACCCAGTAAAGGATGTCCGGGGTCGGCCGGGCGAGGTCGGCCAGGATCTCCTCGGGGGGTCGCACCGCGGCCGGCGGCAGGAGGTCGGCCCGCGGGTCGCCCATGCGGACGGCCTTCGAGAGCGCTTCGGGGAACGACGCCCCGATGCCCATCACTTCCCCGACCGACTTCATCGCCGGGCCCAGCCGGCGGTCGGCGCGCTCGAACTTGTCGAGGTCCCAGCGGGGCAGCTTCACGACGACGTAGTCGAGCGCCGGCTCGAAGCAGGCGGTCGTCACCCCCGTGATCCGGTTCTTCAGTTCGGGCAGGGTGTAGCCGAGCGCGAGCTTCGCCGCGACGTAGGCGAGCGGATAGCCGGTCGCCTTGCTCGCGAGCGCGCTCGACCGCGAGAGCCGGGCGTTGATCTCGATCGCATAGTACTCGCGGCTGCCCGGGTCGAGGCAGAACTGGATGTTGCACTCGCCGACGATGCCGACCGCCGCGACCGCCCGCAGCGCGGCCTGTCGGAGCATCTGGTACTCCGCGTCCGTGAGCGTCTGGCTCGGGGCGATGACGATGTTGTCCCCGGTGTGGACGCGCATACTGAGGACGTTCTCCATGTTGCAGACCGTCAGCGCGTTCCCCTTCGCGTCGCGGACGACCTCGTACTCGAGCTGCTTGAACGCGCCGACGTACCGTTCGAGAAGGACCTGACCGACCGGGCTCGCGCGCAGGCCACGCGCCACCACCTCCTTCAGGTCCTCGCGGTTCTGGGCGACCCCGCCGCCCTTGCCGCCGAGCGTGTAGGCGACGCGCACCATCACCGGGTAGCCGAGCGTCTCACCGGCCGCGAGCGCCTCCTCGTAGCTGTAGACCGCGCGGCTCGGGAGGGTCGGGACCCGCGCCCGGGCCATGGTGCGGACGAACTTCGCCCGGTCCTCCGTCGCCCGGATCCCCGAGAGGGGCGTTCCGAGCACGCGGGTGCCCGCGGTGCGCAGCGCTCCCGAGTCGGAGAGCTGCACCCCGCAGTTGAGCGCGGTCTGGCCACCGAAGGAGAGCAGGATCCCCTCGGGCCGTTCGGCCGCGAGGATCGGCGCGACGAACTCCGGCGTGAGCGGCTGGAAGTAGACCCGCCCGTGCTTCGGCGGGTCGGTCTGCAGCGTGGCGATGTTCGGGTTGACGACGATCGCATAGACGCCCTCCTCTTCGAGGGCCTTCAGGCACTGGCTGCCGGAGTAGTCGAATTCCCCCGCCTCGCCGATCTTCAACGCCCCGCTGCCGAGCAGGAGCACCTTCGAGGGGAGCGCAGGCGTCATGCGCGGCGCTTCACCTTTCCCACGAACCGGTCGAAGACGAACCCGGCCTCCTGCGGACCCGGATGCCCTTCGGGGTGGCCCTGGAGCGCGAGGACGCGCCCCGAGGCGTCCCGCAGTCCCTCGAGCGTGCCGTCGTCCGGGTTCGTTGCCCAGGCGTTCAGCCCCGTCTCGGCGAGCGACGCCGGATCGACCGCGTAGCCGTGGTTCTCGCTGACGATCAGTGCGCGGCCGTCGGGAAAGCAGATCGTCTTGTTCTGGCCGCGGTGGCCGTACTTCAGTTTGAACGTCGTGCCCCCTCGGGCGAGCGCGATCAGCTGGTGACCGAGGCAGATCCCCAGCGTCGGCAGGGCGCGCGTCGACGGTCGCGCGAGCTCCTCGATCGTCGGGGCGAGCTCGACCGGGTCGCCGGGACCGTTCCCCACGAGCAGGCCCGCGACGCGTCGGCCTTCCCATCTCGTGGGCACCTCGTGGTCGTACGGCAATCGCAGGACCGACACCCCGCGTTCCAGCAGCGCCCGCAGGATGCTCGCCTTGATGCCGCAATCCAGGACCGCGACGACCGGCCCCCGAGGCCTCGGGAGCAGGGTCGCCCGTCGCGGGGCGACCTCCTCCATGAACTTCTCGTCCCCGTACCGGGGGGCGGCGCGAATCGATTTGGCGAGCTCGGCGGACGAGGGCCGATGGTCGGCGGGTCCGACGTCGAGGACTCCGCGGACGACTCCCTTCGAACGGAGGTGCTCGGTCAGGCGTCGCGTGTCGACCCCCCGGATCCCCGGGACCCCCTCGTCCGCGAGCCACTCCTCGAGGGACCGCTCGCTCGACCAGTGGTTCGGGGTCGTGGTCCCGCGGACGACGACGCCCCGCGGTTGCACCGCGCCGCTCTCCAGCGCCGGCAGTCCGTCCCGGTCCCGGCCGTTCGCCGGCACGCCGTAGTTGCCGAGGAGCGGATAGGTGAACGTCAGGATCTGCCCGCGGAACGACGGGTCTGTGAGCGACTCCGGGTAGCCGACCATCCCGGTGGTGAAGACGACCTCACCGACGCGGCGGGTGCTCGCGCCGAGGCCCTCTCCGTCGAACCGGGTGCCGTCCTCGAGAAATAGCGTCCCCCCGAGCGCGCTCTTCGCGGCGCCGGCCGGCACGGGCGTCAGGAACCCGAACGGAAGGAGGAGGAGGTTCGCGCTTAACTTTTGCCGTGGGACGTGTCGCTCCGCCGCCGGTTTCCCGCGTCGAACGGCTCGCCCCGGGGCAAGGAGCCCTGAAATTCCCCCGCCGGGTGGTGACGAAAGTGCCCGGGTTCCCGCGCCTGCTCGAATCGTACGACGTCGTCGTCGTCGGCGGGGGCCACGCGGGACTCCAGGCGGGTCTCAAGGCCGCCCTGCTGGGATACCGCGCGGCGATCCTCGACCGGGGGCCGAAGTACTCCCGGTCGTACTACGCACCCCGCATGGACAACATCCCGGGGTTCCCCGAGGGGATCTCGGGGCACAAGCTCCTGGACGCGCAGATCGCGGCCGTGCGGAAGGCGGAGGCCGTCGGGTACTTCACGCCGGCCCGCGCGCTCTCCGTCGAGCGAACGGAGGCCGGGTACGCCGTCACGTTCGATTGGTTGAAGCAGAGCGCGGTGGCCCGGGGCCGGGCCCTCGTCCTCGCGATGGGGGTCGTCGACCGGATCCCCGAGGTCGGAGGAAAGATCGACACGATCTTCCCGTGGGCGAACCAGGCACTGGTCGACTTCTGCATCCTTTGCGACGGGCACGACCTCGCGGGCAAGTCGGTCGCCGTCCTCGGGCACGACGCGTTCGCGGCCCGGACGGCGCTCGACCTCCTCCACTTCCGGCCCACCTCGGTCGAGATCCTCACCCACGGTCACGGGCTCCTCGAGGGGGCGCGCGACGACGACCGGGCAACGCTCCCGCCCGCCCTCGCGGAGCGTGGGATCGCCCACACCGCCCTCGAGATCGTCGCGTTCGACGAGATCCGGGAGAAACGGTTCGGGGTGACGTTCGGGGACGGCAGTCACCGCAGCTTCGACCGCGGATTCAGCGCCCTCGGCTGGTACGACCAGCATCACGAGTTCCCCCGCGCGCTCGGGGCGCGGATCGACCCCGAGGGACAGGTCGTGACCGACGAGGACTGCCGCGTGCTCGCGGCGGCGACGGGCGAACCGGTGCCCGGTCTCTACTGCGTCGGGGACATGCGCAACGGCTGGAACCAGATCCCCGAGGCGTGGGCGACCGCCGAACGCGCGATGATCCACGCGTACGCCGAGTACCTCTGAGCGCGCGGACCCGCGTCAGCCCGCCGGGGTCGGCCGGGCCGGCCCCGCGACGTCGAGGTGGTGGGCCAGCTCGTTCAGGTCCTTCGCTACGGCGGACGCGCCCGCGGCGAGGAAGCGGTCCGTGTCCATCGGCTCCGGGAGCTGTTCCGAGGGGTCGGCGAGCACCCCGTAGAACCGGACATGCGCGCGGGTGGCGCATTCCGCATCGATCGCGTGGTCGCCCACGAACAGCGCCCGGTCGTCGGGGATCTCCATCTCGCGCAGCAGGAGGCGCAACGCCTCGGGAGACGGCTTCTGGGGTCCCGGCGCGCTGCGGCTGCGCAGGTACGGGAAGAACGACGCGAGACCGGTCCGGACGAGCGCACCCCGGGCGAAGAATTCGGAGCTGCGCGTGAGCACGCCGAGACGGAAGCCGCGCTCGCCCAGCGCGCGCAGGAGCGGCTCCGCGCCGGCGCGCGCGGTCGTTCGCGGCAGCGCTTCGGCCTCGATCGCGTCGATCCGCTTCGCGTACTCCGCCTCGAACCGGAAAAGGTCCCCCTCGGGGGCCCCCGAGCTCGTCAGCTCCTGTCGGGTCGCCTCGACGATCCGGTGGATCGGCTCCTCGACCGAGAGGTGCCCGGGAACGACCCCGTACTTCTCGGCGACCCGGATCACCTCGGCGCGCATGCGACCGAAGTCGTGGTGCGAGAGGACGAGGGTTCCGTCCAAGTCGAAGACGACCCCGAGCAACGGCTCGAGAAAATGGGGTTCGGCATCTCGGGGCGGCATCGCTCCCCTCCGCCCCGAAAACGACCGAAGGGGGAGGTAAGGGTTTCCTTCCAGCGGAACGGCGGGTCCGGCCCGCGTCAGGGACCGAAGTGGAAGGCAAGGCCGTACCAGGTCCCCCGTTCCTTGTCGAAGGTCGTCCCGCACTGGTAGCAGAAGAAGATCCGCGCCGGAGGGTCCTTCGGCTCGAACTCCATCGGTTTCCCGCAGATCGGGCAACAGAGCTTCGTTTCCACCTCGGGCAGTCCGTGCCAGGCGTCGCGGCGACGGTCGTAGACGACGCCGTGGTGCGCGCAGAGAAACATCGGGTACGGCACGGACGGACCGACGGGGCCGGTCATCGCGCGGCCGCAGACCGGACAGAACATCGGACCGGAGGAGGGCGGCCGTCCGCGAAGAACCTTCTGCTCGGCCGACCTACGACGCGCGGCTCGGTCGCTCGAGGGTCACGACCGATTCCCTAAGGACGAACGAGCGACGCTGGCCGCTGCGCCGGGAGCGCGCGACCTCCACCGAAACGATCCGGTAGCCGAGCGAGGCCCCCAGGCGTGCCGTGAGCAGGTCGGCAGGGACGTAGGTGCCGGCGAGCAGCGAGTCCCCTACGACCAGAACGAAGCGTCCCCCCGGTACGAGCGCCTCGCGCACCCGCGCGAGGACGGGCACCAGGTCGGCGAAGTACCGGTGCACGACCGCGTGCACGTCGTCGCGTCGGTAGGACCCCTTGCGTTGCACGTTGTCGCGGATCCGGGGCAGGATCTCGTCCAGCCACGGGTCGGGCGTGCCGACCACCCCGCGGTACGCGACCGTCTCAGCCCGGGGGAGGTTGTCGCAGGCGACCTCCGCGCTGCGGAGGGCCGCGAGGTCCGCGTAGGAGTGGGCGTAGCCCAGCCAGGCGAGGTCGATCTTGTAGTTCATGACGTAGTCCAGCCCGTTGACGTACGGTGGGCTGGTCACCGCGAGGTCGACCGAGCCGGAAGGCCACGCCGCGGACCGCGCGTCGGTTTCGACGATATGCGCCGGGCGGCCCCAGCGACGTCGCTCCCTCGCGAGGAGCTCGAGGTCGGTCGCCATCTCCTCCGTGGCGTCGCGGAACCGGTCGAACGGGGTCAGGTCGGAGGCGCGATGTCGGCGGTTGTATCCGAGGCACGGCGACCGATGGAGCCGGCTGGACGGGATCAGCACCCGGCCGAACGCGAGGCGCAACGCGTCCGCGAGCGGGGTGCCGCCGGGCGGAAGCACGTCCCGAAGGCGCGTGAGGTCGCCGAGCACCTCGGGCGAGAACTGACGCTCGGTCTCGCGGAGGAACGGAAGTCCGCCCGCACGGCGACGCGCGCCGGCGCGAGCCGCGGCGCGCGCGGAGGAGCGAAGCCGGGACGGAGCGAGCTCGAAATGGGTCTTGACGCGGGCCGCGAGGACCGCCGGTGCGAGCAGTTCCGTGCCGAGCGCTCGCGCCCCGGAGCGACGGGCCTCGACCAGCGTCGTGCCGCTCCCCGCGAACGGGTCGAGCACCGTGGCGCCGCGGGGAAGTGCCGCGGCTTCCAGCACCCCGCGGACGAACTCCGCCGAGTATCCCTGGACGTACGGCCACCAGCGATGGACGGGGAGGGCTTCGTTCGACCGGAACGTGATCGGGCCCGGATACCGACCGAGCCCGAGGTGATTCTCCTTCTCGAACCGCTCGACGAACGCCGCCGGGTCGACGAAATCGCTCCGCTCGTCGAGCCGACCGAAATCCCGGAGGACGTACAGGCCCCGGCCCATCCGGAGCACGTCCCCCCGCAGGCGCAGGTCCGCGAGCATCCGCTCGACCCGGTCGGGGCGGTCGGCGAGACGGTCCGCGAGCTGTCGGACCGTCGCCCCCACCGCACCGGTCTCGCCCAGTGCCTGGCGCAGCTCGCCGTCGAGCTCCGCGCGGGACGACTCGGGCACGGCGCGGCTACAGTGGGTTCGGGCTATGAGGATGCCCGTCGCGCGGCGGCTTCCGCGGCGAGCGTCGGCTCCCCGACGGGCCGGGCCTTCGGCCAGGGG
>JBAWFC010000063.1:0-6722 GCA_049591535.1 Thermoplasmata archaeon | reverse complement strand
ACGCTCAAGGTTACGTCGCCCTCCTCGGGCGCCTCTGCGACCGCCGGGTCTCCGGTCTCGTTCTCCACCGCGATCAGCGGAGGCACGGGCCCGTACTCGGTCGTCTGGGCCTTCGACGACGGGTCGTACGCGTACGGGCTATCGCCCCAACACACCTACGCGTCGGCCGGAACGTACACGGTCACCGTTGTCGTCCAGGACGCGGTAGGCGCCGAGAAGAACACGACCTACGCCCTCGTCGTGGGATCCGCCTCTAGTTCGTCTTCGTTCGGCAGCAGTTTTACGAGCGGCATCATACTCGGGATCGTGGTTGGCGCCGCTGCTGCGGCCGTGATACTCTTTGCGACCACCCGACCGAAGCGGCCGCAGCCCGTCATGCCCCCCTCCCCGTACGTGCCTCCCGGCCCCGCCGGTTCGGTGGACTCGCCACCGTGGAACGAAGGCTAGGGCCAGTCGGGCTCCGCTCCGGGCGGGACCGTCTCCCCTCGGGACGGATCTGCGGGCCGGCGGCGCTACCGCACCGGCCGGCCATCGATGCCCGCGCTCGAGATGAGGTAGCGAACGGGAACGCGTCGGACGCGGTGGGTCCAGTAGTCGCACCGGGTGCACCGCTGTCCGAGAACGATCGATTCTCCGCCGAGCGTCCGATTCCTGATCGGCTTCAGCTCGGATCCGCAGACGGGACAGGAGGTGAGTTCGGACGGATCCTCCCGCTCCGTGTAGCGTACTGTTACCCGGACCCCCGGCAGGCCGATCAACAACCGTCGCAGGCGACGCCCCCCGATCACCGCAAGCGGCTCCTCCCGGCGGAGGGAGATCAGCAGGGCGGAGCGGAACTTCGCCTGCGACGTGAACGCCGCCTTTCCACCCCGAACGATCCGGCGCGCCGCCCTTCGGACCTCGTCGTCTCCCGGCCGTCGAAATCGGGGAGCGATCCGGTCCTCAGCTCGCTGCGTGTCCCTGCCGACCCTCTCGGGCACGGATCTCCTCCTCGTAGAACCGGCGGGCGAACTCCGTCTCGACCTTTCCGATCGCAAGGGGTGCGGGCCCCGGAGTGGCGAAGTACGTCAGCAGCGACGCGGCCGCCGCGAGCCGGACGGCCCGCGACTTGAGCCGGGGTGAGAACTTGGGGAACGTGGTCGTCTTCAACGCCTTCTCCGACACTTCGCGCAACCGGTCGTACAGCCCTCGCTCGAGTCGGACCGACCGGGACCGGAACTTGGCCGCGACGAGTGGATGACCGGTCTCGATCGCATGGACGAGCGTGAGGTGGTCGCGGATCTTCCCGGCGAGCTCGAACTCCATCTCCCCGAGCTCGAGCCGCTCCGCGCTCGCCTCCACGGCGCGGAAACGATCCCGGGTCATTGGGTGGAACCGAAGGAGCATCCGGTCCTCGAGCGCCGCGAAGTTGGGGTCGCCGATCGTCGCCCAGTAGTCCTGGGCGCCAGCGGTGCGGACGTTGTAGTTGACGGAGAAGAACGAGCGGAAGGTATAGGGGCCAACCGTGCCGAACGTGGTCTCCCACTTCACCTCGCGCTGTTCCATCACCAGCTTGAGGGGTTCCACCATCCCGCGGTACTTGAACCAGTCATTGAACTCGGGGACGATGAAGTTGAACGTCCGGCCGGTGTACGACGACCCGACGCGCAGGAACTGTACAGGCGTGATCCCGCCGCAGTATCGGTTCCGTCCCGGCAGTCCGTGCGCCGGCACGCCGGTCCGCGGGTTACCCCGAACGAGATCGTCGATCGAGAACGTCTTGCCGGTCCCGGGCGGTCCGAAGAGCGCGAGATGGAAGCCGGTGGCACCGGTCGTCCTCCCGGTCGGCGCGAGGAGCGGCGCGTCCGCGAGGGCGTACTGCTGGAGCAGCGAGATCAGGGAGTCGAAATAGAGTGCCTCGCCGAAGAGGCCTCGCAGGTAAGCGGCGAGCTTCTCGACGTTGAACGTGCGACCGAACTCGACCGTCGCGTCGAGGCGGCTGCGGAGCACGTCGCGCAGATGGTCGAGGAATTCGGAGTCCATCGACCGGATCTCGGCCGACTCGTCCGGCACCGGTTGCAGGGCGGACGGCTCCACCGCCTCGGAGCGGGCGACCTCGTCGAGCAGGAGCTGGCGCAACTCTTCCGGGTACGGCACCTGGTAGACCTTGTCGCCTCGGCCCTCGGGGACTTCGAGCAGCAGACCTCGCCGCTTCAGCCGCGTGAGGAGTCGCCCGGTGTCTTCGAAGACGCGCTCCCTCAGGAGCCGAGCGCGAAACTCCGAGAATCGGAACCGGGCGCTCTGGGACGCGACGCCACGGACCGTCCGACGGCGGTCGGAGTCGGCGACCACGCTCGCGAGCACGCGCGCCACCGGGACATCGGCGGCGATGATTTCCAGCGAAACGGACGCCGCCACCGGCGCGGTTACCGCTCGAGCGGCTTATATTAAACGGCCCTCGGGACTCGACCGTCGTGGTCGGCCGAGGGTCGTCGGCGTACGAGCGCGAGCTGCGCACGCTCCTCGAAGGCGAGCCGGGCGCGGTACGGTCCTACGCCCGCGCGCTCGCGCCCGAGGCGCGGCCTTCGTTCGAACGACTGGTCGGCGAGCCGTTCCTCGTGATCCGGGGCGCCGGGTCGCTCGGGTTCGACCTGGTCGCGCTGCGACGCGAGTTCGCGTTCCCCCTCGAGGTCAAGGCCTCCTCAGAGGACGTCATACGGTTCACCGCGGCGAGCGGGAGGGCCGATGCCCAACTCGCGGCCCACCGGCGCGCGGTCGGCCGCGTCGGACTCACCGTGCTCTACGCCTACCGTCGCCTCGGTCGGCATCCCGGGGAGCCGTGGCGGATGTTCCTCGCGAGCGAGCTCCCCGCGTACGGGGTCCTGCGGGCCGTCTGCCGTCGCCTCCCGCCGGTAAGCACCACTCGGGAAGGCCACGGGATACTCCGCTGGGAGGAGGGGATGCCCCTTTCCCGGTTCCTGGAGGGCGTGCGATTCCTCATGGAGCGGCCGGCTCCGGTGGCGGCATGAGCGTTCACGTCGCGTCCGTGGGAATGGGCCGGTACGGGAAGCGCGCCGAGGGCCAGATCGAGCTCGCGGCGGAGGCCGCGGGGCTGGCGCTGGACGGGATCGGCCGCCGACCGGTGGACCTCCTGGTGGCCGGCTCGATGTTCTCCCACGGACCCCAGGGCCCCGAAGCGCTCCTGCCGAGGCTTGCGGGACGCCTCGGTCTGGAGGCGGCGTCGGGTCTGCGGGTGGACTCTGCGAGCGGGACCGGGGCGATGGCGTTCCATTCCGCGGTCCTCGCGCTCGAATCCGGCCGGTTCGAACGGGCCCTCGTCGTCGCGACCGAGAAGATGACCGACCGCACGACGGCCACGAACACCCGCGACCTCGCGGCGTCGCTGCATCCGTCCGAGGTCGCCGCCGGCGCGACGATGCCGAGCCTCGCCGCGCTCGTGACCCAGCGCTACCTTCGGCGCTACGCGCTGCCGCCGACGATCTGCGACGTCGCCACGGTCCATGCCCGCGAGATGGCCGCACGCAATCCGGCGGCCCACTTCCAGAAGGCCGTGACCGCCGACGAGGTCGCGCGCAGCCGCCTCATCGCATCTCCGCTGCGCTTGCTCCACTGCTCGGCGATCTCGGACGGTGCGACCGCCGTCGTGCTCGAACGGGGGACCGGGGCCGCGACCGTGCTGGGTCTCGGTCAGGGGTTCGAGTCGCTCCGGATCGCGGACCGGGACGACCTGACGAGCTTCGGAGCGACGCGGGTGGGGGCCAAACGCGCGTACGACAGCGCGAAGGTGACGCCGAAGGAGATCGAGGTGGCGGAGGTACACGACGCGTTCTCCCCGTTCGTGTTCGTCCACCTCGAGGACCTCGGGTTCTGCGAACCCGGCCAGGCTCCTCAGGCGTTCGAGAACGGCGACGTCCGGCCGGACGGACGGCTCCCGGTCAACCCCAGTGGGGGCGTGATCGGTCGGGGTCACCCCGTCGCGGCCTCCGGGCTCGCGGAGATCGCCGAGATCGCGCTCCAACTGCGCGGCGAGGCCGGGGCCCACGCGATCGCCCGCCCGCCGAAGGTCGGGCTGGCGCAGGCCGTCAGCGGGATCGCCTCGCACAACTTCGTGACGATCCTCGGTAGGGAGGCACCGTGACCCCCACCGCCGAACTCATCGCGCTGAGCCGATGCGAAACGTGCAAGTCCCGATTCCTCCCGGTGGACGGTCCGTGTCCCCGGTGCGGGTCGACCGATGTTCGCCCGTACTCTGTTCCCGCCCTCGGCACGGTCCTCGCTGCGACCGAGCTGACCACTCCCTCCGAGGGGTGGCCCGCTCCCCACCGCCTCGCCCTCGTGGAGCTGCCCGAGTCGGTCCGTTTGCTCGCGATCGTGGACGGCCCGCTCCCTTCGATCGGCGACGTGGTCGGGATCCATCCGGAGGCCGGGGTCTACCACGCGGGGGCGGAGCCCGCCCCGTAGAGTGGAGCGGACGCGGGGAGGGGGACGTCCCGGGCTCCGGCGGGTCCCGGAGCCCCTTTGAACCCCCGAGGTGAAATCACCACAGGATTAGCAATCCTGCGCCTTACCGGGCTGGGCTATCCCCGCGCGAGCGTGACGAGCCCGGTCGGCGCCTTAAGTCTTCGCTCGCTTCCGCCGGTATCCGCTCGACCGAGCTCCCCGCGGCTACGTCGCAGCCGCCGGCACCGCTCCTCTTCCCCGGACGAAGATTCAGATACACCCTCGGTGCGTCTCCTCTGCGATACCCCCGATGTACGGTGGAAACTACACCGGAAACGGTCCCCAGGGCGGGAGGCACTCCACCCGTCGGTGGCTGGCGATCGGCGTCGGCCTCGCGATCATCGTCGTTCTGGTGGTCCTGCTCCTCCTGTTCTGGACCGGGACGATCGGGGTCCGCAGCGGGTCCCCGCGACCGTACTTCGGTTACTGGGGCGGATTTTTCCTCATCTTCATCCTGATCTGGGTATCGTTCCTTGTGATCCGGATCGCGTTCTGGAGCGCACGGGTACGGGGCGGTGGCTACGGCCGCGGACCCCGGCGCGACCCCGCCGTGATGGTCGCGCGTCAACGGTACGCCCGGGGCGAGATCACTCGGGAGCAGTACGACCAGATCATGACCGACCTCGGCCGCCGCGGACGCGGGCCGGGCGGACCGCTGTCGGGCGCGTAGTCTCGCACGTTATGTAGCGAGTCCACGCTCCCCGGTCCGGGGGCAGGAATGCACGTCGAGAAAGCCGGAGTGGTCGGTGCCGGGACGATGGGGTCCGCGATCGCGGAGGTCCTGGCCTACAACGGGATCCGGGTCGTCCTCAAGGACGTCGACGCGACGCTCGTGGAGAGAGGTCTTGGCCGGATCCGCGGTATCGTGGACGAACTCCTCCGCTTCCAGGAGAGCCGCGCCCCGAAGGAGACCGAACGGATCGTCGAGCTGACGGGGGGTCTCACCGACGCCCAGCGCGCCGCCGTAGCGACCAAGCTCGCGCCCCGGTTCACTCGCGCCCGCGCGGAGGAGGTCGTCGGCCGCGTGCAGGGGACCACCGACTACGAGTCGTTCCGCGACGTCGATTTCGTGGTCGAGGCGGTCTTCGAGAAGGACGCGGTCAAGCGTCCCGTGCTTGAGGCGCTCGACGCCGTCCTCCCCGAGCATGCCGTCCTGGGTTCGAACACCTCCTCGCTCTCGATCAGTCGGCTGGCGCGTGGGCTGAAGCACGTTCGCCAGACCCTGGTCACGCACTTCTTCAACCCGCCGTACACGCTCCCGCTGGTCGAGGTCTCGGGCGGCGTCGACACCCGCGAGGACGTCGTGACCGACACGATCGACTTTCTCCAAGGGTTGAAGAACCACCGATACCCGCTCGTGCCGATCCGGGTCAAGGAGTCGCCCGCGTTCGTCGTGAACCGTATCCTCACTCCGGTCCTCACGGAGGCGTGCTTCGCTCTCGAGGCCGGGCTCGCGTCGTCGCGGGACATCGACGCGGCGATGAAGGCCGGAGCCGGGATGCCGATGGGACCGTTCGAGCTCGCGGACCTGGTGGGACTCGACGTTTCCCTCGACGTTGCGGAGACGCTGTATCGGGAGCTCGGTGACCCGAAGTATCGCCCGTCGATCCTGCTGCGCCGGCTGGTCGATGCCGGGCACCTCGGCCGGAAGACCGGCCAGGGGTTCTACGAGTACGCCAACGGCTGAGGCCGACGGCCCACCGCGGTCGGCACCCCTTTAATCGCGGCCGGGCCTCGGCGATCCATGCAGTTCCCTTCCGCCGACTGGGCGGCAGCGTACCGGTCGGCGCTCAACGACAACGCCGCCTATCGGGAGGCCGCGCGAGCCTGGGTCGGCGACATCCTGCTGCTCGTTCGTTCCCCCGGGGCCGAGGCCCCGTCGCCCGGGGTGCATCTCGACCTCGCCGACGGCCGTTGCCGGGCGGCGACGTTCTATCCGGACGCGCGGGGGGTCTCCTCCGAGTTCGTCTACGAGGGGACTCCCGAGAACTGGCAGCGGCTGATGCGGCACGAGCTCGACCCCGTGAAGGCGATCCTCGACGGGACGTTCCGCGTCAAAGGGAATCTCGCGAAGCTGATGCGGTTCACCCGCGCCGCGAAGGAGCTGGTCGAGACGGCGTCCAACGTGCCGTCCTCGCCGTAGCGGACGCGCGGCTACGCGGAGGGGGCGACCGGTACCGCCGGCGCACGGGCCGCGGCCGGCGGGCTGGGCGTCGCGGGGG
>JBAWFC010000062.1:0-17764 GCA_049591535.1 Thermoplasmata archaeon | reverse complement strand
ACACCACACGACGAAGAGCCTCGAGGAAGACCGCAAGCAGATCGACGAGAGGCTGGCTCGCTACCTGAAGGAACTCGACGAGAACGACGCCAAGGAGGCTCGAGAGGAGGAATCCTTCCCCCCTCGTGTCAAGAACCTGAAGGAGAAGATCGCCGCGCTACGGGAGAAGAAGCGCTCTCTCGAGGAGATCCGGAAGCTGTTGGAGACGAGAGGTATGGACGAGGTCTCGCTCACGGATCCGGACAGTCGGGTGATGTTGAACCACGGGCGACACGAAATGTGCTACAATACCCAGATCGCGGTAGAGGCGAAGACCAAGATGGTCGTCGCCTACGACGTCGACAACAAAGCGGACGACCACCACCAGCTCGCGCCGATGGCGATTCAGGCCAAGGAGGCGCTGGGCGTGGATCACCTGAAGGCGGTGGCCGACAAGGGATACTACAGTGGAGCCCAAACGGGGCGGTGCGTCGACGCGGGCATCACTCCATTCATTCCGCAACCCGAGAAGGCCAAGGGCGCCGGTGATCTGGCGGGGATCGCCCCCGAGTTTCGCAAGGACAAGTTCCGCTACGACCCGTCCACGGACACGGTCGTCTGTCCGGCAGGTCACTCGATGCACCCGGGGTCCACGCTCACACAAGGTCCACCCTGGAGACCCGAGCCGATGGCCGTGAAGATCTACACCACGCACGCCTGCTTCTCGTGCCCTCACCACCGGACCCGGTGCACGTTGAGTTCGCAAAGTCGAAAGATCATGAGGACGGAGCACACGAGCGAACTGGAGGCGATGGAAGCGCGCATGAGGGCTGGTGAGGGGCGGAGAATCCTCGCACTCCGACAGGCGCTCGCGGAGCATCCCTTCGGTACGATCAAGCGTGGACTCGACCAGGGCTACATGCTGCTGAGGGGAATTCGCAAGGTGCGAGGGGAAATGGGGCTGACCCTGACCACCTACGACATGCGGCGCGCCTTGAATCTGAGGGGCACTCGAAGCTTGGTGATGGCGTTAGGCTCCTGAGGGGCGGCTCCCCTCGGCAGGGACCGAGAGACGGAATAGGAAGGACGGTTGATCCCTTGAGGACCTTCTCGAGCAATCCCGACTTTTCGCACACTCTCGGGGGGTTTTGTAAGGACCCCGTAGGAACCAACCGTCGATTTACTGGTGCAGCTGGGACCAGCTGGGGGAGCCTACCGTATCGGGGTCGGCCAAGCCCGATCCCCTTCGTTGGGAAGTCGGGCAGCCGCGGGAGGGATTTGAACCCTCGGCCTGCTCCTTACCAAGGAGCCGCTCTGCCAGCTGAGCCACCGCGGCGTTTCACTGCCGACCCGACACTTCCCCGTTCTTCCGCTTTCCGGTCACTGCGGAGACGCTCGGGGCCGACGCCCAGGGGAATCCGGTCGACTGTTCCTCCCAGCCGGCCCGCGAGCGGGGCTCGAGCGGCTTCTTGGCGAGGAACGCGTTCATGCCCTCCTTCTGACCTTCGGTCCCGAACAGTCGCGCCCAGAGGTCGAGCTCGAAGGCGAGACCCTCCTCCACCCCGGGGTCGATCGCGTGAAGGAGCGCGAGCTTCGCCGCCGCGAGGGCGACCGGCGGCTTCGCCGCCAGTTCGTCCGCGAGAGCGAGGGCGGTCGGGAGGAGTTCGGCCCGTGTCACCACCCGGTCCACCAGACCGGCTTCCGCCGCCTCGCGGGCAGGGACCGAGCGTCCGGTCAGGATCCACCGGCGGGCCCGGGCCGCGCCGATCCGGCGCGGGAGACGACGCGTCCCTCCCCATCCGGGCATGACTCCGAGGTTGATCTCGGGCTGCCCGAACTGGGCGTCGTCGCTCGCGACGATGAAGTCGCACGCGAGCGATATCTCGCACCCGCCGCCCAGACACACCCCGTGCACCGCCGCGATCACGGGCAGCGGAAGGCGCTCGATACGTCGCGTCACCGCCTGTCCCAGCCCGCCGTGGACGAGCGCCTCTGGCGGCCCCATCGGGGCCATCTCCCGGATGTTCGCGCCGGCGGCGAACGCTTTCTCGGACGCGCTCGCGAGCACGACCGCTCGTACCTCGAGGTCCCGTTCGGCGTCGTCGAGACGCGTCAGGAGGGCCTCCAGGACGAGGCGTGAGAGCACGTTGACGGGTGGGTGGTCGATCGTGAGAACGAGGGTCCGGCCCAGGTGCGCCGCGCGAACCAGGTCCTGGGGAGGGTCCATCGGCGCGGCGACCCGCGCCGCCCTATTTATGCCGCGTGGCCTGCCGAGGCCGGAGCCTCGGGGAGCACGGATGGCGCGCGCGGTCATCACGACATGGTTCGGCACGTTCCTCCTCGAGGGCACCGAGGTGGTCCGCTCCGTGACGCCGCCGTTCACGGAAGCGGAACTCGGGGAGCGGGCCCGAACCCGACGCTCGGGGGGCCTGACCCCGGAGGAGGAGCAGCTCCTTGCATCCCGGGGACCGGAGGAGTGGACGACCCGAGACCGTCGCCTCGCCGAGCGAGGGTTGCGACTCGACCCGCGGGCCCCGGCCCTGCCCCCCCCTTCGGCACCGCTTCCCGACGCCGGCCTCCAGCGACGCTGGCTGCTGGCGGAGGCCGAGGTCGCCCTGAGGGGCGCATGGGACCCGTCGATCCACGTGGAGGAGGCCGTCCGGGCCGCCTCCGACCTCGACCGCGTGCGCAACCTCGTCGGCGAACGGCTCGGCAGCTGGGTGTCACGGGACTCCCCCGAGATCGACCCCGGCGACCACGCGAAGGCGGCCCGAGCGGTCCTGGAGGGGACGGAAGGCTCTCCGTTCGGGCCGGGAGACGAGGCGCTCCGGGACGCGCGCCGCCAGCTCGCCGAACTCTACCGGTCGATCGAGGCCGCCCACGGAGGGCTCTCGGCCGCCGTGAAGGCGGCCGTGCCGCGGAGGACACCGAACCTGAGCGCTCTGCTGGGCCCCGACCTCGCGGCCCGCCTTCTCGCCCACGCCCGGGGGCTGGACCGCCTCGCCCGGCTCCCGGCGAGCACCATCCAGGTGCTCGGGGCGGAGCGCGCGTTCTTCGAACACCTCCGGGGCAATGCGCCGCCGCCTCGGCACGGGCTTCTCTTCCTGCATCCGTCGATCCAATCCGCGTCGCGGTACGAACGGGGGAAGCTCGCCCGGACCCTCGCCGGGAAGGTGGCGATCGCGGCCCGTCTCGACCGTGCCGGGGCCCCGGTCGACCCCAGCCTGGCCCGCGCCTTCGAGTCCCGGCGGACGAAGCTCAAGGAGGCCCGGAAATCGGGCCGAACGCGGGTCCGTCCGGCCCGCTCAGGGAAGCCACTTCACGCTGCACCCCGCCACGGGTAGCTGGGTGGGCCGGACCGGTTCCCCGGCGATCGCCTGGTCGAGCGCGCGCTCGAGGTACCGCTCGGTGACCATCTCCGGGTGTTGATGGTCGTTGTCGATCCGGCCCTGGAAGAGGAGCTTTCGATCCCGGTCGAAGAGCATCGGATGCGGCGTCACGAGCGCGCCGTAGGCGTGGGCGACCTGCTGGGTCTCATCGTGGAGGTACGCGAACGGGTACTGGTGGTCCTTCGCCCGGCGGACCATCGCATCGAACCCGTCCTCCGGGTAGGCCCGGGCGTCGTTCGCGTTGATGAGCACGGTCCGCACGCCCTGGGGTGCGTACCGCCGGCCGATGTCGACCATGCGGCTCTCCCACGCCCGGACGTACGGGCAGTGATTGCACCAGAAGACCACGAGTAGGAACGGGTCCGCCGCGAAATCCGCGAGCCGGTAGGTCCGGCTGTCGACGCCCGGGAGGGCGAAGTCGGGAGCGGGGTCGCCGGGGTGCAGTTGAAAGCTGACCAGTTCCGCCATGCGGTTGCGAAACGGCCCGTGCTCATAGCCTTAGAGAGGGTCGGGGGCTCTCGCATCGACATGTCCGACGGACCGGTCTCCGGGGCGCGGGCGGCGCCCGCGGTCTCGGTCGTCGTCGGTCGAACGTCGTCGGAGACGTTCGGCGCCGACGAGCGAATGCTTCGATCGGGCCGCTGCGCGGTCTCCGTGACCGTGCTCTCCGAGCTCTCGGTATCCTACGGGGTCGGCGTCCGGGAGAGCGCGCCCTTCTTGGCCCGGGCGCGGGCCGAAGGGATCCCGGTCGCTCGCCGAACGTCGGGCGGGTCGGGCGTCCTCCATGCGCCCGGGGACCTCGCCTGGTCGGTCGTGCTGCCGAAGGACGATCCCCGCGTCGGGCAGGATTTCGTCCGAGCGTACGGGCGATTCGGCGCCGGAGTGGTGCGGTTCCTCGCCGGTCGCGACCTCGCCGCGGAGTGGAGCTCTCCCCCCGACCTCGCCCCCGATTACTGCGTCCTGAGCGGACGCGGACAGGTGCTCTCGGTCCGCGGGCAGATCCTCGGGGGCGCGGCGCAGCACGTCTCCCGGTCGGCGTTGCTCCACCAGGGAATGCTCTTCCGAGACGTGGACCGCGCGCGGGTCGCCCGGCTCTTCTCGCTCTCGGAGCCGGCGGCGCTCGGGCGCCTCGTCGGCCTCGGGGATCTCGGAGTGACGGCCCCGCCGGAAGAGCTCGCGCGGGGGCTCGCCCGTTGCCTCGCCGAGGGGCTTGGCGTCGGGTCGCCCTGACGGCCCGCGGAGGTCAGTGGGGGCCGGGTCGGGCCGCCCAGAGCGTCTCCGCGGCCCGTTCCGCGTCGGTGCGGATCCGCTCCCAGTCCCCGCGAACGAGCGCACGGTGCCGGACGACCGGTCTCCCGTTCACGTAGACCGAATCGATCGCCTCCTCGCTCGCGGAGTAGGCAAGGTGGGACACGATCGCCTCGGGTCGTGCCGGCAGGAGCGTCGGGTGGTCGAGTCGGACGAGCGAAAAGTCGGCGCGCTTGCCGACCTCGATCGACCCGAGGTCGTCCCCCCGTCCCAGCATCTTCGCTCCCTCGATCGTCGCGAGGTCGAGGAGTTCCTGGGCCGAGAGGGCGGAGGCGTCCCAGCGATGGTTCTTCTGCGCGAGCCCCGCGAGGTGCATCTCGCGCAGCATGGAGAGCGAATTGTTGCTCGCGACCGAATCGGTGCCGAGGCCGACCACCGCACCCGCGGCGCGGAGTTCGACGATCGGCGCCACCCCGCCCGACGCGAGCTTGAGGTTGGAGCTGGCGCAGTGGGCGATCCCCACCCCCCGCTGCGCCAGGAGGTCGATCTCGTGACCGGTCAGCCACACCGCGTGGGCGGCGACGGTCCGCGGGCCGAGAAAACCGATCTCCCCCAGCCAGTCGGCCGGACGCCGACCGGTCTTGGCCTGGTGCTCGCTGACCTCGCGCCGGGTCTCCGAGAGATGGAAGTGACAGAGCGTGCCTTCGCGGTCCGCGAGCTCCTTCGCCCCCAGCCAGGTCTCGGGCCCGCACACGTAGACGCCCTGCGGTGCGACCAGAGGGGTCACGAGCTCGTGTCCCTTCCAGCGGCCGATGAACCCGGCCGCGTTCTCGAGGGGATTCCCCTTCTGGGTGGTCATCGCCGGGTCGAGCACCGCCCAGCCGAGGAAGCCGCGGATGCCGAGGGATTCCGACGCCCGCGCGGCCGCGTCCTGGAAGTAGTACAGGTCCAGGAACGACGTCGTTCCCGACAGCAGCATCTCGGCGATCCCGGCCCGGGCCCCCGCCTCGACGTCCTCCTCGGTGCGGTGCGCGTCGACCGCAAAGAGGGTCTCGAGGAATCCGGCGAGGTCGCGGTCGTCGGCGACCCCGCGCAACGGGGTCATCGCGACGTGGGTGTGGGTGTTGACGAAACCGGGGACGAGCGCGAAACCGTGGGCGTCGACGACCGTCGCCCCGACCCGCGGGGCGGAAGGTCCCACGTGGGTGAATCGACCCCCTTCGACCCGCACGTCGGCGCGACCGACGCGCCGACCCGCGTCCTGGCGGACGACCAGCGCGTCCGTGAGCACGAGCGGTGGCGTCGCATCCGCTGCCATGATGGGAGCGCCTAGCGGGATGGGCGTAAAAGGGATTCCGAGTCCGCGACGGGTTGCTCGGGGATCTCGGGAAGGTCGGAGAGGCCCTCGGCACTCCGCCCTTCGAAGCTGGGGAGTCCGCGCAGGGTCCGGAGCACCCACGGTCGCGAGAAGACGAGAGCGAGCGGTACGACGGCGAGCACGAGGAGGATCGCGTCGACCCAGATTCCGGGGACCCAGGCGGCGCTCGGCATTCCGAGGATCGTCGCCCCCGTGTTGGGGATCAGCACCACCGCGCTGACGAGGGCGAGGATGAGCGCGATGTACGCGACCCCGAGCATCCGGAGGTTCGACGTGTTGGCGAGCGCGGCGATCCGGTTCGCGGCCTCGGCGAGTCGGTTCGACTCCACCGCGTTGCGGATCGCGACGAGGTCGCGCACCCCCTGCGAGAGGCCCCCCGAGAGGCCCTCGAGGTGCGTGACCTCCCCGCGGACCGGCAGGAGCTCGGCCCCGAGCCCGGGGAAGCTCTTCCCGAGGGGGCCGTCGAGGTCCGCGACGAGGATGGCGAAGCGCACGATGTGCTGGTGCGCGACGGCGAGCGCATGCATCAGCGCCCCCAGCTCGGGGAGCGGCGCCGGATCCGGGCGGCCTTCCAGCACATCGAGCCGCGCCCCCAACGACTCGAGCCACTCGACGTACGAGCGGTAGCCGGCCTGCAGCAGGTCGACGAGCGTCGCCGTCGCCGGGTCGAGCTTCGCCCCCTCGGTCAGGAGGCTCTTCGGAACCGCGGGACCGACCGGCCGGATCCCGCTCGGGTCGATGCGGAGGCCGTGCCACGTCGGGGTACCGTTCCGGTCGAGGGTCGCGAGGGTGATCAGGGTCGCCGTCCGGTTCCGAAGGACCGGACGACGGGACGCGGCGAGGCCGGGGTGACCGATCTCGACCAGGGCATCGGCGACGCTCTTCGCTTCCGGAGCGCCCGTACCCGTGGCCTCCTCTAGATGTCGAGGTTCGTTACCTCGACGGCGTGCTCCTGGATGTAGAGCCGGCGCGGCTCGACCTCCTCGCCCATGAGCACCTGGAAGAGCATGTTCGCCCGCGCCGCGTCCTCGACCGTGACCCGAAGGAGCGTGCGCGCCCCCGGGCGCATCGTCGTGTCTGCGAGCTGCCCGGCGTTCATCTCGCCGAGACCCTTGTACCGCTGCATCACGACGCCCTTCATGCCGCCGAGCTCGGCGAGGAACTGGTCGCGGTCCTCGTCCGTATACGCCCAGTGGACGCGCTGCCCCTTCTGGATACGGTAGAGGGGCGCCTGCGCGATGAACACGTGGCCCTCGGTGATCAGCTGCGGCATCTTCCGGTAGAAGAGCGTCAGGAGTAGGGTCCGGATATGCGAGCCGTCGACGTCCGCATCCGTCATGAGGATGATCTTGTGGTAGCGCAGGCGCGAGAGGTCGGTCTCGTCCCCGATCCCGATCCCGATCGCGGTGATCAGCGCCCGGATGTGCTCGTTCTGGAGCATCTTGTCGAGCCGCGCCTTCTCGACGTTCAGGATCTTTCCGCGGAGCGGCAGCACCGCCTGGAACTCGCGGTCCCGCCCCTGCTTCGCGGTACCGCCGGCGCTGTCTCCCTCCACGAGGAACAGTTCGCAGACCGTCGGGTCGCGCGAGTGGCAGTCCGCGAGCTTGCCGGGCAGTCCGCCTCCCTCGAGGAGGCCCTTGCGCCGCGTGAGCTCGCGCGCCTTGCGCGCCGCCTCCCGGGCCTGGGACGCCTGGACGGCTTTCGAGATGAGCGCCTGGGCGTTCGCGGGGTGCTCCTCGAGGAACTCCGCGAGCTTCTCGTTGACCGCGCTCTCGACCTGGCCCTTGACCTCCGAGTTCCCGAGGCGCGCCTTCGTCTGGCCCTCGAACTGCGGCTCCAGGACCTTCACCGACAGAACGGCCGTGAGCCCCTCGCGAACGTCCTCCCCCGTCAGACTCTCCTTGTCTCCCTTGACGAAGCCGCGCTTGCGCGCGTAGTCGTTCAGCGTCCGCGTGAGACCGGCGCGCAGACCCACGACGTGCGACCCGCCGTCGACGGTGTTGATGTTGTTCACGAAGGCGATGGTCGTCTCGTTGTACCCGTCGTTGTACTGGAGCGCGAGCTCGATGTCCGTCGTGTCGCGCTTCGCGTGGAGGTAGATCGGCGGGCGGAAGAGCGTGTTCGACGAACCGTTGAGGTCCTCGACGAACTCCGCGATCCCTCCGGCGTGATGGAAGGTGAGGGACGTATCATCCCGTTCGTCGCGGAAGGCGATCGTGACGCCGGCGTTGAGGAACGAGAGCTCCTTCAGGCGTCGTTCGACCGTCGCCTTGTCGAAGACGACGGTCTCGAGGACGGTCGCATCCGGCTTGAACCGGGTCTCGGTGCCCGTAGTCTCCGACGGCCCCAGCACCTCGAGCGGGGCGACCGGAGCGCCGCGCTCGTACCGCTGGAAGTACTCGTGACCGTCGCGCCGGACTCGGATCTCGAGCCATTCGCTCAACGCGTTGACGACGTGGACGCCGACGCCGTGGAGACCCCCCGAGACCTTGTACGTCTTCCGGTCGAACTTCGAGCCGGCGTGGAGCACCGTCATCACGATCTCGAGCGTCGGGCGATGGTACTTCGGATGCTCCTCGACCGGGATCCCCCGACCGTTGTCCTTGACCGAACACGTGCCGTCCGCGTGGAGGGTCACTTCGATGTGGGTACACGCCCCCGCGAGCACCTCGTCGATCGAGTTGTCGACGACCTCCGTGACGAGCTGGTGCAGGCCCCGCGCATCGGTCGAACCGATGTACATTCCGGGGCGACGCCGGACCGCGGAAAGCCCCTCCAGAACTTGGATGGAACTGGCGTCGTACGCGGGGGCCGAAATCATCTCCTGCGCCATCGGAAATACCGCCGGTAGAACCGACGTACTCTAGCGAGCCGAGGGGGCGTTATAACGCTTGGGTTGCGGACGAAAAACGAGGGTACCGGGAGCCACCAAAATAGAGCCCCGGAGCGACCCGAAACCGCCCGCTCCGGCACCCGACCGGGACCCTTCCCACGGGTGCCCGGAGCAGACCTCGGGGCCCGAGCGAAGCGCTAAGAGCCGGAGGTCTCCTCGGACCGCCGCTCCATGGCCGACGACCCGAGCGCCGAGCCTCCGAACGAAGAGAATCCCGACGCGGTTTCCGCCCAGGGGGCCGCACTCCCGACCGCACCTCCGGAGGAGGATTGGGCGACGCGGTACAAGTACCTCTTCGCCGATTTCGAGAACTACCGGCGACGGTCCGAACGGGACCGGGAGAGCGCTTCGCGCCAGGCCCGGGGGGGGATGCTCCGGGAGCTGCTGCCGATCCTGGAGGGCTTCCGGGGGGCGCGCGAGGCCACGAGCCGACTGCCCGCCGACGACCCCGTTCGACGGGGGATGGAACTCCTGGACCGGGAGTGGTCGACGTTCTTAAAGCACGAAGGCGTCGAGCCGGTCGCCACGGTCGGCGGACCGTTCCGCCCGGACGAGGAGGAAGCGGTCGGAGAGACCGGCGCCGCCGAAGGGGTTCCCGACGGAAGCGTGGTGGAGGTCGTGCAGCAGGGGTACCGGTTCTTCGGCGGGCTCCTGCGGACGGCGAAGGTGATCGTGGCCCGTCGACCGGCGGCCGCTCCGGTATCGGGCGAGGTCGGGCCCGAAACATCGGCGTCGGAGAAGGAGGGGGCGTGACCCGAACCTCCGAGGTTCCCGGGTTCTACCGTCGCAGCATCGCGGAGCGCCGCGCGTTCGTTCGCGAGTGGGCCGGCCTGTCGGAAGAGGAGGCCCGCGCGTTCGAGTTCCCGCCGGGCGTCGACCCGGCCACCATCGACCGGATGATCGAGAACGTGATCGGGGTGATGCCGCTCCCGCTCGGGATCGCGACGAACTTCCGCATCAACGAAAAAGAGTACCTCGTCCCGATGGCCATCGAGGAGCCGAGCGTCGTCGCGGCGGCGTCGAACGCCGCGAAGGTCGCACGGGCCGGCGGCGGATTCGCGGCCCAGACGACCCACCCCGTGATGATCGGCCAGGTCCAGGTCCTCGACGTGCCCGACCCCGTCGCCGCGCGTCTCCGCATCCTCCATCGGAAGGAGGAGCTGCTCGCGGCGGCGAACGCGAAGGATCCCGTCCTCGTCCGGTTCGGCGGGGGAGCCAAGGACCTCGAGGTACGGATCCTCCCCACGCCGCGAGGGACGATGATCGTCGTCCACCTCCTCGTCGACGCGCGGGACGCCGGCGGCATGAACGCCGTGAACACGATGTGCGAGGCGCTCGCTCCCGAGTTCAGCCGTCTCACGGGCGGGCGGGTCGTGCTTCGGATCATCTCCAACCTGGCGATCCACCGCCTGGCACGGGCCCACGCGACGTTCCCCGCCGAGCTGCTGAAGACCGACACGGCGACCGGCCCGGAGGTCGTCGACGCCATCCTGGACGCCTACGCGCTCGCGGTGGCCGACCCGTTCCGTTGCGCGACCCACAACAAGGGGATCATGAACGGGATCTCGAGCGTCGTCATCGCGACCGGCAACGACTTTCGTGCGATCGAGAGCGGGGCCCACAGCTACGCCGCGTGGCGCGCGGGCGAGGCCGGTGCGGGCACGGTGATCCTGCCCCTCACGACGTACGAGAAAGACAAGGACGGCAACCTCGTCGGCACGATCGAGGTGCCGGCGCCGGTCGGCCTGGTCGGCGGGGCGACCGCCGTCCACCCGACCGCGAAGGCGAACGTCAAGATCCTCGGGGTCCAGAGCGCGCGCGAGCTCGGCGAGGTGCTCGCCGCGGTCGGGCTCGCCCAGAACTTCTCCGCGCTCCGCGCCCTCGCGACCGAGGGGATCCAGCGGGGCCACATGGAACTGCACGCCCGGAACCTCGCCGCGAGCGTCGGAGCTCGGCCGGACGAGGTCGACCGGGTCGTCGAACGCCTCATCCGAGACCGCCAGATCCGCTTTGACCGGGCGAAGGAGATCCTCGACGAGCTCCGCCGCGGCGGCGGCGGATGAAGGTCGGGGTACTGGCCCTCCAGGGCGACGTCCCCGAACACCTCAAGGCGCTCCGCTCGATCGCGGGAGTCTCCGCTCCGCTCGCCGTGCGTACCCCCACCGACCTCTCGAACGTCGGGGCGCTGTTCCTCCCGGGCGGCGAGTCGACGACGATCGCCCGCCTCATCGAGGAGGCCGGCCTCTGGACCCCCCTCGACGAGCGGATACGGGAGGGGCTGCCGATCCTCGCGACGTGCGCGGGGCTCATCCTGCTCGCCCGCGAGCTCGCGCCCAGCGCTTCGGGCCGGGACCCGCCGACCTTCGGGGCGCTCGATGTGGTCGTCCGGCGGAACGACTACGGGTCGCAGCGCGAGTCGTGCGAGGCGCGGGTGACGGTGGACGGACTCGGCAACCGCGCGTTCCCGGGGGTATTCATCCGGTCGCCACGGATCGTCTCGGTCGGTCCGCAAGCGACCCCGATCGCCTGGCGCGACGGAGAGGTCGTGGGCGTGCGGTCGGGTCGACTCTGGGGACTGACGTTCCACCCCGAACTCGCGGGCGACCTGCGGGTGCACCGTCGATTCCTTTCGGGGCTCCCCGCGCGCGGCTAGACGCGGCCGAAGACGAGGAGCGTCACCGCTCCGACGAGGAGCGCCGTCCCGAGGACCGCGACCAGGATCCGGGCTCGAGCAGATACCCCGCGCCAACTGCCGAAGAAGATCGGCACGGGGCCGATGAGCACGAGCCCGCCGGCGCCGCCGGGGGGTGGAGGCGCGGGGCCCGGTCCATCGACCTCCGGGACCTCGACGACCCCGAAGGCGAGGGGAAGGGTGAACAGGCCGGCGACCAGCAACAGGAGCCCGACCCCGAACTCCCACGACCCCCCGTAGAACACGGGGAGGACGACCACGACGGCGAACCGCACGCCGCCGTCGAGCGCCGCGACGGCGACGAACGCGGCGCCCGCCGCAAGCAGCACCGCGGGTACCCACGCGGTCCGGTTCACGTCGGAACGAGCCGCGCCGGGTTCCTTGGTCGTTTCGGTCCAGGGACCGGGATCAATGGTACGTGTCGAACCGGTACGGCTCGAGAGGGAGCTCCCCGAGCGCCATCAGGAACTCGGGGGGCGTCAGGACGGGTTTCGAATAGAGCTCACCGTCGTCGAGGGCGATCCGTGGGCAGGCGGTGTTCACGTAGGCGTCGAGCGCCCGTCCCTCGAGGTCCCGCGGGTCGAGGCGGTCGAACACCAGGATCTCGGCCGTCCGACCGCGGGCGCGTGCCCGTTCCTGGAGGGCGAGCGCGGTCGGCATCCGGTTCTGGCCGGCGAACGAAGAGACCAGGACCCCCCAGCGGAGCGCGCCGCGGGCCGTCGCGACGGTGAGCTGCCGACGGCGTACCAGCGCTCCGCGGTCGATCGGGGGTTCGATCCGGTTCTGCAGCGGGTCGAGCGACCACACCGGCCGATCGACCGCGAAGGCGAGGCCGACCGGATGGAACCGGCCGGTGCCGACGAACAGGTACGCCTCCACGTCGGCCGCGACCGCCTCGGCGCCCGTGTAGTTGCACCCGAGCGCCTGCGCCGGATACGCGAGGCGGTGGTCGCCGCGACCGACCCGCACGGTCCGGCCCCCCCGTTCGAGGGCGGCGGACAACGGCGCGACGAGGTCCAGGTGCTGGACCGACACTACCAGGCCGATGCGGGAGGGGAGTCCCGCGCGCTCGACCGTCGTGGCGAGCGCCTCGGGGTCGCCTCCCGGGTCGCGCATCTCCACGAAGTACGTCGGGCGAGCGACCGTCACGTTCGGGATCGGGGAGTGGCCCAGGACCACCGCGACGTCCGCCCGGGGCGCTTCGTCCCGCGAAGGGAAGTCGCACGCCCCGAAGCAGGCCCGCGCGGCGACCGTGACCTCGCTGCCCGTCTCCTCCCGGATCCGCGCGGCGAGGTCGTGCGCGTTCCGAGTGAGCCCGGCCGGGACCTGGAGGACGATGCGGCGGGGCCGCGCGGTGCGCAGCGCCGCGAACAGGTCCGGGCCGACGGTCGGAAAGACGTACGACGGCGGCGCGAGCGGCGCCGCCGGAGGACCCTCGCTGACCGGCATGCGCATGGTAGGGAGTGCCGGCGCGCCCGCTAAGCGTTTGGGGAGGGGGGAGACGACAGGAGCGCGAGGAGCCGTCGCACCGCCTCACGGTTGTCGTCATAGTGGAGGAGCGCGAGGGCGTCGGCGGGAGAGACCCACTTGGACGTCGCGTGCTCCGCGCTCAGGGTCGGGGAGAAGGAGCGGTCGACCTCGACGCCGTACGCGTGCAGTCTCCAGGTCGCGCCGGTGTCGGAGCGGAATCGGACGTGCCAATCGAGGGGGAAGATACGTCGCGGATCGAGGAGCCCCGTCTCTTCCCGGAGCTCGCGTCGGAGCGCGGACTCGAGGTCGGGGTCCGTCGGGTCGACCTTGCCGCTGACCGGTACCCAGATCTCCTTCCGACTCGGCGGTCGTCGGAAGACGAGGACCTCGACCGGCGGTCCGGCGAACAGGTACCCCTCGACGCACTCCTGTACGACCGGTCCGGTCGGCTCGTCCACCTAGGGGCCCCGGGTCAGGATCTTCATGATCGCCTCGGCGGGCTCGCCGTTCGCCCGCACGAGCGCCTCGAGCGCCTCCTCGTGGGAGACGTTCGCCTGTTCCATGACGAGCCGGACGTCCTCTTCGGGAGGGCCCGCGGGTGCCGCCGCGGGAGCGCCGCCGGCGGCGGGCAGGGCGGCCGACCGAGGACGGATCACGGGCTGGCCGATGACCTGGTACGTCCGGACCCCCTGCACGGTGAGGACGGTCACCTCGGGTTGCCGGAACACGTGTTCCTTCGAGCGGGTGCGCACGATGACCTCCTCGACGTCGGCGAGGGGCTCGCTCGTCATGCCCAGTCGGCGCATCATCTGCTCCATCTGGCGGGGGTTCCGGGGTCCGCCGGGGATCATGCGTCGTCCTCGTTGGCGTCGGGGGCACCGGTCGCCTTCCGGATCCGGCGTTCTAACTCGGGGTCATCGACGGTCGTCTCGTCCTCCGCGCCGCGCGAACGGCTTCCGCGGCCGCGTTGTCGCCGGGCCTCGCGTACCCGCTGGGTCTGTCCCGCGAGTTCCTCGAGGAGCCCGGAGACGCCGGCGAGAAGGTTCCAACCGGTGTGGGAGGCGTAGAAGATCCCGGCGTCGGTGTGCAGGCGCGCCTCGACCGTGAGGTCGCTCGTCCGATGGGTCGCGTGCGGTGCGAAGTGCAGGCTCAGGAGCGTCGGGTGGACATGTTGCGCGATGCGCCGAAGGCCGATGGCGACCAGGTGGTCGATCTCCGCCAGGAGGCCCGGGTCTCCCGAGCCGCGAAGTCCCGTGATCTCGACGTACACGTCCTCGACGCGACCGGAGCCGGCCCCGGACTTCCCGCGCCCCACGACGAGGCCGAGGAGGTCCGCCTGCCCGACGACCCGGGGCAGCCGGCCGGACTCTACCACGAAGACGCTCGAGACCTTCTCCCGGTCCATGAGCCGGGCCGCGTCGGACGCCGAGGAGCCGACCTCGACCGTCACCGCCGGCGAATGCATGATCGAACCGACCTTGATGTCGAGCGCCGGCCGTCCGGTGCGCGCGTCGCGCTTTCCGCCGGTGACCGGTCTCCAGAGCACCTCGCCGAGGTCAGCGACGCCGACGGCCCCGACCAGCCGGTCCTTACGGTCGAGCACCGGGAGCGGGTGGTCCTCGAGGAGCCGGATCTGCCCGACGAGCTGCCGGCACTGGTCGTTCTCGTGCACGACGAGCGTGGCCGACCGCGCGATCTCCTCGACCCGGGTGCGGACGACCTCGGGGAGCGTCGGGAGGGACCGGACGAGGTCCGTCCGGCTGACGATCCCGAGGAGCTCGCCGCGGGCTCCGACGACCGGTGCGGCCCGGAGCCCGGTCGCCAGCAGTTCTTCCGCGACCTCGGGGAGCTGCGTCGTGGGCGTCACGAGGGGCGGCAGGATGAGGATGTGCTCGACCTTGGTGTCGAGCGCGCGGCTCGACCGGCGGGCGATCGACTCGAAGGTGATCATCCCGATGAGGCGCGACTTCCGCAGCACCGGGATCTCGTGGAACCCCTGGGTGCGCATGAGGCCCAGGGCGCGCGCGATGGGTGCGTCGTGGGGCAGCGTGGTCGGGCGCGGCGTCATCAGATCGCGAGCCGTCGGCCACGGTGCGGGCATCGGCGGGCAATCAGGGTCGGAAGGCTTTAGCGCCTGCGCCCGGCCGGCACGTGCTCAGGCCAGCTCTCGGGCCATCTGGTAGCCGTTCTCTCCGTCCGAGTAGTACGCGCGGAGCAGGTCGATCACCGAGAAGCGGAACCGTGTGTAGAACCGGATGGCGGTGGCGTTCGAAACCCGGACCTCGAGCGTTACGCGCCGGTACCCGCGTACCCGACACCGGTCGAGGAAGGTGTTCATGACGAGCGTGCCCACCCCGAGCGTCCGGTGGTTCCGGTCGACCGCGAACATCAGCACCCTCGCCTCCCGTGCCACCTGGTTGACCCCGAGCAGGAACCCGACCGGCACCTCGTTCGGGTCCGATGCGATCAGGAACCCGTCGGGCCATTCCGTGCTCAGCGACTGGTACAGCGACGGGTCGTAGTGCTCGTGCAGCGCGTCGGCCACGATCGCCGCCACGAACGGCACGTCGGTCGGGCGGAACCCGCGCAGCGCGACGGGTGGGCGGTCGTCGGGGACCGGGTACACCGTGGGTCCGGGGGCCGTGTCAGCGATACATCTCACCCGGCCCTTCGGACTCGGCGGTCCGCATGCTGGAGATCGACTCGCGGGTCTGCTGCAGCGTCTTTCGCACCTCCGCCTCGATCTGGCGGGCCTTGTCGCGGAGCGGCTTGGTGTCGAGTACGATGAGCGGCACGAGCGGATTGACGGTCTCGATGACCTTCGCGGCGGCGCGGGCATCCGGGTAGTCCTTGTGCGCCTGGGCGACGAGGCAGAGGACGGGGGTCGTCCGGCCGATCGCGCCCAGCAGCAGGCCGCCCGCGAGCCCCGTGACGACTCCGTTCGCGGCCGTGAACTGGTACTTCTCGAGCAGGGGAGCCGCCGCCCGGTTCGCCATCGCCACGACCCGGGCGTCGCCCCGGGCCTCGTCCTCGATCGGTTGACCTTCGACCGCGACGACCAGCTGGATCCCCTTCGCCTCCGCCCAATCGAGCAGCGCACGACCCATCACGTTCAGCATCGCGACCGGCGGCTGGATGTCGGCGATCACGACGACGAGCTGGTCGCACGAGCGGTCGACGCCGCAGACGAGCTTGCTCGCGTAGAATCGGACCGGCGCGCCGACCACGCCCTCCTCCATGATGACCGTCGGCGGGAACTGCTCGCTCACCATGTAGGCGACGAGGCTCATGTCGAGCGTGTGAACGAGATAGGAGGCGGCGACCGAGCCGACGAGCCCGTGGGTCGGGAACCCGACGACCATCATCGCTCCCTTGAGCGGCTCGTCGCGCGTGTCGACGATCCGCAGCTCGTTCGACTCCGTGGGCCGATCCCTCCCTGCTGCGATGGTCCGGGAACCCGTAGCGGTTTAACCCCTTTGGGAGCGACGAACGGCCGGGGCCCCAGAGGTTAAGGTGGCCCCGTTCCATGGTCCGCGGGTCTCGGCATGAAGGTCCTGGTCACCGGCATCGACGGCTATTCCGGATGGCCGTTCGCGCTCCACCTCCTCGCCCGGGGTCACGACGTCGTCGGCGTCGACAACTTCGTGACGCGAAAGCGGGTGCGCGAGGTCGGTAGCTGGTCGGCGACCCCGATCCCGTCGTTCGCTCGACGCCGGACGGCGCTCAAGGAACTCCTGGGAAAGGAGATCGGGTTCTATCGCGGGGACCTCGGGAAGTACGACTTCGTGCGCCACGTCCTCGCCACCGAGCAGCCCGACGCGATCGTCCACCTCGCCGAGCAGCGCTCCGCGCCCTACTCGATGATCGACGTGCACCACGCGGTCGCGACCCAGGTGGAGAACCTCACGGGAACGCTCCATCTCCTCTTCGCGATGCGCGAGACCTGCCCGGACGCCCACCTCGTCAAGATGGGGACGATGGGCGAGTACGGGACCCCGGACGTCGACATCCCCGAGGGATTCTTCGACGTCGAGTTCCGGGGCCGGTCGGCCCGCGTTCCGTTTCCCCGCCAGGCCGGCTCGTGGTACCACTGGAGCAAGGTGTTCGACTCCGGCGACGTGATGTTCGCGTCGCGCATCTGGAAGCTCCGCGCGACCGACGTGATGCAGGGCGTCATCTACGGGGTCCGGACCCCGGAGATCACCGACGACCGGCTGCTCACTCGCTTCGATTTCGACGAGACGTGGGGCACGGCGCTCAACCGGTTCGTCGCGCAGGCGGTCCTCGGCCTGCCGATCACGCCGTACGGCCGTGGGGAACAGAAGCGCGGATTCATCGCCCTCGAGGATTCGATGCAGTCGCTGCGGATCGCGGTGGAGCACCCGGCCGAGCGGGGGGAGTACCGGGTGTTCAACCAGTTCGACGCGGCGTACTCCGTGAACGAGCTCGCCGACCTCACCGCCCGTATCGCCACCGAACTCGGACTCCACCCGACCATCGAGCATCCCGCGAACCCCCGGACCGAGGCCGAGCAACACCACTACCAGCCGATCCACGAACACCTCCCGGCGCTCGGGTACCACCGGACGCGCGAGCTCCCCGACGTGATGCGGGAGATCTTCCGCGACCTCACCCGGTTCCGCCGTCGCCTGGAGGCCCGCCGGCACGTCGTGCAACCGACCGTGCAATGGGCGAGCGGCGACAGTGGGCCGGCG
>JBAWFC010000061.1:0-4057 GCA_049591535.1 Thermoplasmata archaeon | reverse complement strand
CCCACTGGGACGCATAGCCGCCGAACGCCTGGGTGATGATCTGCTGGTAGTTGATCGCGTGGGTGATCGCTTCCCGGACCGAGAGGTTGTTGAACGGGTAGACGCTCTGGTTCAGGTAGATCCACCAAGACCCGCTCGTCGCGCTGTAGGCGGTCGGGAGCGGATTGACCGCGAGGCACGAAGACGACGCGAGTTCACCGATCGTCGACGGGCTGAGATAGGCGAACGACGCCGAGGCGAGGTCTCCGTCCAATAGGTCGGCGACGGTCACGTCGATCGTGTCTTGGAACACGATGTCGACCGACGTGCTCGCCGGCTGAAGGTAGACATTCCACGGTTCGCCGGGGCAACGGAGGAGGCCCAGTAGTTCGAGCTCGGCTCCAGGGCGTAGCCCCCTCCGGCCACGCCGTCGTAGCCGTTCAGCGTGTACGGTCCGGTGCCGAGGGCATGCGTGGCGAGGTAGTTATTGACCTGCCCCTCCTGGATCCCGCCGTGGGCATCGACCCAGCTGGGGTCGACCGCGTAGGAGTTGGGGGCCGAGATCGAGGCAAGGAGGTAGGTGTAGTTGCTGTCGAGGTAGCCGAACCCGAGGTTGAGGGCAATCGTCTCGCTGTTGACGACATGGAACGACTGGTTCGGTAGCTCCATTTGGGAGATCTTGGCCGAGGTCGGGACCGCAAAGTTCCACGAGTTGAGGTCGCTGGCCAGGGTCGCGTTCGCGGCCGAGGAGTTCGCGAGCGGCGAGTAGTAGTTGAGGGGATCCGACGAGTTGAAGTTGGTTGAATAGAAGTTCTCCGCCAGAAGGAACTGCGCCCCCTGCTCGAGGAGGAGGCTCCGGTAGAGGCTGTACCACTGGACGTAAGCGTTGTACGGGTTGCCGTTAGAAGATTCGACTCCCGGGCGGAGCTCGAACGTGTAGGTGGAGAAGCCGGTGCCGGCATCGAAGCTCTCGACCCAACCGGAAGAGAGGACGCCACTGAAGTTCGTGGTGCTGGATCCATTGTAATTGGTCAGGCCCTGGTACACCTGCTGCACGGCAGCCCAGCCGGCCGTCGAGAACGTGACGTCAGGATCGAGAGAATCAGGGACCTCGGCTCGGGTCAATTCGAATCGGGTTCGTCGATTGCAGAGGAGTAGCGCACGCCGAGGCGCTGGATGCGAATACCGCTGGACGTTCCGAGTTGTCCAAGGCTCCCGCCCCGCACTGGAGGTTGGCGACCACTGCCACGCCGCTGAGGGCCATCAGCAGGGCCACCCCTACGGCGAGCGGCGCGTTCCCGGTCCTTCGGTGTTCATCGGCGACCCAGCCGGTCCGGGGACATCGGGGCGGACCGGCGGCCATCCGTCCCCTCACGGGCCGCGCCCTCATACTCATTTCGCCGACCGGCGACCTTGCGCATCTGCACGGGGCCGGGCAAGGCTTAAAGTTCGCCTTCTCCGGTGGCGGGTTCGCTGCGACGGGAGGGGGGAGGGATGGTCTCCGTCCGGGCGCTCCCGAACGCCGTAGGTGATCCGTGGCGAGTCACAAGAACTTGATCTGCACCCTCGGGCCGAGCTCGATGAACGAGCCGGTGATCTCTCAGCTCGAGGAGATCGGCGTCGCGAGTTTCCGGATCAACATGTCGCACACGGACATCGCCGAGCTCGGACCCAACATCCGTTTCATCCAGCGATGCTCGAAGGTGCCCATCTGCATCGATACGGAGGGGCCCCAAATTCGAACGGGCAGGATGGCCGACGGCGTGACGGTCACCGAGGGCAGTCCCGTGCGACTCGTGGCCGACCCGGCGCCGGGCGACGCCTCCAGGATCCCGCTCACCCCGGCGCACATCGTCGGGAAGCTCGAGCCCGGTGCGAGGATGAGCATCGATTTCGATTCGGTCCTCCTTCGAATCGACCGGGTGACGGCCGGAGCGGCCGACGCGACCGTCCTCACGGGCGGCGAAGTCGGTACGCGCAAGGCCGTCACCGCACTCCCTTCGCCGGTACTCGCCCCCCTGTCGGAAAAGGACCTCCTCGCCATTCAAATCGCCCTCGATCATCGGGTGCGAGAGTTCGACGTCTCGTTCTGCAACCACCCCGACACCGTGAGCCGACTTCGTGGGATCGTGGGGCGGGATGCCACGATCATTGCCAAGATCGAGAGTCGGGAAGGCGTACGAAACCTCGAGGAGATCGCGCGACGTGCGGACCGATTGCTCATCGATCGGGGCGACCTCTCCCGGGAGGTCCGGGTCCAGGCGA
This sequence comes from Thermoplasmata archaeon, assembly GCA_049591535.1. Taxonomy (GTDB): domain Archaea; phylum Thermoplasmatota; class Thermoplasmata; order Lutacidiplasmatales; family UBA184; genus Lutacidiplasma. The sequence continues at coordinate 1,813 of JBAWFC010000061.1, read as the reverse complement.
TTCCGCTGCTGCAAAAGGCGATCATTCGGAGAGCGAACGACCTCGGTGTCCCGGTCTACGTTGCCACGAACCTACTGGAGTCGATGGTCCGAAGGCGTGCCCCGACGCGGGCAGAGGTGAACGACGTCATCAACACCCTCATGGATGGGGCGAACGGTCTGGTGCTCGCGGCGGAGACGGCGATCGGGAAGTACCCGGTCGAAGCAGCTCGCATGATCGCCGCGTTGCTCAAGGAATACGAGGGCTCGATCGAGGGCTATCAGATCAATGACCTGTTGGGGGACCATCCCCTCTCGCCTCCCGGGTAGAACTCCCGCCCGAACGCCGCGACTCGCTCCGGACGCGACAGTCCGCCTTCCGACGTCTCTGAACGGTCGTCGTCTCCTTCCCCAACGATGAGTTGCCGGGCGGCATCCGTTTCACCATTGATCTCCGTCAGGGTTTATTCCCGTCAGGAGCCCTCACCGTAGCACCTCTCGAGCCCACCGAATGCGCCCCGCGCAGGAAGGCGGAACGGCGCGACCGGCTCGGCCGACGGGCCCGCTCCTTCGAATCGGGCGGAGGATCTCGTCCCCCCCCCGTTCAAACGGAAGTCAAAGTCGCAGCGTCAATCCTTTGGGGTATGCGGATGCCCGGACATCGCGGGGGGCGGTTGCAGAAGTCCTCCAGGGCGGTTTGCGATCTACGGTGGTCCGCGCGAAGGCCTGCCCGGCGTGGTGCAGCCCCTCTGGTCGGCCGCTCTCGGCAGCTTTAGAAGGAACTCGGATTGTCGCGGGACCGCCATGTCACGGACGCCGGATAGCATGCTCACGTTCGGGGGGGTTCTCGGATGTGTTGGCGGCTTTGTGATCCTCGTCACCGGCCTCGTCAATATCGCCGTGGTGATCCTCGCCTACGACACGGCGGCCCCCGGCAACTTCATCGCCTTGGGTGTAGCGGCCGGAGTGTCGGGAATCGTCCTCGGACTGATCATGATGATCGCCTCGGTCACAATGGCCTTCAGCTTCGACTCCGGTGCGGGACTCGGGGTGCTCATCGTGGTGCTCTCGGTCGTAAGTCTCCTGATCTTCTGGGGCGTGAACGATATCGGACCGTTGCTCGGAATTATCGGGGGAGCCGTCGGCGTTGCCTTCGGATCCGAGACGCTTGCCCCCCGATGGCTGAACTCCACGCACGGCCGGGGCCCTTCGGCACCCACCGTCGATTCCGAATCGACGCCGAAACCCGCCCCGATTCCGGACGAGAGCGGAAGGACGTTCAAAGCGTGCGAATCGTGCCTCACTGTGGTCCCTGTTCGAGCAACATCTTGCCCGAGGTGCGGCAAGCCACTGCCCTGAGGGGAGCCCGTCGAGGAATCTACGGAACTCGAGACGCCCGACTGCCTCCCTGCGAGACCCGTGGATCAAGGCCCCTCCACCGTTCCGGAGAGGTGGGCGCACCGGATTTTTCCGCCTCCAGGCTTCCACGGAGCGAAAGAGGCGCCGCGGGTTGCGACGGGGCTTGGGTGGTTGGCTCAGCGGTTCGGTCGGCGCAGGAGCGAGCGGACCGCTTGCGTGGTCAGGCGAGCCGGAGGGTGAGGTCGAAGAAGGATGGGTCGACGACCGGACCGAACGGCTCCGGACCGATTTCGGGCTCTTGAGGGGCCGGGCCCTCCGGTAACGGGCGCGGAGGAACCCACCCAATTAATTCGTCCTGTGACAAAGTGGGCTGACTCTTGAGCCGACCCTCCTCCGGGGGTGTGCTACGAACCCTGGAGGAAGAGAGTGCCCAAGAGTCAGCTTGAATGGAGCGTAGACTGGACCCGACCGATAAC
>JBAWFC010000060.1:0-2877 GCA_049591535.1 Thermoplasmata archaeon | reverse complement strand
TGCCGGGGCCGCTGCCGCGAGGCCGGCCAAGACCCGGACGCGCAAGAAGTCCGAGCCGAAGCCCGCCGACGCTTAGACCCCACGATCGATCGCCTCGACCGGAGGCGCCCCCCCGGGGGCAGCGGTCGGCTCGAAGGAAATCGGTAAGTCGGACCGGCGCGCGTCACGGGGTCGATGAGCGGAAACGGTCGTTGGGTCTCCGCGACCGACCTCGCCGACTACGCCTACTGCCCACGGGCCCACTGGTATCACGACCACCCGCCGGCGGGCGGGCCGACGAGCGACGGGCGCGAACGGGCCGCGGCCGGTACGCGCGTGCACGCCGGGACGCTCGGGGCGGAGCGGAGCCGGGCGGAGCACGGCGCGGCGTACTGGGCGGCGCTCACCGTCGGCATTCTCCTCGTGCTCGGGGGGGTCGCGTGGATCCTTCGTCCGTTCTAGGCCCCGACCTCGTCCCGCTCGCGGTCGTGGTCGTCGGCGCGATCGTGGCGACCGTCGCGGTCCGCACGTTGCTGCGGCGCCGCCGGGACCGACGCTTCGGGTCGCTGGTCGCCATCGACGCGGGCGCCTCCGTGCTCCTGCGTTCGGCCCGCTACCGGCTGTCGGGGCGGCCGGACGTGCTCCGCCGCCGCCCCGACGGTCGCCTCGTGCCGGTCGAGTTCAAGAGCCGCCCGACCCCGGCCTCGGGCCCGTTCCGCTCCCACCGCATCCAGGTGGCGGCGTACTGCCTCCTCGTGGAGGAATCGACCGGCGTCGCCCCGCCGTTCGGCGTGCTCCGGTATGCCGACGGCGGGGAGTTCGAGGTCCCGTGGGACCGCGCGGCGCGCGAGGAGCTCCTCCGCCTCCGCTTCGAGCTCGACCGCCCGTACGACGGTCGCGCGACCCCGTCGCGCGCCAAGTGCGCCCGGTGCCCGTGGCGGGCGGTCTGCGATGCGCGGGCCCCGGGCACCTGACGGCGCCTACTTCCGACGGCTCCAGTAGACCTCGGTCGTGTACGGGAGGTCGAGGACCCGCCGTCCCCGGGTCTCGGGCGCGTCCCGCAGGACCGCGCGGACCTCTCGAGCGACCGCCGCGCGTTCGCCCGGCGGGAGGTTCGCGATCACGCTCACCGAGAGCGTGCGCTCGACGAACGTGTCGATCGTGCCCCGCTGCGCGTGCGGGAACCGGGCCTCACGGAGGGCGCCGAACGGGCTCCCCGGCCCGCGGAACGCCGGTCGCCATCGGCGCGACCGTGCGCCCGGGCTCATCCAGCGATACCGCGCGACGATCCGCGATATCCCGCGGGACCAGGAAACGCCCTCGTCCCGCGTGTTCCAGACGAGCCCGAGTCCTCCGCCGGGGCGCAGCACGCGCGCGATCTCCCTCAGGGCGCGACGCGGACGGAACCAGTGGAACGCCTGCGCGCAGACGACGGCGTCCGCGAACCCGTCGGGGAGCGGTATCTCCTCGGCCGTCCCGTCGAGGACCGGGACGTCCGGAACCACTCGAACGAACTCCCGTCGCATCCCGCGCGTCGGTTCCACGGCGAGCCGGGTCGCACCGAGCAGGGCGAGCGCGCGGGTGAACTTCCCGGTGCCGCTGCCGAGGTCGACGACGATGCGGCCGGGGCCGAGGTGCAGTACGCGCCCGAGATGGCGCACCGCGGCGGACGGATAATCGGGCCGGGCCCGTTCGTACGTCGCCGCGGCACGGTCGAACCCCCGGACGGCGGGGTCGGTGCGGGGCGAACGGGACGGCACGCCGGGACTCCCTCACCCCTCACGCTCCTTCGGCTATACCGCTTCTCCCGGCCCGGCGCGGCCCCCGGCGAAAGCCTTACCCTTGCGCGGGATTCGACGGGCCGATGGCGGAAGGCAGCCTCGAGAGGACCCTCGTCCTCGTGAAGCCCGACGGCGTGAAGCGCGGCCTCGTCGGCGAGATCGTCGGACGGTTCGAGCGCAAGGGCCTCCGGATCGTCGCCGCGAAGACCCTCCACGTCGCGCCCGAGCATGCCCAGCGGCACTACGCGGAGCACCAGGGCAAGCCGTTCTACCCGTCCCTGATCCAGCACATCACCTCGGGTCCGGTCGTCGCGATCGCCCTCGAGGGGCGCTCCGCGATCTCGGTCGTCCGCCTCCTCACCGGCGCGACCAACCCCCAGACCGCCGCCCCCGGCACCGTCCGGGGAGACCTCGCGCTCGGGATCACCGCCAACCTCGTGCACGCCTCCGACTCCCCGGAGTCCGCGGCGCGGGAGCTCGCCCTCTACTTCACCGCCGAGGAGTACCTCGGGTACTCGCGGGCGGGCGAGGAGTTCTCGTAGGACGATGGGCTCGCCGCTCACCGACGCGGTCCGCGCGCTCGCGCTCGGCCGGCTCGTGCTCTACCCGACCGACACCCTGCTCGGCCTCGGCGCGCGCGCGACGGACGCCGACGCCATCGGGCGCCTCGTCGCCGCGAAGGGACGTCCGCCCGGTATGCCGCTCTCGGTCGCGGTCAGTTCCACCGAGGAGCTCGAGGCCCTCGCAGTCCTCTCCCCGATGGGGCGACGGTACGTGCGCACGCACCTTCCCGGACCGTACACCCTGCTCGCGCGACCGACCCCGCTCGCGCAACGCACGCTCGCTCCCGAGGTCGCCGGCCCGCACGGGACGATCGGCCTCCGGGTCCCCGACCATCCCGTCGCCCGCGAGCTCGCGCGTCGTGCCGGACCCCTGAGCGCGACCTCCGCGAATCGCCACGGTTCGCCCCCGTGTCGTACGCTCGCCGACGCGCGTCGGACGTTCGGAAACTCGGTGGCGGTCTATCTCGCGGCCGCGCCGCGTCCGTCCGGCCGCCCGTCGGAGCTCGTCGACCTGACGCGGGCCGCGCCCCATCGCGTGGCGCGCGGAGGACGGC
>JBAWFC010000059.1:0-5756 GCA_049591535.1 Thermoplasmata archaeon | reverse complement strand
GGACTGGAATCGGCTTGTCTTAGTCTCTCCACAAGTGCCGCCTTGTCTAAGTCCTGAAACGAAACGGTGTTTGAAGCCGAAAGGAGCGGGGCCCGAATCATGCCAACTTGATTGGACCAGCTCTCGTAGGATGACTGAACGTCCCGAGCCCACGCGTCCGTTACTGACCATCTAGTAGATATCTTGATAGCCGGGGTCCTCTCTACCTTGGCGCATGGCTCGCTGGGCCCAGAAGCACCGTGATGCGCTTGTCCTCGAGGAACGCCGCCTGAAAGGTCTCGGGTTCCTTCGTCAGGGCGTTCGACCCGCCGAGGTCGCACGCCGTCTCGCCGTGACCCCTCAGGCAGTCCACCAGTGGAGGGAGACGCTCGAGACGAACGGCCCGCACGCCCTTCGAGCCAAGCCTCGAGGAGGGCGCCATCCTTTCGTGGAGCGGGAGACGATGACCACGCTCCCCGAGATCCTGGCACGAGGAGCCCAGTCCTTCGGATACCAGGCCGACCTGTGGACCCTGGGAAGGATCGTGGACGTCCTCGAGAAGGAGTGGGGCGTGCGCTACACCAAGAGTGGTGCGTGGGTGCTGCTCAAGCGGAACGGGTTCTCCTGGCAGCGGCCCGCTCGCCAAGCCCGGGAGAAAGACCTCGCCAAAGTGGCGCGCTGGACGCGATACACCTGGCCCCGCCTCAAAAAAAAGCCCGCCAACGACGGGCGGTGATGGTCTTCGTCGACGAGAGCGCCCTGTCGCTCATCCCCTACTCCGCGAAGACCTGGGCTCCGGTGGGGCAGACGCCGGTGCTGATTCACCAGGGGCGGTGGCCGAAGTTCTCGGCCATTGGTGGCATCACCCCTCGGGGGCGCCTCTACCTCAAGGTGCGGAAGGGATCGATCCGCGGCCCCCAGGTGATCGCGTTCCTGAAGCACCTGCAACGCCACGTCCGGAGGAGACCGATCATGATCTTCTGGGACAATGGTCAGCCTCACCGGTCGAAGCTTGTCCGTGCGTTCTTGGAGAAGAACCCACGTTTGGAGGCCCACCGACTTCCCGCCTACAGCCCGGAGCTGAACCCGGAAGAGTGGGTCTGGGCCCACTTGAAGAAGCACGAGCTCGCCAGCTTCGCTCCGCACGATCTGAAAGAGCTGAGAAGAGGCATTCGGCTGGCCGTGGTGCGGATGCGCGATCGCCCCAGGCTGCTCGTGAAACTCGCGGGCTCCTCGAAACTTCCCAACTGAAACGTTGAGACGGAGGTGTTCAGGTGGAAACGCCGTCAGAGAGCGTCAAGGCAGCTTCTCGACGGTCAGTAGTTGCTTCGCTGTTAGTGATGAAGCGATAACGGGTTCGTTTGGACTCGGAGGCTTGCTTGACATACGGAAGCATCGATGAACACATACTTAGTCACCACCTCCGAACCGACCAAACGGCCGAGAAACTTGCTTAGAATGGGAGTGCACAGACGACAGGAATGCTTCGTGAGAGGACCCTCCCCATTTTAGACTCGGCCGTCTAACCTCAGATCAGAGGAGGATAACGTTGCCCGATTCGACGGCGGTCAATCCGGAGTACTGGGGTAGACCCTTTAATTACCCCCAGATTTTCGGGGGCCCCTCGTCGGGGGCCGCGCCGGGCAAGAAGCCGGGGCCGGACCTCGACGTCGTACGTTAGGGAACGAACATGGCCTTCCTCGACCGGGCGCGACGTGTACAGGACGGTTTCGACGGTCGCCTGCGGACCGTCGGCCACGGCAAGTACGGTCGCATTCTCCGGATGGCCCGCCGTCCGACCTCGGAGGAGTACGTCAAGGTCCTCGAGGTGACGGCGCTCGGCGCGGTGCTCATCGGGATGACGGGGTTCGGGATCTACATCTTCTTCAGCCAGGTGGGACCGTGGCTCTGGACGACCGTCTTCTCGGGGTTCTAGATCCGCCCGCGCTCGGAGGGAATCGATGACGGGAGCAGCGGAGGACGGCGAAGGCATCGGTCTCCTGTCGGGGACACCGCCCGTCGTACCGCCCAAGAAGGTCGAGAGCGCAGCACCCGTACCGGCCGTTCCGGCGCCCGCGGCGCCGGCCCCTCCTCCTCCGAAGCCCCAGGTCTCGGCCGTCCTCAGCCTCAAGGCGGCCGAGGACACCGCGCGCGAGGTCACGGCGGGAACGATCACCACCCTCTCGGCCGTGCTCTCCAGCAAGGCCGTGGAGTCGATCACGGTGCCGATCGGCATCGAGGTCGCATACACCTCCACGTATCCGGGCGAAGGGGCGGAATGGCCCGTCCGCTGGACGCCTCCGGGGAAGCGGACCGCGACCGAGCTGTTCGCTCGGAAGGTCACGCACAACGTCACGATCCTCCCGGGCGCCGGAGTTCCCCTGTCGTTCGAGATCACGGCCCCCGTGGGGGTGCGGTACGGCGACCGGGTCGAGGTCCGCCTCAGCGTGCACGACCCGGACGGAAGCCCCGCGCTCCGCCTGACCCTCGCCTCGGTGGCGCGCCAGGCGGTCCTCGCGATCAAGACCTCGCGCGGCTACGAACGCGAGGTCGCGGACACGCTCCACGCCCGGACCGACGAAAAGGCGGACGTCGTCTTCGCGTTGCTCGTCCCGTCCTCGCTCCGCGGATACGTCTTCGCCGAGGGGATGAGCTTCGAGGGGGTCCGCGAGATGCTGAAGGGCATCCGCAAGGCCCGCGGGCTCGTCGACGGCGAGACGACCCTCAAGGAGGTCGAACCGCTCTTGGTCCCGAAGATCACGGTCGAAGGGTTCGTCGAGGGCGCCATCGTGGAGCTTATCTCGGGTCCGTTCAAAGGGGAGAAGGCCCGCGTGAAGAAGATCGACCAGGCGAAGGAGGAGATCACCGTGGAGCTCATCGAAGCCGTCGTCCCGATCCCGGTCACGGTCCGGGGCGACCACGTGCGCATGATCGAGAAGGGAGGCGGGAAGAGTGGCGGATGAGGTGAGCGTCCTCGTCGAAGGCGGCAAGGCCTCGGCCGGTCCCCCCCTGGGTCCCGCGCTCGGGCCCCTCGGGGTCAACGTAGGCCAGGTCGTGGCGAAGATCAACGAGGAGACCAAGCAGTTCGCCGGGATGCGGGTCCCGGTCGTCGTGAAGGTCAACCCCACCAACCGGTCGTTCTCGCTCGTCGTGGGACGCCCGCCCGTCGCCGCCCTCCTTCTGAAGGAAGCGGGCAAGGAGAAGGGGTCGGGGAAGGCGAAGTCCGAGGTGATCGGCGACGTCGGGCTCGACGCGATCCAGCGGATCGCTGAGGCGAAGGGCGAGGACATGCACGGACGCTCGATCGAGGAGAAGATGAACCAGGTCATCGGGACGTGTGTCTCCTTGGGCCTCACGGTCGATGGCGAAGACCCGCGCACGCTGCTTCGGACGCGCGTCGCGGCCCGGGGCGCCCGATGATGGGACCGGGCAGCGCCCCGCCGGACCTCGCGAGCGCCGAGATCGTCGACTACGAGACGGTCGGCGGGGACGGGAAGGTCCGCCTCAAGCTGAAGGACGGGTCGATCGTCGAGATCCGCCTCGAGATCATGAACATCCTGCGGGCGGGCAACGACCCGAACACGGGCCTGCCCGCCTACGTCGTCCAATCCGCGCCGCTCGTGCGACTCGTCGAGTGCCCGAAGGAGCTCCGTAAGGCGCCCCTCCGCCCGGCGAGCAAGGACCCGAAGGCGATCGCGGGCTTCGGGTAGACCTCGACGACCGCCGTCCCCGTCATCGCGGGGGAAGGTAGCGCTCCGCGGCTTCCCCCGCATCAGGGTCGGTCGTGAGCGCGCCCGTTGGGCCGGCTCGCTCGAACGTTCGGACCGCAGCCTCCAGCGCCTTGAGGCGGCGCGCGAGCACCTGGTTGTCGCGGAAGTAGCGGTCGCACATCACCGTCAGCCGGGCCCGGTCCCGCGCACAGTCCACGAGGTCCCGTCCGAGCTCGCGGAGCCGTTGAGCCGACGGAGTCCCCTCGAGCGAGGGTGGGTCGTTCCCCGCCGACGGGACGGGCAGGAGCGGCAGTACCGTCCCGAGCCAGAGCCAGAATCCCTCCGCCCCGACCTCGCGGACGTCGACCCAGTCAATCAGTCGACGGGCGAGGTCGTCCGGGACGGAGAGAGCGCCCGTCGCGTCGTTCCTCTTGTTCTTCGGCCTCGCGTTCACGGACCCGATCATCGGTGCTGCCTCTAAGGGGTCATCGGCAGCGCGCTGCGGTTTCCGCCCGCTGGGTCGCGGTCGGCGGCTGACCCCACAGCCGAATCTCCTAGTTCGCGGAAGTATTTGGGGACGTTCTCGGCCGGCGGGCCGCGGACGGCGGACCCCGCGGCGTGCCCCGACCGGCCGGCGTGCCTAGCTTCATCCGCGCCCTCCGCCTCCCGCGGAACGATGCGCGACGCCGGGGCCGAGCTCGACCGGTTCGCTCTCCGCTGGCTCCGTCGCGCCAAGGTACCGGGCGCGTCGCTCTCGGTCGTCCAGCGCGGCCGACCGGACCTCGACCGAGGGTACGGGTTCCGGGACCGGGAGGCACGGCTTCCCGCGTCCGCCCGAACCGTCTACGGGCTCGCCTCCGTCACGAAATCGTTCACCGCCCTCGCGATCCTCCGGCTCGGGGAGGAAGGAGCGCTCTCGACGCAGGACCCGGTGGTCCGCCACCTCCCCGAGTTCGGGACCCCCGACCCGAAGGCGACTCCGAAGATCCGCCTCCACCACTTCCTGACCCACACTTCGGGGCTGCCACCGCTGCCGTCCATCTACTACACGGCGGCCCGAAGCCTCGTACGGGACCCTCCGTACGACCCACGGGTCGCCCGTCGGGTCGGGGTCGACCCCGACCACCCTCCCATCGACACGTACGAACAGATCCTGGAGTACCTTCGGACGACCCGCTACCGCCTGCTCGGACCCCCGGGGCGCGTCTTCAGCTACTCGAACGAGGGGTTCGGTCTCCTCGGTGCGGTCATCGAACGCGCGAGCGGCCGAACCTACGAGAGCTACGTCGGGGAGGAGATCCTGCGCCCGGCGGGGATGCGCTCCTCGACCTTCGACGCCGGGGTGCTCCGCCGGTTTCCCGAGGTCACCACCCTCTACTCACCGAAACGGACCGGGGCCCGGCACCCCCTAGTACCGTCCCAGGAGTGGTGGGACGACACGTGCCTCCGGGCGTGCGGGGGGCTGCGCTCCACCACCGAGGACCTCTCGCAGTACCTTCGGATCTTCCTGGATGGGGGCCGGGTCGGGCGGGAACGCATCATCGGTCCGGCCAGCCTCCGGAAGATGTTCACTCCGCACGTCGAGATCGGGCTCGGGCGCTACTACGGGTACGGGGTCGCGATCCGGCCCGACTACCACGGCACCCCCCTCGTCTACCACGACGGGGGACTCCCCGGGGTCTCCTCTACGCTCGTGGCGCTACCCGAGAAGCACCTGGGCGCGGCGGTGCTCAGCAACGCGGAGCAGGTCCCGGCCGAACTCCTGGCCATGGCCGCGGTGAACCAGCGCCTCGGACTTCCGCTCGAGACGCCCCTCGTCGACGTGCCGCGTCCGGTACCCGCGCGCGGTCCGCTCGGCCGATACGAGGGCTGGTACTGTTCGGGCGAGGGGATCTGGCTGACGGTCTCCGCCCTCCCGGATTCACTGCGCGTCGACTTCCGCGGGATCGAGCTCACCGGGCGAAACCTGCGCTACCGCCCCGCGGGGCCGGACGCGTTCGTCCGGTGGCACCACGGCGTCCCCGCATACCTCCGGTTCCTCCCCGGCCCCGTCGGCCGGACCTCCGC